>JACQXM010000048.1 GCA_016208685.1 Planctomycetota bacterium | reverse complement strand
GGCGGGCGTCAGTGCGCCGACGGCTCCACGACGCTCTTCGCCGCCCTGGAGGATAGCGGCACTCGTGTGCTGAGAAACGAGAGCGTGGCCGTGGGACCGGCCGGCTCGCTGCTAAACATCGTGGGCGTGGACGACATGGCCGTGCCGGACCCTGCCGCGGCGGGCGAGCCCGCTGCGGTGGCGGACGCCGCCGACCAGGCTCCGGTTCGTCCCACCGTGTTGCGCGGCAGCCCGGCCCTTATCCGCGTAGACCTTCCGCGTCCGCACCAACGTACATTCCTGAACGAGCAGAAATTCGAGGTCATCGTCTACGTCGATGATCGCCGCATCATCGAGGTGGAGCAGGGGCACGTGCCATTCACTTATCCGTGGGACATTTCGTCGCTGGGGGCGGGGCGGCATGTGCTCACAGTGAACGTGTCGAGCTTCCGCAACCACGTGGGCACGGTGAGCCGGCTGGTGCAGAAGGAACCATGACGGATCGTGGGATACATGGGCCGCACTGCGGCCGATCGCGGCTCCGGCGCCGCGGGCCGGCTGCCATGGTGTTGGCGCTCGCGGCGACTTTGCACGCAGGCGAGGCTGTACCGCCCCCGGCCGCTCCTGTCGCGGACGCCGCCCGGCTGCTCGAGCCAATCGACCTTTCGCTGGGATCGCCGCCGGAGCGGCCGGCGTCCGCTCCCGGGCTGCTGGCCTTCGCCGCCCTGGCGGAAGGCAACTGGGACATCTACACCTGGGACTTCGACGCTCAACACGCGCCGCGGCGCGTCACGGATACACCCTTCGACGAGTCGCATCCGGCGCTGGCGGCCGACGGCTCCTTCTGCATCTTTGAAACGGTGGACGGGAAAGTGTGGCGGGCGGAACTGAAGGACGGGGGCGAGGCGAGGCCGCTGCCGCACGCCACGGACCAGAAGTTCGACATGCACCCGGCCGTTTCCCCGGACGGAGCGTCCGTGGCCCTGGCGGCCAGTTTGAACCGCGCCACGGACGACACCGACCTAGTCCTCTACCACCTTCGCCCGCGCGCCTTCGGTGACCGCCTCGAGCTTCTGGGATACCAGCATTACCCGGCGTGGGCGCCGGATTCCCTGCACCTGGCGTACGCCAACCTGCAAGCCCGCGCCTGGAGCGGCACGCCGATCAGCGAGATCTGGGTGCTGCGCGCCGACAGGCCATGGGCGCGGCAACTGACGCTCCTTGATGCCCTGTCGATATCGCCAAGCTGGTCGCCGACCGGGGCGTTCATCGCGTTCGCGTGTAACCGCGGCGGGAACTTCGACCTGTGGGCGGTGGACCCCTTCCGTCGCGGCTGTCGCCGACTGACCACGGACGCCGCCGCCGACACCGATCCCGCGGTCAGCCCCGACGGGCGGTCGATCATCTTCGTGTCGACGCGCGGCGGGGAACTGGGGTTGTGGCGGCTGCAACTCGACCTTGGCAATGACGGCGGTTTGTCGCATCTTCCCCAGGCGCAAGGCCCGGCGGCGCCGGTGCTTCCATTTGGCGCCGAGCGCGTGGTTCCCTGTCGCGATCCGGATTGGCGATGAAAGTCCATCCGCTCTACCTGCTGCTGGCGGCGGTGATTGCGGGTCTGGCCTATCTGCTGCTTGGGCCGGCGGGTGCTCCGTTGTCGTCCGTCCCCGGGTCCGAGGTGGTCAGCGGCGAGGTCTACTACTGGACGGCGCCGCCGCTGGAGCCCGACACCTTCGTGGCCGCCTGGCTGTTGACGCGATTCGTTACTCCCGGGGCCGCCGTGCGGATCGCAGATTCGTCGCCGGGCGGCGTGGCGTTCGACGTGCCCGGGTGTGAGCTTCAGCGCCGCCCGGGACTGGCGACCTCGGACGTGGTGTTGCAGGTACACCGGATAACGGACGCGCTTGCCGTGGCCGTGACCGCGGTGGTCCACGAGATCGAGTTGAACCCCTGGACCACGCGCGATGATCCGTTCTTCGCCGAAGTGCGTTCCGGCCTGGCGGAGGCGGTGAACTCTTCGCCCGTGGAGCAGGAATGCCTGGCGCGGGCCCTGGAGTTCCTCGATGGCCTTCGCACGCGTCCCGCTCCGCCCTAGTATTCCGACGCACCTCGTTCTTAGAGTGGCAGGGCCAAGCGCAGCGCCGCCACGTCCAGGACAGACATGCCGGCGCACGGCTGTGCCGTGCCTGGGCATGCCAGGCAACGCGCGGAGTGGGGTGCGTCGGAGCACTGGCAGCCCGGTGGCGAGACTCGTGGCATGGGCTCCCGGCCCAGGATTCCACGGGCCGGATGCCCGTGGCCCAGCTTGCCTCAGGTCTTTCGCCTCGGGCTGCGAGGCGTGTTTGTTCAGCTTGGCCAACGGATCGGCGCGGCGAAAGCGACAGGGCGGTTTTTGTGCAGCAGGGTTAACTACCTGGTCGGCGGTTGCCTGGGAGACGAGTCGGTGTGGCTGCCCGGGAGCTGACTCGTTGGACGATGGATCGGCCGGACGGCTCCTCGGCGCGCAGGATCGTGGCCGCCCGTGCGGAGAGTCGCGTACGCCAACACAGCAACCGCCAGCCGATGACCGGCTGGAAAGCCGGTCCCACAGCCCGGCGCTTACGCGCGCACGAAGATCGTCTGACCCGTCGCATAGCGGCACTCGGGCCGGGTGAGCGCGTACACCATATCCGCCACGTCCGATGGTTGCAGGGTTCGCGCCGCGGGAAAGTCCGGAAACACCTCGCGCAGCATGCGCGTTTCCACGGCGCCGGGTGCCACGGCATAGACGCGGATGCCGCATGTCCGTCCCTCGTCCGCCAGTCCGCGGGTCCAGGCGTTGATCCAGGCCTTGCTGGCGCCGTACGCGGTGAACCCGGGGAAGGGGTCGGCGGAAGCCACCGAGGAGAGGTTGACGATCACGCCGCCGCCTTGTTGCTTCATGATCGGCCAGGCGGCGCGACAGGCGAGATAAACCGCATCCACATTCACCGCCTGCAACCCGCGGAAGGTGGCGGGGTCAAGCGCTTCGATGGGCGCCAGCGGCGCCACGCCGGCACAGTTGACCAGCACGTCCAGGCGCTGGAAGCGCGCAACGGTTTCCTCGACCAGCGCGGCGACTTGGCCCGCGTCGGCCACGTCGGTGACGCGTACATGGCACTTCCCGCCCGCCGCCTCGATGCCCCGCCGGGTCTCCGCGAGCTCGGCGTTCGAGCGCGCCGCCGCCACCACCTGCGCGCCGCACCGCGCCAGGCGCTCGCCGATGGCCCGGCCGATGCCCCGGCCTCCCCCGGTAACCACCGCCACTCTGCCCGCTGGTTCACGCTCCACGGTCGAAATCCCTCCCATGTCACGCCGCGCCTTCGTGCGCCGGCCGGCGTCCCTTGTCCTCGATGTCTTCGTTCGGGGCCGGTCCCCCGGGGGCCGCACCGTTTCGCGCCGCCCGGAACCGGGTCGTTCCTGTTCCCTCCGGCGCCGCGACCCCGGTCACGTCTCGCAGGGTACGAAGGGCAAGGCCGCCACCGAGGCCGGCACGCTCCCGTTCGCACCCGCTATCCGCACAGGGGTGCCAGGCGTATGACGGCCAGACCGCACGTAGGCCAGGGCGATTCCGCCCCCCGCGGCCGCCGAGGCGCATAGGCTGGTCGCCGTTCCGATAGTGTTGCCGCCGGCGTCGAGCACGGAGGCACCGGGCGGAGGGAGGGACTCGCCTTCGAGGCGCAATCCCACCAGATGTCGCGCCACCACTTGTCGCGCCCGCATGCGTTCCACGATCTCCTGACCCAGATAGCACCCTTTGTTGAAACTGACGGCGCGGGCGAGCAGTCCCGTTTCCGCGGGAAGGTACTCGTCCGTGATTTCCCGGCCCGGCCAGGGGATGCCCGCCTCCACGCGGCAGACCTCCACGGCATCGGCGCTCACCGGCACCGCGGACCGTGCCGCCAGGCCGCAAGCCACGTCCACCGCCACGCTGCTGGGAACGATGAGGTCGACGGCCCACGGGCCGCAGAAGTCATCGCGGACGAGTGTCAGGGGAATGCCGCAACATGTCAGGTCGAGGTTCGCGAACAGGGGGGCGTTGGTCGTGGGTCCGGTCTCCCCGGCGGCGAGCAACTCGGGGGCGCGGCGGCCGCAGAGCCCGACGCACGTAAGCTCGCCGCTACGGTCGAGGAGCGTGACGTCTTCCATGATGATGTACTTGTTCAGGTGCGCGAGCGCGGTCTCGCGGAAGCGTTGGTCGAGGCTCAGCCAGACGCAATCGCCGCGGACCAACACCACAAGGTCGAAGAGAATCCGTCCCTTGGCGTTGATGGCGAAGGCGTAGTTCCCATCGCCGGGGCGCAACGGCTTGACCTGGTTGGTCGTCAGGTTGTGGAGCCAGCCGGCGCGGTCCTTACCGTGGACCTCGAGAATAGCGCGATCGCTACGGTCGACCAGCCCGGGTCCGAGTCTCAGAAGCGCGGTATCATTCGGCGTGGGGGCGGGGCAATCGCGCGGAGTTGCCTCCGCGCGTGCGTTCGACGCGAGCCTCCCGCGGAACCAGTCCTGTAACGCACCTTCCAAGGCGCCCGATCCCGGAACTTGGCGAACCGACCGGGGCACGGTAGCTCGATATTCGGGGCAGGGCAACACTCCGGTGCTTGGCAGCGTCACATGTCTACGCCGGGAGCGTGTTCTTAAGACGTTGTGCTGCATGTACTTACGGTGGCGACCCGGCGGAATGCGCCATCGAAAAAATAGTACTCTTTTTGTGCTATTTAGGGGTTGATATAGTACCGATTTAGTGCTATATAGTCCTTAGAGAGACGCGCTCGGCGCGTCGAGGAAGGGACGGCGTGGCTTGCTGGCGCTGACGAAGAAAACCGATTATGCCCTGATCGCCATCGCGCGATTGGCCCATCGCAACGGCGATGTCGTCAGCGCGCGGGAGATCGCGGAGCAGAGCGCCGTGCCGCTACCCATACTGACCAACATCCTGAAGAGTCTGTCGCACGGCGGGTTGGTGGTCAGTGAGCGCGGGGCGCGCGGCGGGTACAGCCTCGCCCGGCCTGCCGAGGAGATCACGCTTGACGAGCTCATCACCGCGATTGAGGGCCCCATTCACTTCGTGCGGTGCATGTTCTCCGAGAGCGAGGCGAGCAACGGCGCATGCACCCTGGAGCCTTCGTGTCCGGTGCGGGTACCGGCCTTCCGCGTCCAGGAGCGATTGAAGGAGTTCTTGCAGAGCGTAACACTGGCCGATCTCGGCGTGGCCCCGAGCCCGCCGGCGGCCGTCAGCCAGATCAAGGTGGAACCGACCGCCCCGCGGCGGGCCACCGTGGGAGATTTCGTTCGATGAGGAGTATCTACCTGGACAACAATGCGACCACGCCGGTTGATCCGCGCGTGCTCGACGCCATGCTGCCCTACTTCCGCGAGCACTTCGGCAACGCCGCCAGCCGCAACCACCGTTACGGCTGGGTCGCTGAGGAGGCGGTGGAGAAGGCCCGGGAGCAGGTGGCCGGCGTCATCGGCGCCAGCAGCAAGGAGATCATCTGGACCAGCGGCTCGACGGAAGGCAACAACACCGCCATCCTGGGCGTGGCCCGCATGTACGCCGACAAAGGCAGGCACATCATCACGTGCAGGATCGAGCACAAGGCCGTGATCGACCCCTGCAAATTCCTGGAGTCGGAAGGCTTCGAGGTTACCTGGCTGGAACCCGATCGTTCGGGGCGCGTGCGCATGGAGGACCTGCGCCAGGCGATGCGCGACGACACCATCCTCGTGAGTCTCATGTTTGCCAACAACGAGCTGGGCACCATCAACCCCATCGCCGAGATCGGCGCGCTGTGCAAGGAGCGCGGGGTGATCTTCCACACCGACGCCACGCAGGCCTTCGGCAAGGTCCCGATTGACGTGGAGGCGATGGGCATCGACCTGCTGACGCTCTCGGCGCACAAGATGTACGGCCCCAAGGGCGTCGGGGCGCTGTACGTGCGGCGCAAGAAGCCGCGCGTGCGGTTGCAGCCCATTATTCACGGCGGCGGCCATGAGCGCGGCATGCGCAGCGGCACGCTCAACGTGCCCGGCATTGTCGGCTGTGGCGCCGCTGCGGAGCTCTGTCGGAAGGAGATGCCGACGGAGAGCGTTCGTATCGCTCGCCTGCGGGATCGCCTGTGGGCCGGGCTCAGCGAGCACCTGACGGATGTCTCGATCAACGGCAACCTGGAGCATCGCCTCCCTAACACGCTTAACGTCAGCTTCCTTTACGTGGAGGGCGAGAGCATGATGATGGGCATGGGCGACATCGCGGTCAGCAGCGGCAGCGCCTGCACCAGCGCCTCGCTCGAACCCAGCTACGTGCTCAAGGGTCTGGGGCTGGGCGACGACCTCGCCCACAGCTCCATCCGCTTCTCGCTGGGGCGGTTCACGACCCAGGAGGACATCGATGAGACGATCAAGCGGGTGGTGAGCGCCGTCAACCACCTGCGGGAGATGAGCCCGCTTTATGAGATGGCGCAGCAGGGGATTGATCTGTCCAAGGTGCAGTGGCAGCGACATTAGTGCCCGTGGACTGTGGCATCGGCAGCCTGCGTGCGGTGCGCAGTGGTGCGGGACGGGGTCGCGGTGGCTCGGACGTGAACCGGGCGACCGCGGCGGGCAGCGGGAAGTAACGACGCGGCGTTTGAGGTCGCGGGAACGTTTGAGGAGTCATGCGAGATGGCTTACAGCGACAAGATCATCGACCACTACCAGAACCCGCGCAACGTGGGATCGTTGGACGGCAACGCCCGCAACGTGGGGACCGGCATCGTGGGCGCCCCGGAATGCGGCGACGTGATGAAGCTGCAAATCCAGGTCGACGAGCAGGACCGCATCGTCGACGCCAAGTTCAAGACCTTTGGTTGCGGCAGCGCCATCGCCAGCAGCTCCCTGGCCACCGAGTGGGTCAAGGGCCGCACGCTCGACGAGGCGCTCCAGATTAAGAACACGGACATCGTGCAGGAGCTGGCGCTTCCGCCCGTGAAAATCCATTGCAGCGTGCTCGCCGAGGACGCGGTGCGGGCGGCCATTGCGGATGTGAAGCAGAAGAAGGAACAGGCGTCGCCCCGGCCCGCGGGGGCTGCGGCGCGCTGAATCGGTGCGACAAAGGCCCGCAGCGGGTCGGCGACGCAGGCGCCCGCCGGCTCGTTGCGGGCCCCGCGCCCTTTGGCGCGCGGGCGGACATCGTTGTGGACAGCCGAACCGTCGCGCGTGAGACTGGGCGACGGTCGAAGTGGGAGCGGAGTCGATGGTGCAACTGACGGAAATTGCGGCCCGTGAGGTTACTCAGATCATCGAGCAGCAGGCGGAGGTGGCGCGAAAGCGCGGGGACGAACCGGCCAAACTCTACCTCCGCGTGGGGGTCAAGGGCGGCGGCTGCTCCGGGTTCAGCTATTCGCTGGACCTTACGGAGACCATGGGCGAAAACGATGAACGCTGGACGCAGCATGGCGTGGAGATCATCTGCGATCCGAAGAGCCAGCTCTACCTGGAAGGCACTACGATCGACTTTAAGGACGAGGTCATGGGGCGCGGGTTCGTCTTCCAGAACCCCAATGCCACCAGCACCTGCGGCTGCGGGTCAAGCTTTGCGGTCTAGTGCTCCAACGCAGCTTGATCCTTCGGGTGACATGGTCAAGCGCAGCGCCGCCATGCCCAGGAAAGACATGCCGGCGCAGGGCTGTGCCGTGCTTGGGCATGCCGCCCAACCTGAAGAATCGGGTGCGTCGGAGCACTAGTCGGTGCCGCCCCGTGGCACGGCGCCGCCTGGCGCAATGCCGTCCATGACCGGGGACGCCGGGCGTGGAGCGCCGCGCCTGCCCCGGCCCGCGGCGAGGCCGGGAGCACCGGACTCCGTGTCCTTGCCAGCGCGCCCGCCGGGGAAGGTACCGCGAAACGGCTATGCCCGCACAGAATGGCGTGCTTCCGGCCAAGTGTACTCGTTGCGCGGCGGAGTTGCTCTCCCCCGTGGTCTGCTCCGGCTGCCAGTCCATCTACCCCATGCCTTCGGGGGTCGACCACTTTCAGCTTCTCGGCCTGGAGCGAACCTTCCGTCTGGACGAGGCGCGGGTCAAGGCGTCCTTTCGGGCGCTGGCGCGAAGCGTGCATCCCGATCACTTCACCGGCGCTTCCGGGGAGGTGGCGGCCCTGGCCACGCGCTTAAGCGCGGCGGTCAACGAGGCGGTTGCCGTACTGAGCGATCCGCTGCGCCGCGCCGATTACCTGCTGACTCTGGCCGGTGGACCGAGCGCCGTCGAGGTTCGTGAGGTGCCGGGCAGCCTGCTGACGGAAGTGATGATTTTGCGGGAGCAGATTGAGGAGGCACGCAGCGCGGGGCGAAACGACGAGCTGGAGCGCCTCCGCGCCACGCTGTCGGCCTCCCGCGGCGCGGCGCTGGAAACGGTGGCGGCGCGGGCCGACAGCCTGCCCCAGGCGTCCCTGGAGGAGCGGAGGGAATTCCGCAAGCTCCTGAACTCCATCCGCTACTACGACAACCTGCTGTCGGAAGTGTCCGTGGATCCCATGCACGCGGCGAAAACCACCCATGACTGACCCTCGCGACATCATCGTGGGCATCGACCTGGGCACCACCAACTCGCTGGTGGCCTATGCCGACGAGGCGGGTCCGCGGCTGATTTTCGGGTCGGCGGGGGAGGACGACGTGCTACTGCCGTCGGTGGTGGCGTTCGATGCGGCCAGCGGGCGAGTGACGGCCATCGGGCACGAGGCTCGGGCGCACGCCGTCGAGCAGCCGCTGACCACCGTGTACTCCATCAAACGGCTCATGGGCCGCGGCTTCACCGACCTTGGCGACGACCGGCGGCGACTCCCCTACGCCATCGAGCGCCTGGCGCATTCCGACGGCGCGCGTGACGTGGCGGCGGTGGTGATCGGCGAGCGTCGCTTCACGCCGCCGGAAATCAGTGCCATCATCCTGCGCGAGCTCAAGCAGCGTGCCCAGCGGCACCTCGGGCCTGCGGTACACCGCGCGGTGATCACCGTTCCCGCGCAGTTCGACGATTCGCAGCGGCAGGCAACCCGCGACGCGGGGCAAATCGCGGGATGGGACGTGGTGCGCATCATCAACGAGCCCACGGCCGCGGCGCTGGCCTACGGGCTGGATCGCCGCGAGCGGGCGACGATCGCGGTATACGACCTGGGCGGCGGGACCTTCGACATCTCCATCCTGCAACTGGAAGAGGGGGTGTTCGAGGTGCTGGCCACCAACGGCGACACGCACCTGGGGGGCGACGACTTCGACCAGCAGTTGATCCAGCTTTTTACCCGGGAAATCAAGGAGCAGTTCGGCCTGGACATCGACTCCCCGGCGATCAAACAGCAGCTTCGAACCCTGGCCGAGAACATCAAGAAGCGGCTGAGTTCGGAAGACCTGGCCGAGGTGGAGATCGGCCTGGGATCGGGGCGGACGTATCGCCGCCGCATCGAGCGCGGCGAGTTCGAGCGGCTGATCGAGCCCTTCGTGGAGCGCACCATCTCCGCCTGTGGGCGGGCGATGAAGACCTGCAGCTTAACGCCCGGCGACATTAACCAGGTGGTCATGGTGGGTGGATCGACGCGTGTGCCGTATGTGCGGCAGCGTGTGGCCGAGGTGTTCCAGTGCCGGCCCTATACGGCGCTGGACCCGGAGCAGGTGGTGGCGCTGGGCGCCGCGGTGCAGGGCTCGGTGCTCATGGGCGTGCAGCGCGACGTGCTGTTGCTTGATGTCACGCCGCTCTCGCTGGGAATCGAAACGCTGGGCGGGGCGATGGGCAAACTCATTCGCGCCAATGTCCGCATCCCCTGCCAGGCGACGGAGACGTTCACCACCTTCCAGGACGGCCAGACAAAAGTGAAGATCAACGTGCTCCAGGGGGAACGGGAGCTGGCCCGGGACTGCCGCTCACTGGGCGTGTTCGAGCTTACCGGGGTTCCGCCCATGCCGGCGGGGATCCCCAAGATCGACGTGACATTCCTGATTGACCAGAACGGAGTGCTGACCGTCTCCGCCAGGGAGCAGCGCAGCGGACAGGCGGCGGGCGTGCAGATCATCCCGCACCACGGGCTGACCCGTGAGGAAGTGCGGCGGATGCACGACGAGTCCGTTGCCCATGCACACGAGGACATGAGTGCGCATCACCTGATCGACGTTCGCACCACGCTGGAGTTCGACCTCAACAAGGCGGAGGGCATGCTCCGCCGCTTCGGGCACCTGCTTGGCCAGGCGGAGCGGGCGTCGCTGGCGGAGGAGCTTCGCGCGCTGCGCTGCTATGCCGCCGAGTGCACCGACGCCGCGGCCCTTAATGCGCGGCGTGAGGCGTTCAATCGTTCCACGATTCCCCTGGCCGAGCGGGCCATGACCGCCGTGCTCCAGACCTCCGGCGGTGTCGCCGGCGATGAGGTCGATCGGCCGGCAACGGCATCAACAACCGGCGGTGCTCCAACCGAGCCCGCCGCGCAGAGGAGGTAAGCCCATGGGTGGAGTCAATCCCTATATTCAGCAACCTGACGTCAAGATGCCCACGCAGAAGTACCAGGTGACGTTCCTGCCCATGAACGTCACCATCGAGGTGGACCCGGCGAAGTTCCCCTATGAGCACAACGGCCTGCCCGGCAGCCTGCTGGATATCGCGCTGGGCAACGGCATCGAGATCGACCACGCCTGCGGTGGCGTGTGCGCCTGCTCCACGTGCCACGTCCTCATTCGCCAGGGGATCAACTCCATCAATGAAGCGACGGAAGAGGAGGAGGATCAGCTCGAAGAGGCTCCGGGCTTAAGGCCCACCAGCCGCCTGGCGTGCCAGTCAGTCCCCGATGGCACAGCGCACGTCGTCGTCGAGATTCCGCAATGGAACCGCAACCTGGTTCAGGAAGGGCACTAACGTGGCCGCGGGCCGCAACCAAAGGCCGCGAATATCGAAGGGCGAAATCCACCTTCGGCGTTCCAGTTGGTTTTCCGCGCAACGGAGTATGCCGTGGCTTCGCGCATGTTGCATCCCATACTGCTCGACCTTTGCGGGGCGCGGCCAGCCGAATCGAGCCGTGGTGGCGGGAGAGCGGGACCGGAAAGTCAGTGCGGGGCGGCGAAACGCGGGTATAATGGTCGGCTGAGGAGACTACCGCATGGGGATCACCGTCCTGGAAGTTGGCATCGCGAATCCGTCCACACCGAACGCAACGGAGAAGATCGAGTTCCTGGTGGATTCGGGGGCCGTGTACTCGGTCGTGCCGGCGGACGTACTCGCGCGCTTGGGGATCGGCCCGCTCGCGGAAGAGACCTTTCGTCTGGCCGACGGAACCAAGATCGTTCGCAAAAAAGGCGTGGCGGTGTTTCGATACGGCGAGCGTGTCGGCGGGGCGGATGTCATTTTCGGCGAGGAGGGTGACAGCGTGCTGCTTGGGGCGCTGACCCTGGAAGCACTGGGCCTGTCGCTGGACCCCTTGCGGCGGGAGCTCAAGCCGCTGCCCATGATCCTGGCGTGAAAGGCCTTCTTCCGTTCACATTCCGCCAAGTCACGCGTTGCTGCGTCGCTTTGGTTGCGGATCTGCCGCGCTGTAGAATCGGCTTTCCGGCCGGTCAGCGGTGTATGCGACCCACAGCCGCTTGGCGCTGAGCGTAACGGGGCTGTGCGCGCCCTTACCGACGGAGCCGTGCCCATGATGTCGCCCGCAAAACTCGCGTGGGAGGACCACGAGGAGATCGCCCTTCTGCTCCACGAGCGGTACCCGGCCGTCCGCCCGCTGGACGTGCGCTTCACGGACCTGCACAAGTGGGTATGCGAGCTACCCGGCTTCGCCGGTGACCCCAAGGCCTCCACCGAAGGCAAGCTCGAGCGCATTCAGATGGCGTGGCTTGCGGAATGGCAGGACGCCAACGAATAAGCCCTCCCCCGGGGCATGAACTGCCGCCTGCGTTCGGGCGTGGCGATCACGCGCCGAACGGAGATGTTCCCCGGCAGGATCCGGCGCGGCACGGGCAAGCGGCCGCGTGGGGCCCGCCGCCGGGTCGCCGATCGACCCGCCCCCCCGGCTCGCTCAATCGCCGCTGCCCCCCGGCCACCATTGACCCGCCACCCGGTCCGAACACCGCGCCTGCGTCGCTGGTGCCCTCGGTTTTCCGTGCGAAAACGCGGGTTGCCGCTGCCTCCGGAGCCCCCGTGGCCCGTGGCACGTGGATTGCAGGTCCGTCGGGCGGCGACAACGCGACGGGCGGACTCTGCGCGGGGAGCGCGGGCGGGGCCACCCTCGCGGTAAGGTGCTGCCAACGGGAAGCGACCATGCGAGAGCTTTTATTGGGCGATGAGGCGGTGGCGGTGGCGGCGATCGACGCTGGCATCCGTGGCGCGTTTTCCTACCCAGGTACGCCGGCCACGGAGATTCTGGAGGCCATCGAGGAGCGGCTTTCGCGGGCCGGGACCGTGCCGCCCGACCAGCGCATCGCCGCGCGCTGGTCTACGAACGAGAAGGTGGCGTACGAAGAAGCGCTGGGCATGTCCTTCACCGGACGGCGGGCGCTGGTCTCCATGAAGCATGTGGGGCTCAACGTCGCCGCCGATCCGTTCATGAGTTCGGCCTTGACGGGAGCTCTGGGCGGGCTGGTGGTGATCGTGGCCGACGACCCGGGCATGCACTCCTCGCAGAATGAGCAGGACACGCGCTACTACGGCGACTTCGCGCGGCTGCCCCTGTTCGAGCCCTCCAACCAGCAGGAGGCGTACGATGCCACGCGCGAGGCGTTCGTGCTCTCGGAGCGCGTGGGGTTGCCGGTCGTGGTGCGCCTGGTGACGCGATTGGCGCACAGCCGCGCCGCAGTGGAGCGCCGTCCGCGGGAGGTGCTCGCCGCGCCGCTCGTCGCCCACGGCGATCCCAACGATTGGACGCTGCTGCCGGTCAACGCGCGGCGGCGGTTCCGCCGCCTGCTCGAGCTGCAGCCGGTTCTGGCGCACTACGCGGAGCATTCGCCGTTCAACACGCTGACCTTGAACGGACGCAAGGGGATCATCGCCTCGGGCATCGCCGTTAACTACGTTCGCGAGGTCCTGGGGCACGATTCCAGCTACTCGCTGCTGAAGGTCGGGGCGTACCCGGCGCCCGCCGAAATGGTGCGCAAACTGGTGGATCACTGCGACGACATCCTGGTGGTGGAGGACGGATATCCGTTCATCGAGGGGAAACTCAACGGGTTGCTCGGCGTTCCCGGCAAGATCATTCGCGGCAAGCTGACCGGCGCGCTGCGGCCCGACGGCGAGATGACGGTGGATCAGGTACAGGCGGCCCTACAGCGCACGGCGCCGGCGGCGATGGAGCCGCTACGGGACCTGCCGGGCCGGCCGCCGCAGCTTTGCAACGGCTGTCCGCATTGCGACACCTTCCGGGCCATCGTCGAGGCCGTCGCCGGTGAAACCAGCGCCATTCTGTTCAGCGATATCGGGTGCTACACGCTTGGCGCCTTCCCGCCCTACAACGCCGTGCATACCTGCGTGGACATGGGGGCGTCGATATCCATGGCCCTGGGGGCCGCCAAGGCGGGCGTACGGCCGGTGCTTTGCACCATCGGAGACTCGACGTTCACGCATTCCGGCATGACGCCGCTGCTCAGCGCCGTGCACGAGAACGCCGACATGACGGTGTTCATCCTCGACAACGCGGCGGTGGCGATGACCGGCGGGCAGGAAGTATTCACCACCGGTGAGGGGCTCCTGCGGTTGTTGCGCGGGCTGGGCGTCGACGAGGAGCATCTGATCAAGCTTGATCCGCTGCCCAGGCACCACGAGCAGAACGTGGCGCTGGTGCGGCGGGAGGTGGACCATCGCGGGCTCTCCGTCGTGGTGGCGGCGCGGCCCTGCATTCACCTGAAGCGCCGTGCGATCGCCGGGGACGACGGGCGGGCCGCGACGGGAGGTCCGGTGGCGGCCGCCGCTGCCGCTGCCGCGGGAGGAGTCTGACACCATGCAACAGAACGTGATCATCGCCGGCGTCGGCGGGCAGGGAATTCTCACCATCGCCGAGGCGCTTTCGCTGGCGGCGCTGCGTCGGGACTGGCGTGTCAAACAGGCGGAAGTGCACGGCATGTCGCAGCGCGGCGGGGCCGTACAATCGCACCTGCGCATCTCCGACGCGGAACTCTACAGTGACCTGATCTCACGCGGGCAGGCGGACGTCGTCCTTTCCATGGAACCGTTGGAGTCGCTGCGCTACGTGGAGTATCTGCGGGAGGGCGGAACCATCGTCGCCAACACCACGCCCTTCGTGAACATACCCAACTACCCCGTGGTCGAGGAAGTGCTGGAGCGCATCGGGCGTCTGGCGGATCATGTGCTCATCGACGCCGACCGCCTGGCGCGTTTCGCGGGTTCGGCGCGGGCCGTCAACGCCGTGATGCTGGGCGCCGGGTCGGTGGTTCTGGGGATCGACCAGGGCACGCTGGAGGAAGCGATGGCGGAGATGTTCGCCGCCAAGGGGCGGAGCGTTATCGACATCAACCAGCGGGCGCTGCGACTGGGGCGGCAGGCGGCGCGGCTCTACACCGAAGCTCTGCGCTGCGGGGCCACGCCCCGAGCCGTTCGGCACTGGCTGGATCATCTGCCTCCCGCCGACCTGGAGCAGCCGGGAAAAGTGGCACCGCCTTCCTTCGGCGAACTGGACGACAGCGAGCTGTCCGAACCCGAGGCCCGCGCCGTCACGCAACTGCTCGAGGGGCTGGCGGCTGAGAACCGACGACAGCTCTATGAGCATGAGGTCTATGAACTGGTGGAGCTGGTCGGCGCCATCCGCCCTCCGCAGCATCGCTTCGTGCATCGCGGCTCGACGGTCTCCGCGGAAGATCTGGCGGCGTTTCCGGGGGAACGAGTAGTGCTCAAGATCGTTTCCACGGACATCGTGCACAAGACGGAGGCGGGTGCGGTCCGCTTTGTTCCCAACGAGCTGGACGTTGTCAACGCGGAAATCCGCGCCATGGTCGAACGGCACAGCGCCGGGGGCGCGCGGATCGCCGGCGTGCTGCTGGTGGAGTTCGTGGAACCCAGCGAATCCGGCTTCGGCCAGGAGCTCTTCGTGGGCATCCGCGCCTCGCGGGAGTTCGGCGCCATCATGGCCGCCGGGCTGGGCGGCGTGGACACCGAGTACCTGGCCCATCGCATGAGGCCCGGAGCGGCGGTGGCCAAGGCCCTGGCCGGAGACACCACCGCCGAGGAGTTCTTCGAGCTCTTCCAGAAGACCGCGGCGTACGACGTGATCGCCGGACGGGCCCGGGGGCACCGCCGCGTGGTGTCCGACGGCGAATTGCTGCGCTGCTTCCGAGCCTTCCTGGCGCTGGCAAAGCGGTTTTGCGTCTATCGCGGCGACGAGGGACCGAGCCTGCGCGAATTGGAGGTGAATCCCTTCGCGTTTGTGCGCCAGCGCCTGGTGCCGCTGGATGGTCGCGCTCAGGTGGATGAGCTGACCCGCCCCGCGGTGTCGCGTCCCATCGCGAAGATCGGCGCCATGCTCGAGCCGCAGTCCATCGCCGTGGTGGGAGTCTCTTCGAAGCGTGAGAATTTCGGGCGCATCATCCTGGACAACATCCGTGCCTGCGGGTTTCCCCCGGACCAGCTCTGGGTGATCAAGCCGGGTAGCGACAGCATCGATGGCGTGCGCTGCGCTGCCTCGGTGGGTGCACTGCCCGCCCCCGTAGACCTGCTCGTGATCGCCGCGGCATCGGGCAACATCGCGCCGCTCATGGACGAGGTCACCCAGAGCGGCAAAGTGGCGTCGGTCATTCTGATCCCCGGCGGTCTGGGCGAGACGGAGAGCAGCGCCGAGCTCGCGGCACGCCTCCGCGAGGTCATCGTCGAATCGCGCCGCCGCCCGGATCGCGGTCCCGTGGTGCTGGGCGGCAACTGCCTGGGGGTACGCTCCCGGCCCGGGCGGTATGACACGTTCTTTGTGCCCGCCGAGAAGCTCGCTCCCCGGCGCGGGGATCCCAGCAACCGGCTGGCGCTGCTGACGCAAAGCGGCGCCTTTGTCATCACCCGTATCAGCAACCTGGAGACCGTCAACCCGGCATTCGCCATCACCTTCGGAAACCAGCTCGACTTGACGGCGTCGGACCTGCTGCGGGCGCTGGCGGACCGCACCGATGTTGATGTCATCGGGGCCTACGTCGAGGGGTTCTCCGACCTCGACGGCCTGGCCTTTGTCCGTGCCGTGGAGGACGCGGTTGCAGCGGGGAAGGTCGTGGTCTTCTACAAGGCGGGCAAGACGGAGTCCGGGCGATCGGCCACCGCGGGCCATACCGCCTCCATCGCCGGTGACTATGACGTGTGCCAAACGGTCGTGGCTCAGGCGGGGGCGATCGTTACGGACACCTTCAAGGAATTCGAGCAGGTGGTGGAGATTGCCACGCTGTTCCACGGCTTCCCGCTTCGCGGGCGGCGCATCGGCTGCATCAGCAACGCCGGCTTCGAGACCGTGGGTATGGCGGACGGCATCCAGGGGGCGCGCTACGAGCTGGAACTGGCGCAGCTTGCCGACGCCACGCGCGAGAGTCTGGCGGGAACCATGGCCCGTGCCGGGCTCGGTGCCCTGGTGAACGTTCGCAACCCACTCGACCTGAACCCCATGGCCGACGAGGAGGTGTATCAGGAGAGCGTCCGTGCCCTGCTCGAGGATCCGCAGGTGGACGCCGTGGTGGTGTCCATCGTGCCGTTCACGCCCCGGTTGCAGACGACGGTGGAGGAACTGGCCGGGCCGGCGCGCGACGCGCTCATGAACCGCTTTCCGGCCCTGATGGATCAATACCAAAAGCCGCTTATCGTAGTGGTGGATGCGGGTCGCGATTACGAATTGTTCGCCCGGGGATTTCGCCAGCGGGGGGTGGCGGTGTATCCGTCGTGTGACCAGGCGATGCGTTCGCTGGGCCGATACGTTTACTACCGCACGCGCGATCGCGGCCGGCTGTGCCGCCCGGCGTGCGCAGGCGCGAAGCGCGGGAGCGCGGCCGCCGAGCTTCCTCTGCCGGTAGCGTCAGGTGTGTGAACCGCGGGGCGCGAGGCGGCGTCATGTCGCACGCGCGGCGTTCGCGATCGCTGTCGACCCTTTTGTGCCGTCACCCTCCGGCGAGGAGCCACCCTCGGTACGAGTTGAGGCCCCCACAGCCTACCGCGGGCGTCATGCGCGCGGTTCCTATTCGATCACCACCCATCGCCGCTGAGCGTCGCGCATGAGATGAAGCACGGATGTCTCGCGTTTCCGTAGTTCGCTGCTTGATCCATCGATGCGGAGGATCACCAGCTTCTCCCAGTCCACAGGGACCATCGCCAGGTGCAGCGCGAAACGCTCAACGTCCTTCGTGCGGATGGTGATCCGGTTGCGCTCGCGGTCAAACGAGCCTGTCGCCCAGGCGCCGGGCGCACCCTGCCTGGCCTCCTCAACCACCAGCCAGCGGTCCGCGGGTTCCAGCATCTCCACGGCGAGCCTGTGACGGGCTTGTTCCCATGGATCGGCGCCGGGCTCGCGATCACGGTGCGCGGCCTCCGCGGACGTCTCCTCGGTCGCGGGCGGCGCCTCCGGCGACGTAGCCGGCACGGTTGCCGCCGGCTCTTCCTTGCAGCCGATCAGCACGC
The DNA here is from genome assembly GCA_016208685.1 of Planctomycetota bacterium. GTDB lineage: Bacteria > Planctomycetota > Phycisphaerae > UBA1845 > UBA1845 > JACQXM01. The sequence continues at coordinate 31,920 of JACQXM010000048.1, read as the reverse complement.
AGGTGGAAAGCGCCATCGCGGTAAGAGTGGGTCGCATTCTGGCACCTTGCGCTACTCGAAGCGCTCGTTGGACGCAAGACGGGCACGTGCCGCCGTAGATGCTTCCGGGGTCGCGGCGCGGTGCGGCGACGGGGGCGGCCGCAGGCTCCGCGGCTTGCGGCGCGCTCGGCGCGGTTTACCCCGGGGCACGGATACCGTCGGCATCCTTGGCGAAGCGCCGGGCGGTTTCCAGGCTGATGCGGCCGGCGGTGAGCAGCCGTTGCAGGTCGTCATCGAGTGTCAGGAGTCCGTCACGAACGCCCGTCTGGATGGCCGAGTCCAGCGATTCGATCTTGCCGAATTTGATGCCGATGCGGACCGGCTGGTTGACGTGCATCACCTCCGTCGCCAACACGCGTTTCTCGCCCGGCGCGGCGCTGGGCAGCAGATGCTGGCTGACCACGGAGCGAAGGCTGAGGGCGAGCTGGGTGCGCACGTCCTCCTGGGCCTCATAGGGGAAGAGATCGACAAAGCGGGTGACGGCCCCTTTGGCGTCCTTGGTGTGCAGGGTGGTGAGGATGAGGTGCCCGGTCTCCGCCGCGGAAAGCGCCATCTGCGCCGTTTCGCGGTCGCGGATTTCGCCCACCAGGATGACGTTAGGGTCCTGCCGCAGGCCGTACTTAAGGCCGTCGTAGAAGGAGTCCACGTCGCGGCCGACTTCGCGCTGGGTAATGACGCTGGTGCTGATACGGCCATGCACGTACTCGACGGGCTCCTCTACGGTGATCACCCGCACGCCGCCGCGTTCGTTCAGCAGGTTCACCAGTGCCGCCAGCGTGGTGGACTTTCCCGAGCCGGTGACGCCGGTGATGATCACCAGGCCGTTGGTGTAGGCTACCAGCCGCTCCGCCAGTCCGCGGGGAAAACCCATCCACTCGAAGGACGGAATCTCCTCCGGCACGTGCCGCAGGCAGACGCACCATTCGCCCTGGGCCAGGTAGGCGTTGGCGCGAAAGCGGCAGGGCCGGCCGGCGCGGTTGAGGGAGATGGAGAAATCCAGGTTCTTTCGTGCGCCGGGCGCCACGGCCTCGGGCGCGTCGGCGGCCGGGGGTTGCAGGGCCGCCGCCAGTCGCGGCGGCACGATCGCCTCAATCATGCTTCGCACCTGCGACGCACCCAGGGGGGCGGCGTGTGGGTCGGCCAGTGGTACGAGCTGGCCGTGCACGCGCAGCACGGCGGGGTGCCCGGGAACAAGGTGCACGTCGGAGGCCTCCCGCTCGGCGGCAAGGAGGAGGAGGGCGTGAATATCGGCGGTTCCGCAGGCTAACGCGGCTCTGGTCAATGCCATACGCGGGATTATACCGCTGGCGGCGGGATTGGGTGCCGTTCGCGCGGCTCGAAATGGGGCTGCCTCGAACGGGCGTCGTGGGGACGTGGGCTTGGCCTGCCCCGAACGGCGTGTGTAGGCCGCCGCCGGAGATAGAATGAGATGCATGTCCGACGATCGCCAGGCCATAGTTGCTCCGTCCGTCCGTGCCCTCCCGCGCCCGGTGGCGCTCAAGGACGGGCGCACGGCGGTCATGCGCCTGCTGGTCGAGCCGGATGCGGGGCAGGTGTGCGCCTTCTTCCCGCGCATGCACGAGGAGAGCGACTTTCTGAACTACTTTCCCGGCGAGTGGAGCCTCACCGTCGAGCAGGAGCGGGAGTTCATACGCGAACACACGGGCCGGGCGGGAGCTGAGCTGCTGTGCGTCGAGAGCGACGAGCGAATCGTGGCCCTGGCCGGCGCGCATCCGCCCAAGTTCCGCCGCGACGCCCACCACACCGAAATCGGCGTCGCCGTGTCCCGGGAATTCTGGGGCCTGGGGCTGGGACGGGCGCTGGTTGGTCAGCTTGTCGGTTGGGGCGCGCACCAGGGTCTGCGGAAAATGTACCTGCGGGTTTTCGACGACAATCACCGCGCCATCGCCCTGTATCGGTCGCTGGGCTTCGTCGAGGAGGGGCGGCTGAAGGGCGACGTCCTCCGCGCCGACGGCCGATACTCCGACAGCATCGTCATGGCCAGGTTCTTTACGGCGTAGGTGAGGTGGGCGGCGCGGCGACGGTTGGAGCCTGTGCATCACTCGGCGTGCGCCTCGGTGGGTCGTTCGTTGGGGGTGCGGGCACGTGGATTATGACCGACGTGAGTTTGGACACTGGCGAAAACCTGTTGCGTTGCCCCCTTTGCGGATACCTGCTTCGCGGGCTGCCACGACGGCATCGCTGCCCGGAGTGCGGGTTCGAGTACGATCAGTCGATGCGGGTCTTCGGAACGGACGCGGCGCTGGAGCGCGCCGCAGGTGCGATCGCCGCAGTCCTCATTGCCGGCTTCGTCATCCTCGGAGCGCTTCAGGGGGCTTGGGTTCGGACCGTGGCGTGGGGAGTCTTGCTCATTCCCCATTGGATCATGCTGCGTTGGCGCGGCGGTGCTTACCGATTCGTACTATCTGCCAACGGTCTGCTCATCCGGCACCGTAACCAGGTGCAGACGCTTTCGTGGGCCGAAGTTGAGCGTGTCGATTATGACCGCGCGTCCGGCGTGGTCTGGGTAGTTGGGTCACATCCCAAGTCGCCGCACTCGTTCTCGTATCGCTGCTTCGGCGGAGTGCGCCACGCGATGGCATTCGCAGAGGTGGCGGGCCAACAGCGGAGTCGGTTCAACGATTCGCCTGCTTCTGCGTAATGCAGGTGACTCCGGCACACATCGAGTCCCGGTTGGCGCGGGGGGCCGCGTTCTGCGTCGCTCACCGCAGCCAGTCCCGCGGATCCTCCAGATTCAGCGGTGGCACGGGCAACGATTCGATCGCCGCGACCAGCCAGCCGGAATCTCCGCGGCGGAGCGTCAGCCGCCAGCGTGAGGGCAGCCACTCGTACACCAGCTCCGACCCGCGGACGCGGCACAAGGCGTCGAACCGGGCGACGGCCGGCGCGCCCCGCGGAACCGCCACCTCGAAACCATGCAGGTGCGGATCTGACACGTGGTATCGCGTGAGCGTCGTCTTCAGGCGCGCGAGGAGTTCGTCCCGGCCCAGCCCGCCGACCTCGATCTCGGGAGCGAGCCGCCGCTCAATGCCCGCCAGGTCGCCATGCTCTACCAGCATTGCCAGCTCACCACAGAAGGCCGTTACCTCTTCGCGAGGCGTCTCCACGGCTGCGGAGATCACCATCAGCAACGGGATGGCCGCGAGGCCCGCCGTTGCCACCCGCGCACTTCCCGGGCTGCGCCGCCGCGACCAGACGGCGATCAGCACGAGTTCCACGGTCGCGGCGCCGGCGGCCAGCAGCCAGAGACTTTCGAACAGTAGGTGCGTGATCACGGGTTGGTGTTCGCCAGGGCCGCCCGCGGGCGGCTTCGTTGCGGCCCGCCGCGGAGTGATCAATACGGCCGTGGGTCGGGGCCGGCAAGCCAGCGGCGGAACAAATCACGGCACGCATCGACCTGTGTCGGTTGCAGCACGCGCACGGCACTTCCGGCCCGCGCGTACAGGTCGGCGATGGGCAGCGACAGCTCGCGGAACCCCGCGGCCTCGGCGTCCGCAATGCTCGCGCCGAACACCACTGCGTCCAGCCGGGCCCAGTGGATCGCCGCGGCGCACATGGGGCACGGCTCGCAGGTGCTGGCGATCACGTGCCCGGAAAGGTCGATGGTGCCAAGTATGCGGCACGCGGCGCGGATGGCGTTCACCTCGGCGTGGGCCGTGGGGTCCCCGTCGGCGCGGACGGTGTTGTGCGCCGCGACGATCAGCGAACCGTCCGTACGGCCGATGGCGGCCCCGAACGGGCTCTGCCCGGCCGACATGCCGCGCTCCGCGACGGCCACCGCTGCATTCATCAGCGCTGTCAGAGTCATCACTTCTCTATCGTCCGTTGGCCGCTGCTGAACGGCAAGTCCGCGGGTCGAGAGGCGCGTAACGCCGGCAGGGCCTTTCGCATCATAGGGACGTACGGTCGCAACGTGCGGCCGGTAACCTGAACCTGGGAGAAACGCAGTGGAACGTGAAGTGATGAGCAACCGATGGTGGGAGCGCGCGAGGAGTCTGGTGGTCGCCGGCGGAATGACGCTGGCGGCGGTGGGGGCGGCCGTCGCCGCGGGAGAGGTCCACAAGACGAAGGCCTTCTCCGGTTCCAAGGTCAACGCCGGAGTGGTCATGCACGAGATGAAGGACGGCAAGCACGTCCTGACGCTTTCCGATGACTTCAAGACCCCGGACACCCCGGACCCCCACTGGCAGATCGTGGACAGCAAGGGCGGCACCTACCTGCTGAATCGCTGCATGCTCAAGGGGGACAAGCTCAGCAAGAGCATAACCGTGCCGTCGTACGTGTACGACATCGCCAAGGTGCAGATCTACTGCGCCTGGGCGGAGGCGGTGCTGGGAGAGACCACCTTCGACCCGCCCATCCGGCCGTGAGACCGCACGGGGAAGGGGAACTTGACGTGCAGGGCGTCGCCGCTCCTGCACCCCTCCCGCCAGCGCGGATTCGCGCGTCGGTGCGTCGAGCACCCCGTGGCCCTGATTGTCGGCGCGGCCCCGCCCGGTCACCCGGGCGGGGTCGCGCATGCGCTGCCGAGTCTCCGGAGGGGTACCTTCCCGGCTACTGGCTCAGCAGCCCCAACTACCTTCTGGGCTTCCGCCTTGCCGATCTTCGTGGCGAACACCAGGCTGGGGTCACTCAGGGCGTCCACCACGGCGCCGATCTCGCCCGCGCTGAAGTGCTGTGCGGCCCGGTCGACCAGCCGTCGACCACTTCGCCTAGCCCCCTGCCGCGCTACCCGTCCCGCCGTCTACTCGCAAATCCAACGTAGGACCGTGCGAGGCTCCGCGTTCCCGGAGAACGGCCGCCCGTGGCGGCATAGGATTTGCGGGGGGAACGGCGGTCGGAGCGGGGGACCAGGATGGCCCGGAGTCGTCAGGTTGCAGCGCTGCTGTTATCGGGCGTGGCGTGCGGAGCCCTTTCGGGCTCGCCGTCGCCCCGGCGGGCCGTGCGTGCCGAGGAGGGTGTCGCAATCGCGCTGAGGGCGGCAGCGTTCGCCGAACCGTACCACCATGAATCGCCGCCGGTGGGCCCTTGGGTTCCGCCGGCTCCCAGGCCGAAACGAAGCGGCGCGTATGGCGCGACAACCTGGTCCCGCGGGCCATATGTAAGTGTGCAGGTAAACGTGGACGACAACGGCGCCAACATCCCCGGCGACGCCGCGAACGAACCGTCGATGGCAGTTGACCCGAACGATCCCAACAAGATCGTCATCGGCTGGAGGCAGTTCAACAGTGTCCAATCCGACTTCCGTGAGGCTGGTTGGGCGTATTCGCACGACGGGGGGTGGAGTTGGACGTTTCCGGGGACCTTGGATCCCGGGGAGTTCGGAAGCGACCCGGTGCTGGAGCCGGATGCAGAGGGGCGCGTCTACTATCTCACCTTTGACTTCGATGAACTACGCCTATTCCGTTCCCAGGATAGCGGTTGTACATGGACCTTCCTAAGTCAAGTCTGGAATGGGTACCTCGACAAACCGTGGATGGCAATTGACCGCACGACCGGTATAGGGCGCGGCCATATCTATGTGGTAGGCCGCAGCAGTGCTCTGTGTCGCTCAACGGATGGTGGGCGCACCTTCCAGCGGACTCTGCACTTCGACAACAATCTGGGAACGCTGACCGTGGGCCCGGACGGCGCGCTTTACCAGGTGGACTACTTTACCCGAGTCGGCAGATCTGACGACGCGCAGGACCCCCGAGTTTCGCCGACGCTGGCTATGGAGGCACAGGCGAATCTCGGCATATTGGGTATTTCCGGGGCGCCGAATCCTGGGGGCCTACTTGGACAGGTGTGGATCCTGGCGGACCATTCCTCCGGACCAACGCGTGGCCGCGTCTACGTACTCTGTTCATGCGGTCAAGGTGAGGGAGACCCGACTGAAGTTGCCTTTGCATGCAGTGCGGATCGAGGCGTGACTTGGCGCCAGCGACCCGCCATCAGCCCATCAGATTCCTGGCAGTGGTTCGGCATGATGGATGTCGCGCCCAACGGGCGCATCGACGCGCTGTGGAACGACACGCGCAACACCGGGGAGGCGACCCTCTCGGAGCTGTTCTACGCATTCTCCCTCGACGGTGGCGAGAGCTGGTCCGACTACGTCCCCGTCAGTCCTGTCTTCGACAGTCGGATCGGTTTGCCGGGCGGCAGCGACAAACTCGGCGACTACTACGACCTCACCTCCGACGAGCGCGGGGTCAACGTCGCGTACGCCGCCACCTTCAACGGCGAGCAGGACGTCTATTTCCTCCGCATCCCCCAGGATTGCAACTTCAATGAGATTCCCGACGCCGACGAGATCGCCGCCGCCGCCGCCGACTGCGACGACAACCTGATTCCCGACGAATGCGAGACCTTCGGCGACTGCACCTGCGACTGGATCGTCACCCTGCCTGACTACGCCGCGCTGCGCGCCTGCCTTGCCGGTCCCGCGGCCCCGCGCGCTGCGGGCTGCCTCTGCGCCGACTCCCGCCGCGACGGCCACGTGGACCTCGCCGACTTCGCCAAGCTCCAGCGCTGGCTGGGCCCGCGCTGAGCTCCCGGCCCGGTGGGGTTACTCACGCGCGGCGGGATTTCCGCTCCGCTGCGACATTCACCATTCATCATTCACGAAGCATTCGACTCCCGCACCGCTGAGGCGGTGGGCACCCGGCCGCTCGGCGCGCGCTGAACGGAAGATCACTGCTCACAGAGCAGTGGCACCCGCGCCGCTCGTTAGCACTCGCGGTACTGATGGCGCGGCAGCCGTTCCCCTGCGGCGAAGGCCAGCTCCCTCACGGTCGCGGCTCTGCTTTCGGGTCGAGGCTCGGTTTCCGCATTCCACATTCACCATTCAGCATTCGCGAAGCAATCGGCTCCCCCACCGCTGAAGCGATGGGGCACCCTGCCGCTCTTTGGCACTCGCGGTACTGATGGCGCGGCGGCCGAGCCCCGCCGGCGAAGGCCCGCTTCGTCATCCCGATTTCATCGGGACGGCTCTGTTTGACCACCCCATACCGTCGTGGTGCTGATCCTTCGTCGCTTCGTGTCTCCGTTGCTTCGTCCCCCCCTGCCGCATTCCGCGTTTACCATTCTCCATTCGCGAAGCTCCCCGGCGCTCCCCGTTCTGCAGGGAGCGCGCCTCCCGCCGGGATGGCTCGCCGCGAGGTTCAGGCTGAAGGCCTGACAGACAGTAGCCGGTGGCAAGCGCAGCGCCGCCGCCGGGTACGGCGCCCCTCGAGCGTGGCCGACCCTGTAGGGGTCGGCTTGGAGGTCGGGAGACAACCCTTACAGGGTTCGGGGCGTGCTCGCGCCGCCGCACCCGCGGCGCGTAAGACAACCCTTACAGGGTTGAGGAGAATCTCACCTCACCGCACCGTGGGCGGCGCTGCGCTTGCCCACGGCTACTATCGAGCAGCCCTACAGGCTGCGGACACGGTCGCGATGTGTTGCGTCGTCCGCCCCATGCGTACGGCAGCGACCTCCGATGGCGATCGGTGAATTTTGATAGTCGATTGTCGATTGGCGAATGTCGATTGACCTTCCTTCGTACTTTCGTCGCTGACCCTGTTCCCCGTTCCCCTCGTCGTCGTTCCGTGTCCGTTTCGTCGTGTCGAGGTTTCTCGCATTTCGACATTCGTTGCTTCGTCGCCGACCCTGTTCCCTCCCTTCGTCTCTCCGTGCCTTCGTGACTTTCCTTCCGCATTCCGCATTCATCATTCTACATACGTCAGGGCTGCGCGGATGATCGGGCTGCGGGCGCCAGGCTACTCCAGTGGCATCGGTAGGGCGTGGCCCCGACACCCGCGTGTGGCGCCACATCAGTCCCTCGCCTGCGGCAGAGCGGCGGCGCAGGCCGTGCAGGGCCCATTCAGTTTCTCCCGCTTTCCTTGGCCCGGGCGGCGGGGATCGCCGTGATGAGTTCGGCCGGGGCGTCGGCGGGGGGCGGCACGGTGGGGTCGAGTCGGGTGCTGCGCGCGAGGGCGATCGTGTGCTGGTAGGTCCGCAGATAGGTGACACAATCGGGGCAGACGGCCAGGTGCCGCTCAAACTCCGTGCGCACCGGCGACTCCTGGGCGCCGGCGACGTAGTCGTCTAGGAACTCGACGAACTCTTTACAGGTCAACATCGACATCAGGGCACAAACTCCCGCTCGAGGAGGGTTCGCAACGCCTGCCGGGCGCGGTGCAGGCGGGTCTTAACGGCCCCCGGCGTGGTGCCGAGCACCTCGGCCGTCTCTTCCGTGTCCAGCTCTTCCACGTCCCGTAGCACGAGCACCACGCGATAGTCGTCCGGCAACTCATCAACCTTGCGGCGTACCAACCCCGCAAGATCGTCGCCCGCTGAGCCCGCGCCGGACGGCAGTACCCATTCGGGTCGTGGGTCGCGGCGGTGGCCGTCGGCGTGGTAGCTGGGCAACAGCTCGTCGATGCAGCACTCGTCGCGGCGCTGCGCGGCGCGGCGTTTCATCAGCGCCGCGTTGACCACGATGCGGTGCAGCCAGGTGGTCAGGCGGCTTTGTTGCCGGAAGTCACCGAGTCCTCGGAAAAAGGACGCGAAGGCGTCCTGCACCGCGTCCTGGGCGTCGGCCTCGTTACGCAGAATGCGGCGAGCGACGCCCAGCGCCATCCCGGCATGGGAGCGCACGAATTCGGTGCACGCCGCGGCATCGCCGTTGCGCAGACCGGCGAGAATCGCCGCGTCTGCCGGGTCGGTCGCGGCCGCAGTGGTAACGATGGCCGGAGTGTCCATGCCTACCCTCACGCAAGGCGCCGGCGACCACGGCCCGCCGTCGTCGCACCGGCTCCGACAGCCGGGCCTGGACTTTAGAGTATGGCGAGGGGCGGATGGTTACAACCAAACGCGGCGTTTCTGGAAATCGAGGGTGTAACGCGTCGTCGCGCCCGGCATCTAGCGATCGTGGCCAGGCGTTGTTGCGTGGGCCGGCGCGCCCAAGCGCCGCGTTTTGGGACCTTGTGGGGCTGCGTGGATGGAGCCTGGGGGATTGGACGTTCGAACCTGTCGGCCGAGTCTCCCGGACCCTGCACGGTCCAGCGAGCCGGTCATCGCCCCTTCCGCGGGTGCCATCGGCCTAAAGGGGACGGGGCCGGAAACGCCCGGCGCCCGCACCCCCGCCGGCGTCGCCGCAGCGCCGGCCGCAACGGCTATAGACTGCCGCCGGCTCGACGAGTTGCTTGCCGACCTGCTCAGTGGCGCTCTGGCCGCCGAACAGCGGGCCGACTGCGACCGCCACCTGGCGCACTGCGCGAGCTGCGCGCATCACGTCGCCACGTACGCTTGCACGGTGCGGCTGGTGCGGCAGGCCTTTCCTCCCTGCGCCCCTCCCCCGGATCTGCTCGACCGGATCGAGTCCACGACACTGCTGATGCAGTTCCTTAACGGTTTCGACGGTTGCCGGCGCGCGGACACGCTCTATTTCGGCTGATTCAGCCCGCGGGCTCGGGCGCCGCGCGAACGGTGCCGCGACCGTGAGGGAGCGGGCGAGAGCGTACGGGGCGGCGCGGGATCGCGCGCGCTCCTGTGGTTGGATGATCGACCCGCCCGGCGGCGGCCGGCTCTATCGGTGGAGCCGCTTGCGGATGTACTCGGCGCGGGCGATGGCACGCTCTTCGCCTTCGAGGGCCCTCCCGGCCGCGCGCTGCAGGTGCGCCGACTGGGTGTTAAGGAAGAGGTCGGTCCAGGTGGGCAGGTCGACCTCGTGGAAGCGATCCATAGCCAGACCCATGCGCAGCGGAGAGAGCAGGGCCAGCGTTTCCTCGCCGGAGATGCAGCGGGCGTTACGCAGCACGCCGTAAGCGCGCCAGATGCGGTCGTCGAGCTGGTAGGCGCTGTTCTGGGCCAGCGATTGCCGCGCGGCGTATTCGTATTCGATGATTCGCGGCAGGATCGCCTGGGCGAAGGAGCCGATGATCTCCTCCTCCGACGAGCCCAGGGTGACCTGGTTGGAGATCTGGTAGAGATCGCCGACGATCTCCGTACCCTCTCCGAACAGCCCGCGCACCGCCAGCCGCAGTTCACGCGCCGCGCGCTCCACGCGTTAGATTTCCTTGGTCCAGCGCAGCGCCGGCAGGTGCGCCATGACCGAGACGCGAATGCCGGTGCCCACGTTGGTGGGGCAGGCGGTGAGATAGCCCAGTTGCCGGTCGAACGCGAAGGCGAGGCGGGCTCCCAGGGCGTCGTCCACTTCGCTGACCTCGCTTCCGACGCTCTCCAGTTGCAGCCCGCCGCGCAACACCTGCACCCGCAGGTGGTCCTCCTCGTTAATCATGATCGCGCGCCGTTCGTTGCGCGAAATGCTCACCCCCCGGCTGCCCTCGCCCGCGGCATGATGGCGGCTGATGAGGTGTCGCTCCACCAGGAACTGCCGGTCGAGCGTACTGGCCTGTTCCACGTCCACCAGGAAGGCGTCGGCTCCGGCGCTGGTGGCGGAGATGGCCTCCGCCAGCACGCGGTACACGCCGGTGCGTTCTTCGGAACTGGCCGTGGTAAGGAAGGGAAACTCCGCCAAATTCCGGGCCAGCCGCACGCGCGAGGAGAGCACCACGTCGGACATGGGTCCGCTGCCGTGAAGCCACTCGCCGGTGTTCTGGGCTAGCGTGTCGAGGCTCATGCCGGTTCCGCGGATTCCATCTGCCGAAGCTGATCACGGAGTCGCGCCGCGGCCTCGTAGTTCTCCTGGTCCACGGCCTCCTGCAACTGTTGCCGCAGCCGCCGCAGGCCGGCCTGTTTGCGCAGCGCCGGGTCCGCCGCGGAGGGCACCTTGCCCAGGTGTTGCGTGGCCCCGTGATGGGCGCGCTCGATGAGCGGCAGCAGCAGGGGGCGAAAGGCCTCGTAGTCGTGCGGGCAGCCCAAAAGCCCCTTGAGCCGGAACTCGCGGAAGGTGATGCCGCACTTGGGGCAGGTGCGGTCGTCCACGGCGGCCAGCCCCGTCTTGTGCTTGATGAACTCCTGGAGGATGGCGTTGGTCGTCTGGCTGCTCTGCTTGACGATCACGCCCTCGCGCTCGGCGCAATCTTCGCAGAGGTGGCGTTCGCGCCTCTCCGCCACGTCGGTGATGTGCACCGTGGCTTTCGCCTGCTTGCAGTGTTGACACAGGGCGTTCATGCGTCGGGCCGCCTTGCAGGGGGAACCACCCCTCGGCCACGAATTTTACGAGCCGCGCGCGCTGGCGTCAATCGGCGCGGCCGGTGCGCGACGACACGCCGACACGGGGCCTGTGACGGTTCCAGCGGAATCTCGTGCCGGCTTTCAGAGCCGTGCGTGCGAACGAGCGGTCCGGCCCGGACCGCTCCATTCTGTCGCGATTCTGATCGGATACCGCCGACACGCCGCGGCGAGCCGTAACCGCAAACCGTTGCGGCTACATAAGCCGGGCTCACGCGGGAAGCGGTGACGAGCCCGCGCGTGCCCGAGCACACCCTCCGACTCCGGCAAGGCGCCCCATCCCTTCCGTCAGGAAGGTGTGGGGGATCGGCTTTCGAAGCGCGTGAATCACCCGACGACGCCCCTGCTTCGCAGGGGCGGGGCACCTTCGCGCCATCAGAGTCTGGGTAGACGGGACGCTACGGATCAACGTCACCGATCCTGCACTCGCGGCGGGGCCGTGGCGCGTGTCGGCGCTCTCGCGGTTCCCCCGGGCCTCAGGATCGGCTATGATACTCAAGGCGACCGAGAAGGGAGCCTGAAGGGCGACGACGACCTCGACGACGCCGGGGACGACGCGGTGATCAACGAGACCTTCGGCGGCACGAGGACCAGCGTCTCCTACGAGCACGCCGGCAAACTGATCGACGACGGGCAGTTCGTTTACGTCTACGATTCCTGGGACCGCATGCTGAGGGTTGGCTCCGCCAACGACGCTGACGTAGTCATCCAGACCGCCGAGTACGACGGGACCGGGCGGCGGAGGCAGGAGGTGGTGAGCAACTCCGGCGCGCGCGAGAAGACCGGAATCTACCTGTACGAGGAAGGCTGGAGGATCGCCCAGATTAACGACGGCTCAGGCAATACGGTGCAGCTAAACTGCCTGTATCGAGTGGGGCAGACGAACTACTTCATCCTCGACGACACCCAGACGCTCAAGCGGGCCAAGAAGATGGCGGCCGTCGGCAAGCTCTATCATCACGCTGAGAGACGCCACGCCACGGGGCACGTGGGCCGTCAGACCCAGTGTGCCCAAGGCCGCAAGGATGCCGAGAACGTGCTTCCACTTCCGCCGATCCGGCAGCGCAAACAGGAACTGCGGCAGATGGTCTGGAATGGGGCGAGCAGAGACGTGGCGAGGGTCAGCCATTAGCGTGCCGTCATTCGCCGCATGGAGAAACTCCTGGCGGCATAGAATCGGTCAGCTTGAGAAAGGTCGTAACCGTTGACGGGTCGGGTCGCTAAGTGCTTAATACATAAGCAGTTAGACGATTCTGCGATCCGGGCTCCAAAGACTCCTAGGTGGATCGTAACTCCTTGTATTATAACGACTTAAGGAGCGGCGTTCACGAAACCCGTGAACGGTTACAACAGGTCAATGGTTACGGCCCTTCTCTATTCCCCAACAGACAACGCTCGGCTCCGTTGCCAAGAATGTGCCGCAATCTCACTCGATGGGTATTGACGCCATGTAGCATTGCGTGGTACCCCTGTGGATAGCTCGCTAGAAAGAGAATCGCATGCGAGCTAGGTGGTGCGTACGCGGAAGGATCGCATGGACTCCAGTACGCTGGTTGCTTCCACTATTGGCGCGATGTCCGCGGTCTCGGCCGCGCTTCTGACGCATATCTTCGACCTCCGAAAGTACCGAATGGAGATTCGGGACCGGCAGCGTGATCGGTCATGGCGGGCGATCGGCTTCCCACTCGAGCGCGTCTGTGCCGCCTACACCGAAGTCTACGACCAGTTGCTGCAAATCGAGGAAGCGATCCTTGCGCCGGAGCCCAATGGGCGCCGCACGCATTCGGCCAATTCGCGTGAGTTTGCGACGGTATATCGCAAGCATGCCCTGTGGATCTCGAATGCTCTCTCGGAAGCACTGGTCCAAGTGGGGATCCGGCTTCGGCAATGTGAGGAATCAACCAATTCCGACCTGACGGATTTCACGCACGCGATCCGCAAGGCGCAGCGGTGCATTCGGGCGGAGCTGGGCGTCGACGAAGCCCACCGCCAGTGGTCGGACCTTATCCAGACGGTTGGAGGACCTAGGCGGTGACAGAGAACCCGGATCGCAAAGATGTGTTCTCAAGTGCGGACGATATGGCCGCACCGAAACGAGGCAAGTCCTCGAGCGCAGGCGCGGAGGCGGAACGGATGCCACCAATTGAGTCGTGCGTCACCGTTGAGTTCGAGACGCATTCGACGCCGGCCACGGTTGTATCTGCGAAGAAGGCTATTGACGTTTTCCGGGAGGACCTCTCGCTGCGCTTGGAGTCGAGCGTACAGCTCTCGGTCGATCAAGTGCTGAAGTCGGACCCGGAATGTTCGCTAGTAGACTTGGACAGGGCGATCCCGCACATCCTCACCTTCAGGCATGGCAAGCTCCAGGATCAGGTCGAGGGACGAACGCGGGTCGTTGTCATCTCGTTCATGCAGCTGATGCCACAAGGCGAAGCCGTGCGCGCTTCCGTGTTTGGCACAAGCAAGGATGCGGATCGCGTGGTGGCGAGGATCTACGAGTGCCTGTGGAGGGCGGCTGGGGACGAGCGCAGTTGGCGAGGCGACGGGTTCAAGAACGTTCACGCAATGGGCTACACCACTGCGACTGACGCGGGGTTGCAGTGCGAGCTGGATCGGCTATTCTCCGCCCGTTTTGCACGCATGATTGCGGAAACGATAGTGGATAAAAAAGGGCTCGGCGAGCGTATGGCTGTGCGGCCGCTCGATCCTGACACGCGCCAACCTCGCAGAATCGACCCGCACGTCGTTGTGCGGTTGCGGCAACTTCATCTGGACGTGCGCATTACGGACATGGCCAGCAACCGTATCTGGGAGTCGTTCGTCGTGCTCACACCGAAGGACAAGATGGTTGCTGGCAAAGGAACCTACCGGATTGTAACAGAGCTTGAGTATGAAGATCACGTCAAGCTGGTTCACAGAATCAAGGGCGCCCTTGAACTACCAGAGGCGTAAGCTGGACTCTGGACTGGTACTGCGTAGCTCGGGATCGTTGCTACTCGGCCCCAGCACGAGGCGACACGTTGAAACCTGTGGGCGAATGTCCTACTCGCCGGCGCACCGTCGGATCTCATGACGGGCGGTACATGAATCGGGGACAGGGCGCGTGGCACTGTTGGGTGTGCCACTGCTCTTGAGCAGTGGTCGTTCGTGAGCGGGAACTTGGCGGCGAGTCAGTAACCGTTCGGTCCGCGTTGTACCGGGGGTCACTGCTGACACAGCAGTGGCACACGGCCTTGACCGGCTGGAAAGCCGGTCCCACAGCGCAGCGGCGACCAGCTTGCCCCAGTCCTGCACCGGGTGGGCCGCTATTCGGTGGCGGCGACGGATTGGTACACCTCGCCGGAAGGCTTGTAGTACGTGGCCCCCACCGCCTGCCAGTCGATGCACTGCCGGCAGAGCTCCGGCAGATCGTCCCAGCGGTGGTCGCGGTGGGCCTTGCGGAAGGCGCGCATGCTCGTGGTCCAGATTTCGCGGATGGACTGCTGATTCACGTTTCCGCCCACGAAACGTCCTTCGTTGTCCACGGCGCACGCGACGACGTCGCCGTTCCAGTGGATGGCGCAGGTGTTGTTGCCCCAGGGGCAGGCGATGCGCTGGGTGTACTTGCGCGTCAGGTTCTCGGCCGCGACATAGCCGGTCCAGGTGAGTTTCTCACGGATCTTGACCTCGGCACCCAGCCCCAACCAGTACTCCGCGAAAGCCTCGGCCTCGTGCTCGTTGCGTTCCATCTTGGAAAACTGGCAGATGATGGTCGGGGTCCGCTCGCCCTGGTCGTCGAGCTGCCGCTTGAGCTCCAGCAGGTCGCGAACTCCGGCGTACACCGGCTCGAACTTGCCGTGCGGATCGCGCGTGAAACGTACGTGCTCGAAGGTTTCCTTGGTCAGGCCGTCCAGGCTGAGGATGAACTTCCGCAATCCACAGGTGAGGATGTCGTGATTGTGCCCGTCACGGCAATAGGAGCCGTTGGAGTTGAGCACCAGGTTGGTCAGACCGAGGTCCCGCGCCTGTCGGATCCTGGCAAAAAGCCGGTCGCGAAGCATGAGCGCCTCGCCGTAGAAGGTGGGCCAGAACTCGGCGTCCGGCTTCTCCCGCGCCACCTCGGTCACGATCCGGCTCCACAGGGCATCGCTCATGTGGCCCTTAGGGCGCTCCAGTGCCTCGTGATGGCAGTGAACGCAGCGGAAATTGCAGAACGCCGTGGTTTCACAGACGATCTGCGGAGGGAAATCATGCTCCCGAAGCTGGGATTCGATGCGCAACAGGGCCTGTAATTTTTCCGCGGTCATCACTGCTGAGGGCCTCCGTGGTTACCGCCGGCCTGCACGCACGGCCTGCCGCGCGGGTTCCGGTTCTCCAGTGGGCGCCGGCGCACCACCACGGCGAACCAGGCCGGGCATCGTGCGCAGAATGCCCCGCGCTGGGGTGGCGGCCTCGGCGAATACTCGCCCGCCGCCCACTACCTCGAGCACCGCGGCGATCACCCGATCCGTTTGCTCGTCGGTCATCGTGGGAAACAGGGGCAGGCTGATGGTGCGATCACCGATGGACTCGGCGTGTGGCAGGTCGCCGCGTTGATACCCGAAGCGCTGCACGTAGTAACTGAGGAGGTGCACGGCGCGGTAGTTGACCACGACGCCCACGCCCCGCTGATCCAGGGCATCGAGTAGCGCGTCACGGCGCTCGGGATCGACCTGGATGGCAAACAGATGCCGAGCCGACCAGTCCCGCTGCGGGACGTCGAAGAGAGTGAGGCCCGCGATGTCGGCGAATGCCAGCTCGTAGCGCTCGCAGATCCGGCGACGGCGTTCGCAATGGGCATCTAGCCTGGGGATTTGCGGCAGCAGCAGCGACCCGCGCACGTTGTCCAGGTTGTACTTCCAGCCCAGCTCCGCCATGTCCCAGTGCCGGTATTTCTTCCGGTAGCGCTCCGCGGCCGAGGAGTCGATGCCGTGCAGCGAAAGGCGGCGTACGCGCCGCGCCAACAATCGGTCGTTGGTCGCCAGCGCCCCGCCCTCGCCGCAGGTGATGGCCTTGGTGGCATAGAACGAAAGGCAGGCGCAGCGGCTGTGGCTTGCCGGGCGGACGCCGCCGCGGCGGGCTTCGAGACAATGGGCCGAGTCCTCGATGAGCAGGAGATTCCGCGCTCTGGCGAGGGCGGCCAGCGACTCCATGTCGCAGAGCAGCCCGTAGAGATGCACCGGGATGATGGCTCGCGTGCGGGGGGTTATGCGCGGCTTGACGGTGTCGAGCGTGATGCACCCGGTGCGCGGATCGACATCGGTAAAGACCGGCGTGGCGCCGGCCATCACCACGGCGTTGGCGGTGGCCACGAAGGTCGCCGCGGGCACGATCACCTCATCGCCCGGTCCGATGTCGTTGGCGAGCAGCGCCAGGTGCAGGGCGGCGGTGCAGGAATCCAGGCAAACCACCTCGGCGACTCCGAGGTAAGCGGCCAAGGCCTGCTCCGCCTCCGCGACGGCCTTACCCGTGGTGAGGATGGTCTCGTCGAGGGCGGCCAGGACGCGCGCCTTTTCCTCATCGCCGAGGGCGTGGCGAAAGAACTCTACGCGGGGTTCCGGTGTTGGGTTCGTTGCTGTCATCGCGGCATTCCTCCAGGTCGCGGGTCACGCGGTCGTCAAACCGCAGGTGCTTCTTGCTTACGCCCCCCGCGGGCAGCGGCTGTATCGGCCATCCGCCGGGCAGGCGCGGCGGGTGGGAAGTCGTCGGGCAAGGCTACCGGTTCTGTAGCGTGCGCGGCGCCCGCCGGCGTTGTGCCGGCGACACTACTTGCGGGGATGCCGTGCTCTTTCAGCACGCCGCCACGGCGACCGCGCAGCGCCGGCGCAAGCCGGTGGGGCGCTTGGATCATCGCGACGGCGGCGCCGGCGCAGATAAACCAGCTCAGGAACGTGTGTAGGGCGAACGCGAGGAGGGTGAATGCCGGTCCGCGTCGGGCGAGGCACAGCCGCAGGAAACGCTGGTTGAGCCCGAGGGCCGCCGCCGCGAACCCGGCTGCGACCCACGCGCTCCCGCGCTGCCACGGAGCCGCCAGCGCCGCGAGCGTCATGACGGTCGAGGACGCGGCGACCGCTGCCTCACGCCACGTGCTGCCCACGGCGTCGGCGCCGCCGCCGCGGTGGCGCAGATGCCACCAGAGAATGACGCGGCGGAAGTAGAGCCGCGCCTGTGTCATAAGTGTGTCATAGCGATGCCGCACGCGGATCTCGGGACAGAAGGGGATCGGACCGCAGGCGTCGCGCAGGCGGTAGCCGAACTCGTAGTCCTCGACGTCGGGCGTGGCCAGCGTTTCGTCGAAGCCGCCCAGGGCCAGCATGACCGATCGGCGGATGGTGAAGGCCCGTGAGCCGAGGTGCCCGATGGTGGTGATTCGCCCACGGCGATCCAGCACCCAGCTTGTTTCCAGCAAGGCCTTGTAGGCGGAGAACAGGCCGGGGTTGAGGGGTTCGTCATCCGACGTGCCGCCGCAGGCCACAAACCCGGGATGCTCCCGGTAAATGCGCAAAATGGAGTCCACCGTCCCCGGCACCACGGCGGTGTCGGAATCCACAAAGAAGAGCAGTTCGCAGCTCGCCTCCCGGGCGCCGCGGTTGCGGGCCGCCGCCGGTCCACGGTTACGCTCCTGACGAAGGAAGCGCACCGCGGGGTAGGCGCGGCGCAAAGCGTCGTAGGCGCCGGCGTCGGGCGTGGCGTCGTCGACCACGATCACTTCCAGCCGCGGAAGCTCCGGCGCCAGGGACGCCAGGAGCACCGCGAGGTCGTCAGGCCGGTTGTAGACCGGGATGATCACACTCAGTTCGGTCATGGGCTCGCGGTTCCGGTCGCCGTTCCGCCGCGCGGCGAAGATAAGCGGCGGCGACCTTGGGGTACTGCATGGGGTTGAAGGCCAGCGAGGCGTACAGCGCACATTCGAAGGTGCAGCGGCAGCGCGTGTCGCGGATGAAGCTGCGCATGGCCTGGGCCCGCGCCGATTCCAGAAGCTTGACGATGTCGTAGTCAAACTGACGGACGTTGCCGAGGTGCGGATCGCATTTGTCGCCGATCAGCTCGCAGGGCACCACGTCGCCGTTGGAATACACTTCCACCAGCTTCCGCCCCGCCACGCAGGGCACGACAAATTCATCGTGGTCGCGCACGCGGGTGACGGCGTCGCGTACCGAGGCGCTCAGTGCGCCGACCGGCAGGCTCAGGTACTGCCGGGAGCGGTGGTCGTCCCGGTCGAGAATCTCGCGCATGGCTCGATAGGCCTCGAAGGGCACGTCCTTGGCGTCGGATTCCTTGGTGCTGCCGCGGGCGAGCAGGAAGGCGTGGGTGTCCACCTGGAACCGCTGACGCACCAGGTCGTACAGCTCATGGAGATGCTGCCCGTTGTACTTGCTGACCACGGAGGTGACGCCCAGGCTGAGGTTGTCGCGGCTTTCCCGAAGGGCTGCCAGCCGGTCGAGCGTGCGGCAGCTCTTGTCGAAACAGCCGGGCACGCCGCGGATGCGTTCGTGCAGTTCCCGCGGGCCGTCGAGACTGACGCTGACGATCAGATCCAGGTGCGGACAGCCATCCAGGATCGTCTCGACGATGGCCAGCGTCCGGTCGGTGTAGGTGCCGTTGGTCACCAGCGTGCATTTGCCCAGCCGCGCATGGCGGTAGAAGGCCTGGACGATGGCCGGCACGTCAGCGTTGAGCGTGGGCTCGCCGCCGGTAATGGTCAGTTGCACCAGATTGCGGAAGGACCGCGCCAGCCTGACGAACTCCTCGCGCGTCAGGTCATCGGTGCGGCGCTGCATGCGGTCCCAGGTCAGACACATGTCACAACGGAGGTTGCAGGTGTTGTTGACGTAGAGGATGAGGTAGCTGGGCTCCATGCGGGTGAGCACCGCCCGCCCCGCGGCGTGCAGAACGCGAAGTTTCTTGACCAGGCTCATAGGCATTCCGCGCGCAACGCGGCGCAGCACCCGCCGCCCCGCACCGGGCGCATCCCACTCAGGCACCGTACACGTTGAAGCTATCGGTCCCTGCGCGGCGGGGATGAAGCAACCCTTGTCGGGCGAGTGCGGCGGTACGTGCACCGCGACGCGCGCAGCGCTGCACCGGCGACACGGCCGGCGGGGCTGCCGCCGGCGGATCGTTTGCCCGCCCCGCGTGGCACCTACGGAGCGCCAAATGAAGGGAGGCCGCGCCATGTCCGATAAGTCTTACCGGGCGGGAAGATGCGGGAGGGCACTCTATATGTGCGGAATCAGCGGATTCGTCGGCGCTCCGGATGGGGAGCGGCTGGCGCGAATGATGGCGAGCCTGCGGCACCGCGGGCCGGATGATGCCCGGGCGTTCGTCAGCGCCAACGCCAGCCTCAGTGCCACGCGCCTGGCGATCGTCGATCCGCTGCACGGCGGGCAACCGATGTCCAACGAGGACGGCACCGTCGTTGTGGTCTTCAACGGCGAGGTCTATGACGCCGATGCTCTGCGCGAGCGCCTGCGGGCGCGGGGGCACCGTTTCTCCACTCGATGCGACACCGAGGTTCTGCCCCATCTGTATGAGGAATACGGTGATGCGTTCGTAGACCACGTCAACGGCCAGTTTGCCGTGGCGCTTTGGGACGTGGTCCGCCGCCGCCTGGTGCTCACTCGCGACCGCATGGGGATCAAACCGCTCTTCTTCGCGCGGGCCGGCGGGCGTTTCTATTTTGCCAGCGAAATCAAGGCGATTCTCGCGGCGCTGCCGCAGAAACCCGAAATCCGCGCCGAGGCACTCGGCCACTATCTATCGCTCAAGTACGTACCCGGTCCGATGACCATCTACGAGGGGATCGAACGGCTGCTGCCCGCCGAGCAGGTCATCGTGCAGGACGAACGCGTGACGCGGCGCCGCTACTGGCGGTGGATGAACGCCGACGGTTCCGTCGTCGACCGGCCGCGAGGCGACTCGCGCCAGGCAGCCGAGCGACTCGAGCAACTGTTGCAGGCGTCAGTCGGGCGGCGTCTCCAGGCCGACGTACCCGTCGGCGCGCTCCTGAGCGGGGGTGTGGACTCGAGCCTGATCGTCTCCCTCGCGGCGGAAGCCTCGGCCGCGCCGCTGTCCACGTTCACGCTGGGATACACCGAAGACCTCCCGGCCAAGCAGCAGGAGCTGGCCCTGGCGCGGACCCTGGCCCGCAAGCTGGGCACCGACCACCACGAGTACTTCGTCGGGGCCGAGGAGGTGCTCGCGGATCTGCCGCGCGTTCTCGCCGCGTTCGACGAGCCGTTCGCGGGGGTGACGAGCACGTATTTCCTGTGCAAGCTCGTGGGACGGCATGTGAAGGTGTGCCTGTCCGGCGATGGGGCGGACGAGTTGTTCGGCTCCTACCTGGCCCATCGTTTGGCGCAACCGATCCACAACCTGCTGCACTTCGGCGAGCCGGCGGTGCGCATGTTCCCGGGGCTGGCGGCACCGTTCGAGCAGGACATCGACCGCGTGCTCCGCACTGCGCACCCTGACGATTCCTTCTGGCGGGCAGCGCTCTGCGTCTTCTCCGATGAGGAGAAGCGCGAGCTGCTCCAGCCCGACCTCCGCCTTCCCGACGGGGCCGGCACCACGGACCTGATCCGCGGGCTTTTCGGGGAGTGTCGCAGCCGCGATCCGCTCAACCGCCAACTGGACTTCGACTGCCGCTCACTGCTGCCCGACAACGTGCTCGGCTACAGCGACCGGCTGGCCATGGCACATGGCGTCGAAACCCGCGTGCCCTTTCTCGATCATGAGATCGTGGAGTTCGCGTTCGCCCTGCCCGGCGAGTGGAAGATCCGCGCCGGATGTTGCAAGTGGATCCTTAAGCAGGTGGCACGGCGACGGCTTCCGGCGGAGATCGTCGACCGCCCCAAGGAGGGGTTCGTCATGCCCGTCAACACCTGGCAGGCCGGCCCGTTTCGTGCCGCCGTCGAGGACGCGCTTTCGCCCGACGCCCTGGCGGTGCACGGCCTGTTTCGCCCCTCGGCAGTGGCCGACCTGCTGCGGCGCTACGCGGCCGGCGAATCGGAACTGCAATACAAAGTGTGGAGCCTGTTCTGTTTTCAACGCTGGTACGAAGGCACCCGGCGTGGGTCGCCGCCCGCAACCGACGGCACCTGCCTTGAGGCGACGCCGGCGCAACAGGCCGCAGTGTTGTCCGTGTGACATCTTGAGTTCAGCGGGCCGCGACCCGCCGGTGAACTGTGATGTATGTGAACCCGAGAGTCCCGCCTGCTCGCACCTGCGTCGTCCTCCAGCCTGGCTATCTGCCCTGGCTGGGCTTCTTTGAGCAGATGCACGTCGCCGACGAGTTTGTGTTCCTTGACGACGTACAGTTCGACAAGCACGGCTGGCGGAATCGCAACCGCATCAAGGGTCCGGGCGGCGCGCAGTGGCTGACGGTGCCGGTACGAACCGGCGGGCGGGGGCAACAGTGCATCCACGACGTGCAGATCGACCCCACCCGATCACGCTGGGCGGAGAAACACGTGCAGGCGCTGCGGACGTGCTATGCACCGTGTCCTTACTTCGACTGGCTGTTTCCCGAGCTTGCTGAGCTGCTTACTTCGGGCTGGTCGCGGCTGGTCGACCTGGACCTCGCGGCCGTGGAGCTGCTGTGCGGCAAACTTAAACTGCGCCGCTCCGTACACCGCTCCTCGGAGCTGGAGCTTTCCGGTGATCGTAGCGGGCGGCTCGTGGAGATCTGCCGGCGGCTGGGCTGCGGCGCCTACTACAGCGGCTCGGCGGCCCGCGATTACCTGGATCTCAGCCTGTTCGCGGCGGCGGGCATCGAGGTACGCTTCCAGGACTACGCGCACCCCTGCTATCCCCAGCGCTTTGGCGAGTTTATCTCTCACCTGTCCGTGGTCGATCTACTGTTCAACGTCGGCCCGCGAAGCCTGGAGTTCATCACCGTGGGAGCGACGGCCGGGGCCGGGACGGAAAGCCACGTGCATTGACCGCCCGCAGGACCTGGGCCGCAGGCGGCGGCGAAGGGAGTCTTCCATGTATTCCGACGGCGTTGTCACCCTGGCACCCTTCGAACGCCAGGACCTCGCCTGCGTGCACTCCTGGGTTAACGACGCGGAGCTGGCGCGCGCCATCGACCGCGTGCTTCCCGTGACCCAGTGGGAACACGAGCGCTGGTACGAGTCGCTCATCGCCCGCGCGGACGCCGTGACCTTCGCGGTGCGGCACGCGGATCAGCCGATCGGGCTGTGCGGCCTGAAGGGCATTTGTTCGCGGAGCCGTCACGCGGAGCTGTGGCTGTACATCGGCGAACCGGCGAAGCGCGGACTGGGGTTGGGACGCCGGACGATCGCGCTTCTCTGCCGGTTCGGCTTCGAGCAGCTCAACCTGCACCGCATCCACCTCTACGTGGCCGAATACAACGAGAAAGCGCGGGAGGTCTATCGCGGATGCGGCTTCCGCGAAGAGGGACGCGACCGGGAACACCTCTACCTCGACGGCGCGTACCACGATGCCATCCGGATGGGATTGTTGCGCGGCGAGCTGATCGAAACCACGACCGCCGATTCCCGTCGCGCGCTCGCCCGTGGGCGGCACTCCCTACGGCCGTGAGTCAACCGGACGGCTTCAGGCGAGACCGTTCGCTACTCCCACCCCGTCGCCAAGCACCGCGCGAGCACTTGCGGCAGAGGGCGCTGCGCCGGTAATATCATGGGGCCGAATGTCGTTGCAGCGAGCCGCGTCGCGATTGAGCGGTGCCTGTTCCCTTCTCGCGCTGGCACGAAGCGCCGTCGCAGCCCGTGAGCGACCGCCATGATGGCGACGGCCGTCACGGCGAGTGCAGGTCGTCGGCGCCGATGCGCGGCGGACGCGTCGCGAAGGGGGCGACTCACCATGTTTCTGTTGCTGGCTGCCGTGCTGTTACCCGTTTCTGATTACGAGTTGCGGTCCCTCCGCTGCCCGGATCCTTCGGACCAACTCTGCATCGCCTCGTTGACCATCCCGAACATCGGCCGGTGGGGCCCGACCACTTACCTGTCACCGGGCGGCGACACCCGGCTCACGGTGCTGCCGGACGACGACGACGAGCGCGGTGGGGCGACGTACCTGCTGCGCCGCGGCGGCGATGAATGCGAGTTCCGGGCGGAGTTCTCGCTTCGGGAAGTGAAGATCAGCAGGGTCGGTACCATAGCGGGAATCGCGTACACCGGCCGGTGGTCGACGGAGGACGAGATTCGGAATCCCCCGCGTCTGCACGTAGTGATTCTCGCACCGGACGGACAAGTCCTGTTTCATGAAGTGTACGACCGGCAGTATCCGGGGTGGTCCTGCAATCCTCCCTGCCTGCTCGAACCGGTCGCGCTGCAAATGGTTTACCTGGAATCCGCCGGGCGCTTTATCGTCCGCCTCGAGGGGCTGCCGGACTACGAGGCTGAGTTTGCCGGCTTCCTTCCCGGAGAGTGGTGGGGTGCCTTCGATGAGGCGACGGGCGAGCCGCTCTCGGTCTACCGATCGGACACATCTACGCTCGAGCTTCCCGTGTTCTTCCTTCCGGTCCGCGGGACAGTGCTCCTGGCAGTACACGGCATCGCGCACTGGTGGACTAAGGCCGAGCCGTACTGGATCGGGCGCATCGCACTGGTGGATCCCGGATGGCACACCATCTGGGTACGGGACCTGGTAGACGACTACTCGCCGTTGTACCGGACGGGTCGCAGGTTGAGCGGGGTAAGCGAATTCGACCGCTACCCGTTGTTTGACATCGGTGTGCCGGGCGTCTTTGCCGTTGTCCTCTACGGCAGCGGCACGCACATCGCCTTCGAAGTGTCGGAGGGCGACGCGGGAGAGTGGGAGATCGCGGAGGTCGATGGGGACCGATCCCGGTAAACCGTTCGCGATCGTGTCAGCCGCCTCGGCCGTGTTGCGCCGTGAGAGTTCGCGGAGGGCAGGGCATCTGGCTGTTGCCGCTCGCCGCGCCGTTGCAGGGGTCGACAGCCCATCATGGGGTTGGATCAGGCGCCTGCTCAGTCGGACCCGAGGCCCGGGGGGCGCCCGGGCGGTTGCTCCAGGGCCAACCCCGTCCCGCGGCGCGGATTGGCGCGGGCGCGCCTAGGTTCCGTCCGGCTGGCCCGCGGGAACGGGCTCGAGCTTGCTCGCCTCGCGGTTGACGCCGGAGATGGACAGACTCGCCTTCCCGCCTTCGGTTTCCGGCGGCTTGCGCGCCACCAGCACCTTGTCCTTGCCCGCGAATTCGCCACGGAGCATGGCTTCGGAGAGCACGTCCTCGAGGTGGTGCTCGATCGCCCGACGCAGCGGCCGGGCGCCGAATTTCTCGTCCGTTCCCGTTTCCACCAGGTAGTCCTTCGCCTCGGGCGTGACCTCCAGCTCCAGCCCCTGGCCGTCCAGCCGCTTGGCCAGCTTGGCCAGCTCCAGGTCCACAATAGAGATCATGTCCTTGTGCGTGAGTTTGCGGAAAACGATGATCTCGTCGAGCCGGTTGAGGAACTCGGGGCGGAAGTGGTCCTCGAGCTCGGTCTTGAGCATGTCCTTCATCTTGTCGTAGCTGACGTTGGTGTCGCGCTTGCCGAAGCCGAACTCGTCCTGGACCGTGATGCGGTGCGCCCCGATGTTGCTGGTCATGATGACGATACAGTTCTTGAAGTCCACATGACGTCCGAAGGAGTCCGTGAGCCGGCCTTCCTCCATGATCTGGAGCAGCATGTTGAACACGTCGGGGTGCGCCTTCTCGATTTCGTCCAGCAGAATGACGGAATAGGGCCGGCGGCGGATGCGCTCCGTGAGCTGCCCGCCTTCTTCGTACCCCACGTACCCCGGCGGCGCGCCGATGAGCCGCGAGACGTTGTGCTTCTCCATGTACTCGGACATGTCGAGCACGAAGAGCGCCTCGGCGTCGCCGAAGAGGAACTCCGCCAGGCACTTGGCGAGGTAGGTCTTGCCCACGCCCGAGGGGCCAACGAAGACGAAGCTGCCCATGGGGCGGTTGGGGTCCTTCAGGCCGCTGCGGCTGCGGCGCACGGCGCGGGCAAGGGCGCTGACCGCCTCGTCCTGGCTGACCACGCGCTTGTGCAGCTCGGTTTCCAGTTGCAACAGTCGATCGGCTTCGTCGCGACCCATGCGCACCAGCGGGATGCCGGTCATGTTGCTGACCACCTCGGAGATGACTTCCTCGTCCACGACGCCGTCGATCTCCTTGGTCCGGTCGCGCCACTCCTTCTGCATGTTGCGTTTCTTGAGCTTGATGGCGTCCATGCGGTCGCGGATCTGCGCCGCGCGCTCGTAGTCGGCGTTCTTGACCGCTTCGTCCTTCTCGCCGCTGAGCTTCTCCAGCTCGCGTTCCAGGTCCGTCAGGTCCGGCGGTTTGGTCATGGACTTCAGCCGCACCCGCGCCCCGGCCTCGTCCATCACGTCGATGGACTTGTCGGGCTGCACCCGCGCGATGTAACGTGCCGAGAGTTCCACGGCGCGGCCCAGCGCCGCGTCCGTGTATTGCACGCGGTGGTGCGCCTCGTAGCGGTCGCGCAGACCCTTGAGAATCTCGACGGTCTCATCCTTGGTGGGCGGCTCCACGATGATCTGCTGGAAGCGCCGCTCCAGCGCGCTGTCCTTCTCGATGTACTTGCGGTACTCATCCAGCGTCGTGGCCCCGATGCACTGAATCTCGCCGCGCGATAGCGCCGGCTTGAGCACGTTGGAGGCGTCGATCGCCCCCTCCGCTCCGCCTGCCCCCACCAGGGTGTGCAGCTCGTCGATAAAGAGGATCACGTTGCCGGCGCGGCGGACTTCGTTCATCACCGCCTTGATCCGCTCCTCGAACTGCCCGCGGTACTTGGTGCCCGCCACCATCAGCGCCAGGTCCAGAACCACGATGCGATGGTCGGCGAGCAGCTCCGGCACGTCTGCGGAGACGATTCGCGACGCCAGCCCCTCGACGATCGCCGTTTTCCCTACGCCGGCCTCGCCCAGCAGCACGGGGTTGTTCTTCTGCCGCCGGCAGAGAATCTGGATGATCCGCTCGATTTCCGCCTGACGCCCGATCACCGGGTCCAGTTTGCCCTGTCGCGCGATCTCCGTCAGGTCGCGCCCGAAGGAGTCCAGCGCCGGAGTCTTGCTCTTGCCCTTCTTCTGCTCCGAAGTCGACGCGGCATTGGCTTCCTCCGCCTCTTCGCTGGCACCCAGGAGGTTGAGCACTTCCTCCCGAACGTCCTCCAGGCGGAGGTTGAGATTCATGAGCACCTGGGCCGCCACCCCGTCCTGCTCACGAAGCAGCCCCAGCAGCAAATGCTCCGTGCCCACGTAGTTGTGATTGAGGTTCCGTGCCTCCTCGATGGCGTATTCGATGACCTTCTTCGCCCGCGGGGTCTGGGGGAGCTTGCCCATGGTGGTGGTTTCCGGGCCGCTCTTGACCAGCTTTTCGACTTCCAGCCGAACCTTGCGAAGGTCCACGTCCAGGTTCTTGAGCACGTTCGCGCCAACGCCCGACCCCTCCTTGACCAACCCCAGGAGGATGTGCTCCGTCCCGATGTACTCGTGGTTGAAGCGCTGCGCCTCCTGGTTCGCCAGGGCCATGACCTTCCGCGCTCGATCCGTAAACCGTTCGAACATTCTCGCGCTCTCCCACTCTGGCAGCCGCCTGCTTCAGGAGAATGGTTTCCCTGCCGGCGTCTGGTAATGTCCTCGATCCCCGCCGCAGATACGGCGCCCCGATTCTAGCCACGACCGAAAATGCAGGCAACTCGGTCTGCTGCCGGCAAACATGTATCGACCGGCCGAAAGAAGGAAAACAGCGAGCCGGCATGCGGACTCGGCCGGACCGTGCACGCTGCGGCGATGTCGCGGGCCTGTCCGATAGTCATCCGCCTTGCCGGCGCGGGGCCGGCCGGCGTGCGCGGCTTTGCCGGGAGGCGAATCAGCGCTATGCTCTGACCCGATCATGCCCAGGAACCAGCCATCTTGCGCCACGCCGAAGGACGCGGGCGCTACCCACCTGGCGCGAGCGGCGACACGAAGCGGACACCGGCGCCGTGGCAGGGAATGGCGGTGCGCCGCGGCGGTCCTCCTCCTCGCCGCGCTCATACGCGCCGCGTATCTGTGGGAAATGCGTTCCTCGCCGTTCTTCGCCGTGCTCTTCGGCGACGGCGCGGAGTACGACCGCTGGGCGCAACGCGTGGCGGCGGGAGACTGGCTGGGCTCCGAGGTGTTCTACCAGGCGCCCCTGTATCCCTACTTTCTGGCCGTGATCTACAGACTGTTCGGCCACAGTCTGGACGTGGTGCGCGGAGTGCAGATTGTCATCGGGTCGGTCGCCTGCGGGCTGCTGGCGCTGGCGACCACGCGCTTTTTCGACAACGCTCGCCTCGGCCTGCTTGCCGGCGCGTTGCTGGCCCTTCATGCGCCGGCGATCTTCTTTGACGCGCTGATCCAGAAATCCGTACTCGACCTGCTCTTCATGACGCTGTTGCTCCTGCTCCTGGCCCCGGGAGGTTCCGGGGCCAACCGCGATCAGCGCTGCCGCGACGTCGCTGCATGCGGCGGCTTGCGTCTGCTCGCCATCGGTGTCGTCCTCGGCGGTTTCGCCTTGACCCGCGAGAACGCCCTGATTCTGGTGCCGGTGATTGCGGCGTGGGCGTTCGTCGCCAACGGCGCCGCGTGGCGCGTGCGGTTGGGCCGCGTTGGGCTCATGCTCGCGGGTCTGGCGGTTGTGCTGCTTCCGGTCGGGGTCCGTAATCTTGCGGTGGGCGGCGAATTCGTGCTCACCACGGCGCAGATGGGGCCCAACTTCTACATCGGCAACCACCCGGCGGCGACCGGTTCCTATCAGCCGCTGCGCAAGTGGCGGGCCGAAGTGAAATACGAACGACTCGATGCCACGGAGTTGGCGCAGGCGGACCTGGGGCGGGAACTGACGGCGGGCGAGGTGTCGCGCTACTGGATGGGGCGAGCGTTCGAGTTCATCGCCACGGAGCCCGGGGCCTGGGCCCGCCTGCTGGCCCGCAAGTGGATGATGGTCTGGAACGCCTGCGAAACCACGGACACCGAGAGCATCGAGGCCTATCGCGACGCATCCCGCGTGCTCCACGCCCTCGGGAGCGCCACGCACTTCGGTGTGATCGCGCCGCTTGCGGCGATGGGGATGTGGTGGACGCGGCGTGACTGGATGCGGCTCTGGAGCCTGTACGCCATCCTGCTGGCGATTGCCGCCGGCGTAGCGTTGTTCTACGTGTTCGCCCGTTACCGCTATCCGATGGTGCCGATCCTGGCCATGTTTGCCGCGGTGGGGATTGCGGAGACGGCTCGGCAGGTTCGCGCCGGCGCCTGGCGACCATTGGCCATCCCCGGTGCGCTACTGCTGGCGACCGCTGCGGCGGCGAACGCCCCTCAGTTTGCCCAACTCAACCCGCAGGCTATTACCTACACTAACCTCGCGGGTGCCCTCAGCGACGCTGGGCGACTGGATGACGCGAAGGCAGCCTTCCAGGCCGCTTTGCGTGTTGCCCCGGACTTGCCGGAAACGCACTTCGCGCTGGCGAGCTTCCTCGAAGCGCGGGGAGACTACGTAGGGGCGGAGACGCACTTGCGGGCCGCGTTGCGGGGGCATCCCGACCTTGCGGAGCTGCACGCAGCGCTGGGCCGGGCCCTGGTGCAGCGCGGGAGCCCGGCCGACGCGATCGACGCACTCACCACGGCGGTTCGCCTCGAACCGGCTTCCGAGGCGAACCGGTTGCAACTGGCCGACGCGCTGGGCCGGACCGGGCGAACGGAGGAGGCGGGGCAACACTTGCAGGAGGCAATCCGTCTGAAACCGCGCAGCGTGGCGGCGCGATACAACCTGGGGAATCTGCGGATGCGGGAGCAGAAGTTCGATGCCGCCATCGCGCTGTATCAAGAGGTGTTGCGGATCGACGCGGGGCACGTCGGAACGCTTAACAACCTGGGCATCGCGTTAGTGCAAACCGGTCGCCTGTCGGAGGCGCGAGAGCAATTCCAGGCGGCCATTCGCCTTCATCCGCAACATCCCGAGGCCTACAACAACTTCGGACGCACGTTGATGCAGGAGGGCAAGTCGCAGGAGGCCGCGGAGTACTTCCGCGCCGCGCTGAGGATTGCGCCGGAGCACGCCGCGGCGAAGGCCAACTTGCAGGCCGCCACACGCGCCCCGGGCGCGGCGCCATGACCCGCAGCGCCGGACTTCACGCGAACGCTCATGCCACATAGGTGGCACTCTATCGCGTCGCGGGGCGTCGCGGGGCGTCGGCGCGGAGGACGCCGCGGGTTGGCAGCGACGGTCACGCGCCCGACCTGGCCATCGCTGCGGGCGTTGGGGGGGCCGGCAGTCCGCTGAATCCTCCATTCCCAGGGTTGAGGTTGCCGCCTTACGCCGAAATCAGCGCAGAAACCACGCTCAGGATCCCGTGCCCCGGTTTACCACCCGTACGGCAGCCAATCCGGATCGCTCATTAGCTTGTCGGTATAGCTGTTATTATCGGTCCTTCCTGGGTTTCTTGTCGGGCATAGTTACGGATTTCAGGTGTCGCTTCCGCGCGTGGGCACCTTATCTGATTTTACAAACTTGAAAAACTTCTTGACCCCGAATGGCGGTTTCGGTAATATCGGCCTTCATCGGGAGGTGTGCGGTTGGGGCATGAGCCACCTGACTGCATGCCTGCCGTTTGAGTGTGTTGGAGGCCATCTCCTGCACCGGTTGGACTGAGAGGGGCCGCTGGGCAAGCGTTGCGTTGTGCGTGATTGAGCGGATTCGCGGGCAAAAAGCTGCGGAAGCGACACGCACGGGCGGCCGCCTATAGAGGAACGCAAAGGGAGTCCGCTGGGCTGCTTTCGGTCGTTGCGCCGTTACCCGCTTCAGCGGCTTGGGCAAGAATGGCCACGGAAAAAAAGGAGCCGCGTATCGGAGTGACGGAGGGTGATGTGAGCTGTGCGTCGTGTGTCGGGGCGGCTGCGTAGTCCAATCACCAGCCGCCGGGACTGGAACGTTGGTTCAGAATTGTGTCTATCGGGTTTCGTAATTGTTGTATCGTTCTTGATACGAGGGAAAGTGTCCCCAATTGGAGGTAAGGAAACATGAGAAGTACTTGTGTGTGTAGCCGCTGGGCTCTGGGTGTCATGGCCGTGGCACTCTTCGGCATGAGCGTCAGCGTCTACGGTGAGCAGTTTGACTTGCGGCCCAAGTCGTCCACCGGGGCCTTTACGGTGATCGGCACGGATACGATTGAGATTCCGGCCGGCGGCGTCGAGGTTACCCTGGAGATCATCGCCTACGGGTGGAGTGCTGCCCCCGGCGCCCCCACGCTGGGTGCGTTCCAGGCGACGATCAATGGTACGCAGGGCTACCCGGGCGCTAACGCGGTGCCGTCCAATCCCGGCGCTGACCTCACGCCCAAGGGCGGCGTGAACGTCAACGACGGCACGGGTGCGTTCCAGACCACGAAGGCCTGCAATCTCAGCCTGCTGGACTGCAGCGTGAACGCCGGCGTTTGCGTCGGTGCGGGTAACTTCTGTCTGGATAACCCGCGGTTCGTTTTGACCCCCTGCACGCCGCTTGCGGCCGTGGCGACCGTCACCCTGGACTTTGAGTACGGTGCGGCCTCCCAGTCGACGACTTGCGGTGGTGTGGTCGATCCCGGTGCGGCTGGTGCGAATGCCCTCGGTTACTGCGGTACGTTGGTCCTCAACGTCCCCGGCACCGCCATTGGAACGTACACGATTGACTTCGTCCAGGACGTCAACAAAACGTTCATGAACGACTTCACCGCAGCCCTGATCCCCGGCCTGTTCACGGTTCCGGGCAAGATCAAGATCGTCACCGGTCGTTGCTGCAGCAGCATCGGTCAGGTCTCGCCGCCGAACTGCGAGGACAACCTGACGCAGGCGCAGTGCAATTCGCGTCCGTCGGGGCGCAATTGGCAGAAGGACGGATTGTGTCCGCCGGCCGGCCCGGCTTGTCCGAGCTGCCAGACCAACGCCGATTGCGAGGATCCTATCTGCGTGGGCGGAGCGAACAGCGGCGCTGCGTGCCCGAATGGTGTGTCGGATTGCCAGGGCGGCACGTGCTTGGCTGACAACAAGTGCACGAGCAACGTCTGTCAGCCGGATAACACCTGCCTCAATGAGCCGCTATTCAACTCCGCTACTAATTGCTGCGATCCAGCCGATGCGAGCCTTACGCTGATCGACGACAATGATGCGTGTACGGCCGACGCCTGCGACGCGGGTACGGGCAACGTTGCCCACACGCCCACCACGGGCAATGCCTGCGACGACACGTTCGATTGCACGGTCAACGACACGTGCGATGCCGGCACGTGCACCGGTACGGACGTCAACACCATCCCGTGCCAGGACGACGCGGATTGCCCGCTGGGTACCTGCGGTACGGCGGTGGCCGGCTTCTGCGAGTGCTCCGAGAACACCCCGCTCTGCCTGGAAGTCCAGGGCAAGTTCTGCAGCATTTCGCAGGCTGCCTGCCAGTCGGATGCGGATTGCGGTACCTCGGGCGGCACGTGCGTCCGTCTGTATGACGACCCCAACTGCTTCGACGGCGGCGAGACGATGACGGTTGCCATCCACATCGGTGCCGGTTCGCAGCAGGTCACCGGCGGTCAGTTCCTGATCAACTACGACCCGAGCTGCCTGGACTTCGTGAGCATCGGGCCGTGCGCCGGCGACACCATCTTCACCAACGTCATCCAGACCGAC
>JACQXM010000041.1 GCA_016208685.1 Planctomycetota bacterium | reverse complement strand
CGGTGGAGGGGCGGGTGCTGCGCCTGCGCCGGGTCGCCCGCCCCCACGCCGAGCAGGCCGAGCTCTTGGCGGCGCTCAAGCTCACCCTCCCCGAACACCTTTGCGCCGACTGCGACGTGACCGCCGCCCACCGCCTCCGCCCGCCATCCGATAGGACACCCCCGGAAATGTAGTGAAGACTTTTGACCACAATCGGCCCGGGCGCCGCCCCCAGGCCCGATTCACTCGCCCAACTGCGCAACCTGGGTTAGGTCGGCTTGAACCGCAGCACCAGGGCGGCGCCGAATCCCGCCAGCAGGATGCCAGCGTAGAACCACAGCGCCGGCGGCCGGGCGGGACGGTGCCAGATCATTGACACCAAAGTGTTGATGATGGGCGCCCCGGCAAACACCAGCGGGGCTACGTAGATCGGCAGGCCCTTGAACCTCAGCGCAAACACGATTCCCAGCGCCCCGACGGCGCCCAGCGTGCCGGCGAGCGTGGACAGTGCCATGCCGCGGCCGGTGAGCTCCCATGGCTCCGCCTTGGCGAGCCAGATGTACGCCAGCACGGCCACGGACACCAGGAAGTAGGCCAGCCCCACGAAGAGAAACGCTCTGAGGGCGCTGTTCTTTCCCAGCGCCGCCTGTCCGACGTGAAGCGTGGGCACGTACGCCCCCCAGCACAAAACGGTGAGCGCTACAAACCAGGGCCAAAGCGGCCGGATCGTGGATTCCATAGGTTCAGTATCCTCCCAGCTCGGCGACCGCGGCTACGTCGGCGGCGCGCCGGCACGGCCTAGATGATCTCCGCCAGTGGCCCCCGGACGAGCGTCTGCGCACGATCCGGCCCCACGCCGATGATGCTGATCGGCGCCTCGATCAGCGTTTCAATCCGCCGCACGTACTCCCGCGCCGGCGGCGGCAGGTCCTCGAAACGGCGCACCGCGCGCAGCTCCGCCGGCCAACCCGGTAAAAACTCGATGACCGGTTCGGCACGCAGCAGCCGCGCCGCGTCCGCCGGCGGGGTGGTCAGCGTAACTCCGTCGCAGCGATAGGCCGTGCAGATGCCCACCTCGGGAAATCCGCCCAGCGTATCCAGATGCAGCAGGGCCACATCCGTGGCGCCGCTTACCCGTACGCTGTAGCGGCAGGCCACGGCGTCGAACCAGCCGCATCGCCGCGGTCGGCCCGTGGTGGTTCCGAATTCATGGCCGCACACACGGATCCGATCCCCGGTCTCGTCGTTCAGCTCGCTCACGAAGGGTCCGGCGCCGACGCGCGTGGCGTACGCCTTGATGGCTCCCACGAGCCGCGGTACCCGCACGGGGGGCACGCCCGCTCCGGAACCGATACCGTGCGGGCCGGTGCTGCTGGAGGTGACGAACGGGTACGTGCCGTGGTCGACGTCGAGCAAAACGCCGTTGGCGCCCTCGAAGAGGATTCGCCGCCGCGCCGCCAGGCCATCGTGGAGAAGCGCCGTGGTATCGGTGATGCAGTCGGCGAGCCGCGTCCGCGCCGTCTCCACGGTCTCCAGAACGTCCTCGGCCTGCAGGCCGCCGTCACTCCCGTAAAGTCCGCGCAGCGCGTTGCACCGCGCCGTGACAATTTCACGAACCCGCGCCGTCAGGCCGGGGTCATGCAGAAGATCGGAGAAACGAATCGCCGGCGCGCGCTTCATCTTGTCGGCGTAGCAGGGGCCGATGCCGCGGGCGGTGGTGCCGATGCGCGCCGTGTCGCTCGCCGCCTTCTCGCTGAGCTGGTCCTCGAGCTGGTGATAGGCGAGCACCAGGTGCGCGCGCTCGCTGATGCGAAGCCGCGGGCGGACGTCGATGCCGCGTGCCGCCAGCGCGTCGATCTCCGCCAACAGCTTGACGGGATCGACCACCACGCCGGGGCCGATGACGCTGACCACGCCTTCATGAAGCACGCCCGTGGGCAGCAGGTGCAGCGCGAATCTCTGCCCGTCCACCACCACGGTGTGCCCGGCGTTGGCGCCGCCGTTGAAACGCACCACATAGTCGAAGGCGGGGCAGAGCAGATCGACGATCTTGCCCTTGCCCTCGTCGCCCCAGCCCAGGCCGAAGACACAAGCGTGCTCGGTTGCGGGATGCTCCATGTGCGATCGACGCTCCGGCCCACTACCAGGGCACACCCTCCGGGCACAAAAAAACGGGCCTGATGCCAGCCCGTAACGCCGCTCCACGCCTGCTTCAGAGACACCATATCACAGCCTTACCCCCTGTCAATACCGGACCGTAACCTCATGCGGCCACACGATTAGCATTAGCGTTCATTGGTTTAACATAACTTCCATCGTTTTTAATTGACAGCGCTCCGTCGCTAGGCTAAAAAGCATGTTGTGACGGCGATTGTCGCGTCGTCCGATAACTGATCCTCCAGACGGAAGGCAGAAGATGGAACCTACACCGCTGCGGACGTTCCTCGAAATCCCCTACGACCAGCTTGAGGAGTTGAATCTCGAGGCCAAGCAGCAGCGGCTGGAGCGCGTCTCCGCGGACAAAATCGAAGAGCAGCGCCGCAAGTACCTGACGGACGAAAAGCGCATCAAGGCGGTGACCGTCTGCTTCACCGACCTTGAGGGTCGCTTCCACATGCTCGACTACGACAAGAAGTTCCTGCTGCGCTACGGCGACAACCTGACTTTCGACGGCTCGTCCATCCGCGGCTTCTCCGAAATCAGCGAGTCGGACCTGAAGCTGGGCATCGACTGGGGCGCGTTTTACTGGTTGCCCGCCGACATCTTCGGGCCGGGTAAGGTGATCGTCTTTGGTGAGGTTCGGGGACAGGACGGCGCCCCCTACCCGGCGGCCTTCCGCTCCCGCCTGCGCACCTTCACCGAGGAACTCCACCGCAACAAGGGGCTGGTGCTGCACGTGGCTCCCGAGATCGAGGGCTTTCTCTTCAAGGGAGTGGACGCCGAGCGCACCTACCACGATGCCGGTCGGTTTGAGTTCATCTCCACCGGCGGCTACTACCACTCGCTCCCGCAGGATCCATTGCGGCAGTTCATCGACCGCTGCGCCGAGGCGCAGCGTGCCCTGGGCCTGGCCAATGAGAAGGACCATCCCGAGGTGGCTCCCTCACAGTTCGAGCTCAACTTCGGGTTCACCGAGGCGATGATCGCCGCCGACCAGATTCAACTCTACAAGCTCACCTGCCGCCAGGTGGCGCGGAGCATGGGGCTCACCGCGTGTTTCCTGCCCAAGCCGGTGGCGGGAGTCAACGGCAACGGCATGCACTGCAACATGTCCCTGAGCAAGGGCGGGAAGAACCTGTTCTACGACGCCAACGGTCCGGACCGGCTCTCGCAGTTCGCCTGGGATTTCGTGGAGCGCATCCTCAACAACGCCACGGACATCTGCCTGGTGCTCAATTCGAGCGTGAACGCCTATCGACGGCTGGATCCACACTTCGAGGCGCCCAACCAGATCAAGTATTCTGCGGTGAACCGGGCGGCCATGATCCGCATCCCGCTGGCCAACGAGCGCTCGGCGCGCATCGAGTTCCGCTCCGTGGCGCCGGATGCCAATCCGTATCTGCTCTTCTACACGCTGCTGCGCACAGGGCTCGAAGGACCGCCCCCCGACCCGGCCGACGCCGAGGGCAAGCGGGCCCGGACTCGCTTCCTGCCCGACAACATCCATGACGCCATCCGGCTCTTCAAAACCAGCCGCATGTGCGTGGATATGCTGGGCGAGGACGTCCACGGAAAGTTCGCCGAGCTCAAGCAGCGGGCCGCGGATCGCTGTCCGAAGGAGCTGGGAACTAAGGTCAAGGCCGGCGAGGTCATGTTCCACCACGAAGTGACCAACCAGGCGCTGTGGAACTCGTTCTGAGGTCGGCGTGCCGCGGCGGCATCACCCGGCGCCTCGCCGCCGCTTCTGGGTGAAAGCGGGAACGTTCCAGTCGCGGGCCGCGTGGGGTACTCACCCCGCGCGGCTCGCGACCTTTCGAGGGTTCACGTTTTTACCGCACATCGGGCCCGCAGACAGGCCACCTGTTCCCGCACCTCGGAGAGCGCGCGTTCCACCGGCACCTTCCGTACCTCGCCGCCGCAACGCTCAACGATCTCGACGCTGCCTTCGGCCAACCCCTTCTTGCCCACGGTAATGCGCACGGGGAAGCCGACGAGTTCGGCATCGGCGAACTTGAAGCCCGGCCGGGCGTCGCGATCGTCGAGGATCACCTCCACCCCCGCGGCACAGAGCTCATCGTGCAGCCGCTGTGCCGTATTCGTGACACTCGCCTCGCGCACGTCCAGGGCGCAGATCACCACCTCGAAGGGCGCGATGCTCATGGGCCAGCAGATGCCCTTCTCGTCGTGCGAGGCCTCGATGGCCGCGGCCATGATGCGGTTGAGCCCGATGCCGTAGCAGCCCATGATCATGGGGTGCGACTTGCCGTTCTGATCCAGGAAGGTCGCCTCCATGGCCTTCGAATACTTGGTGCCCAGCTTGAACACGTGCCCCACCTCGATGCACTTGCGGAAGTGGAGCGGGGAGCCGTGCGGCGACCGATCGCCCTCGACGGCACGGCGGATGTCGCCGCGTTCCGCAATTACGAAATCGCGGCCGGGATTCACACCGGTCACGTGGAAGTCGGTCCGGTTGGCGCCGGTGACGGCGTCGTGCATGACGGTCACCGCCTGGTCGGCGATGATCCGCGCCGTAAGCCCCACCGGTCCGGCGAAGCCCACGTCGGCTCCTGTCACTTTGCGAATCACTTCCGGCGTGGCAGCCACAACCTTCGACACTCCGGCCACCCGCGCCAGCTTGCCTTCGTTGACCTCGTGGTCGCCTCGAACGAGCGCCACCAGCGGGGCGCCGTCCGCCTCGTAGATGATGGTCTTGATCATCTGCCGCGCCGCGCACCCCAGGAACTTCGACACATCGGCAATGGTTGAAACGGCCGGCGTATGCACCTCCTGCAGCGGCTGCATGCGTCCGTCCTGGGCATCGTCCAGGGGATGCACCGCGGCGCGTTCGACGTTCGCCGCGTACTTTCCGTCCTCCGATTGCACGAGGTAATCCTCGCCCGCTTCGGTAGGGACCATGAACTCGTGCGAGGCGTCGCCGCCGATGGGACCGGACTCCGCCTCCACCGGCACGTAGGGCAGGCCGCAGCGACCGAAGATGGCGCAGTAGGCGTCGTACATCTTCTGGTAGGTCTCATCCAGACCGCCCGGACCCTCCTTGCAGGCGTGGAAGGAGTACGCGTCCTTCATCAGGAACTCGCGCGTGCGCAGGACGCCGCTTTTGGGCCGCGCCTCGCCGCGGAACTTGGTTTGAATCTGATAGAGGTTGATGGGGAGCTGCTTGTAGCTGTTGATGAAGGTACGCGCGATCTCGGTCACCACTTCTTCATGCGTGGGGCCCAGCACCGTGCGGCCACGCCAATCGTCGCGCCCCCCGCCGCCCAGGCGGATGAGCACCTCGCCCATCGCCTCCACTCGACCCGTCTGCTCCCACCACTCGATGGGGTGCATGGCGGGCATGTGCAGCTCGATGGCGCCGGCGCGGTTCATCTCCTCGCGGACGATGGCCTCGATCTTCCGCAACGTGCGATAGCCCAGCGGCAGGTAGCTGTACGCACCGGCGACCACCTGGCGAATCATGCCCGCGCGCACCATAAGCTGGTGCGACGGCACGGCGGCGTCGGCCGGCGTTTCCTTGGTCGTGGGAATGAAAAACTCCGTCCATCTCATGCGCGCATGAATACTCGCCGGGCGCGGAAACGTCAAAAGTGCGCCCCTCCATGGCGACCGCCGGCGCGGCCGGCGTCGGGCGGCGGACGTCGGTGCGGTCAGTGCGAGCGCCGATGAACCGGCCCCACTTTCGTGGTCCGGCGGGCCGCGAACGCAGCGTGTCCACGTAGCCCCAGCATGGTCGGGCGACAGCGGCAGTGGGGACGGATACAATCAACACCAATGAACCTCGACGACGAGATCTGCTACTGTTACCACGTCTCGATGCGGAAGTTGATCAACTACAGCCGCCGCTTGCGTCCGGACCGCCCCAGCCGCATGACGGGCTGCCTGAACGCCGGGACCGGCTGCGGCTGGTGCATACCCTTTCTCACCAAGATCGCGCAGAACCCGGAGGCCTTCGCCCTCGACGCCGTCAGCCCCGAGGATTACGCCGAGCAGCGGGGGCGCTATCGTGCCGATGCGTCGGCACGAAACACCTTTGAGGAGTAGTTCATCGCAGGTCGATCGGGTCTGCGTCCCTACGGCCGCGACCGCGCGAAAAACGCCGCTTTGCGCCCCGCTTCCGTCCGGCGTGCGGATTGCGGGGTGTGGATATGCAGCCCGGCGGGTCCTTTTTCCAGCGGCCCTCCACATCCGCAAACCGAGCCACACGTCATGCGCGGGCGCGGCGCGGCGTTGATGGGGCGCGCCATTGCGGCGGCGGCGGGTTTGGTGCATAATGCTCGGTACGATTGCCGGCAAGGACCGGCGACGCACGCGCGGCCGCATCGCCGCAACGGACCAGGGAATGGGCGAGCTTCTCGACGCATTGCATCGGCTACAAGTGGTTGAATTGCAGCTCGCCGCCGTACGGCGGAACCGTGAGACCAAGGCGCGACGCGCCGAGGTCGCGCAGCGACAGGTCAGGCAGATCGACGAACGACTCCACGACTACCAGCGCCTGGTGCGCGAACGGCAGATCAGGATCGACGCGCTCAACCTCGAAGTCGCCTCGCGGGAACAATCCATCACGCGGCATCGTGAAGGGCTCAACAAGGCCAAGACCAACAAGGACTACAGCGCCATCCTCGCGGCCATGAACACCGAAAAGGCCGACAACATGAAGGTCGAGAATCAGGTTCTGGCCATCATGGAGGAAATGCAGAAGCTTAAGAACGAACTGGGGAACATCGAGGCGGAGCGCGCCAAGCTGTTCGCGGGTGTGACGGCGGCGCAGCAGGCGCTCGATGACTACGACGCCTCGGTCGCCGCAAAAAAGGAGGCGCTGCTCGCCGAACGGGAGTCCTGCGCTCAGGCCATCGCCCCCGGCACGCTGGCGTCGTTCCTGCGCGTGGCGGAGCGGCACGACGGGGAAGCGATGGCGGCGGTTACCAAACTCCACCCCAAACGCGATGACTACATCTGCTCCGGCTGCAACATGACCGTGGTGCTGGACGTGATCAACTACCTGAAGACCCGCGACGAACTCCAGCTCTGCAAGTCCTGCGGTCGCATCCTGTTTCTCGAACCCTCGCCCGCGCGCTCCTGACCCCGCGGCGGCGCGGGCTTGCGCTACCAGCTCCGGCGGGTGCGGGTGATTTCGATCTGCACGTAGTCGTGGTGCTTGCCGCTGTTCATCCCGGGGCATTTGACGTGCGCCGCGTCCCAGGCTTCGGGCGTGCGGAGGTTCTCATCCCAGAACGGCCAGGTGCGGCACTGAAGCGGCCGGACGTCGTAGATGGTGCATAGGCTTTTGCCGTTTTCGCGCTTAAGGAACACGCAGTCCCCGTCGGGCTTCTCCGTCAGGCTGTAGCGTAGCCCAACACGTCGCAGATGTTGTTTGTCCAGCCAGCCGTCCGTGCGGCCAAGGAATGCCGCGATACGCGATATCTCCTCTTTGGTCGCCCAGACATAGCCCGGCTCCCCGCTGCAACAATTGCCGCACTGGGTGCAGGAAAACCGCAGACCCTGAGCATACCACTTCTCGCCAGCCATACGGCGAGTCTAGCCCGGCGTGCAAAGGCGGTCGAGCGCAGTCGGGGGTGACTTTATCGGGCCACCGTGCCCCGCGCGCCCCGGGCCGCCGTACGCGTCCCCCGATCATCAACGAAACTCGGGGTGGGCCGGCATCACCTCAGCCTGGACCGGCATGATGCTCGATAATCCCTGCGGCGGCCTGGGGCAAGACCCTGCCTCGGGCGGCGCAGGGTGGGGCTCTGCGCCGCGCCGCCGGCCGGTCGGTCATCAACCATGCATAAACACAGTCTCATGTGGCTCTGGGTGTTCGGCCTGATCGTGGCCATGTTCCTGCGCCTTCCACCCATGGTGGCCCGCCAGGACACCGTGCTCAACGCCTATCGCGCTCTGGTGGAGGCCGACGCCCTGGCCAAGCAGCGCTACGTCGAGCCGATTAATGACGAACGGCTGGTGGACGGGGCCATCCGCGGCATGATGTTCGAGCTGGATCCGTACAGCGGTTACATCTCCGAGGACGAACTCTCCGACTTCCAGCGCCACAGCCGCGGCGACTACACCGGGTTGGGACTGGAGATCGGATTCCGCGACGGACGGCCCGTGGTCATCACCCCCGTGGAGGGCAGCCCCGCCGCGGAGGCGGGCGTCCTCGCCGGTGACGTGATTCTGTCAGTCAACGGATGGGAGACGGAAGGCCTGTCGGTCTTCGAGATCGACGAGTTGCTCGGCGGCCGGATGCCCCGGGGCCGTACGCGGCGCGCGCCGCCCGACCCCAAGTACATCCCCGCCGCGCCCCCCGGCAGCGGCGAGCCGGCGCGGCGCGGCGCGCGTGACGCCGTCCGGCTGGTGGTCAGCCGGTCGGGCGAGGATGAACCGCGCGAGGTCCGTATCCAGCCCGGGCACGTGAGCATCCGCACCATCCGCGGCTTCCGCCGGTTGCCCGATGGTCGGTGGGACTACTTGCTCGATCCCGCCCGCGGAATCGGGTACGCCCGTGTCAGCAACTTCACCGAGAACACCGTCGAGACGCTGCGCGAGGCACTCGACGAGCTCCGCGCGCAAGGCGCCGGCGCGCTGATCCTCGACCTGCGGTTCAATCCCGGCGGACTGCTGGAAGAAGGCGTGGAGCTGGTGGACGAGTTCCT
Source organism: Planctomycetota bacterium (assembly GCA_016208685.1). Taxonomy (GTDB): domain Bacteria; phylum Planctomycetota; class Phycisphaerae; order UBA1845; family UBA1845; genus JACQXM01. Next base: position 49,574 of record JACQXM010000041.1, on the reverse strand, counting down.
CGCCGACGGCCTTGTGGTTTCGACCGTTACGCGGCGGCAGGTGATCCGGACCTACCGTGCCCGGCCGGGGCAGCAGAGCGAGAACCTGCGGCTGGCGGTGCTGGTCAACGGGGCATCCGCCAGCGCTTCCGAAATCGTCGCCGGGGCCCTTCAGGATCACCACCGCGCCGTCGTGGTCGGAGAGCGGACTTTCGGAAAGGGCAGCGTGCAGCAGTTAATGTTCCTTCAGAGCAACCACGCCGCCATCAAGCTGACCATCGCCTACTATCGCCTGCCCGGCGGGCAGGTCATCCACCGCGGCCCCAAGGCCGGCGTTGGTGACCCCTGGGGCGTTCAACCCGACCTGCCGGTAGGCCTCACCGCGGACGAAGTGCGCGCCGTGCAGCAAGCCCGGCATGCGCTCGACGTGAGCATGCCCGAAAGTTCCGTTGGTGCGAACCTGTCGCGGGCCCCGGGGCATCAGGCGGCAGCCGGGGGTCGCGCGGATTCACTCCGGGCCGCGCCCGAGTCGCGTGTCGAATCCGTTGCAGCCTTGAGCCCGACGCCCACCGGCGTCGCAATCGGTACGCGCGAGCTCGTGCGCGATCGACAGCTCCAGGCGGCGTGGGAAGTGCTTGTCGGGGGTTCCGCCGCGCCGCCCGACGACCCAGACCGCCAGTAGCTCGCGGGACGTCACCGGCGCGCACGGCGTCGCTCATCGCCTCCACCGGACACCGCGTTGCCTCGACGAGTCCAAGGCGAGTCGCCGAGCGGCACGTTTTCCGGCAGGGTGTCGGATCTCGCACGCTTCGCGAATCGAGCGGGACGGTCAGGTCTCGTCCGCGATGTCCGCCGCGGACCAGGCGTCCTGACCGATCAACTTCACAAACCGGCACGCCAACATCGGCATCTCAGTAACCCGCGCCCCGATGCGGGCGACAACCACGATCGTCTGCTCCAATGATGCGCCCACCGGCACGATCATCCGTCCGCCGTCGGCAAGCTGGTCCACCAAGGCGTGCGGAACCCGCGGAGCGCCGGCGGTTACCATGATGCGATCGAAGGGGGCATGCTCCGGCAACCCCAGGCTTCCATCGCCGTTGTGGAACTGGACGTTGGCAATGCCCAGCTCGGCCAGGCGCTGCGCCGCGGAAACTTGAAGGTCACTGAGCCGCTCGACCGTGAACACCCGGGCGGCCAACACGGCGAGCACCGCCGTCTGGTACCCGGTGCCGGTTCCGATCTCGAGCACGGAATGCTCCGGCCGCACGTCGAGGTTTTCGGTCATGTAGGCGACCATGAACGGCTGGCTGATGGTCTGTCCCTGACCGACCGGCAACGCGCGATCCTCATAGGCCTGGGCGCGATGCGAGGGTGGCACAAACAGCTCTCGCGGCGTTCGGAGCAGGGCGTCCAGCACACGAACGCCGCGGACCCCACGGACACGTATCTGGTCCTCGACCATGGCATGGCGGCGGCGGAGCCATTCATCGTTTGACGGTTCCGAAGTCATCGACGGCTCGATCGGGCGGAGGCAGCGTACCCCTCGACCTCGACGATCACAAGCTGCAGGGCAGCACGCCGCGTTAATGACCCGCATCGCAACCATCGAGGAGTTTGGCGCGGGCCGTGCGCAGCCTGCACGCGCGCACGGAGATACTTCATTACAGTGATAGTAGAATCATGTAAGCATAAATCGTCTCGCCGCTGGCTAGCCACGTCGGGTGGCACCTACGAGACGGATTGCTCGCTGGCGGCGCCGATAATCGAGTGGCCGGTGTCGGGCTTTTTTCCGCAGGTTATAGGGCCACGAAAAAGTTTTTGTCGGCGCTGGCCATGCTTGGAGCGCTCCGCTATAATGCCACGTATCTAGGGATCGAAGTAGCTCGTAGGGCTTGCTCGCCGGAGCCGCCCTGTATATCTGATTGGGGTTCCGAGGAGGTAGAGAAGATGCGTGGTTCAAAGACTCTTCTGGGGGTGTTGCTTTGCGGAATCGGTTTGAGCCAATCGCCGACCGCGAGCGCCGTCGACCTGATGACGTTTGCCTACAGCAACCTCAACGGTGGATTCAACTCCTCGTCGTTGCTGTTCACCGCGGTGGATGATCCTGACAGCTTGGGCAATGTAAGCCGACTGGTCTCGCCCACGGGTAACGCGGCGTTCATCGGCACGGGGCCGGACAACGGCTTTCCTGGTGCGGCAGCCTTCGCTGTGGCGATGGAAATCTCCAACGCCAGCAGTGGCAGCGCGCAGGTTCTTCCTGGCGACGGGGCGCTCGCGCTCACCGACGTAAACGGCGATATGTTCTTCGCCGGCGTCGAGGGAATCTGGGTTAACGATAACGGTGCAGCGAAGTTCATCGGCTCGCTGACGGGCGTGGTTCCGATTAACACGTCGGCCGATGGCACCTTTGACGGCACGACCGGTTCGAACTTCTCGATGAACTTCCCCGGAACGCCGCCGTTCTCGGGCAACGTGCTGACGCTCGTTTCCGAGGCATGGTTCACGGACGCCGCCAGTGTCGCGCAGGACTTCGGGGCGCGCACGACGCTGGCGATCGGCACCGTGGTGCCGGAGCCGGCAACGCTCGCCCTGCTCGCCGTCAGCGGTCTCGCTGTGGCGCTGCGGCGGCGTCGCTCCGCATAGCCCGCGGTGCGAATGTACGACGCACGCGAGCCTGTTTCGCGCATCTGAATACCTCCTGAAACACGCATCGGGGACCGGTGGCACCAGCCGCCGGTCCCTTTTTATTGGTCCCGGATAGACACCTTCCGCTCTCGTCGCTACCTTCGCCCACGTGGCTGGCGGGAGTCCCATACGACCGTGCATTCTGGCGCTTGAGGACGGAACCGTCCTTCATGGCGAGGGCTTCGGCGCCTCCGGCACTTCCGTCGGCGAGGTCGTCTTCAACACGGCCATGACCGGCTACCAGGAGGTGCTGACCGATCCGTCTTACTGCGGGCAGATCGTGGCCATGACCTACCCGCAGATCGGCAACTACGGCGTGAACGACGCGGACGTGGAGTCGTCTCGGCCGCAGGTAGCGGGGTTCGTCGTCCGTGAGCTGGCGCGATCGCCCAGCAACCATCGCGCAACACGGACCCTCGACGAGTACCTGGCGCGAAGCGGCGTGGTGGGCATCCAGGGCGTCGACACCCGCGCGCTGACCCGCAGGCTCCGCGTGGAAGGTGCCATGCGCGGAGTGATCTCCACGGAGATCACGGATCCCCTCGAAGGTGTCGGCGCGGCTCGCGCGGCACAGAGCATGGTAGGCGCTGACCTGGTAAGCAAAGTGGCTCCGCGCGAGGGCTGTCCGTGGTTGGACGGGCTGAGCACCGCTTTTGAGTTGGCCCGGCCGGCGGCCGAGGTACGGCGCCGCGTGGTGGCGATCGACTGCGGCATGAAACGGCAAATCCTCCGCCACCTGGTTGATGAAGGGTGCGACGTTCAGATCGTGCCTCCGACAACCAGCGCCGGAGCGATCGTCGACTTCAAACCCGACGGCGTGTTCGTCAGCAACGGACCGGGCGATCCGGCGGCCGTCACCTATGCGGTTTCGCTGCTCCGCTCGTTAATCGGACGCCTTCCCATTTTCGGCATCTGCCTGGGGCACCAACTCCTGGGTCTGGCCCTGGGCGCGGAGACCTACAAGCTCAAGTTCGGACATCGCGGCGCCAATCAGCCGGTGCAGAACGTGGCCACCCGGCGCGTGGAGATCACCTCGCAGAACCACGGGTTCGCCATCGACGTTGGCTCCCTCGAGCGTGCAGGGGGCGTACCGACGCACACGAACCTCAACGACGGCACGCTCGAGGGGTTCGTTCACCCCGACCGGGCGTTGCTCGCCGTGCAGTACCATCCCGAGGCTAGCCCAGGCCCACACGATGCCACGTATCTGTTCGACTGTTTCGCGGCGATGATGAGCACCGGCCGGGCGCCGAGTGCGCAGCAGATGGCCGAGGCCCAAGCCGCCCTACAGCACCGGCGGTGGAATGGGCCACAAGCTGCAAGCCGTTCCCCGGAGTGTTCGCAGTAGGGTCGTGCCGCAGCGCTCGCCAGTGTGAACTTGTCCGGCACGCAAGATCCGTAGACCCGGCAAGCGTGGGGGCGGGCAGGAGGGCGTTTTCTCGCGGGGGAAGCGGGGCAAGGTGTGCCGAGCCTGAGTGCCGTTGCTCGGACACGGCCGCAAGTCGCGCGGTACACCACGGGAACCATTCCGGTGCTCGCGGCCGTCGGCCCGAGTCCTTTCGTCAAGATGGTTGCATTCTGGACACGGCAAGGACCGCGTTAATCAGCCCGATGTGGGTATAGGCCTGCGGGTGGTTGCCCAGCGACCGCCGCGTCAGCGGGCAGTATTGCTCGGGCGCCAGACCGGTCGGGCCGAAAAGGGCAACGAACTGCGCCAGGAGTTCGCAGGCCTCCGCGTGGCGGCCGATCAGTTCCAGGGCCTCGATCAGCCACGCCGTGCAGAGATGGAACCCACCTTCACGCCCGGGCAGACCATCGTCGAACAGGTAGCGGTACACCGTCGGGCCGTGGCGCAGAGCACGCTCCACGGCTTCCACCGTACTTACAAACCGTGCGTCGCTTCCGGGCAGCAGCCCGGAGAGGCCGACGTGTAGCGCGGCGGCGTCCAGCGCCGTGTCGCTGTAGGTCGAGGTGAACGCGCGAATGGAATCATTCCATCCCTTCACCAGTACGTCATCCGCGATCTGCCGCCGAAGCTCCACCCAATCGTCCGGGCGCCTGCCGGAGAAGCTCTGCGCCACGGCCAGGGCGCGGTCCACCGCCATCCAGCACATCACCTTCGAGTGAACGTAATGGGTCCGGGGGCGGCGGATTTCCCAGATGCCGTGGTCCGGCTCGTGCCAGCGCTGCGCCACCGCCGCCACGATCGCATCCGTAAGGCGCCAGTGTTCGTTGGAGAGCGACACCCCCTGTTCCGCAAGGACGGAGATGAGCTCCATCATGGGGCCGAACACATCGAGCTGGAGTTGCTGTGCCGCGGCGTTCCCCACCCGCACCGGACGGCTGCCGCGATAGCCGGGAAGCTCGCCGATCTCCGCTTCCACGCCGACGTGTCCGCCGGTGACGGTGTACACCGGGCGGAACCACTCCCGCATGTCGTCGCGATCGAGAATCCCCAGCAGCCAGTCGAGCAGCCGTGTGCCCACGCCCGTGGAGCCAAGCCGCGCCAGTGCGATGGCCGCCAACGCCGCGTCCCGGAGCCAGCAGTAGCGGTAATCCCAGTTGCGAACACCGCCCAGATGTTCAGGAAGGCTGGTGGTGCCGGCGGCGGCGATGGCTCCCGTGGGACCGTAGCACAGGGCCTTGAGGAGCAAGGCGCTGCGGCGGACCAGATCCTCGCAGACCGACGGGATGCGCAGGTGCTCGGCCCAGACATTCCAGAACCGAGCCGTCTGCCCACGGCGCCGCCCCTCGGGGACAACAAGCTCCTGCACCGTCGACAAGCCGTAGCGCAGCTCCAATACCAACGCGCTCCCCTCGAGCACCACCTCCGCCTGTGCCCGCTGCGACGGGCCGTCCTCAAGCAGTTGCCATTCGACGCCCGGCGCGCGCAGCACGACCGGATCCAGCGAACCATCCACTTGCAAACCACCGTCGACGACACGCAGCCGTGTGGGTTCGCGTCCGAAGTCCAGCCGCGGGGCGAAGTCGATCGCTACGCGCCCCGTGCCCTCGACGACGCGGATCAGGTCCGTCCGCCCGGCACGCTGGTACGGCCGGCCCTGGGAGCAGTCCATGTAGTCGGTCAGTGTGAATCCCGGCCAGTCGGTGCGCAACTGGAACGAGTTCCCGACGTAGCTCTGCCCCAAGGGCGGAGTCCCGTCAGCCGCGGCAATGGCGAAGTATCCCGCCGCGGGCCCGCCCAGCAGTTCGGCGAGAATCGCCGGGGAATCGATGCGGGGCGCGCAGAACCACACCAAGCGTCCCTGGCGGGTCACCAGGGCGACGGTCCGCTGGTCGGAAAGGAGGGCGTGCTCCTCAATGCCTGCTGCATCCGCGCCCTTCAACCACGCCTCGCGCTGCTCGGCGATGTTGGCAAGCAGGTGCGCGGCTGCGCTGCTGTCCGCCACGCGGAACGTGGCTCTGGTCGTCCCCTCGCCGACTTTCACAGAAAGGTCCGGGCCGCAAAGCGTGGCGAAGGCATCTTCATCACTTTCGTCGTCACCGATGAAGATGGTGGCCCTGGCGCCGACGCGATGGCGGATGGCGGCCAGCGCCTGGCCTTTGTTCGTCGAAACGACACCGAACTCCACGACGCACTTGCCGTGCTTGACCTGGACGCGCGGATCACTCCCCGGTCCACGGAGCGCCTCCTGCACGGCGCGGGACGCCGCCGCGGCATCGGCCCCCCGGTAATGCAGCGCCACGCTCGCGGGCTTTTCTTCCACCAGCAGACCCGGGTCTCTGCGGGCGATGGCCAGCACGTGGTCTCGGATGCGGTTGCGCAGCTCCACAAGCACCGGATCCAACCGGTTGGCAAACCCAGGGTCGAATTCACTACCGTGACTGCCCACGAGGCAAACGTTCTGCGAAAGCCCGGAGAGTGCTGCCAGATCGCCCAGCGCGCGTCCGGAGACGACGGCAACATGCGTCTGCGGCATCATCGAAAGGGCGTTCAGCGCCACGATCGCTTCGCGGTCCGGGCGGGCCAAAGCCGGGGAAGGGGCGATGGGCGATATCGTCCCGTCAAAGTCACTGGCGACCAGAAGCACTGGCGCCCGGGAGATCTCGTCAATGCGGGAGGCCATTTCGTCCATCGCCGCCGGACCCACCATGCGTTCGTCCTCCTGGCTCCGGGCCACAGCCTACCGAACCGTTGTTTGCCGGGGAAGCGGATCGGGCTTAAAACAGGTTCCATGGCCAGAGTAGTTCGGTTTCTGGCGGTATTGGTGGTTGGGCTGGGGCTCCTGGCGTGGGGCGGCTTCCGCATCATAAGTCACACCACCCAAGCATGGTTCGAAAAGGACCTCACACTGCGCGCGCAGCTTGCCGTCAACGGCGCGCGGTGGGCACTAGCCGCGCGTTGGGCGTCGGAGGACGCGGCCGCCATCCGCGACATACTGGCGGAGATCACGCGCGATGAACGGATCATGGCCGCCGCGGCGTGCACCGCGGATGCCCGGTCGCTGGCGGCCACCTCGGAATATCCCGGACAGTTTTCGTGCCGCGAACTCGGCCGTCGCGTGCGGCCCAACGCCGCCGCCCCTCCGGACCAGTGGCGGACGGTCGGATTCGATGCCGAGATTACCGGTGGGAACGTCCACATCAGCGTAGTTCCGCTCGCCGGCGATGAGGGGGTGCTGGGCTTCGTGGTTCTGGTGCACGATCGGGCGTTTATCGACCGCCGGGAGGCCAAGGTCCAAGAGCTTATTCTGATCGCCTTCCTCATACTGGCCGCCAGCGCGTCGCTGATTACGGTGGTCGCCGCGCGGCTCTTCTGGAAGGGCTGGACACGAGAGATACGCAGCTTCCTCCGCGGCGGACCGCAGCGCCGGGAATTCCAACCCATCCTGCGGGACGTTCGCGAGCTCATCGAGCGCATTTCGGCTGAGCGCGCCCTGGAAGGTGAGGGGGGAGCATGGACGCCCCGCCGACTGGTCCAGACGCTCACCGAACACCTGCACGGCGAGAAGGTCATCGTGCTCGCCAACCGCGAGCCCTACATTCACGAGCGTGGTCCCGATGGGGCGCTGCGCGTCGTGCATCCGGCGAGCGGCCTGGTCACCGCCATCGAACCGATCATGCGCGCCTGCGGCGGGGTGTGGGTGGCGCACGGCGGCGGGTCGGCGGACCACGACACCGTGGATCGCGAGGGGCGCATCCGGGTCCCGCCGGGGGAGGAGTCCTACGCCTTGCGGCGCGTGTGGTTGTCGGCGGCGGAGGAGCAGGGTTACTACTACGGATTCTCCAACGAAGGCCTGTGGCCGCTGTGCCATATCGCCGACACGCGGCCCCTGTTCCGGCGCGAGGACTGGGCGCACTATCAGGCAGTGAACCAGAAGTTCGCGGATGCGGTGTGTCGCGAGACGGAGTCCGACGACCCCATCGTCCTGGTTCAGGACTACCACTTCGCTCTGGCCCCGGGCATGATCCGCCAGCGCCTGCCGCGCGCCACGATCATCTCCTTCTGGCACATTCCCTGGCCGAATTCGGAGCGTTTCGGCATCTGCCCCTGGCGCGAGGAGCTGTTGCAGGGAATGCTGGGCAGCAGCATCATCGGCTTCCACACCCAGTTCCACTGCAACAACTTCCTGGACGCCATCGATCGCTACCTGGAGGCGCGGATCGATCGCGAGCAGATCGCCGTGACGCACCAGCGGCACTCCACACGGGTGCGCGCCTATCCCATCTCCATCGAGTGGCCCAATCGCTGGCTCGCGGACCTACCCTCTGCCGAGGAGTGCCGGCGCGAGGTTTTCCGCGAACTCAACCTCCCGCCGCAGACGCTGCTGGGCGTGGGGGTGGATCGCCTGGACTATACCAAGGGCGTGGAAGAGCGCCTGGGAGCCGTGGAGCAACTGCTGGAACGGCACCCGGAATTCCACGGCCGATTCACTTTCGTACAACTGGCGGCGCCCAGCCGCACGCTGATCGAGCGTTACCGGCAACTCAACGACAACGTGGAACGCCTGGCGGCGCGGATCAATCAGCGGTTTGCGTCCGGCAGCTACCGTCCCCTGGTGCTGCTCCGCGCCCATCACGAACCACCCACGGTCTTCCGCTATTACCGCGCCGCGGACGTCTGCTACGTCAGCAGTCTGCATGATGGCATGAACCTGGTGGCCAAGGAGTTCGTCGCGGCGCGGGAGGACCTCCGCGGTGTGCTGGTGTTAAGCCACTTCGCCGGCGCTTCGCGGGAGCTGACCGAGGCCTTGATCGTCAATCCCTACGATATGGAAGAGTCCAGCGCCGCGCTGGCGGCCGCCTTGCGGATGCCGGTGGAGGAGCAGCAGGAGCGACTTCGCGCCATGCGATCGTTGGTGGCGGCGTTCAACGTCTACCGCTGGGCGGGGCGTATGTTGCTGGACGCGGCCCGACTGCGAAGCAAGGACCGCCTCTTCGGTCGGCTGTCCGACGCTTCGGGTCGTGACCTCGCCGGCACACGGTGATGGATGAGGCGATCGGCACCTGACGGCATGCGCCGCGGGACCGCGCCGAACGGCGGTGCAATGGGGCCGGCGCGCTTGCGCATAGGGCTCCGCACCTGTCGGCTGGTCGGACCAAGGCGTTTCGGATGGGGCGGGAGGGGATTCGTCTGGAACGCCGCCATCACCGGGCACCCTGTCCGAACGTTTGCAGGCTCCGTAGGGAGCCGGGCGTATGCGGCGGATGAGCTTGTCATCACGCGGCGCATGCCTACATTCGGCCAGGGCACCCGGGCGGCGGTGCTTGCGTGCGGCGACGGCGGGCGAAGCCCGGCGCCTCTGAGGCTGGGAGGCCGCGAAGCCACTCCCGCCGACACGTTGACGCGACGCGCCCGCGCTCCTGGCTTTCACGTCTCTGCGCCAGGCAACTAAGAGCCCGTGGCGATAGGCAGGAGCCGGAGCGTGGCCCGGGCAACTTGCCCGTGAACTCACGGACTGGAAGCCCGTGTCACGAGTTTCGCCACACGCTGCTAGAGCGTGTACTGCCCGAAGCCGCGCTTCTTGACACCCTTGATCTGCGGCAGCGTGTTGCTGACGGCCTTGGTCAGTTCCTTCGCCTTGGTGCGGTAGCCGGCCTTCTGTACGGCGGCGGCGATTTCCTTGGGGCCCATGGGACCGGAGGCCTGCCGTAACACATTGGCGATGTAGAACTTCAGCGAACCCGGGCGCCCCGCCGGCCGACCGCGCTTCCGTCCCGTGGCGGCGGGTGCCGCGGCCACTGCGGTACCGCCCATGGTCGCCAGCGCGGTGTTGATGGCGGCCATCTTGGCATCAAGCGCCATGCGCTCCGAGGCAAGCTGCTGCTGATAGGCCTGCATCGCGCTGAGCACCTGCGAGGCGCCGTTGCCGGCGGCCAGGCCCGCCCACGGAGCGCCGCCCAGACTGCGACGGTTCTTGCTTCCCTTGGGACGACCCACCTTGCGCTTGGGCGCCGAAGCCCGAGCCATCTGCTTGCCATGAATGGTCTTCATGTGCCGGCCCAGGTGGGCGGCCATGGAGAACGATCGACCACACTGCTGACAGTTGAAACGTCCACTTGGCATCCGTTTTTTCTCCTCTTTCAGAGCCATTCCAGGACCCATGTTGGTTCCGCAACGCGCGAACCATACTCGTTGGTTTCATGGGATGCAAGTGTTTTCTCGTAGGGATTTTCGCCTATTTTCACGGCAGAGGCGGAACGCATGGGGCACAGTCAAGACTGAGCGCGCCGAAACTCAGCCAATAGCTCTGGAGTGGTCAACCGCACTGCGATAGCGCCTCCACGTCGATGGAGTTACGCTGCCGCCGCCTGGCACGCTGCCGCGGCGCACCTGTGGCATCGCGTCTTGTCCCCTGAAAAATGAGGCCGTAGTTGCTGAAAGTGGTGCTTTGAGCGTTGCCTTGAACCCGAACGTCATGGGTGCGCCAGGAGGGGAAGAGCCGCAGTTTTCGCCGTCCACAATCGTTAGTTACACTTTGGCGGCACTGCATCCGGGGCGTGCCGGCGGACGACGCTGAGCATCTGGTCGATCACTTCCTGAATGGCGAGTCCCGTGGTGTCGATGACCGTCGCGGCCCCCGGAAGCAGCAGCGCGTCCCATTGTTTGGAGTCAACTTCGTCGCGTGCCTGGAGATTCTCCCGAACCGCGCTCAGCGTCACCTTCTCACCCTCGGCGCCCAGGTCCTGCAATCGTCGCCGAGCCCGGGCCTCGAGCGATGCCTCCAGTACGAATTTGATGTCCGCCGAGGGAAACACCACGCTGCCCTGGTCACGGCCCTCGCTGATAAAGGAGTCTAGCGTCCGGCCCAGTGCCCGCTGCTGTTCGACGAGCAAATCCCGTATGCCCTGATGCCGGGCCACCGGAGAAGTCGCGGCACTGACCGCCATGCCACGGATGGCTTCGCTGACGTCGTGGCCGTCGACACGCACCCGCGTGTGGGTCGGGCCGCAATCCAACTCCAGGCGAACCGACTTCGCGAGCTCGAGCAGTGCCCCCCGATCCGCCAAATCCACACCCCGTTGCAGGGCGGCATGGGCGATGGCGCGATACATCGCACCCGTATCGAGGTAAGCAATCTCCAGCCGCGCCGCGAGTTTCCGGGCAATGGTCGATTTTCCCGATCCGGCCGGCCCGTCAATGGTAATGACCATGCGCGCTATCATAGCCGGCGGGCGCGCCGCCGAAAGTACCTTCACCGCCGGCGGCATGGTTCTCCTCGCGGCCCGAAATCCCGGGAAAGACCGGCAACGACTACCGCCGGACTTCCATAGCTTTCAGCGGCCGGGCCGCCATTGCGCGGGGAGTCGGGGACGCCCCTTGGGCGGTAGCACCACGCGTCTGGCCGCCTCGGCACTGATCGCGGGCATGAAAACTCACAGGCTGTTCCGACGCAGCGCCAGGAATGACGCCCGCCCTGAAGTAGTTCGCCCCATGACGCGGAATACGCTCAACTTTGTCACGGCAGAGCGACGCGCGAACCCGTGTAGATGCTGCCCCCATCGCCTCGTCGGCGAACACATGCCGGTCTGGAAATGGGGAAGGAACAAGGACCTCGTAAGTAGTGCCCCGGCGCGGCCATTGACGCCGCTCTTCGCCGCGCGCCGCCAACTGCCGTCTCTGCGAGTTTGCTGCGCGCGGGATGGCGGCATGCCTAACCATGCACTCGGCGGTAATAGCCATTCAAACGGGGACGAGAGCGCAACTGCGCTCCCACAGCCAGACAAGCACGTACGTAGGTGGTGTTTTTTGTCAAGCAGCGCTTCGGGCTCCGGCCCGAGGTAACTCGATAAGGAACAACCGCAGCGGCGCGTTTTCGTTGCCCGCAGTTACCCCCGTTCCACTCGACGGTGGTGCCAGGAGGCCCGCGGAGCAAAGTGCTGCGCTGCGGCGGATGAACGAGGGCAGTGGGGCCGATCATCGGGCATTCGCAGCGCATCGCACCGCGACTACAATGGCGAACCGGTGAAAACCCTGAGTGACATCCCGACGCCTGCCGGACCGCCTGCGGTGTCCCCGCCGATTGACTGTAGAGCCTTGTTCCAGAAGCTGGTGCCCGTCTTGTTTCATCGCAGCCCGCTACTGGCGGTGGCGAAGCCGGCGGGTGTGGACACGGGCGCCCTCTCCAGTGCTGCCGGTTCAAAGTCTGCGCCGACGGGTTTAGTCGATTGGCTGAACGATCTCGGCTCGGATTCCATGCGTCCGGTCAACCGCCTTAGCCGCTACGAATCCGGTGTACTACTGCTCTGCTCCGACCGCGAACTTGCCGCCGGGCTTCGCAAGAGCCTGCGTGCTAACCGAATGGAACAGGAATACCTGGCCGTCGTCGTGGGGCGTATGCCCAAGCCGCGCCTGGAGGTGGAGGCCGTGCATGGGGCCTCGCGAGGTCAGTCGCTCAGACCCGCCGCCGCAAGAGGCTCGAGACGACCGGCGCACCCTGATCTCTCGTCAACGGGGCGGCGGTCCAGGCTTCACTTCCTGCGCGGCACGGAGTCGTTTTCGCTGATCCGCTGCTGGACGACCGTCGAGACCACGCATGCGCTCCGAGCCCAGTTGCGCGCCGTTGAGCTGCGCCTCCTCGGCGACCGACTGCACGACCGTTCGCACGACAAGACGGACGCGGCTTCCACGCGACTGCATCTGAGCAGACTACGCCTGCCCCGTCTGCCGGGCGTTGCCGCCGGCAGCATCAGCGCCCCACCGCCCGCCGGTTTCCCCGCCGTGTTGAGCGGCCAGTTGGATGTTGATCGTCCTCTGCACGCGGCGCTGACTCGCCGACTCCCGCTCCTTGCCCGCGCGGACACCAACGCCTTCCGCCTGGTCACCGGCGACGTGGAGGACCTTCCAGGATTGGTCGCGGAATGCCTCGGCGAAGTGGTCATTCTCCAGGTATCCGAGGAGGACCGTGCGCTGAAGGAGGCCTTGCGGCGGATCGCCCGCTGGTATCAGCACATGCTGGGTGTCCGCGCTGTGTACGTGAAGTGGTTTCTGCGCGATCGGCAAAGCGCGAGCCCCGCCGTGCTGCACAGCATGCAGACGCCGGAACCGCTTCTGGGAGAGGCGGTCCCGCCTGAGTTCGCCATCCATGAAGGCAAGGTCCGGTACCTTGTTCGGCCCTACGACGGCTTCTCCGCGGGTTTGTTTCTGGACCAACGCGACAATCGCCGCCGCGTCCACGAGTCCGGCGCCGAAAGAGACGTCCTCAACCTGTTTGCCTATACCTGCGGGTTCTCCGTGGCCGCGGCGGTCGGCGGCGCCAAGTCCACGGTCAGCGTCGATCTTTCACCGAGGAACCTGGATTGGGGCAGGCGGAATCTCGCGGCCAACGGCGTGGATACGGCGGCCCATCGTCTCGTGCGCTCCGATGCCCTGGGATACCTGAAGCGCGCGGAACGCACGGGTGAGTCGTTCGACCTGATCGTCATCGATCCGCCGAGTTTCGCGCATGGTCGGCGCGCGAAGCAGAGCTTCTCCGTCGTCCGGGATCTTCCCGCCCTTCTGGCGGCGGCCGCCGTGGTACTTCGCAGCGGGGGCATGATGTTGGTTTCCACGAATTACCGCCGCATGACGCCAGGCGCGCTGCGCGCGGCCGTCCGTCAGGGCACGGCCGGGCGGCGCCTGGAAATCATCGATACCCCGCCCCTCCCGGTCGACTTCGCGTTGGATCCCGACCACGCCAAATCGATTCTGTTCCGGCTCGACTAAACATCATAACCGCAGCCGGCCAAAGGCTTGCACCCACACTTTTCGCGGTGTGGCCGTCCCGTTCGGCCTCGGCAGGCCCTTGAACGGACGTATGGGGCGCGGTAGGCTTGCGCACACTCGCCCGGAACCCGTGGGACCTTCATGTGGGAGGATCGAACATGAACCTGCGAAACGGCTTGTCACTCCGGAGTTTCTTCACCATCATCGCGCTGGTCGGGACGATGGCGCTGCCGACGGCGCCGGCACTCGCGACGGACCCCCTGGGGGCCGGGCCGGGTGCGGTCTTTCGCTTGAACCCGCCCAGTTCCTTCGAGGAGGGTTGCTTCCCGCCCTGCATGTGTCCGATTCTTTCCGCAGTGCCGCTCTCCGGCACTTTGCGGCTGCGCCACACGGGGCCCACCAACACCGGGCTGGAAACATACGCGGTGGAAGAGGTGCAGTGGTACATCGCGACACCCGATCCCGCCGGCGGCGCCACGCGGCTGGTCACCGGCCGGGGTAAGTACAGCATAGGAAGTCCGAGCGTCATCCCCGTGTTACAGCAGCGACTGGAGCTGGACCTCGTGGTCGGCGGCGATCCCGTCCAGCACTACGACAGCGGATGGGTGGAGATCCAGGCCAACACCGGGATCGAGATCACGGTCTCGATGAACAACATGTTCTGCTGGGACCGCGCCTTTCATCTGTTCGCGAACCGCGTACCCAACAGCGACATCATCCCCTACGCGCTGGCGCCAGGCGCTACGTTTCAGCGCGGGTGCTGGGATCCGTGCGACTGCCTGCTCGAACAGCAGCGCCCGATGGTGGGGCCGTTTACGCTGGTGCGGCTGTCCGACAACGGGCTGTTCCAGGAGTTCGCGGTGCTCAACGTGCAGTGGCAGGTGCTGTCACCCAACGGCACGACCGGCATGCCCGTCACCGGGTTCGGGCGCTACTTCGTGGGCGGGGAGTTCGCGGTTCAGCAGCGCATGAGCCTTGAGCTGGTGGTGGGCAACGAACCGCCGCAGCACTTCGACAGTGGATGGGTGGTGGGCGGCGGCGGTTTCCCGGCGATCGACGTGTTGGTGTCCATAAACAACATGGTCTGCTTCGACACCGTGCTGCACGTTCTGGCGAACCCGGCGGGTGCCAGTTTGTGCGGCGGCATCGCGGGAATACCCTGCGCGACGGGCGAGTTCTGCAAGCTGCCGTTGGGGCACTGCTGCTGCGACTTCCAGGGTGTGTGCACGCCCTTCCCGCCCGGTTGTCCCGACGTTTGGGACCCGGTGTGCGGATGCGACGGAGTAACCTACGGCAACGAGTGCGAAGCGGACGCGGCGGGAATGTCCCTGGCGCATCGCGGCCCCTGCCTGGCACCCTGCGGCGGCCCCAACGATCCACCGTGCGGCCCCGACGAATTCTGCAAGTTCCCGCCCGGTAACTGCGGCAGCAACCCGACGAACGCCGGCGGCGTCTGCGTGCCCCGTCCGGGAGCCTGTCCGGCCATCTGGGCACCGGTGTGCGGGTGCGACAACGTCACCTATTCCAACGAGTGCGAGGCTGATCGCGCGGGCGTGGGCATTGCGCATTTCGGCCAGTGCGCGCCGCCGCCCTGCCCGGCGCATCGCTACCTCAGCGGCCCGAGCATCGCCGACTACACCTACTGCCCGGGCATCGAGGAAGCGGTGGTCATCGCGCTGAATCCCCCGTCCAACACCAGCGTCTTTGCCCTTGAGGACACGCCGCCCGCGGGCTGGGTGGTGACGTTCATCAGCAACGGCGGCAACTACGATGCGGTCAACCACAAGGTCAAGTGGGGGCCGTTGTTCCCGCCCCTGCCGGGCAACGTCTCCTACGGCGTCATGCCGCCGGATGACACCGCGGATCCGGCGTGCTTCTCGGGGAACGTCTCGGTGGACGGCGTGAACTCGCCCATCTGTGGCGACACTTGTCTGACACCCTGTTGTCCGCCCAGCCCGGCAGATACCCCGCAGCCGCCCTGCGCCGCCTGCCCGGTGGGCGATTGCGCGGCCTGCGCCAACGCCGCCTGCGGCGACGGCGCCGTGAGCCTGTGCGAAGTCATCGGCTACGCCTGCGCCTGGATGCACGGCTGCAATGACGACATGTCGGGCATGACCCGCGCGGCGTACCTGTGGCGCAACGGCGAGTGCTACTGCTGGGACGGCGACGCCAATGCCTGGCTGCCGCAACCCTGCACCGGCGCGAATGACCACTGCTGTGGCAGCGGCGGCAATCGCAGCCGCACCGGTTCCACGGCGGAGGGCAAGAGCGGCTCGGCCGGAACCGCCTCCGCTACCGTGCTTCGGCACGCGGGACCGGGTCGGCACCGCGTCGGCGACTACGACGTCATCGTGTCCATCGAGCCGCCGACGGACGGGCGGGCGGTGGCGCTGGATCTGTTCCTTCCCACCGGTTGGAGCGCCGTCGACATCTCCGACGGCGGCGGGTTCGACGCCGAGCACAACAAGGTGAAGTGGGGGCCATTCACCATGAACCTCGCGCGCAACGTCTCGCTGCGGTTGCTCTCGCCGTCGAATTCGCTGTCGAACCGCGGAGCGTCGCGCAAGGGCACTGCCGGGTTGGAGGCGCTTTCGGGAACGGTCTCCTTCGATGGGAACAATCAGGCCATCACCGTTAAGCGCTAGAATGCGGTGCGGCCGTCGTGCGCTGCAGGGGCGGCGCGCGCCGCGTGACGCCGCCCGCCGCCCGGCGGACACGTTCGGGCACCGCGGGTGTTTGTCCGCTGGCCCAGCGCCGGCGAAGCGACGGGGGCTGGTACTGCTGGGCTGGTGCCTGATGGCGAGCCCGGCGCTGGCGCAGAATGCATCGCGCGAGCTTCCCAACGGGTACGTGGCGGGCGGACCGGCAATTGACGTTCCCATCGCCATCAACGCGCCCGTAGGAACGACCGCGGTCGGCGTCGAGGACCAGCCGCCCACCGACTGGCCGGTGTCCAACATCAGCGACAGCGGCTCGTTCGACACGCAGACAGGCAAGATCAAGTGGGGACCGTTTTTCGCGCCGTCCATTCCCGCCCTGGTGACCTATGACGTTACTCCGCCGGCCGGCACGAGCGGCCCCCAGTGCTTTGTGGGGGTCGCCTCCTTCGACGGGCAGGATGAACCGATCAGCGGGGACACCTGCATGTTGAGCACCATTCCCGCGGTTTCCTTCTGGGGAGTTGCCGCCATGGTGGGGCTGATCCTGACCGGCGGTACGCTGGCGCTGCGCCGGTCCCCGGCGTCGCGAGCGGCCCGTCGGCGCCGGGCGCGCTGTTGACCTTCGCAGGGTCCTCGGCGCTCCGAACGCTGCGGCGGAGGGAAGCCGGGTTGGCAGGAATCTGCGCATAACATGGCCGGCGGGTCGGGCGTGGTGACCGGATGACTGGCTGACCGGCTGGAAAGCCGGTCCCACAGCGCGCGCCGATCCCGCAGCGCGCTGGTCCTATAGCGCGCGCCGGTCCCGCGCCGCCGGCGCTCTCGCCGCGCCGGGTTACGGTGGATTGAGTGCCGCGCCGAACGGCTGTAACATGCTGTCATGGCCTGGATTCAGACCGTCGACGAACACCGCGCCGAGGGACTCCTGGCCGAGGTGTACGACGCCGCGGTGCAACGCGCCGGGCGGGTCTACAACATCCTCAAGATTCAGAGTCTAAGCCCCGCGGCCCTGAAGGCCATGGTGGAACTCTACGTCGCCACCATGCGTGGTCCTTCAGCACTCAGCCGGGCGCAGCGCGAGATGCTCGCGGTGGTCGTCTCGCGTGCCAACCATTGTCACTACTGAACCGAGGCCCACGCCTTCGACCTCCGTGCCGAGGTCGCTAACGATCGCTGGGTAGGGCAGATCAAGAGCGATTACCGCCAGGCGGAGCTGGGGCCGGCCGACCGTGCCCTCTGCGACCACGCCGTCAAGCTGACGCTGAACCCCGCGGGTGTATCCGAAGCGGACGTTGACCGCTTGCGGAGTGCGGGCCTTTCCGACGCCGCCATCAGCGATGCGACGCAGGTTATCGGCTTCTTCAACTACATCAACCGCGTCGCTGATGGTCTGGGGGTAGATCTGGAGCGGGGAATGCCGCCCCCGGGGGCCGCGTAGATCCCCACCGTGCCTGGCCGGCTGGCGCCGAGCTTCGTATAATCTATTATTTAACAACAACTTGCGCGTGCATCAGCGGCCCCGCGGGTAGGTCGATATACTTTAACCGGCGCCCCGTTGAACAGCGCTGGCATGATGGAGTATAGTATTATGGCCCGATGGGGGTCTGCGCCGACCACGCAACGTGGGTGACGGACAGCACCCAAGCTGTTGGGCGGCTGCGGGGGTTCTGGAGGGCGGAAGCACATCGTGTCAGCCCCTATTGGGGACTTCGAAGCGAAGAGTGCGGAAGCCCGAGGTTGGGCCGGGCGCCGGATGTGAGTGGTGGTGCGCCCCGCGCGGATTCCGGCCGTCCAACGCTCGCCGCCAGCGCGGTGAACCGCGCCCGCGGCGTGAATTAAACGCGCGGCTTACGCTTGCGTGTTGTGGGGCGGGGCAGCACGGCGTGCTGCCGGGGACGCGCTGGCGGGCGTTGGCGTTGGCCGGGGTTCTGGCGGCGGATGCATCAAAACCGGCGCGGGGCTTCGCCCCGTTGACGGCGACGGCGGGTGGCGGCGCTTTGTCGCTCCGAAGGACGCGACAACGACGCAAATGGCATGCTCGAGGAGGTGCGGCGTGAGGATGGAAGTGAGGATCTGGAAGGTATTTGCGGTGCTGGGCCTACTGAGCGGCAGCGTGGTGGCCGACCCGCTCGATCCGCAAGCAACCGGTGGGCATGCGACCACGACCGTCACGGGCCAGGGGGAACCACCGCCCACCGGCCCGGGCTTTGTGGGTGACGCCTGCCCGGCACCGACGCTGGGCACCATCGGCAGCGGCGGGTTCCTTCCTTACGACACCACGGGATTGGCGAACAACTTCGGTTGTGATCCGGCCTGTACGCCCGCCTGCGGCGGCAGTTGCTCGTTTTACGGCGGAGGCGCCGCCGACGGCATCGCGCAGTTCCGAGTGGCGACCAGCGGCACGTGGACCTTCGCCACTTGCGGGACCGGTTTTGATACTTCGCTCGCCTTGCGCAGCGGAGACACCTGTCCCGGCACCACCTGCGTGGCGCAGGACGATGACAGTTGCAACAGTTGCGGCGCCCCCTACTCCGCCAGCGTAACGGCATCGCTGGTGACCGGAACGACCTACTACATCATCGTGGACGGCTTCAGCGGTTCGGGCTCCCCGGGCTTTGTGCGCGTCTTCGGACCGTGCACCTCCCCCGCCGACTGCCAGGACGGAGTGTTCTGCAACGGGGCCGAAGTCTGCACCGGCGGCCAGTGCGCGCCATCCCCCACGCCCGCCTGCTCCGGCACCACGCCCGTCTGCGACGAGGCGACCGATGTCTGTATGCCCTGCTCTGCCAATCCGGCGATCTGCACCGACAACGGGCTGTTCTGCGACGGCCCCGGCGTGTGTCTGCCCACCGGGGCGTGCGCCCAGGGCGGTAACCCGTGCGCCGGCTTCCAGGCCTGCGACGAGGCCGGGAATACTTGTATCGACCCCAATCCCTGCCTCGCGTGGCGCACGGAGGGTGTGCTCACCGGCAGCTTCAGCCCTCAGGGCGTCAATGCTTGTCGCGGCGGCCACCAGGGCGACGACATCGAACTGAGCTACCACGCCGGCCGCGAACTCATCAGCTACAAACTGCTCACCCAGGCGCGGAACCTGGCGACCAATCCGCAGTGCAACAACGGAACCAATCCCCCGGTCCCCTGCCGTGCCGAGGCCAACGGGACGCCGTATTCGGTCACTGTCGCCTTGTGGACGGTTCAGAGCGGTGGTGCGTGCCTGCCCGATGCTCCAATCGCCGGAACCACGTGCACCGTCAATCCCGGTGTCGTGCGGCCCAGCAACGCCGGCGGTGACGTCGTCAATTGCGCCCCCAACGGCGGCATGCCCACGGGCGTGCTGCTGCCTGACGGCGATGACGATCCGGACACCGGCCAGTGCGGCGTGGATGTCTTCCTGATGATCACCGGTACGAACGACGGCGCGGGGCCGTCGATCGACGGGGCACGGGACATCGGTGGCACGGCGCTCGACGACGAGTTCGGGCAGACGGTGTTCATCACCGAGGATTGCGACACCGGCGGCAACCCCTTGGGAACGTACGCCTTCGGCGCCTTCACCGCGCCCACGCGGAGTGACTTCCGGCTGACCGAGATCTGTACCGTTCCAGTGGGTCCGTGCTGCCTGGTCGAGTCCAACGGCGACGGTGCCTGCGAGCTCATCAGTCAAGAGGAGTGCCAGGCGGCGGGCGGCACCTACCAGGGTGACAATGAACTCGCCACTCCACGAGCTTGCGACAACCCCGACAGCGATGGCGACGGGTTGCGCGACCAGTGCGACGGCTGCCCGCAGAACGGCGAGAAGTTCGGGCCCGGACAGTGCGGTTGTGAGAATCCCGAGACCGATTCCGACGGTGACGGCACCGCCGATTGCGTGGACCTCTGTCCGCAGGACTCCGGCAAAAGCGACCCCGGGGTTTGCGGCTGCGGCGTGCCCGATGACGACAGCGACGGCGACATGACGCTCGATTGCCTTGACGGCTGCCCGCAGGATCCGAATAAGACGGCGCCGGGCGTCTGCGGGTGCGGGGTATCGGAGAGCGCGGACAGCGACTTCGACGGCTATCAGGATTGTATCGATCAATGTCCGGGGGTTGACGACGACACCTTCGCCCCGGGCTGCCTGGACGCCATCCCCACGGTGTCCGAATGGGGGCTGGTGATCTTGGCGCTTCTGCTGGCGACGGCCGCCAAGCTCTACTTCGGCCGCCAGCCGATTGCCGCGTGACGCCGCGGCGAAAGCACTGCGAGCGGCCACATCACCGGGCCAACGATGCTCCGGGGCGGGTAGCTCGGCGCCCCGGCCTTTGCAGCCCGTGGCGAGAAGCGGCGTACACGGTGTGGCGCACGGGCATCCTGCCCGTGAACCTTCGGCTGGAAGCCCATGCCACGAGTTCCGGCACAGGCTGCCAGGGCACGGAGACGCCAGCCGGGCATGTGCGCTGCCAACTGCGGACCGCACTGTAGCGGCGCGCGATCACCTGACCGTTTGTGGATCGCTTCCGCGGCGAACTTCCGGCCTTCCTGGGCCGCGCGGGCGTCAAGCCCGCGGCTCGATACGGTTCGATATCAATCAGGCACTACCGCAGGATGGTATCCGCGTCGTTCGGTGGCGACCTGGTTTTCGGGCACAGTTGGTGGCCGTCTGCCCGCGCGGACGGGCATCTCCGTCCTGCGCCAACCATGCGGCGACCGGGGCGACGGTAACGCCATCCCGGTTGCCAGCCCTGAAAACCAGGCGTAGAGGCGCGGGGCGTGCTCCCCACGCCGCGTCGCCCTGCCGCCGTTGCTCATCGCGGCGTTCCCCCCTGCCGACAAACGTTGAACAGCCTCACCAGCATTGCTAGGGTTCGCTTCATGCAACGCCGATCGGTCACCGACTCCCTGCTGCTCGTGGCCCTGGCGCTTACCGGACTGACGGTGCTGGCCCTGGTCGGGTACTGCGTTTCGCAGCGCCTGTTTTACCTTCATGGGCTGTCGCGACTCGCGGGGGCATTCGTGGAACACACCTTGCGCGTGGCCCGCGGGGACCCGCTGTACGGCCCGCCGTCGGCGCAATTCGTGTCCATGATCTACACGCCCGTCAGCTACTTCGTAGGAGCGTGGTTCGTCCGCGCCGGGGCCGATGGCTTCGTTGCCGGCCGCGTCGCGTCGTTGATCGGCATAGCCGGCGCCGTCCTCGTCGCCTGGGCGCTGGCGTACCGGGTAACGCAAAGCGTGTGGCTTTCCTCGCTGACCCCGGTGCTCGCCGCCGTGGGGTACTTCCACACCGACGCCTACTATGACCAGGCACGCCCCGACAACGTTCTCGCGCTCTTCTACCTTCTCGTGGTTGCGGGGCTCATGCTCGAGTCCGTGCCGTGGGCCGTGGGACTGACCGCAACCGCGGGCATGGCCGCGATCTACACCAAGCAGTCGTCGGTCGTGCTCCTTGCACCGCTTCTGGGACTCTTCCTGCTGATACGCCCCCGCGTCGCGATCCTGAGCGGCCTGGTGCTCACCGTCCTTTCAGTCGGGATCTTCGTTTGGGCCAACGCCACGACGGGAGGGTGGTTTTTTATCCACGCGTTGGAGACCCCGACGCACCATGGGCTGACGCTGCGCGGTCTGTGCACCTCGTTGTCCGAGGACCTGACGGCGGGGTTCGCGGTGCAGACGCTGGCGGCGGTGCTGACGGCCACGTGGATGTGTGCGCGCGGCCGGGGCTGGATACGCTATCGGTTGTCCCAGCCGCGCTTTCGCGCCCTGCTGACGGTGCTGGCGGCCACCCTGGCCGCAGCGGCGTATTCCGTCGTGTCAAAGGCCAACCAGGGGGCGGTCAACAACGTCCTTGTGGTGTACGCCCTGACGACCGCGGCCTTTCTCCCCGCCCTGGCGGGCTGGGCGCTTCGTGAGATGCCGGCAGAGCGGCGCGGGCTGGCGCGGCACATTGCCCTGGTAGTGCTGCTGTTCGTCACCGTCGGCGGAGTGCACGACCCGGCAGCCTTCCTGCCGACGCAGCGGCACGAGCGCCGCTGGGCGAGGTTTCGGGAGCGCATGGCGGCGTATGGACCGCCGGAACGCCTTTGGGTACCTTCCTTCGGCGCTGCCTTGGGCAGCGGGTCGTCGGACCCGCTGCATCCGAGCATGGCGGCGATCAAGGACTACGTCGGGGGCTACTTCGGGCGGCAGACGGGGCGTGCGTTTCCGCCCGCGATTCTGCGGCTCATCGAGGAGCGCTACTTCGCGGCCATCGCCGTACGCGAGCATGATGAATTCACCCCGCAATACCTCGAACCGTACTATCGACCCGACGAGGCACAGATGCCGTTCCTGTTGCCGCAGTTCAGCGGGTTCGAGCCGGACCCCGAGATCGTCTGGATTCCACGTTGAGCGCCGCCGATCGGGCCCGGCGCACGCCGGTTGAGGTGCCATGCCCGCAGGTGTGAGGCCACCGCGCTCCCCGCTGTCGCTCAGCGTCTTTTTCCCTTGCTACAACGAGGAAGCGAACGTCGAGAACACCACCCGCGCGGCGCTGCGGGCCCTGCCGCGGATCAGCGATGACTTCGAGATCATCATCGTCGACGACGGCAGCCGCGACCGCACCGGCGAGATCGCCGATCGCCTGGCGGCGGAACATCCCCAGGTTCGCGCCGTGCACAACCGCCCCAACCTGGGCTACGGCGGCGCCTTGCAGCGCGGATTCCGCGAGGCGCGCAAGGCCTGGGTGTTCTATACCGACGGCGACGGGCAATTCGACTTCGAGGAAATCGGGCTGCTGTTGCCGCTGCTGGATCGGTATGACATCGTCAGCGGCTATCGGCTGGACCGCAAAGACCCGTGGCTGCGAAAACTCAACGCCTTCTGCTGGACGGCGCTGGTGAACGTGGTGTTCCGCCTGTGGCTGCGGGACATCGACTGCGCGTTCAAGATTTACCCCCGGGCGCTGTTCGAGGAGATCGAGATGAAGTCCATGGGGGCGCTCATCGACACCGAGGTGCTGGCCCGCGCTAAGCGCCTGCGATACACCATCGGGCAGATCGGGGTGCATCATTTCCCGCGTCGCGCGGGGACCCAGACGGGGGCCAACCTCCGCGTGATCCTCCGCGCTTTCAAGGAGCTCTTCCTGTTGCGTCGCGAGATCGTCAGAGGACCGTAGCCGCGACGAGGCGGGGGAGTGGGAGGCGGCGCGGGGGCGAGAGGCGACAGGGCAGCAGGGCCACGAGACAACAAGGCGGCAAGGGGGACGGGGCACGGGGGCGTTTGCGGCAAGGCGCTACGGCCGGCGGGTTCGAGCGGTCCGGCGCTGGACACTCGCTGCGAATTGAGGATTCTGAATTCCGCGTTCGGCGTGCCTGTCCGGTCAGCCGCCGGACAGTACCAGCTCGTCAAAATGCGTCTGGGCGTCGGCCTTGGTCCATAGCCCGATCATGCCCGCCTCCGCGAACGTCGCGTCCTTGGACTCCAGGTACTTCTGCCCGTCGTAGTAACACGTGATCTGATCGCCGATCATGGTCACGCGCAGGGTGTGCCAGCCGTCGGACTTCTTGACGTCCGCGGTTTCGAGCTGCGTGCGCTTGCCGCCCTCCACCTTGTACACGCGGAAGTTCTCCTCCAGGGGATTGTAGCGGGCGATGTAGTAGTTCTCGGCGTCCCTGGCGCGCCAAACGAGCCCGCCGCCCTGGTCGATGTCGCCGGAAACGGCCCGGAACTTGACGGTAACGTCCACGTCCTTGGGTTTCACGCTGGAAACCAGCGTCACGTTGTAGACCGCCTTGGCATTCCTGGCGAGCTGCGCTACGACGTTGCCCTTACCCGCCGGGCTCTCGTCGGCGACGACCTTCCACTCGCCCGTGGGGGCCGTGAACCCTTGCGGCGGCGCTCCGGGCTTGTCGGTGTCGAAATTCCATGTCGTGCTTTTCACTTGCGCCTCCCCGCCCGCCGCCATCGGCAGCCACGCACCCGCCGCGTACATACCGGCCACGCCCGCCAGTGCCACGAACCTGCTCATCGGCAACTCCTCCGTCGAAACTCGCACGCCTCCGACCTCCGCCGCCGGCGGCGGAGAGAAGGTGACCGATAGTTTCGCACAAACGCGCCACGGCACCAGTGGTGCGTACGATCGGGGTGACAGCGCTTCGGCCCGGTGTGGCGCAACTCAGATGCCCCCAGGGACCGACCGATTCGCAATCCGCGTCGCCTTGCCTGGCCGCCCTCCAGCGGGAAGGCGTCCATGATCGCGCGGGAGCGGTCTTTGCCCGCTCCCTTGCGGTTGCGGTTCTGATCAGCGGCGACGGGTGCGTACTTCGCCGGCGACGGTCCCGAGGGCGACGGCCGTGGGCCCGCTGCCTGGCAGGGACCGGCCGGGCACGGCACAGGGCGTCCGCAGAGAGCGTCCGGAAACACCGGCTCCGTGGGGCTTTGCTCAGAACTTCGCCCGCGGATGGTCCAGGCTGTCGTCGATGTGCTGCTGCGAGGATTGCTCGCCGTCGAAGGTGAAGAGTATGGGGTCGTCGTCGATGCGGGCGTTGAGATGTACGGGGCGCTTCCAGATTCTGTGCAGCTCCTTGAGCGTCTCCACGGCGTACTTGACGTCCAGATCGGCGCCGGTGTGCTTGTGCGCCAGGTACAGCTCCCCGCGGTTGCGGTAGTTGCCGTCGACCACGTAGATGTACGGCTGGGCGTGGTTGGTGAGCATGAAGAGGAGCTGCTGTTTGATCTTCTCGAAGTCGCGCGTGACCACCACCATGCGCCCGGTGGCGGGGTCGTGGCGGTACTGGTAGAGCTTCTGGTCGTCGACGAACTCCGGGGTCAGGAATTCGTCGAGGAAGGTCACGTCGTTGTACAGCGCCCGCACTTCGAAGATCTTCTCCCGTCCCGGCGAGCCGCGTCCCACCACCCGGTGCTTGGGCGCCTTGTCCTTGCCCCACAGCCGGCGGACGGCCATGTCGTCGCAGGCGTCGTAGGCGGGGCCGAAGCGCCCGGTGTTCCAGCGGTTCTCGATGTCGCGCAGCAGCTCGATGCCCAGCTTGTAGGGATTCAGCCGTCCGGGGTAGGTCGCCAGCGTGCCGGAGTGGTGCTCGCAGTAATCCACCAGCTCCTCGGCGGTGAGGATGTAGCGGGTCATGAGCGTGGAGTGCCAGTAGCTGGCCCAGCCCTCGTTCATGATCTTGGTCTGTCCCTGAGGGGCGAAGTAGTACGCTTCCTCGCGGATGATGGCCAGGATGTCGGCCTCCCAGTCCTCCAGCGGGGCGTGCTCCAACAGGAAACCCAGCACGTCGCGCATGGGGGTGGGGGGAAAGGCATCCTTGGCCTTCTCCTCTTTCTTGCGATCCTCTTCCTGTTCGCGGGCCATTTGTTCCGGCGGGTTGATGTAGCGATCCATGTAGGTTTTGGCGGGGTAGCGGGTGGCGGGCCGGCGCTCATCCTCCTCCCGCGCCCGGCGCCGGACCTCGCCGCGCGGCCTCTCCCGCAGCATGAAGGCCGAGTGCGGATCGATGAGGTTCTCCAGTGACAGGTAGGTGTCAATGAGGCGCTCCACGCGCTCCACGCCGTGGCGGTCCATATAACGGCGGATGCGGGTGGCGTGGTTGGCCATCTCGTCGATCATGCGGCGGTTGGTCTTGCTGAACCAGTAGTTGTTTTTGAAGAAGTCGCAGTGGGCGTAAACGTGGGCGATAACCGTCTTGTGGTCCACCATCATGTTGTCGACGAGCAGGTAGGCGTAGCAGGGGTTGTTGTTGATGACCATCTCGTAGATGCGCCCCAGCCCGTAGCGGTGCTGCTTGCGCAGCCGCTCATACTCCATGCCGAAACGCCAATGGGGGTAGCGTTGCGGGAAGCCGCCGTAGGCGGCCACCTGCGACATTTCCTCCGAGGTCATCTGCTCGAAGACCGTGGGGTAGAAGTCCAGGCTCTCGAGGCGGGCGAACTCCGCGATGCGGTCCGCCTGTTCCGCGATGTCGGCTGGAAGTCGCCTGTTCATGGTGATCGCAACTTACTCCGCCCCGGCGCTGCCGCCTCCGGCCCCTTACCGGTCCCGCCGCGGCATCGCGTTGCGGCCGCCGGCGGCCCGTCGCGCCCTAACGCCCCGCGGCGAAGAACTTCTTAATACTATCGTAGATGTCGTCCTTGGTGTTTACCCGCGTGGCGATCACCGCCTCCTGGCTGCTCAGTTGTTCGGTTACCACATTGAAGAAATTGCCGCTGCCGTAGGCGCTGGCCACCTGGCAGTAGCCGAAGAGGTTCAGCCCCGGCAGGAGGTGCTGGCGGAGCAGGGCGCAGCACTCGCGGCTGTCGGACTCGCTGCTGTTGTCGCCGTCCGAGAAGTGGAAGAGGTAGATGTTCCACTCGCTGGCGGTGTAGGTCTTGTCGATGAGCTCCCGCGCCAGGCGGAAGGCGCTGCTGATGCGCGTGCCGCCGTCCTCCCGGATGCGGAAGAAGGTCTCGCGGTCCACCTCCGCGGCGCGGACGTCGTGCACGATGTAGCGGCTCTCGATGCCCTGGTAGTTTTTCCGCAGCCAGGCGTCGATCCAGAAGGCCTCCAGGCGCACCAGCTCCTTCTGTTCGTCGCCCATGGAACCGGACACGTCCATCATGTAGATGATCACGGCGTTGGACTGCGGGCTGAGCACCGTTTTCCAACTGCGGTAGATCTTGTCGCGGCGCTCGAAGATGATCCGCGGGGCGTCGGGGTTGTACAGCCCGGACATCATCTGCCGGCGGAGTGCCCGGCGGAACGAGCGTTTGAAATGGCGCAGCGATTCGGGCCCCGACTGGCGGATGCCCACGTAGCGGTCGCGTTCCGCGGTGATGCGGTGTTTGCCTTTGGGGCGGATGCGCGGCAGCTTGAGCTCTTCTCCGAGGATCTCAGCCAGTTCGTCCAGGCTGACCTCCACCTCCATCAGATGGCGCCCTTCCTGCTCGCCGCCCGGGCCCATGCCGTCGCCGTCGCCCAGGGCGTCGCCCGCCTTGGCATCGCCCTTGCCCACGCCCGAGTCGTTGTTGTCCCCATAGCGGAAGTGCGGAGTGTCGATGCCGCGAACCGGGATGCTGATGTACTTGTGGCCTTCGCGGCCCAGCAGCTCGCCGCGGGTGAGGAATTTGCGCAGGTCGTCGCGGATCTTGCCTTTGACGATCTTGCGAAAGCGCTGATGGTCGTGATTGATCTGGAGAATCATGCGAAACGTCAAAACGCCAAAACACCCAAACGCCGAAACGGCAAGGCGCCAGAACGTTCACAGGTCAGGACGTCCGAGCGTTGAGCTGCTCGGGGACGTTGACCGTGGTTTCTTTTCGATCCGTCCGGCACTACGGCCGGCGGCCGCTACGCCGGGCCCTTCCAACCTGGCAACGTTCCACGGCCCTCCGAGAGCGGGTACAAGTCCTTCGCATCGGGGTCGTCGCTAGCGGTTTCGCACAGTCACCCCGGGCGCTTCAGGGGCCTCCGCTGATTATAGGCAGTCCCCCAGCCGCCGTTCGCCCGCCGTGGCCGGGTCGTACCGCGCCGGATCCGCGCGTCCCCGCTCCCCCACTTGGCGTTCCACCGTTTCGACGTTTTGACGTTTCGACGTTTCCCCCCTAGTCCTTCTTCTTGGTATCTCCCCGGGCGAAGATGCTGGCCACGTAGTTGAGCACGTCGGTAGCGCTGGTTTCGTTATAGCCGAAGTACTTGATGAGCCGCTGCTTGACCACGTCGATCTTGGCCTGGGTTTCGTCGTCCACCACCCCGGAGACCACGTTCTTGAGCTTGATGGTGTCGCGCTGATCCTCGAACAGCTTGAGCTCCAGGGCCTTGTGCAGCCGGGCGTTGGTGTGGTATTCGAACTTCTTACCGTCCAGGGCCAGCGACCCGATGTAGTTCATGATCTCCTGGCGGAAGTCGTCCTTGCGGCTCTCGGGGATGTCGATCTTCTCCTCGATGGAGCGCATGAGCCGTTCGTCGGGCTGTTCGTCCTTGCCGGTGTAGCGGTTGCGTACCTTCTCGTGCTGGGTGTAGGCACGCACGTTCTCGATGTAGTTGGAACAGAGCCGCATGATGGCGTCTTCGTCGGCGCTGATGGCGCGCTGCACTTCGGATTTCAAGGTGTCCTCGTATTCTTCCCGCACCAGCCCCAGCAGCTCGCGGTAGCGGGTCCGCGTTTCCTCGTCGGTGATGAGACTGTGGTGCGACAGTCCCGACTCCAGTTCGTTCATCACCATGAAGGGGTTGATGCACTTCTCCTGGATCGCCTGGTCGCTGACCAGAGAGTTGGAGAGCTTGTCCTGGATGTAGCGCGGGCTGATGCCCTGCATGCCCTCGCGCGGCGCCTCGTCGCGCAGCTCGCGGATGGAGTCCTCGGTGAAGTTGGGGATCTTCTTGCCGTTGTAGAGCTTGAGCTTCTGCAGCAGCGTCAGCCCCGGCTTCTTGGGGTCCTCCAGCCGCGTGAGCACGGCCCACATGGCCGCCATCTCAATGGTGTGCGGCGCGATGTGGATGCCGCGGATGCGTTGCTTGTTGAAGTCTTTCGAGTAGATGGCGATTTCGTCATCCAGCCGAATGTTGTAGGGGATGTCGATCTTGATGGTGCGGTCGCGGAAGGCCTCCATCAGCTCGTTGGACTGCAGCTTCTTGTACTCCGGCTCGTTGGTGTGCCCGATGATCACCTCGTCAATGTGCGTCTGGGCGAACTTCTTGGGCTTGATGACGTGCTCCTGCGAGGCGCCGAGCAGATCGTAGAGGAAGGCCACGTCCAGCTTGAGCACTTCGATGAACTCCACCAGCCCGCGGTTGGCGATGTTGAGCTCGCCGTCGAAGTTGAAGGCCCGCGGATCGCTGTCGCTGCCGTATTCGGCGATCTTGCGGTAGTTGATGTCGCCGGTGAGCTCGGTGGAATCCTGGTTCTTCTCGTCCTTGGGCTGGAAGGTGCCGATGCCGATGCGGTCCTTCTCGCTGAGGATCAGGCGGCGCACGCGGATGTGCTTCATCACTTCCTTCCAGTCGCCGTCGTATCGCAGCAGCAGATCGTCGAACATGCGGCGGCAGAAGGGATCGAGCGCCCCCTCGATGCGAATCTGGCCGGATTCGTTCAGGTCCTCGTTGATCCGCGCCAGCACTGCCTTGCGGGCCTCGAGCGGGACCAGCTTGAGCGGCTCCTCATGCATGGGACAGGGATGCACCGTGGTCTTGCCGTTTTCGTCGGTGACGTGCCAGGAGAAGCTGTACACCGCGCCGTCTTCCAGCCGGGAGTAATATTCCAGCCCCTTCTTGAGCAGGCGCACGATGGTGCTCTTCGAGGAGCCCACCGGACCGTGCAGCAGGAGGATGCGCCGCTCGGTGCCGTACTGGTGCGACGCGGACTTGAAGAAGTCGACCAGGTTCATCAGGGGCCGGTCGAGTCCGAAAATCGCGTCCGCCCCGGTGTCGATGGGATCGGAGAAGAACTTGTAGCGGATCAGCTCCTCGCGCATCCAGGTGTAGCGCTCGTGCCCGAAGTTCATGATCATGTCGTAGATGCGCTGAAAGGCGTTGCGCGCTACGCGCGGGTTCCGCGTAACCAGCTCCAGATAGTCCGCGAACGATCCCTCCCAATGTTGCTCGCGAAAACGATCCGGGTGCAGGTGCTTGTCCACCAACGAGAGGATGTCTTGGGCATTCGCCATGGCGATAGGTCCCGTAAAAACCGATCCCTGATGCCGAAAAATCGTAGAAGTCGGCGTGTCGGAAGTCAACGCCGTGCGTTCTCCCTGCGCTTATCGACCGCGGCGGCGGGCGCGGTTGGAAAAAAGGGCGGCGGAATCGCGCCCACTCCGCCTCATCTCCCCGCGCCGGCGCCCGGCGGAAGCCGCTCGATCAACCGGCGCAGCCGTGCCGCCGCCCGCGCCGGGTCCGCCTGTGCGATGACGGCGCGGCAGACGCAGATGCAGCACGGAGCGGCGTCCAGCACCTCGCCGGCATTGTGCACGTCAATTCCGCCGATCGCCGCCAATGGCAGCGCGGTCTCGCGCCGGGCTTCCGCCAGCGTCGCCGGGCCCGCAATGAGCCCCTGCGGCTTGGTGGCGGTCGCAAACATGGGGCCGACGGCGATGTAGTCGGGCACGGCGGCCGCGGCACCGCGCACCTGCTCCAGCGTGTGCGTGCTGGCACCCACCAGCATGGCCGCGGGCAGCAACTTCCGCGCCTCGGCGATCCCGATGTCGCTTTGCCCCAGGTGAACTCCGTCCGCGCCGGCCAGCAGAGCGATGTCCGGCCGGTCGTTGATGACCAGCATGGCCTGCCGCTCGCGGCACAGCGCCGCCAGACGTCTGGCACGGGCGAGCAACTCGCGGTCGGGGAGCGCTTTCTCCCGCAGTTGCAGGACGTCCGCGCCGCCTTCCAGCGCCGCCGCCGCGCTGTCCAGCCAATCGCCCGGGCACAGCGCCTCGGTGACGATCACGTAAAGCCGCGCCGCAGCGAAGCGCTCCTGCGCCCGCGCCGTCAGCGCCAGGCGCCGCTCGAGGTCGTAACCGCGGTAGCGGAGCGCCTCGGCCGCCGCGGCAAGCCCCGCGTCGAGCGTCTTGCCATACTCCTCCACGGCACGCAGCGCTTCGCTGAGTCGCTTGCCGGCGGCAAGGGCCACATGCGCCGCATCCTCGCGCCGCGCTTCGCCGCCGGTCGTCAGCTCCCGGCCCACGTCCCCCGGACTATCCCGCCGCCAGACGAGCGCGGCGGCGAGCGCCGCGGGGACCATGGCCGCCAAGTCGTGCCGCGCCTGCTTAAGGGCTGCGGACAACCCGCCATCGGCGAGCACGAAGCGCGCGTACTCCTCCATTACCCGCAGCGCCTCCCGCGCGCGGTTGAGGTTGGCGTCGACGATTCTCGCGACCCCCGCCTGTCCGATCGAGTTGTCGTACGATGGATTCGTGGGCGAGGTTCTCCCGGCGGTGCCGCGGTCCGTCCGGCTCGCGGACTCCCCGCGGCCATCCGCGTTCATCGATGCGCGATTCCGCGCGGCCGGCACCGGGTGCGCGTGAGCCGCGGTGAAGTCAGTACCCTGCTGCTTGCCCGTCCTTGCGCGACTCCGAGGCCGCGATGTATAGATCGCGCCGGACATCGTAGAGGATCGCCTGACACCCGCCGAAGCCGTCGGACTCGAAGGTGATCCTGTGCCCGCGCTGCGCCAGCTCGCGGCGCACCTCCACCGCGATTCCCGACTCCAACGCCACCCAACCTCCGTCGGACATCCGTTCGCCCGTGGGCTCCGACGAGCCCTGATGATGGAACCGCGCGGCGTCGGCGGCCTCCTGCACATTCATGCCGAAGTCGATCAGGTTGCTCAGCACCTGCACGTGCCCCTGGGGCTGCATGTCTCCGCCCATGACTCCGAAGCTCAGCCAGGGCCTGCCCTCGCGGGTGACGAAACCGGGGATGATGGTGTGGAACGGCCGCTTGTGCGGCGCGTAGACGTTCGGGTGGCCCTCCGCAAGCGAAAACAGCTCGCCCCGGTCGTGCAGTACGAAGCCCAGCCCGTCGGGCACCAGCCCGGAACCGAAGCCGCGGTAGTTGCTCTGCACCAGGGAAACCATGTTTCGCTCCCCGTCGGCCACGGTGAGGTAGATGGTGTCGCCCTGCGCCAGACGTGGATCGCCGGGGTCGAGCTTCTGCGACGCCTGCCGGGGGTCGAGCAGCGCGCGACGGCCAGCGGCGTAGGGCTTCGAGATCAACTCTGCGGTGGGCACCGGCGCGAAGGCCGGGTCGGCGTAGAACCGCGCCCGATCCTCGAAGGCGATTTTCTTGGCTTCGATCAGGTGGTGCAGATAGTCGGCCGAGTGGTGTCCCATGGCCCGCAGGTCGAACGCCTCAAGGATGTTAAGCATCTGAAGCACGGCAATACCCTGACCGTTGGGAGGTAGCTCCCACACCTCGTACCCGCGATAGCTCGTGGACACCGGGTCGACCCAGGTCGAGGTGTGCTCGGCGAAGTCGCGGGCACGAAGGAAACACCCCACGCGCTCGCAGAAGCCGACCATCACGTTGGTAAGCTCGCCGCGGTAGAACGCGTCGCGACCGTCTCGGGCGAGTGCCTCGTAGGTCCGCGCCAGGTCCGGGTTCTTGAAAACATCTCCTTTGCCCGGGGCCCGACCGGCGGGGAGGAACGTGGCCGCGAAGTTCGGCTGGTCCTTGAGTTTGGTCCCGCCGCGCGACCAGTAGTGCGCGATCAGTTCCGACACCGGGAACCCCTCCCGGGCGTACGCGATCGCCGGCGCGAGCACGGCGCTCATGGGCAACCGGCCGAAGCGATGGTGCAGCTCAAACCAGCCGTCCACGCATCCGGGAACCGTCACCGGCAACGGCCCGTAGGGGGGAATGGAGGTCAATCCCTGCCGGCGGAGATGTTCGAGGCTCAGGTCGTAGGGGCTGCGGCCGCTGCCATTGAGTCCGTAGAGCTTCTTCGTGCCGGCGTCCCAGACGATGGCGAAAAGGTCCCCGCCGATTCCGGACCCGGTGGGCTCCATCAGACCCAACGCGGCGTTAGCGGCGATGGCGGCGTCCACGGCGCTGCCGCCTTGCTTCAGGATGTCGATGGCGATCTGGGTGACCAGCGGCTGGCTGGTGGCTGCCGCGGCGTGGCGCGCGATGACCTCAGACCGGGTCGCAAACGCCGCACCCGTCATGCGGTCTCCGGCCTGGGCCTCGAGGCCGCCCGGCATCAGCGCCGCGCACGCGGACATGATGCGGATGGAGTGGGCGAACCGCCTGTCCGTCAGGGAGTGGGTAGGGATAGCGACGAAGCGACGAAGCGACGAAGCGACGAACGAGTCGGGTGCCATGGCCAAGCGCAGCGCCGCCATGACGTCGCGCACGGTTAACGCGACGAAGCGACGAAGCGACAAAGCGCCGAAGGGGCGGGGTGGCATGGCCAAGCGCAGCGCCGCCATGACGTTGCGCACGGTTAGAGCGACGAAGCGACCCTTGGCACGTCTCGTCAAGGGCAGGCTCCGCGGCGGGGCGGCGCAGGGAGGCAAGGGAGCACGGACCAGGGAACACACCTGCGCCCGAGCCACCGGTTTCAACCGGTGGAGTCGGGCGCGGCCGTGCCGTTCTTCGCTTCGCACCGTGCCGCCCATGCACTGATGGTAGCCGAATCCGGCGCGTTTGTCTCAAACCACGGTCCTCGGGGCCGGCGGCACGTTCCGATGGCGCTGCCTTCACAGATGGTGGGCGTGGAATATGATTAGCCCGTCGCTTCAGGATGGCAGCCATGGTCAATGCGGAACTAGCGCGGGTGTTCGGTCGCATCGCCGATCTGCTGGAGATCGACGGTGCCGACAGCTTCCGCGTGAACTCCTACCGCCGCGCTTCGCGGACGCTGGGTGACGCCACGGAAGACGTGGCCGCTCTGGCTGAGAGCGGTCGCCTCACCGAACTGCCGGGGATCGGCAAGGGCACGGCGGACCGCATCGTCCAGTACCTCAACACCGGGCACATCGACGTGCTCACGGAGCTGGAAGCCAAGCTGCCCGCGGGCCTTCCCAAGCTGCTGGAAATCCCCACGCTGGGGCCCAAGAAGGTCGCTCTGGCCTACAAGGAGCTCGGCGTACGCGAACTGGCGGACCTGAAGCGCGCCATCGAATCCGGGTCGCTCGCCAAGCTCAAGGGCATGGGCGAAACGAGTGTGCGCAAGATCGCGGAGGGGATCGCTTTTCTGGAAAGCAGCGCCGGCCGCACGCCCCTGGGCGAGGCGCTACCCATCGCGGAGAAGATCGTTGCGTGGCTTCGCGAACTGCCTGGTGTCACGCATGTGTCCATTGCCGGCTCGCTACGCCGCGGCGCTGAGACGATCGGTGACGTGGACATCCTGTGCGACGCCGCCGATGGCGAGCGCATCGTCAAGCAGTTCTCGGCCATGGAGGGCGTCAAGCGGGTGTTGGCGTCCGGCGGCACGAAAGGTTCGGTCACCGTCGACATCGGTGACGGGCGCGAGTTGCAGGTGGACTTGCGCGTCGTGCCCGGAGAGTCCTATGGGGCGGCGCTTCAGTATTTCACGGGGTCCAAACAACACAACGTGCGGTTGCGAGAGCTTGCCGTCAAACGCAAGTGGCGGCTGAACGAATACGGGTTGTTCGACGGCGAAAAGCAGCTTGCCGGCCGGCGCGAGGAGGACGTCTACAAGAAACTCGGCGTGCCCTTCGTCCCTCCCGAGCTGCGCGAGGATCGTGGCGAACTGGAAGCGGCTGCCGACAGCTTCGACACACTGGTGGCACTTGATGACATCCGCGGCGATCTGCACATGCACACCGTCGCCAGCGACGGCAAGAACACCATCGAGGAAATGGCCGCCGCGGCCCAGGCCCTGGGGTACGGTTACATCGCCATCTGTGACCACTCCAGAAGCAGCACCATCGCCAACGGCCTGTCGGTAGAGCGGATGCGCAAGCACCTTTCCGAAATTCGGAAAGCGGCCGAGCGCGTCCGCGGCATCGCCATACTCGCGGGCTGTGAGTGCGACATCCTGCCCGACGGCAGCCTGGACTATCCCGACGAGATCCTTGCCGCGTGCGACTGGGTGGTGGCCAGCATCCACTCCGCGATGGGCAGCGGCGGGGCGCACAAGCTCTCTCCCACGGAGCGCACGCTGGCGGCGATGAGCAACCGTTACGTCAGCGCCATCGGCCACCCCACGGGGCGGCTGCTTAACGAGCGGCCGGCCATGGAGATGGACATGGCCGCCGTGGTAGAGGCCGCGGCGCGGACCCATACGCTGCTGGAGATCAACGCGAGTTGGAAGCGGTTGGATCTGAAGGACCTGCACGTGCGGCAGGCACTGGCTGCCGGCGCGCACCTGGTGATCGACACGGACGCGCATCGCACCACGCAGCTCGACCAGATGCGCTACGGTGTGCTCACCGCGCGCCGCGGCGGGGCGGCGAAGCAGAGCATCGCCAATTGCCTCACGCCGGCCGCCCTGCGGAAGTTGATCGCCAGGAAGCGCGGCGCGTGAGGCTTCCCCCTACGGCCGGCTGCTGATTCCCTGGAGCAGCGAGTTCTGGTTCAGGAAGCCGAAGGGGTCGAAGGCGTCCTGGAGGTTCCCGCTTCCCGAGCCGCCCCCGCCCTGCTGGTCCTGGCGGTTAAGGAACTCGATGCCGCGCACGTTGTAGTTCACGCTGGCGCCGGCGCGGAGGTACAGATTGCGGTTGATGAAGTCCTGGATGGTCGTGCCCAGGGTCTCCGGCACCCAGAGGATGTCCCCTGCCTGCAGGCTGATGTTCGGGTCCCGTCCCATGGCCAGACGGTTCAGGTTGAGCTTTACGTGCACGTCCTGACCGTCGGACAGGCGTCGGATGAGCGTGCCCTGGGTCGGTGTCACGTCGGTGCGCAGTCCGCCGGCCGCCGCCAGCGCCTGGAGCACGGTTACGTTGGTGCCCGGGGGATACACCTGCGGCGCGCTGCGCAGCACCAGCCCGCCGACAAACACGGTGTTGGGCTGGGCCGCATGTACGTAGACGATGTCGCCGTTCTCCAGAGGTTCGGCGGCGAGTGCCGTCCGGAGCTCCAGGGGATCGGTCAGCCGGTACGCTTCGGCCGCGTCGGGCTTGCGGATGCGCCGCACCGTAGCCTGGCCCGAGGCCATCGAGGACACTCCGCCGGCGCCCACCAGGGCATACAGCAGGTTGCGCTCCGTGTGCCGGAGCTGCACCAGCCCGGGCGCCGTGACCGCGCCCACCACCAGCACGTTGGTGGGCTCCGGTGTAACGAGCGTGACATGGACGACCCCCTCGGTGAGCACCGCGGGAACGTAGGCGGCGCGGATGCGGTCATCGATGTCCTCCAGCTCCATGTCCCGCACTTTGACGGCACCCACGATGGGAAGATCGATCTCGCCGTTGCGATCCACGCGCACCTGGACCGGCGGGAACAGCCCGGTTTGGTCGGCGCGGGTGAGGGTCACCAGCAGCACGTCGCCGGTGCCAACGCGGTAGGGTCCGATGTATCGTTCCAGGTTGGCCGCGGCGGCCGCGGCGCTCTCCGGCGTGCCCGGCTCGGCGGGCGCAGGCGCCGACTGCTGTTGGGCCAGGAACTGCGCCAGGCTGATGCGGTGCTCCTTGGCGCACCCGAGAGGCCAGATCACGCCCAGGCAGGGCAGGAGCCAACTGAACCGCGCCGCCACCGTCGCTTGCCGCCATCCGTGTCGCTGTAGCATCGTGCCGTCCCTGTCTCAGAAGGGTCGCCGGAAAAGGGCCGCAGGCGAGAATCCGCGCCGCCCGGCCGCTGAACACTCGGCCCGATAACCGCCGCCCGAACGAAACATTACTTCCGGCGCCCGCTCCGCCGTGCGATCCTCCGCAAACGCCGTGACCGCCATTATGAGAAGTTTGATTTCGACAAAAACCCGGCGCAGCGCCCACTAAATCCGCCAGCGGCGGTGCGTGGGGGACCCCGGCCAACGGGTTTTCCAATACTGAGAACGCAGCGGTTCGGCGGGCGGCAGCGTGGTCTGGCGACCGGTCTCGGCCGCACAGGTGCCCCGCGGACCCCATTCTGGGACTATGTACCGGCGGTGGCTAACGAGTCGATTGCGAGCGGTCCGGTTA
Organism: Planctomycetota bacterium; assembly: GCA_016208685.1. Classification (GTDB taxonomy): domain Bacteria; phylum Planctomycetota; class Phycisphaerae; order UBA1845; family UBA1845; genus JACQXM01. The sequence goes on along the minus strand of JACQXM010000041.1, from coordinate 12,560 downwards.
GGGTTCCCTGTGGGGCTCCGGGCGCAGCGCTGGCGACAAGGGACCACGGCATCGCCAGCCGGAAGGGCCGCCTTTGCCGCCCGACCGAAATCGGGAAGATTCACGATCTCGCAATTGACCGGCGGATGTTAATAGCGGTAGAATCAGGCACCTGAAAAGGCGGTGCCGGAGGCCGGCACGCGGGTAGGGGCGGCGCTGCTCCCTTACCCATCCCTAGGCCCAGGGTCGATGTGCAGCGCGGGTAGGAGGGGTCAGATGAGATCCACCATTTCGTTGTGCGCGGGCGTTCTCCTTGCGCTTTCAGCTTCGGCGCAAGCGTCCATCAGTTTGAGCGTAAGCGGCTTGTTTCAACCTCCGACGGGCGTGACCGCGGATGTCGAATTCACCTACCAGTCGCTCAGCGACACGGCGGCGAAGATCATCATCGACATCGAGAACACCACGCCGGCCGCGGTCGGTGGGTGGATCACGGCCTTCGGCTTCAACGTGCCGACGCTGGCAGGCATCGTCATCACCAGCATCGGTGGTGACGTCGACGACTCTGGCAAGCAATACGCCACGGGCTTAGGCTCACCCAATGAGTCCGGCTGGTACGCCCGGTTGGACGCCGGCAACATTAAGACGCCGAACGCCGCGGGCGACTTCGACTTCGGCGTGATGAATGCCGACTCGGTCAATGCCTTCATCACGGATGGCGTCGGCGGCCCGTCAGCGCCTAAGATCCTCATCGGCGAGACCACGACGTTCACCCTCGACGTCGTGGGGACGGGTCTGGACAATTTGACGGATGCCGCGTTCGAAACGGCCTTCATGAGTGAGCTCTCCACCGGCCTGTCCGGTCCGGGCTACAACTTCGGCGTGCGGTTCCAGGGTCTGGCCAACGACGGGTCCGACCTGGCCGTGGGCACCGTGATTCCGGTTCCCTCGGCGGCGCTGCTGGCGCTTCTGGGGCTATCGGGCGCGGGCGTGGTCGCACGCCGGCGCAACCGTGCGGCCTGACCACAAGGCGTGAGTCAACGGGACAGCGTCGGCGCCGGTCGTCCCTCTGGATTCGTCACCGGATGTTCGCGTCGACTCGGCCATGCGCGGCCCGCTCGTGCGCTATCGGCCTTAGGCGATGGTAGGGTCGGTGGTTACCCGCGGATCCGGTGGTCTGGATTCCGAACCGCCGATGGGCCATTCGCGAGCGGGGCGTTTCGCAGGGCCCCGTTCAGGCGCTTTCTCCGTCAGTCGAGAACCTCGAGCATTGACGGGTCGATCTCGAGCTCCGCGGACTGACCGAGAAACTCGACGCCTACGTACACCCGCCACGGCCCGCGGCGGCGGATCACTACGCCTTCCAGTCCGACCAGGCTCCCGGCGATGACACGACAACGGCACCCGGCGACCAGCCGCGGGAACAAATCCACAGGCTCATCGCTCTCCACCACCCGCTGGACCTGCCGCAAGTCGGCCACGAACCGCCGCTGATCTCCCACCTCCAGTACGTTGGCCACCCGGTGCGTGCGGAGGGCGTGGTAGCGGTCCGCCGGCGTGCCACACAGGAAGACGTAGCCGGGGAACAGCGGGATATCGACGTCGCGGATGCGCCCGCCGTAGCGTCGCCGACACCGAACCAGAGGCAGGAAATACTGCGCGGAGAGGCGCTGTAAGTCGGCGGCGACCGCCTTCTCGTTCCGCGCCTTGGTGTGCAGAACCCACCAGCGGCCGGTGAATGCCTCGACGCGCGGAGCCGGATGCGTCGCCTCTACGGGCGTCGCTGTGACGTCCACCATGGTCACGATCGAAGCCTCGCTCACTTCCGTCCCGCTAGACATCGGCCCCGGTCCCGCCGTACCACGCTCGGCCTTGCCTTATCGGATCATAGAACCCCGTACGAACACCGGCAACCTGAGCCGCCCTCGGCAGGCGCGCGTCGCGACACCTTATCGACCTGTCCCTGGAGCGACCGAAATCTCATCGCCGCCGGCGCTTCGGACGGGGCTTGGTAAACCCCTCACGCGCACTCGTACCCGGCGCTGCTGAATGACTATCGGTCCACGCGCAGTGGAAGACGTGCTGGTTCCTGGATTCGCCCCGCGCCCCTGCCTACGATGAATTACCTGGGGTACGCGTCGCACACGTTCGTTTCAGTTGATACGCGCCGGATGCCGCCGCCCTGCCGGCGCGGCATGCAAGGGCGCCGCGCAGGCCATTCGGTTCGGGAGGGGGAAATGCGAGCACCGCTGTCGCTATCGCTGGGCGTGGTTCTTTCAACCGCCTTGGGCGCAGACGCCTCCATGACGCTGTCGCTCGCCGGGCTCGCGCGGCCCGCCACCGGTGCCACCGCTGATGTCGTCTTCAGCTACCAGTCGCTGAGCGACACGGCGGCACGCATCATGGTCGATATCCACAATACTTCGCCGGGTTCAGTGCACGGCTGGGCTACGGCCTGGGGGTTCAACCTGCCCACCATCGCCGGCGTAACCTTCACGCGCATCGGCGGCGACCTGGACGATGTTCGCCGCCAGCGGGCCACGGGGCTCAGCGCTCCCAACGAGCCCGGGTGGTACGTCCGGTTCGATCCTGGGAATATCCGCACTCCGAACGGCGCCGGCCGGTTTGACGTTGGCGTGATGAACAACAACTCCGCCGCCGCCTTCATCACGGACGGCGTTGGCGGACCACGCGCCCCGCGCATCCGCGCCGGGGAGACCACGCGCTTCACGCTGAGCGTGCTGGGCACCGGCCTGGACAACCTCTCCAACGCCGCCTTCGAGTCGGCGTTTCTGAACGAACGATCCGGCGGCCCGTTCGGCGGCGCCAGTTTCGGGCTTCGGTTCCAGGGGTTGGGACGGTGCCACGACGGATCGGACTTTGCCGTGGGAAGTCCGGTCCCACTGCCGTCGTCGGCGTTGCTCGCCGTTCTCGGCCTCGGCGGGTTCGGAGCGGTCCGCGGCGCGGCTCGCCGCGGGCGTTAATTCGGTCCGGCGGATCGCTCACAAAAGGGCCCGCTCTGCCTCGTCGCCGGTGATCCCCACGCGGACCGATACCAGCCCGCGCCGCATGGGACGCCCCAGCCTCCACGACAGGTTCCCGGACCCCAAACCAGAGGACTTTCCCCCATAGGTCTCGTTCCTGCGCGGGACCGCACGCAGATTATCCGGCTTTCGCCGCTGACGCGCACAATTCGCCCAAATCCACCTGACTCCGCAGTCATCCTATTTTAACTTGAGAGAGGGAGTTCGCGCGCGGTTACCAGCGCGAACAAGAAGCCCGTTCGGTGAGAAGCGCCTCAAGAGGCCGGCGACAGACCGAACGGTTCGTTGGGGGGGGTCGCCGTGGAGCCATTCCATTCTCGTCGCTGCCTATCCGTCGTTGCTTTCCTGGGCGCGTTCTCCTTAGCGCTCGCCTCGCTTCTGCATGGATGCGGAACCGCACCCGGCGGCATGGCCGGCAACAACGACGGTGGCCGCGACACCCTCCCTAGCACGATCACCGACGAAGACGACGGCAGTACCACGCCCCCGGACGGCACCACCAACGGCGGAACCGAGGTCCTCGACCCCGCCGGCTTCGACGATTACGCCATCGACGCCGCGCCCAGCCCGGAAATTCCCGGCGTCTGGGAGTTCGGCGTACGGCCCCCGGGCGACAGCTCCTCGTCCCTGCGCTTTGAATGGGACTTCGGCGACGGTCAGATCTACATCGGGGCCACGCAGCAGCACCTCTTCCGCGCGTCCGGGACCCAAACGGTCACCGTCCGCGGCTTCGACTCGCGCAACCGTCTGGTGCTCGTGCTCAGCTTGGACGTCGAGATTCCTCCGCCCAGCCTGCCGCCCACCGCGCACCACGCTGCAATACCACTGGGCACAGACGGACTCCGGCCCGGCCGTCGCCCTCAGCGGCGATAGCGCCTCCGTCGCCACCTTCGTTGCTCCGCAAGTTACGGACGACACCGTCCTGCGCTTTTCGCTTACCGTCAGTGATGGAAGTAGCACGGCGCAGGACGTCGTGCTGGTGCAGGTGCTCGGTTCGCTCTCCACGGCCGGCACCGGACCCACCGCCGACGCCGGCCCCGATCAGCAGGTCGTCAGCGGCGCCCCGGTCACGCTCGACGGCACCGGCAGCTTCGGCTCCGGCGCCGGCCCGCTCACCTATCAATGGTCGCAAACCTCCGGCCCGGCGGTGTCCCTCAGCGGCACCGCCTCCGCCACTGCCACCTTCGTGGCACCAACTGTGAGCTCCGGCTCCGTGGACCTGCTCTTCCGGCTCACCGTCACCGAAGACGGCCTGTCCGCGGAAGCCGACACGATGGTTACGGTTGCCGCCCCGCCCCCGCCCTCCGGCGGCGGGGGCGGAGGTGGCGGGACCACCGGTGGCGGAACCGGTGGAACCGGCGGCGGCACCACCACCGACGACTGCCCGAACGACCCTGCCAAGACCGATCCCGGCGTGTGCGGCTGCGGCGTGCCCGATGCGGACACCGACAGCGACGGCACGCCCGACTGCCACGACGGTTGCCCGGCCGACCCCGCAAAACTCTCCGCCGGGGCCTGCGGCTGCGGCACCGCCGACACCGACACCGACTCCGATGGTACGCCCAACTGCCTCGACGCCTGCCCCAACGATCCCGCCAAGACCAACCCGGGAGTGTGCGGCTGCGGCGTCTCGGACGCCGACAGCGACAGCGACGGCGTCGCCGACTGCAACGACAACTGCGTGAACACCACTGATTCCGACGGCGACGGCGTGGGCGACTGCACCGACGGATGTCCCAACGATCCCAACAAGACCGCCCCCGGCACCTGCGGTTGCGGCGTGGCGGACACCAACTCCGACGGCGACAGCCGCCCGAACTGCACCGACGGCTGCCCCAATGATCCCAACAAGATCGCACCCGGCATCTGCGGCTGCGGCGTGGCGGACACCAACTCCGACGGAGACAGCCGCCCGAACTGCACCGACGGCTGCCCCAATGACCCCAACAAAATCGCACCCGGCATCTGCGGCTGCGGCGTGGCGGACACCGACGGCGACGGCGACGGCGTACCCGACTGCAACGACGGCTGCCCCACCGACCCCAACAAAACAGCCCCCGGCGCCTGCGGGTGCGGCGTGCCGGACACCAACTCCGACGGCGACAGCCGCCCGAACTGCACCGACGGCTGCCCGAACGATCCCAACAAGATCGCACCCGGCGCCTGCGGCTGTGGCGTTCCGGACACCGACGGCGACGGCGACGGCGTTCCCAACTGCAACGACGGCTGTCCTAACGACCGCAACAAGACCGCTCCGGGCGTCTGCGGCTGCGGTGTGCCGGATACGAACACCGACGGCGACAGCCGACCGGACTGCACCGACGGCTGCCCCACCGACCCCGCCAAAATCGCCCCCGGCCTGTGCGGCTGCGGAAACCCCGACCTCGATTCCGACAACGACACGGTTTGTAACAACGTGGACCGCTGCCCCGGCTTCGACGACCGCATCGACACCAACGCCAACGGCACGCCCGACGGCTGCGAGTCGGCCGCTCTCTGCCTGGGCACCACCTCGCTTAGCTTCGGGCAGACCACCACCCAGCTCACCTTCCAGGCTTGGAACTGCGGCGTGGGCACGCTAGCATATTCCGTGGCGGATAATGCCGCGTGGCTGACCGTCTCGCCAACAAGCGGAAGCAGCACCGGCGAGCACGACACCCTGACCGCGACGGTGGACCGCACGGGGTTAGCAGGCAATACCTATCAGGGGACGATCACCGTGACGCCAAGCGTGGGAGCCGCCATCCAGATCATCGTGAGCATGAGCGTGGCACAGGCGGGCACTTCGCCGCCGGTGATCAACCTGGTCGCCAGCCGCACCTCCGGCGTTTCGCCGCTGGGGGTGTTCTTCGACGCCACGGCCACCACTAGTTCGCGCACCAGCGCCCCCTTCCACGAGTTGGATTTCACCTGGGATTTCGGCGACCCCGGCTCGGGCTTTACCAACCGGCCGGGCGTGGACGCCAACCGCGCCAAGGGCGGCGTGGCGGCGCACGTGTTCGAGCTTCCGCCCGGCACGTGCAGCGGCGGCGGCGGTTCGTGCGTTTCGGACGGCGACTGCCCCACGGGCGCCACCTGCAACCAGCAGAGCAAGACCTACACCGTGACGCTCACGGTCAAGGACGCCACCGGCGCCAATTCGCAGGTGCAGCAGGCCATCCAGGTTACGCCGTTTACGGGCACGACGTACTACGTGTCCGACTCGGCCGGCAGCGACACCAACACCGGCACCTCGCCCAGCGCGGCGTTCAAGTCCTGGACCAAGGGCATCCAGATGGTGTTCCTCTCCAACGGCCCGCGCCGGGTGCTGTTCAAACGGGATGAGACGTTCCCGGCGCCGACGGCGTTCGCAGGCTCGACGAGCTTCGGAAATAAGAACGGGCCGTATGTGATCGGGGCGTATGGGTCGGGGAACAGGCCGATTATCGACTCAACGCATACGAGCTTGACGCTTGAGCTGAAGTCCTCGACTATCGACACGCGGATCGTCGATCTCGATTTCCACGGTCCATTCCCCGGAGTTACGCCGGGAACGGCGCTCGCTACTGGAAGCAAGTCGCTCTTGCTGCGAGCGCGCATTACCGGCCACTCCTATGGTGTCAGCCACTCGGGCAGCCAGAAGGACGATACTCTGTTCGTAGATAGCTCGTTTGTCGACAACAGCGAGTACGCCATCTTCTACAATTACGGAAAGAACATCGCCGTGCTCGCTTGCGAGATGGACCATCCGAATAACACGGAGAGCCTGCTTCGCGTCTATACGTCCAAGACAGTTGTATCCGCGAACATCTTCAAGCGCAACGTACAGCGCGGACACCAGCTTAAGTACTGCGGGCGCGTGTCCCCGGATCGCGCGGCGTACATCGTCATATCCGACAATCAGTTCCTCGGCGGCGACTTTGACGCCTCGGCGTCTATCGGGCCACAGAACCGATCATCGCGTGAGAACGTTGGCGATGTCGTTGTTGAGCGCAACACCTGGGACATGCGCGGCGTCGTGAACAAGGTCGCAATTCAGAGCCGCGGTGCGAATGACGTCACGATCCGAAACAACCTCTTCCTCGAATGCCACACAGGGCTTAGCCTGGGTAGCCACGTCATAGGGTTCAGCACGTGGGATCGGTGGCGTGTCTACAACAACTCGTTTAGCAAGACGCAGGGCGGTACCATCTACTTTCTGCGTGCCTATGACTCGACGGATCCCGTGGTGTTCCATAACTTCGACCTTCGCAACAACATTGTATCAGTACCCGGTGATTCCGGAGGTGTCATCCGCCCGATCGAGGCCCCGGCTGTTTCGCTAGGCGATTTGAACGAAGGCTACAACATCTGGTACTTCCCGCATCAGAGCCTGTCGCAACTTTTCGACATTGGCGGGACGAGCTTCACGTTGGCTACCTTTGGAACGCTGACGAGGGGCAGTAGGACTGCAGACCCGTTGTTCCTGACGCCCGGAAGCGATCTTCGGCTGCAGATATCGGGTACCCCTAGCCCCGCCATCAACGCCGGGACCTCTGTGCCTGGAGTCATGGAGGACTTCCTGAACGCGAGTCGGCCGCGCGGGAGTAGCCTCGATATCGGTGCGTACGAGGCCAACTAGAATCGTCGCAATGGCGGAAGGAGATACGTTTGGCTCGCGGGAAGGCGCGCTTCCGCTCGAACCGGAGCGGCTAGCGCGCCTTGAACAGGTTCCGGGGTTTCGCGACGGGCCGTACGGTTTCGTGTCGCCAATCGGGGCCCTGGATTACTTCTACCGCAAATACACGGTGAACCTGCGGCGCCACCGCGACATTCATGACGCCGTGCTGCTGGACTGCGGCTGCGGTTACGGCTGGAATGTGCTCGCCTACGGCCTGGCGGGTGGTCACCGTGCTATTGGCCTCGACATGAACTCTGCTGCACTCGGTGTAGCGGCACGGTTCGCAGATGTTCTTGGGCTCTCGGAACGGCTCACATTCGTTCAGGGCTCAGTTACGGACCTGCCGGTCGCTGACCGCTCGGTGGACATTCTTACATGTATTGAGATGCTGGAGCACCTCGATGGAGCGGCTGATCGAGCCTTTGCGGAAATCAACCGCGTGGCTCGTCACCTCGTACTCTTGACCACGCCGAACAGGTGCTTCCCGGTCATTGCGCATGACACAAGGCTGCCGTTTGCACACTGGTTGCCGCGTTGGCTGCGCCGCCCGTATGCGCGAATCTTCCGTAAGGAGCGCGACGACGAGGGCAACACCTTTGTCGGCCCCTGGCAGATGACCCGGGGACTCACAGGCTTCTGTCGCGTCTCGCGCTTCCTGGGGTTTCCCTCGTTCGCCGAGTATGCCGCGTGCTACCCGCACTACCTGCCCTACATGGGCGACGGTGTCGCCGGAGTGCGCGAACTGACGGGAAAGAAACGACTGTTCTATCGGTTGGTCGATGCAACGTTCCGCGACAAGTCCTTCTATGTGCTCCCGTCGCTTACTGCGATCTTCCAACGTGTTTAGGCGGCCCCGCACTCGCCTGGGCGTCGAACTCGAGTGACGTCGACGGCACTCCGCGCACGTACGGATCGAACCGCCCCAGTGGCTCGTGCTGGTGCGCGTGCGCCAATTCCGTCCGGACGAAGAGGTTGTACAGGTCGTACAGGGCCGGGAGCAGGGCGGGGTCGAGGCCGACCGCGGCGCAGTAGCGGCCCGCGGCGGCCGCGGCGTGCCCCTTCTCCACGCGGTTGTTGACTAGGTAGCGGCACAGGTCCGCGCCGGGCAGGCCGGGCCAACGGGCGGCGCCCCAGTCGAGCACTACCGCCGTGCGGCAGCCGGCCTGCCACATGAGGTTCCCTTCCCAAAGGTCCCCGTGGCAACAAACGCTGGGTACCTCCCCGCACCGTGCGTAGACCAGTTCGTAATGGGCGCGCACCGTCCGCTTGGTTTCGTCGGCGATCCTCGGGTCGGCCTCGAGGGCCTCCAGCGGCGGGCGGTATTCGCTTTCCACCCACTCGCGACTCAGCGGGTCGCCTTTCGTCGCCCGGGCAAGCTCCGTCAGCCAGCGCGCCACGAACGCACGGCGGCGCGAGCGGTACAGCCGTCGCCGCACGCGCCCCATCGCGCCCTGCTTGAAAAAGGGCACGGCGAAGTAGGGCAATTCCGCGCATTTGCCGTGGTGGGCAGGCGGCGGCACGGTTCCACGCAGCGCGTCAGGCAGAACCTCGGCCAGCCTCCGAAGCGTCCGAACCTCACGCTCGATGACCGGCGTGGCCGCATCCCGCGCGACGGTGAGCACGTAGCCCGCCGCGCCGCCCAGCGGCGGCACGACGATTTTTGCAACCGCGTTCGGACCCGCCTTGCCCGTCAGCATGTACCACGGGCGGCGAGCCAACTCCGGCTGGCCGACCTGCGCCGCAAACTGCTGCAAGACGTGCTCGCTGAGCATCAGCGGGGGCGCTCCAGGAGAAACCCGTAGCAGTATACGAGGCGTCGAGCGAGCCGGGCGGGCAGTAAGCGGAAGCACAGGCGCTCGATGCGCCGCTCGCCGTCCGCGGTGGCGCCCCGGCTGGTAAGGCCGACGATAGCCCGCGAATCTATGGGCACGAACCGTCGGGGAGCTCGGAAGCTGGGTAGCAGCGCGAAGCGCCGTTGCACACGAAAGCCGGCGTCGGCGAAAAGCCGTTCGTAGCCGCGCAGACTATGGAGGCGGGCCCCGGTGTCGCGCCGCGTTCCGAAAAGCAGCACGCGCTGCCACCTCGGGGGCAGCAAGCCGATCCAACGAACCTGTGCTCCGTGGTCCGGCGGTGTTCCCGCCCAGTGAACGAGTGCGTAGCGGTTCTTCGTCGCCACATACAGGTGGCCGCCGGGTTTGAGCACGCGGCGCACCTCGCGCAGCATGGTGCGCTGCGCCTCGTCCGGAGTTCCGGTAAACCCTTCGGCACAACCGACCCACTCCAGTACTCCGTTCATGATGGCCAAGTCGAGCGATTCGCTGGCAATCGGCAGGCGCAGGTTGTCGCCCGCGGCGATGGGGTAGACGTCGGGGAAGCCGAGCTGATGGCAACGGGTTGCGGCGAAGGCGGCCTGATGGCGAGAAATATCCAGTGCCAGACATACGGCACCGCGCCGGGCGGCGGCGACGGTCACCGCCCCCAGGCCGCAGCCGAGGTCCAGCACTCGGCTCCCGGCGGCGATGTCCAACAGAAACGTCAGATCGCCCTTGGATTCATCCGTCACGTACGCGAACAGGCCCGGGCCGACCGCGGGCAAAGGCAGGACGATTTCCTCCAGCGCCCGCAGCCAGCCGCACTGCTGCGCGCGAGCGCAAAGCGACGGAAGAGCCGCTGTGTAGGCATCGAACCTCTGTCGTTCCGCGCGGGTCGCGGCGGCGGTGAAATCGGGAACGTCATCGACGATCGGTGCGCTTCGGCCGCAGGCGGTGCAGCGTAGCGTCCCGTCCACGGGTGCAAGCGGCGCATGACAGTCCGGGCAGGCCAACCCCGGCTGCGGGCGGTACGTCGAGGTGGATGGGGATGCCGTGCCTGCGCCCGTGGAAGCGGAATCAGTCGCCGGCGGGGAGTGTGTCGTTGGCATCGTATGATCCGCGTTCCCCGGCAGGCGCATCACTCCACATACCCCAGCGCGCGGAGTCTGTCCAGAACCACGGCGTCGAGGCTCGGTTCGGCGGGGGTGGTGGGGGTCGGCGGGGGGGACTGGCCGCGGTGTTGGTCGAGGGTGCGGGCCAGGGCTTCGCACACTTCCGGCCGGTGTTCGTGGACGGAGGTGGTTTCGCCCGGGTCGTTGGTCAGGTCGTACAGTTCGCGGCCTCCGCCGGTGTATTCGATGTACCGCCACTCGCGGGTGCGTACGGACCACATGGGGCAGGCCCACCAGCCCCAGTCGGAGGCGGGTCGCTGCCCTTCGTGCCTTCGTGCCTCCGTGCCTTCGTGACTCCCAATCTCCGCACCTTCATGGCGGCGCTGCGCTTGACCATGCCACCCGGCGCCCCCGACCGGCCGGAAAGCCGGTCCCACAGGCGGGGTTCCTGCAACCTCCGCATCATCATGGCGGCGCTGCGCTTGGCCATGCCACCCGGCGCGGAGGTTGCTCATCAGCGCCAGCGTGCCGGTTTGCACGGGGAACTCGCTGAAGGCGGCCGGCCGGCCGGGCCAGGTGCGGTCCGCGGCGCGGGTGAGGCAGTAGGGGAACTCGTCCGGACACGGTCGGATGCCGTCGGAGAGGCACAAGGCGGTCGTGTGCAGGTCGTGAAGTTGAACCAGTGCCGCGGAGTGCGACCCGGCCGGGAAAAGCCTCGGGTGCCTCAGCACCAGCGGCACGCGGGTAAGGCAATCCGTCAGGCAGAACCCGTGGCCCCAGACGTCCTGCTCGCCGAAGGCCTCGCCGTGGTCCGCCGCGACCGCAAGCAGGGTGTCGTCGAGCCGGCCGGCGCGGCGGAGGTCGGCACAAAGCCGGCCCAGGCAGCGATCGGCGTGGGCGATTTCGGCGTCGTAGAAGTCGATGGCGGCCTGTCGGTCGGCTTCCGAAAGTTCGACGGCGCCGGCCATCACCTTGGCGTACATCTGCCGGCCGTTGACGCGGGCAAGGAACGAGCGGGCGGCGACGCGGTCGCGGACGAACTGGGTGCGCGAGGGGTGGTACAGCGCGTGCGGGTCCATGAGGATGAGCATGCCGAAGAAGGGCCGGCCGTCGGCGCGGGCGACGAACTCGCTCACCTGCTGGACGGCGGCGAGCGAGTCGCCTTTGGCTCCGGCGAGCACGCGGCGGCTGTCGATCAGCCCGGCGATCCCCGGCCCGACGAGGCGGTTGAGGCGGTGGTACACGCGCTGAAGTTGCCGTTGGAACCAAGTGGGACGCAGCCCGGCGAAATCATCGAAGCCGCGGCGGGCGTTGGTGGCTTCGCTGACGAAATCGTTATTAGAGACGCAGAAGGTGTAGTAGCCGCGGCGGCGAAGGAGCTCCGGCAGGCGGGGCCAGGAATCCGGCCAGACGCGGACGTTGTCGCCGTTGACGCCGTGCTGGTGCGGGTAGAGCCCGCTGACCACGGAGGCGTACGAGGCGGGGCTGTAGGGGGCGGCGGTGATGCAGGCGTCGAAGCGGCAGCCTTCGGCGGCGATGCGGTCCAGGTTGGGCGTCGTGGGGCGGGGGTAGCCGTAGCAGGAGGCGTGGTCGGCGCGCAGGGAGTCGATGAAGACCAGCAGGATGTCAGGATGTTTCGCGGCCCGCGGCATATTGGTTTATCGGTTGGTTTACCGGGTGTTCTCGCAAAAGGCGCGGACGGCGAATGGGCCGGTCGGTAGCGCGGGTGCCCCATCGCTTCAGCGGTGGGGGATCGGTCCGGGATGGACGACCCGGCCGCGCGGGCTGAAGCCCGCGGCTCGAGGACGGCTCAAGCCCGCGGCTCACTACGCCCGGCGTTTTGACGTTCCGTCGTTTCGACGTTCCCCCGTTTCGACGTTACGCCGTCTTGACGTTTCGGCGGCGGGTGCCCCATCGCTTCAGCGGGGGGGGAATCGGTCCGGGATGGACCACCCGGCCGCGCGGGCTGAAGCCCGCG
>JACQXM010000047.1 GCA_016208685.1 Planctomycetota bacterium | reverse complement strand
CGGACCCGCCTTGGCCGTGGACAGCGTCATCAGCATCGCGGCGAACGTGGTCAACAGAAAAACGGAACGGCTCATGGTTGCTCTCCCTCACAGGCTCACTTCTTGCACCGGGCTCGACGTGCCGGTCGCGCGGCGGCGATCGATCGGTTGCAAACCGTCCGGAGGCGGTCAGATCGGAGTTGTTTCACAGCCTCGGGTGAACGCTGCCCAGACGTGTCTCAATTATAAGCCCTGCCGCACACGGTTGCAAGCCTTTTCTGGCCGCAGATCGACAGGAAAGCGCGGGCGTGGCGTGAGCGAACCGGTGCTCTGCCGCTTGGAATGATCGAGTAACCCATCGGGACGGCCGGGCGAACGACCGGCTACGGCACGTTACAGGAACGAATGTGAAAGGAACGGTTATGAACCACCACGCTACCGATGCGCGCCGGCGCTCCTCCGGCAGGCTTGGCCTCCGCCACAACCGAATCCTGACGGCGTTTGCGGTTGCCGGACTGTTGGCGGCCGCGGCGCGACCCGCCGGGGCGCAGGTGTGTGCCTGCGACACGGACGTCAACGCCGACGGGTTGAACAACGCGGCCGACGTGCTTGCGGTTGCCGCTTGCGTCGGTGCGCCGCCGGTCGGGGCCTGCGCCGCCGCGGACGTCAATTGCAGCGGTGTCATCAACGCGGCGGATACCCGTGCCGCCATCTGCGGCTTCACCTTGGGACCGTCGTGCGACTGCTGCACGTGTTACTGCGACGGCGACGTCGAAGGCGATGGCGACGTGGACTTCGGGGACATGGTCGCGGCCGTCGGCTGCATCGGCGTGGTGCCCATTGGTGCACCCTGTGAATCCGCGGACGTGGATTGTAACGGCATCGTCAACGAGGGGGACGCCGACGCGGTGGTCTGCCTGTTTTCCTCGCCTTTTCCCCCGTCCCGCACCACCTGCTGCAACTGCGGGTGTGACGCGGACGCGGACGGCAGCGGGGCCGCGACCTGCGCCGACACGGCCGTGGTGGAAGGGTGCTTTGGCGTGTTTCCCACCGGGGCCTGCCTGGGCGCGGACGTAGACTGCAACGGCGCCGTGGACGAGGCCGATTTCTCAGCCGCGCAGTGCGTGCTCAACGGTGGAAGCGCCGGCCCGTGCTGCGGGTGCCAGTGCATGGCTGAGGTCAACGGGGACGGGATCATGAACGTGGCCGACGCCCTCGCGATTACTGCATGTCTGGGTGACCCTCGTACGGGAGTGTGCGCCGCCGCGGACGTCAACTGCAGCGGCTTCATTGATGCGGCGGATGTAGCCGCATGGCAGTGTCGCTTTCAGGGCGGGACGCCGTGCGTCTGCTGCGCTCCGAGCACCGCCTGCCCGACGGGCGGACCGCACCTGCCGGCCGGGGAACTTGGGTGCAGCGTTCCCGCCGATTGTCCCGCGGGTTTCGATTGTGTCGCCGCCACATGCTACGCTCCCAGGAGCCGCTACCTCGCCTTCGTTCCGAATTACCCCACCTGCCCCATGGCGTTCCAGGTGACGCTTGCGGCCAGCGCCTTGTTCCCCGGATCGGTCGGCGGTATCTGGTGGGTCGATGCACCCAACGCGGCGGGGACTTCGCGGCTGGTGGCTGCGCCGGTGTTCCGGCTCTGGCCCGAACCGGTGATCCATGTGGCGGATTGCGAAGTGACGCCGGCGGCCACCTACGCGATCTCCGCGTTCGATGGTGTGGCGTTCAGCGCGCCGCTCTTGCTGGACACCGTACCCCTGCCGACGCCGCCGCGGGTGTGGGGAGACACGGTCGGGATCAACACCGGCTGCGACTGGAGCGGCCCGAACGGTGTGGTTAACGTGAACGACTTCCTGGCAGCGCTATGGGTGTTCATGGGCGCAAGCCCCGTGGTTCCGCCGGTGCCGTGGGTCAATGTGGCCGGGGGCGCCGGTCCACCGTCGTGCATGAACGACGTCGTCAACTTCCTCGACATCTACCAGATCATCCTTGCCTTCCAGGGCGCGACCTACCCCTACCTCGACCCGGCGCTCTGCCCTGCCTGTCCTCCCTAGCGGCAGAGCATGAACGATGGCCCGCAACGGTTCCGGAGGCCGTCCAGCGTGACGGCCTCCGCCGTTTGCTGCGCCTCGACAGGGGCTGGAACTTGTGCGATGATTCAGGGCTTGGTGGTCCGTAGACCGCCGAGCCGGCCGGTGGCGACGCTGCGAGGCAGCCGTGCCAGGCGGCCGCGCCGGACAGTCGGCCCAGAGGCGCGCCACGCGGCTTTTGTCGGCCGGCGCGAGGCACCAGCCCCAGGGTGAACCAACATCCACTGGACACGCAGACTTCGTTGATGCGACCTGACTCCCTGGTTCAACTCGTCGGCAGCGGCAACTCCGCCACCGTGGAGGAGGAGTGGATGCGCCTGATGGAGTCTGACCATGTGCCGGTGGAAGGCCTGGCCGGCTACCACGTCGTCCTGGCGGAACTCCGCCGCGTGGGGCGCGCGGCGGAGGCCGAGGCACTCGCTTGGGCGGCGATGGAGGCGATTACCGGGCGCACCGCCCCTTCCGAAGCCTTACGCGTGGCGGGGGCGTTTCTGCTGGCTTTGGGCGACGGCGCCGACTTGCGCAAACAGGTCGCCGCGCTGTATCGAAGCGCGTACTCCGATTGCGAGGGTCTGGAAGCGCTGTTGCAGGAATCGGGGATCGAAGGCGGCCGGCCGGTCCGCCGCGCGCTACGGACGCTTGAGGTCTGCCTCGCCGTCAAACCCGGAGACTTTCTGACCCGGCGCGACGACGATGGCGCGGCGAAGATTCTGGCCATCGACCGCGGGGCGTGGGACTTCCACCTTTCGCTGGGCCGGGCCGATGAGACGCTCGGCGCCGTTCTTCTGGCCGACGCCTACCAGCCGTCGTCGGCGACTGATTTTCGCGTCATGCGGCAGTTTGCGCCGGACCGGCTTGCCGAGCGGCTCCAGAAGGCGCCTGCGACGGTGGTGGTGGACCTGTGCCGCCGGCGCGGAGACCGCATCGACACGGCGGAGCTGGAAGCGCTGCTGGTGCCGGACCTGCTCTCGGCGGCGGAATGGAAGAAGTGGTGGACGAAGGCGCGGGCCGATCTCAAGCAGAACCCGCAGGTGACGGTAGACGGGCGGTCGCCCTACGTCATCACCTACAGCGCGCGTGCGGCGTCGCGAGACGATGCCTTTCTGGTTGAGTTCGCGGAGATTCGTGAGCCGCTGGCGCAACTGACGCAGTTGGAGCGCTACGTGCGCGAGGCCAAGGCGCGTAAGGAGTCGCCGGCGCCGGAAGTGCTGGCGCGTTGTTACGAGCTCCTGGCGGCGCGAACCCACAAGAAACACGAGCAGCACGCGGCGTCCGCGGCAGTCCTGGCTCTAGCGACGCTGCGCGCCGCCGAGCTGGCGGGAGTGACACCTCCGCTGGAGGAGGCGGTCGCGGAGATCGCCTCGGTCGCGGACCTGCCGGCGCTGTTCCACAAGCTCGATTCGGACGTGTTGGTGGATTGGGCCTGCACCTGCCTGGAGCGCGCCCGGCCCGCCGATTGGCAGACGGTGCTGCTCGCCATGCTGCCCGGCCTGCTGCCGCAGGCCTGTGACCGGGTGGCCGCGCGCCTGGCGGCCGGCGGGTGCACGCCGGCGGAGTTCACTCCGGCCGTCCAGCAGATCCTCGCGGCGCCGGACGAGCACTTCGACGCCCTGCTCTGGCTGTGGGATGGGCCGTCGGCGGCGGAGCAGATCGGCGTTCCCCCCCTGGTGACGGTGCTTGTGCGCCTTTTGCGCACCCTCGAGGAGTCGAGGCGGAGCGATACCGTGCCCAAGGAAACCGTGAAGGAGATAAGCGCCCGCGCTCGTGCCATTCTGCCGGCGCGGAGATACGAACGGTTTCGTCGCTGCCTGGAAGGCCTGGAGCCGGGCATGGCACTGGCCCTGAAGACGCAGATCGCGCGGAGTGAGTCGCTCGCCCGGGCGGTGCGCGAGGACCTGTTGCAGATTATCCGGGAGAAGTTCCCCTCCTTCGACGCGCAGCGAGAAGTGGAACCGTGGGCGCGGGAGGACGTCATCTTTGTCACCAGACTCGGCCTGGCGCGCAAGCAGGAGGAGATCGAGCAGCACGTCAACGTCAAGATGCGCGACAATGCCCGTGCCATCGGCCATGCCGCGGAGCTGGGGGATCTCTCGGAGAATTCGGAATACAAGTTCGCGCTCGAGGAGCGCGACCTCCTCCGCGCACGGCTGGCGCAGATGAACGCCGAAGTGGCGATGGCCAAGGTCATCGCCGCGGAGGAGGTGAGCACGGATCGCGTGGGCATCGGTACCCGGGTGGTATTCGTGCGTCAGGTCGACAACCAGCGCTACGAGATGACGTTCGTGGGCCCCTGGGAAGCCGACGCCGGCAAAGGGCTCTACAACTACAAAGCCCCGCTGTGCCAGAAGCTCATGGGCAAGCGCGTGGGCGACGTGGTAGACTTCGACCATCTGGGCGCGGTCGGCACCTACACCATCGCCGAAATACACAACGGACTCTCATGAAGGCCGCCATCATCGGACTGCCGAATTCCGGGAAATCCACGCTGTTTTCCGCGGTGACCGGGGTTCGTCACGACCCCTACCTGGCGCCCGAGCCGCGGCAGGCGGCGGTGCGCGTGCCGGAGCCCCGCTTCCCCTACCTCATCAAGCTCTGCCAGCCGAAGAAAGTGGTCGAGGCGACGATGGAGTTCGTGGACATTCCCGGCTGCGCGCTCGATGACGCCAAGGGACAGGAGGAGTGGAGGCGCGTGCTCCCCGTGGTGCGGCAGGCGGATGTTCTGGTGGTGGTAGTGCGGGCCTTCCAGAACGCCGCCGTGCCGGCGCCCCGGCGCGGCATCGATCCCGCCGCCGATTTCGCCGCCATGTGGGACGAACTGATCTTCGCCGACCTCGACGCCGTCACCACGCGCGTGCATCGCATCGAGACGGCGCTGAAGAAGCCGACCAAAACGCATGACCTCGAGAAGCGCGAGCTGGCGCTGCTCACCAGGTGCCGCGAGGCGCTGGAGTCCGGCAAGCCGCTCTCTGCGGTGGTGGTGACCGAGGAGGATCGCCGGCAGGTGTCGAGCTTCGCCTTTCTGACCGAGAAGACGTTGGTCTGCCTGTGGAATGACTCGGAGGAGAACCGCCACGGCGCACAGGAGCCGGCCGTCGAGCATGTGGCCGCGTCCTTGCGGCTCAACGCCGCCTTGGAGGCCGACATCGCGGCACTGGACGAGGCGGAGCGCCCCGCGTTTCTCGCGGAGCTGGGCTTCGAGGCGCCGGCGCGCGACCGGTTAATACAGATTTGTTACACGGCGGCAGGGTTAATTTCCTTCCTAACCATGGGGCCCGACGAAGTCCGCGCCTGGACCATTCCCCGGGGCGCCACCGCGGTGGAAGCCGCGGCGAAGATCCACACTGACCTGGCGCGGGGCTTCATTCGGGCCGAAACCGTGGCCTACGACGATCTGGTGGCCCACGGGGATATGAAGGGCGCCCGCGCCGCGGGCAAGGTCCGAAAAGAGGGAAAGACCTACGTGGTGGCCGACGGGGACATCCTGAACATCCTCGCCAGCGGCTAGCGCGAAGGGGCGCTGCCCCGGGTGCGGCGCCGGTGGCCGGCGTTGACGCGGCGGAGCCGGTCGGTAGAGTGCGTGCATAGGAGCCGGCCCCGCGGCCGGCGATTGTGTTTTCTGTCCCCCAAACGGGAAGGAGTGTTACGAATGAATCGTGGATGGTTCCGTGGTTTCGCGAGGCTCGTGGTAGCCGCCGTCTGCCTGGTCGGCTTCTCGGCTGCCAACGTCGGCTGCGCAACCACGAAGTGCGGCGGTTGTCCGGACAAGAAGAACTGCCCGCCGGGTGGCTGCGACAAGGCAGGTTGCAAGAAGGCGGGCAACTGTCCGCCGGGCTGCACGAAGCCGTGTTGCAAGAAGGCGGCCGCAGGCGCTGAGGCGCCGTGCCCGCACGCTGCAGGCAAGGCGGGCGATGCGAAGGCGGCGGAGCCGGGCAAGCCGGCCGAGGCCAAGCCCGCGGACCACAAGTAGTCGTACGGTACGTTTCCGCTCGGCCCGGGTTGTGTTCGTGTGTTGCGACGCCCCGCCGACTGCCCGCAGCAGCACGGTGGCCACACGCGGAGTGACGCACGCGCAGCATGCGACGCAGTTCGCGGATGCCGCGGTCCGCTTCGCGACGCACAGCGCAACCCCGGCCGGCGCGGTCCCTTGCCGGCGACAGCAGGCTCCGCGCCGGCAAGTCCGAACATGAGCCATTCGGGGCGTAGCGCAGTCCGGTTAGCGCGCTTGACTGGGGGTCAAGAGGTCGCTGGTTCGAATCCAGTCGCCCCGATTCTTCGCCCTGCGGGCGAAGAATGGAGCAGGTGAGTACAAGAACAGGGGAGCAGGTGAAGGAAGGGACGCTACGGTCCCCTGTTGGCATGCTCGCGCCTTGGCCCCGCTCACCTGCGGTCTCCTGTTCACCTGATCACCGGCTCAATCCGGCGCGGGTACCCGCCCATGGCCTTCATGTTCGAGGAATTGGAAGTCTGCCAGAATACGGTGGACCTCGCCGATGAAACCGCCGCTACGACGGGGGGGCTTCCGGCGCGCCCCGTCGCTACGTCACGACCAGGGCCCGCTCCTGGACCGTCGCGGCTCTGTCCGGCCCCTTGTCGCACACGTCACGGCCGGCCTCGCTTCTGCGGAACCCGCACGCGGAATTAGTTCCTTACGGCGAAAGATGTTTGCATTCTGCGCGCATCTTCTTGTGCACGAAAACGACTCCGTTGCACCGCGACGAACCGCGCCTTCAGCATTCCGAATTCAGCATTCGACCTTCGCGGCCGCGCCCTACGTGGGCCTGTTTTGGTTGCGGCCCCCGCGGCCGCGTGGGGATGCCCGGTTGCGTTCCACTACCGTCGGCGGTACTGGGAGATGGGAGGAG
The DNA here is from genome assembly GCA_016208685.1 of Planctomycetota bacterium. Lineage (GTDB taxonomy): Bacteria > Planctomycetota > Phycisphaerae > UBA1845 > UBA1845 > JACQXM01. Next base: position 68,484 of record JACQXM010000047.1, on the reverse strand, counting down.
GTGACCCGCCATGGCACTGGTTGCGTTTCTGCGAGGCGTCAATGTCGGAGGACACCGCACGTTTCGCCCGAGCACCCTGGCGCGGGAACTGAGCGGCTTTGACGTCGTGAATGTGGGCGCGGCGGGTACGCTGGTCGTGGGCAAGCCGGTATCACGGGCCCGGCTCCGCGCTGAACTGCTCCGCAAGCTCCCGTTCAAAACGGAAGTCCTGCTCTGCAACGGCGGCGATCTGACGCGCCTGGCGACGGACCATCCGTTCGGCGCCGCGCCGACGCGCCCGGACATCGTGCGGTTCGTCAGCATCCTGTTGAAGGCCCGGCACGTCCGCCCCTCCATGCCAGTCGCCTTTCCCCCGGATGGACAGTGGCTGCTGCGCGTCATCGCGGCGGAGAAACAGTTCGTTTTCGGAGAGTACCGCCGCCAGATGAAGGCCATCGGCTACCTGGGCCAGATCGACAGGCTCTTCGGCGTCCCTGCCACCACGCGGAACTGGAATACGATCATGGCCGTCGTACGGGTTCTGAACGGTGACTCGGCAAAAAGGCGCTGATTGCCCAGCGCCAGCTCACGTGGCAAACGCCCGGCCTCGCACGGCTGACCGCTGGTGCGATGGCGTCGGCGACGCGTCTACCTGAGCCTTTCAAACGGGAGCCGGCAGGCGGTGTGCCGGGCGCCCAGGCGGTGCCGTCGACATCGGCGCGGGAATCCAGCGGCCTGCCATCCCGCGTCACTTCGTGTCCGTTGGCGCCAACCATTATGTTGCGATGAGTTACGACCGAGGCGCCGGGGGGAGGCACTGGTCACGCCGGCCCCGGGCCGCGGCGGCTGCCGACATTCTATGAATCAACTTGGTTAACCCAACTTTCGCAGATGGGCGAGTCGACCGGCGTTGGCGGGGGCGCCACGGCCGATCGGGGGGCGTAGGTCTGCACTACATTTTCGATGCGGATCGAGAGGCGGATCAGACGGATCGGCCCGGCTGCTCCGCCTGACCGGCGCGGATGCGGGGCGGCGGCTGAGGCGGACGGACGGCTCCTCCCGTGCGAGATTGCGGCACGCGACCTGCCAGTCCGTCGAAAAAGTAGACTTATCCCGCGTCCGCCTGTGTATAACACGCCAGCGCCGTACAACGCCACGATTAACCGCATCATTGGGTCTTGTATTGACGGAGTTTGGTACATTCAAGAAGGCGAGGCAGCGTTTTCAGCGTGAACACTTTTCCCCGTGTGGCAAGGAGTAGTTTCTTCATGTCCTCCCTGCGTATGCCGAATCCGCGCCCACCGATGCAGGCGACGACCTCATATTCGTAGGAGCCGGACGTCCGATTGCGTGCACTGAGGTGGGCCAAGTGCTGGACTCGGGTGATTTTGTCCCTTGCGGTCCCATCGTCTTCCGCTATTTTCGCCTCGATAACTATCTGCGGATTAAACTCGTCAGGAATGATGAAATCAGGGGCTTGGTCAAACCCGGGTACCCTTTCTGCGCGTTTGGTTTTTCGATAACTCACACCAGCAGCCACAAGCGCTTCCTCGATCCGAACTTCGAGGCTATCACCGACAAGTTCCGAGACAGAATCCTTATGTCCTGCAAAAGGCCGTCCGAGAAAGCGTTCATAAAGGAGCATTGGATAGGGCACGCCAAGCTGCGTCATCGTCTGCAGATCCCCACTTCCACCTCTAGTGTCCGCCTTGTTCATGCGATGAATTCTTTCTGATCCCACATTGGGCGCCCCCTCGACCAGCAACAGACACGCGACCTCGACAAGGGCCTTGACTCTCGCCCGCGTCGTTTCACCCTTGCTGATCGCTTTTAGTGGCGCGATTCGGATGTTGCGGTCAAGTGAGCGCGCTGCGCCCTGCGGCACCTCGACGCCCGTCCGTTGCGTGGCCATGTAGCCCCACTCCGGCGGCGTGAAGCCAAGCATCGTCCTTAACACGATCAACGCGATGGGCGTCTCGCGGACTGTTCGAAAGACCACTTCCGGGTCGAGGGTGGCGAAACCCGATGTGGCACGTTTCAGCGCCTCGTACCCTGTCTCAAAAACAGAGTACTCTACAAACCCATCTCCCTTCGGTAGGATTAGGAACTCCGACTCCAGTGATGAAAAGACGACAGAGACGAACTCATCCAGGCGAGCCTGGAGGACATCAAATTCGAATTCGAACGGGAACTCACCCATCGGAGACTCGATCCCATTATGGTTGTCATAGCTTCCGAAAGATGAGGATATACTCCTCCCGCATCGTGTTGCGGATACCCTCAATCTCGCGCGTGATGAGCTTGTGCAGCGGCATGCCGTGCGTTGTTGCGAACTCGATCATTTTCTCTTCCAACCGGATCCCTCCGGTCTGGTTAGAGTTTGAGCCAATGACTATTACACAGCAGGCTCCACGCGTCATCACCCGAGAGCACTCACCGATAATAGTGTTCATATCTCTGAAGTAATGCTCGACTCGGTTTTTGATTCGTTCTGTCAAGCTCCGGCCGTGCCCTCCGACAAGTCCGACCATACTGGCCGAGAGAGCCGCCGGATCGATTCCGAGGTACTTCAACTGGAGCTCGTCATTCGCTACGTAGTCGATCGCGAATGAGTATGGCGGGGAGAATATTACGCCGTCGACACAATCGTTCGGCAAATCCAGTTTGCGTGCGTCACCACAGATGACCCTACTTGTGCCTAACGACAGCCCGAGTTCCTCTCGAACCAGATTGAAGTCCTGGACTGCAGCAAGGTACCGGCGAAGGACTGTGGGAAACAATTGCTCAGCGTTTTTCGTCTTACGTCTAGTAGCGTAGCCCATCGTGTCTAGGAACGCAAGTAGAACAAGGTTCTTGCGGGCCTCGCTCCCTTCGAGTTCCTTCAATGCGATTCCGGCGCAGCCGCCTTCAGGGCGTTCAAAGAGCGAGCCTACCGAACTGCGAGTCCGGTCGAAGAATTTGAAAATCCTGTCACTCATATCCAGAAGTTTTTCGAACTGAGAACAGTCCATATGAAGACCAGCCAGCTTAGCGCGCGCCATGAAGCACGCGAAGGGACTGAGTTCAACGCCGATGCTCTCGAGTCCGAGGATACCTGCCTCGATGAGCGTGGTCCCGCAACCCGCCATGGGGTCAAGGACGGTCGCGCCGGGCTTCAGACCGATGATGTTCATGATTCCCTTGATCATTTGGGGGTGAAACTTCCCGCGATAAGGGAACAACCCGTGAGTAGCGTAACCTACGCCGTAGGCGTTAGCATCGAAGAAGTTCTGTCTATGTTTCAGGTCGGGATCAACCTGTACGGGGCGACGATGGCAAATGTGATAGTGATGCGTGATGCGACAACCGACCTTGTACAAATAGGCGGAGCGCCTCACTAAATCCTCGTCTGAAAGGCTCTGTGTTTCGCCATAGGCAAGATCTATTTCGTACCGTTGTGAAACCTGAGGTAGAAGCTGGTATTCCTGCGCGAAGAGAACGTCCGTAAAGGACTTCTGGTAAAGCGGTGGCAAATTGCCAGCGAGGTTCTGGTCTCCTTTAGCTAGCATCTGTAGCGTCATCCCACGGTTCCTTTGCGCCAGACTGTCCGGTTCGGCTTGCCGATTTCGCTTCGGCTCCGATGGAATACCCGCCGAACGTGTCCGTGGCAAGGGCCGGGTGGCCCACCCATCCCGTCGCGCCGGGATGGATGGGGGCCGCATGGTCGAACGAACGAACCCGTCGAGTGCCGCCTGGCGGTTGCCTTCTGCCCGCGGCCGGTTGCCAGTTACGCCGCTGCGTAAGGGCGCGCGTCGACCTCGACACCGTCACGGGCCGCGCGGTCCGCCTGGGCCAGCAGCCTCTCCGTGGTGCGATGGGGTCGGCGACGCGTCTACCTGAGCCTTTCAAACGGGGGCCGGCAGGCGGTGTGCCGGACACCGAGGCGGTGCCGTCGACATCGGCGCGGGAATCGAGCGGCCCGCCATTCCGCGTGACTTCATGTCCGTTGGCGCCAACCATTATGTTGCGATGAGCTACGGCCGAGGCGCCGGGGGGACGCACTGGTCAGGCCGGCCCCAGGCCGCGGCGGCTGCCGACATTCTATGGATCAACTTGGTTAACTATGTGTGCTGCGGCGTGCGCGGACGGCGGACGTGCCTCTATCCCCCGCGACGCCAGTCCGGCAGGGCCGAGCGGCTACGGGCACCACCGTACCGGGGCCCGCGACGACACAACCCGAACGCGGCACGGCCCGCTACGCGGCGATTTCCCGCAGCGCCGCCGCCAGTTGGTCGACTTCGGCATCCGTGGTGGCGTGGCCGACCGACACGCGGACGGTGCCGTCGGGAAACGTGCCCAGGGCGCGATGAACGAAGGGAGCGCAGTGCAACCCCGGCCGAACGCAGATTCCGAACGACTCGTCCAGGATGGCCGCCGCGTCCTGCGGCGTCACCCCGCGCACCAGTAGTGACACGACTCCGACACCGACATCGCAGGTCGGTCCCACGATGCGGATGCGCTCGTCGTCGGCCAGGGCGCCGCGCAGCCGTCGCACCAGGCGCTGCTCATGGGCGTGCACGGTGTCTGGCTGCAATCCCTCGAGCGAGGCATTCAACCCCGCCAGTCCCACGGTGTTGGGCGTGCCCGCCTCCAACCAGGTGGGCAGTTCGCGCGGCTGCGTGGGGGTGACGGAATCGCCGCCCGTGCCGCCTTCGCGCCAGGGACGCAGTTCGGCCCGGGGCCCGGCGTAGAGCCCGCCGGTGCCCGTGGGACCCAGCAGGGATTTGTGCCCGGGAAAGGTGAGCAGGTCGACGTGCATCTCGCGCACGTCCACTTCCAGGACGCCCGCCGACTGTGCCGCATCGAGGAGAAACAAAATGTCGTGTTCGCGGGCGATGCGCCCCAGCTCCGCCGCGGGCTGTACCGTGCCCATCACGTTACTGGCGTGCAAGGTCGCCAGGAGCCGCGTTTTCGGGGTGATGGCCTTGCGAACCGCGTCCGGGTCCACGCTCCCCGCGGCGGTGATCGGCAGGCGAGTCAGCGTGATAAACCGCGCATCGACCAGGGCCTGCAACGGGCGGTTGACGCTGTTGTGCTCCAACACCGTGGTGACCACGTGATCGCCCTCGCGCAGGCAGCCCTTGAGCGCCATGTTCAGGGCGTCGGTGCAGTTCAGACAGAAGATCATCCGTTCCGGCTCGTCGGCGCGGAACAGCCGCGCCAGCCTGGCGCGCACCTCCTGCACCACACGCGCGGCGCGAACCGACATGCGATGCCCCGCGCGGTTGGGCCCCCCCGCCTCCTCGGCGAGAAACCGTGCCACCGCCTGGTGCACGCGCGGCGGCTTGGGCCAACTGGTCGCGGCATTGTCGAGATAGATCATTCGCGAGGCTCCTCCCCTTCAACCGCGAATAACCGCGGTCCGACGTGCTTCAACCGGAATTACGTCCCGAAGTACTTGGCGTACAGCGTGCGCGCCTTGTCGCCGTCGGCGGTCCCCTTGATGATCGCCCGGCCGTCGGCGAAGAGCGTAAGCTCAAAGCCGTCCACCACCGCCTTGAGCATGAACCGCCCGACCTGCACCGGCCCGGCGGCGACCGGCCGCAGCTTATCGGCGATGGCCGCAAAGTTCACGCGCACCGCGGCCCCGAGATTGACCTGCACTGCGTTGCGCCCGCAAAGCGTGGTGACCGAACCGGCAAACCGCCCCGCAAGGTACGCGAAGTCACGGCGCTTGCAGCAGGGACAGTCACCTTTCTCGTACGCCGAACCGACGTTCAGGTTCACAAACCGTCCCGTCCAGGCGTCGATGTGCAGCAGGTGGCGGCTTACCGCCGCGCGCTGCCCGGTGAGCAGCTTGATGGCCTCCACGGCCTGCACTCCCGCCACCAGATTCACTGCCGGCCCGATCACGCCGGCGGTGTCGCACGTCGGGTTCAGTTCCGGCGGCGGCGCTTCCTCGAATACGCAGCGCAGACAGGGCGTTTCGTGCGGCAACACGGGCATCACCAGGCCCGTAGCCCCGATCACCGCCCCGTAGATCCACGGGCGATGGGTCTTGACGGCGAGGTCGTTGATAAGAAAGCGGGTCTCGAAGTTATCCGTCCCGTCAAGGAGCAGCTCCATTCCTTCGGCCAGTCGTTCGATGTTGCCTGGGTTCACGTCGACCACCACGGCGTCCACTGTAACTTCCGAATTGACGGCCCGGAGCTTGCGGGCCGCCGCTTCCGCCTTGGGCAGATTCGCCGCGATGTCCGCCTCGTCGAAAAGCACCTGCCGCTGGAGGTTGTCGCGCTCGATGTAGTCGCGGTCGCAGAGGCGCAGGAACCCAACGCCGGCGCGCACCAGCGTGTTGGCTAGCGCCGTGCCCAGCGCGCCGCAGCCGAACAGCACCACCCGCGACGAGAGCAGCCGCCGCTGTCCTTCTGCGCCGATGGGCTCAAAGAGCACCTGCCGGGAATAGCGCGCCAGGGCGGGATCGAGGGGAGCGGGAGGCGTCAGAGCGTCGGAGGTCATCCGGGATATTGTGGGCCAAGGCTTCTTCGCCGCAATCGGCGGCCGTCACTGGTTTCTCGGAGTTCGCTCCTCCGCCAGCTTCGCCAGGTATCCTTCTGGCGGTGGGGCGGCGGGCGGGGGGGTCGGGGTTCCCTGGACGTCATCAAGCCGGATCACCCCGTCATCGCCATCGCTGGAGATCGAGTAGTACCGACGCGACTTAACCGGCTTGGGACGATCGAACGCGATAGGCGGTGAATCCTGCGGCCCGCTTCCGGGACTCTTGCGCGGGGCGCGCGACTCCTCCACAAGTCGTCGGCGGTGGGGACCAGCGCCGCGATCCGCGGGCCGATCGTCATCTACCGGTAGGTCCAATGCCGCGACGTCTTCGTCGTCAGCCTCCTCCTCCTCGTCGTCGTCCAGTTCCGGCGGCAGCCGCAGGTACTCGCGGCCCGTGCGCAGCCCGGCGGCAATCAGAGAGCCGCCGCAAAGCAGATAGATCATGCCGTTCAGGAAGCTCAACCCGCCGATCAGCATGAGGACCGACCCGATGGTGATCGCCGCACCAATCAGCAACGTCGCCACCGCGTCTGCGGCCATCGCCAGGCGGACGCCGATGCTGCACGCGATGGCGATTCCCAACATGACGAATCCGCCGAGCCGCAGCGCGCCCTGGAAGAGACTGTCGCCGGCGAGGAAGGCGCCGGTGCCCGAGGCGCCGCCGAAGTAGAAGAAGCCGAAGAGGAGCAGTATCCCCGCCTGGAGGCCCGCCGACCCGACGTTCTGGCGCACCCGCGTCGCCACGTCAACCACTTTGACGCTGCCGAAGGGAGAGTCCATGTTGCCTCAATCCGAAATGTAGGGCGCCGCGGCGCTAGGGCATCACGAATTCCTGCGTCGTGGCGCGAACCGTCAGTACGGCACAAGGGGCCTTGCGCACGACTCGCTCTGTCGTGCTGCCCAACAGAACGTGGGCGATGCTCCCCCGCCCATGCGTGCCCATGACGATCAGGTCGACGGCGTGGGCGCGGGCGTAGGCGATGATTTCCGCGAAGGGCCGCCCGAGCGCCACGTGCGTGACCACTCGACGACCCCACCCCGCGAGATGTTCGGCGCGGAACTTCTCCATGCGCGCCCGGCCGAGCTCAAGCATCTCGTCCGGCGGCGGTCCCACGGGGATGCTCTCCGGCCCCATCCCGCTCCAATATTGATAGGCCTCGTCCACCACGTACAGGCAGTGCACCTCTGCGTCGAAGGCCTCCGCCATGCCCCGGGCGGTGCTCAGCGCGTGCGATGCCAGTTCCGAGAAATCAGTGGGAAACAGGATTTTGGCGTACTTCAAGGACACGACGCGGCGTTCCCAAAAGATGCACGGACACGCACGGACGCATGATATCTTAAAACGCGGCGATGCCCGGGTCAACCGACAGGCGCTTGACTTGGCCTGCCGCGGCCGATACAAGAGCCCTGTCGGTGTCGCACTGGGAAACGGGCGGGCACCGGCCTCGGATGGAGAGCTGAATACCCGCCAAAACACCTTCCAGCGTGTACCCAAGCCGCGTTGCAGAACCCGGCGCCTAGGGGAAGCGAAGTCGGACCATGAGTGACGAACTTTTTCCGGGCCGGTCGGCGAGTCAGGAAGGGGCCGTGCCGCCCCCCAGTCCCGAAACTCCAGCCCCCCCCGCCGACTTAGCGGACGCCGCCACCGCCATGCGCGAGCTAGACCGCGAGGTGGCGGAGGCCATGGCGTCCATGGCCCCGGCCGACCTCGCCGAGCTGCACGGCGAGGCCATGACCCCCGCGCTTTCCCTGCAACCCGGGGCGGAACTGGTCGGCACCGTGGTGGGCGTCTCCAACGACGGCATCTTCCTGGAGTTCGATGCCCGCACCCAGGGCGTCGTTCCCCGTTCGCAGTTCGGCAAGAAGGAAGTGCTGGACCACGGGCGGCGGGTGGACGTGGTGGTTGATCGCTTCGATGCTGACTCCGGTCTGCTCATTGTCAACCGCAAGGGGGCCCTTCAGCGCGCCACCTGGACCAACCTGACCGCGGGCATGATCGTCGAAGGTCGGGTCACCGGCGTCATCAAAGGCGGCCTGGAAGTCGACCTTCGGGGCATCCGTGCCTTCATGCCTGCCTCGCAGGTGGATATCGCCCCCATGAAGGACATCTCGCTGCTGCTCAATCAGAACGTGCGCTGCGAGGTGCTGGAGGTCGATCGTCGCCACAAGAACGTACTACTGAGCCGCCGCAAGGCGCAAGAGAAGGAACGGGCCGAGGCGCGGGAGAAGCTGCGTGCCGAACTCGCCGTGGGGCAGGTGCGTCCCGGCGTGGTGGGCAACATCACCGAATACGGCGCTTTTGTGGACCTGGGCGGCGTGGACGGGCTCATCCACATCCGCGACCTAAGCTGGAGCAACGTCGAGAAAGTCAGCGATGTCCTCACCCCCGGGCAGCAGGTGCAGGTCAAGATTCTCAAGATCGACACGGAACGTGATCGCCTCTCCCTGGGTCTCAAGCAGACGCTCCCCGACCCCTGGACCGACGTCGAGAAGCGGTACGCCGAGGGGGAGTCGCTGAAGGTGCGGGTCACGCGCCTCGCGGACTTCGGTGCCTTCGCGGAGCTGGAACCCGGCGTCGAGGGGTTGATTCCGCTCAGCGAAATGGGATGGTCGCGCATCCGGCGCCCGGCCGACGCGGTCAGCATCGGCGCCGTGGTGGATGCCGTGGTGCTGCGCGTCGAACCTGCCAAGCGGCGCATCGGCCTGAGCATGAAACAGGCGCAGACTGATCCATGGGATGGAGTCCTGGAGACGTTTACGGCGCAGTCCCTCGTGCACGGCAAGGTCACACGACTGGCGGATTTCGGTGCCTTCGTGGAGCTGGCGCCGGGCATCGAAGGGATGATCCACATCTCGGAGCTGGCGGACCGGCGGGTGAAGACCTGTTCCGAAGTGGTCCAGCCGGGGCAGGAGGTCGAGGCGCGGGTGTTGGGCGTGGACAAGGAAAGCCGCCGCATCTCCCTGAGCATCAAACAAGTAGCGGTTCCCAGCGCTGCGGAGGCGCCGGAACCCGCTGGCGCCGTGCCGGCGACCAGGAAACCAAAACGTAAGAAGCCGCTTCGCGGCGGCCTGGCGAGCCACTTTGAGTGGTAGTCCGCGCGGGGCCGCCGGGCGCTGGTCATCTCCGCTGCGTTTCCGTATGCTGCCGCGGTTTTCCGCCCTGGCTGAGCAGGGCAATACCCGGCGAAAAACGTCCCTCGGGCGGCGCCTGGTCGTCGCGGTCGGCCGCTTGCGCCGCGGGCGCGGCCGGCGAGAGCGGCGGCAAGGCCATGAAGTTCGAACTGATCGACAGCGTGCTGGATTTGCAGCGCGGGCAGCGCATCGTGGCGGTCAAGGCCGTCTCTCTGGCGGAAGAATACCTGGCCGACCACTTCCCGACGTTCCCGGTGCTTCCGGGCGTCTTTATGCTCGAGGCGCTCGTGGAGGCGGCTGCCTGGCTGGTCCGTGACGCCACGGATTTCGCCTCCAGCGTGATCTTGCTTCGCGAAGCCAGGAACGTAACATACAAGAGCTTTGTTAAGCCGGGCAATCTGCTACGATTGGAGGTCGCCTGTCGCTCGTTGGAGCGCGGCAGGAGCGAGTTCGACGGAACGGGATTCTGCGACCGGCGTGAAGTCGTTAAAGCGCGCTTCGGCCTGGTGCATTATTCAACCGGTCCGGGGGGCGAGGCGACGGCCGAGGCGGATCAACGGATGATCGCCGCCGCCCGGGCGAAATGGGCGTATCTTCGCCCAAGAGGTTCGACTGCGGCGCCCGCCGGCGCGGGCGAGCGCCGTGTGACCACAACCGGCGCCTGACCAGTTTTGGGGAGGTCTACAAGGAATGGCACCAAGCCACGATGCCGTCTTTCTCAAGGTTCGCGAGGTGTTGAGCGACGCGTTGGGTGTCGAGCAGGAGGACGTCTCCCCGGACGCAACGCTCCAGGGCGACCTGGGCGCGGAGAGCATCGACTTTCTTGATATTGTCTTTCGCCTGGAGAAGGCCTTCGCCATCAAGATACCCAAGGGAGAGTTGTTCCCCGACGAGATACTCAACAACCCCGCGTATGTTGACGGCGACCGTATGACGACCGCGGGCCTGGAGACGCTCAAGGCGGCCATGCCGCACGCGGATTTCGCCGACTTTGAGAAGGCCCCCTTTGTTGCCAAGGTCCCCGATCTGTTCACCGTCCGCACCATCGTGAACTACGTCGAGGGCAAGCTCCAGGCCGCCGCGGCATAGTCGATATGCGGTGGTTGTGGATCGACGCATTCGTGGCCTTTGAGTCGGGGCGCCGGGCCTCGGCGGTCAAGAACATCACCCTGGGGGAGGATTACCTGGCGGACCACTTCCCCGGGTATCCGGTGTTCCCGCCCTCGCTCATGATCGAGGGCATGGCGCAGACCGCCGGCATCCTCGTCGGCGAAGCGCGAGGGTTCCGCGAGAACGTGATCCTGGCGAAAATCCGCCGGGCCGAGATCGAGGCGTACGCCTACCCCGGCGACCAGGTGCGCTACGACGCACAGTTGGATTCCCTGGACGAGCGGGCGGGAGTCACCAGCGGCACGCTCTGGAAGAACGGCGGGCAGGTCGGCCGGGTGGACCTGATCTTCTCGCACGTCAACCAGGCGGAGTCCCCCCTCGACCTGCCGGAGCATAATTTCGTATTCAGCGGTTCCTTTGTGAGCCTGCTCCAGAGCTTCCAGGCCGCGGGCGGGAGTACGGACGGCGAATTCCATGGCCGATAAACGCCGAGTCGTGGTGACCGGGCTGGGGGTAGCCGCACCCGTCGGGATCGGCATCGAGCCCTTCTGGGACGCGCTGATCGAAAAACGCTGCGGCATCCGCCGCATTGAGTCGTTCGATCCCGGTGGCTTCACGACGCAGATCGCCGGCGAGCTCCCGCCCTTCCAGCTTGGCGACTTCATCCCCAAAGCGTATCGCAAGAGCGCCAAGGTCATGTCGCGCGACATCATGGTCGCGGTGGTCAGCGCTTACCTGGCGGTGCGCGACGCCCGTCTGAACACCAAGTGCATCGTGGAGCGCGGCGAAGCCGAGGGCGGGCCGAACATCGACAGCACGCGCTTCGGCGCCAACATCGGTGCCGGCCTGGTCTGTGCCGACCTAAACGAACTCTCCGCCGCCCTGAACACCGCCGCCGAGGCGCCGGATCGCTTCAGCCTCGCCACCTGGGGAGTCGAGGGCATGAACAACCTCACGCCCCTGTGGCTGCTCAAGTTCCTCCCCAACATGCTCGCCTGCCACGTGACGATCGTTCATGACGCCCAGGCTCCGTCCAACACCATTACCTGCGGCGAGGCCTCCAGCCACCTGGCCATCGGCGAGGCGTTCCGCACCGTGGCCCGCGGCGACGCCGACGTGTGCATCTGCGGCGGCGCGGAGAGCAAGATCAACCCCATGGCGCTCGCCCGCCCCACGCTCTGGCGTCGCCTCAACTACGACGCCAATGCCGCGCCGAACACCGCGTGCCGCCCCTTCGCCGCGGACCGTCGCGGCATGGTGGTCGCCGAAGGCGGCGGACTGGTCATGCTCGAAACCCTGGAACACGCCCGGGCCCGCGGCGCCCGCATCTACGCTGAACTCGTCGGCTTCGGGGCCGCGACCAACACCTTCCATCGCTCGCTTCCGGACCCCGAAGGTCGTGCCACTGCCCTGGCACTGCGACATGCCCTGCGTGACGCCGGAATTGCGCCGACGGAAGTCGACCTGGTCGCCCCCTTCGGGGTAGGGTTGCAGGAGCAGGATGCCTCCGAGATGGCCGGGTGGAACGCAACCTTCGGCGAGCGGCTGTCGGCGATCCCGGCCCTGTGCATTCGCGGCGCCGTGGGCAACGCCGGTGCCGGAAGCGGCGCCATGGACTTTGCCGCCACCGCGGTGGCCCTGCACCGAAACACGGTGCCTCCGTCGCAGGGCACAGATCGGCCCGATGCCGCCTGCCGATTCCGCTTCGCACATCACGACCCCATGGACGCCCCGATCCGACACGCCGTCACGCACACCTACGCCCTGGCCGGCGGGCAGCATGCCGCCCTCGTTTTGCGGAAGTTCGTGGAGTAGCGCGATGGAACGTCGTGTGGTCATCACCGGCATCGGTTGGGTCACCCCGCTGGGGCACGACATCGAGGGCGTCTGGAAGCGCCTGCTCGCCGGGGAGAGCGGCGTCGGACCAACGACGCTGTTCGACGCCCACACCTTTCCGACCACCTTCTCCGCCGAGGTGCGCGGCTTCCGCCTCGAGGACTTCCTCGGCCCCGGCGCCGAGGCGCATGGAGGAGCCAGTCGCAACTCGCGCTTCGCCCTGGCCGCCGGTGAGCTGGCCTGGCGTCACGCCGGCCTGCGCAACGACACCGGCCTGGACCCCACGCGTGTTGGTGTGTACCTGGGCGGGGGCGAAGGTCCGCTGGATTTCACTCATTTCGTGCACGCGGCGGTCGCCGGCTGCCGCAACGACGCCAATGCGTGCATCCCCCTGGATACCATTCGCTGGGCCCAAGCGGCCTTGAGTCTGCTGGATCCCACGCACGAACTGGAGCAGGAACCCAACCTCGCCGCCGGGCACCTTGCGGTTCGTTTCAACGCCCAGGGTCCGAGCTTCAACACCCTGACCGCCTGCGCTGCCAGCACCCAGGCCATCGGCGAGGCCACGCATGTCATCCGCTACGGCGACGCGGAAGTGATGATCTCCGGCGGCACGCACAGCATGATCCACCCGCTCGGCGTCACCGGCTTTAACCGTCTTACGGCCCTATCCACCCGCAACGACTCGTACGCCACGGCCTCACGCCCCTTCGACCGCTCACGCGACGGCTTCGTCCTGGGTGAAGGCGCCGGAATCCTCATCCTCGAGGAGCTCGAGCATGCCCGGGCTCGCGGAGCACGCATTCTCGCCGAGGTGCTCGGGTACGGCTCCACCGCCGACGCGTTTCGCGTCACGGATATCCACGAAGAAGGACGCGGAGCCATCGCCGCCATGAGAGCCGCTCTGGCCGGGGCCGGCGTGACGCCGCGGGAAATCGACTACATCTCCGCCCACGGCACGGGTACCGAGGAGAACGACAAGACGGAGACCATGGCCATCCGCGCCGTGTTCGGGGAGCGGGCACGCGAGGTGCCGGTCAGCAGCGTCAAGAGCATGCTGGGCCATCTGATCGCCGCCGCCGGAGCCGTGGAACTGATCACCTGCGTGCTGGCCATCCGCGACGGCATCGCGCCGCCGACCATCAATTACGCCACGCCTGATCCGAACTGCGACCTGGACTACATCCCCAACCAGGCGCGGCGAATGCCGGTACGCACGGCGCTTTCCAACAGTTTCGGATTCGGCGGCCAGAACGATACCCTGGTCATCCGCGCGTTCGAACCGTAGTGCGGCCCCACACCCGCCGCACAGGCGCGTAGTCCCCCTGCCTCGGGCGCCTCCCCCACGAACATCACGCCGGGCTCGAGGAACGTGCAGGGGCTTTCAGTTTTCGTCGTTGCGATCCGCAGACCCTGGTTTCCAACGTGAAACGAGGGGTTGAAAAAGCACTCGGGGACAGAAACCAAGACAACTGGAAGGCCCTGGAGGAGCGTGGCCGCCGCGTGCACCGGGCGGTGTGCAAGCGTATCATAGGATCGCGGGTTCGGGCGTTCCGCGCCCAGGCCGACGCGCTCGTAGCTCAGAAGGATAGAGCACCGGTTTCCTAAACCGGGGGTCGCAGGTTCGACTCCTGCCGGGCGCAGTGATCGCGAACCGATCGAGGTTCCCTTCGTGTGCGGCAACGCTCGGGCGCCGCGCCCACACCCGCCGCACCGATTGGTACACCCCACCCGCGGGCCGGCGGAGGCGCCTCTCCCGCGGGCGCGGAGAACTCCTTCGTCGAGCAGCCTGTGGCGAAAAGCGGCCTACGCGAGGTCGCACGGGCATCTTGCCCGTAAAACCACGGGCTGGAAGCCCGTGCCACGGGTTCTGCCACAGGCTGCTATAGGGTTGACTCAGTCGGCATCTACCGATATACTGCATCGCGATGTTGGGCAAGACTTCGACTTTGTGGGCCGCTTTTGGTTGGTGGTGGCGCAATGCCTCCGCTGGGTCCACGTTTGCCCTCAGCCATTCGTCGTAGTTCCCTGAACTGACAATCGGTGGGCAAAGCAGACCCGGCGCCGGGTTCGTCCCGGCTGTCGGGTCATTCTTTTTTGCAGGTGCCACATGAGTCCGGAACAGACCTATCGAAGCCGGGTGCACGAATGCCCCGGCGACCTGACCACGCCGGTGGGCGCATTCCAACGTCTGCGGCCACTCGGTGCGAGGTTCTTGCTGGAATCCGTCGAAGGCGGGGAACGGTTCGCCCGCTACTCCTTCATAGGCCTGGCGGCGGCGGCACGGCTCTGGGCCGACACCGACGGCGTCTGGTGCGCGGCCGGCGAGCGACCGGCCGTCAGACTGGCACCGGCCGCGGACGACCCCCTCGACGTGCTCATCCGATTCGCACGCCGGTACCAGGCCGTGGCGGATGCACCCGCTCCGCACCTGCTCGGCGGGCTGGTGGGATACATCGCGTACGACTACGCCCGTCGCCTGGAGCGACTGGGCAGGCGCCCTGCCGGTCCGGTAGCTCCCACGCTCGTGTTCGAGCTGGTCAGCGAAATGCTTGTCTTCGACCACCTGCAACATCGGCTGCACCATACGTTGCTCGAGAACCCGGCCGGCGGCAGAACGGGCGAGCGTTTGGAGCAGGTTCTCGCGGCACTGACAGGGCCGGATGCGCCGTCGGGCCCGCCGGCCGGCGAACCTCGGTTCCGCGCCCTGATGAGCGACGCTGACTACCGCGGCGGCGTGGCGCGTCTCCAGGAACACATCGCGGCCGGGGACATCTTCCAGGCGGTTCTGTCGCGCGAAGTCGAGGTGCTCCATGCCCCGCCGATGTTCGAGGTTTACCGCGCGCTGCGGCGCATCAACCCCTCTCCGTACATGTTCTTCCTCGACTTAGGTGACGTCTGTCTGGCAGGCTCGTCGCCGGAGTCCGCTGTCCGCCTTTCGGGTCGTCGCGCCGCCCTGCGGCCCATCGCCGGCACCCGTCCACGTGGGGCGGACGAGGAAACCGACCTTGCCCTGGAGCAGGAGTTGTGCGCTTCGCGGAAAGAGCGGGCGGAACACGCCATGCTCGTGGACTTAGCGCGCAATGATCTGGCGCGGGTGGCGGTTCCAGGCACGGTGCGCGTGCGCCGACCGGCCCAGGTCGAACGCTATTCGCACGTCATGCACCTGGTCAGCGACGTCGAGGCGATGCTCGCCGGCGAGCATGATGTGGGCGACCTCATCCGAGCCACCTTCCCGGCGGGCACCGTTTCCGGGGCCCCGAAGATCCGGGCCATGCAGTTGCTCGACGAACTGGAGACCACGCCCCGAAACCTCTATGCGGGCTGCGCGGGTTACATCGGATGCGACGGCTCGCTGGACATGGCGCTGACCATCCGCAGCGCCATGCGCGTGGGCGGCCGGATGACGATCCGCGCCGGGGCGGGCGTGGTCGCCGGCTCCACGCCCGACGGCGAGCTGGCGGAGTGTCTGGCGAAACTCGGAGCATTGACGGCCGCCATCATGGAGGCCGCGCGCGGTCCGACGGCCGCCTCGCGCGGCTCGTTGTGCACGGCGCCCGGCGCGGGGCAGGCGATTCACGCGGAGGCTCTGGCATGATCCTCGTCGTCGACAACTACGACTCTTTCACCTTCAATCTCGTTGACGAGCTGCGATCGCAGGGAGCCGAGGTCGAAGTACGGCGCAACGACGCCCTCTCGCTCGCCGACGTTCGCGCCCTTGATCCATCGCACATTGTCATCTCACCCGGCCCCGGGCATCCACGTGAGGCGGGCATCTGCCTCGACCTGGTGCGAGGCGCGGGCCCGACCGTGCCCATCCTCGGCGTCTGTCTCGGGCACCAGGCGATCGGGCTGGCGTACGGCGCCCGCATCGCACGCGCGCCGGCGCCGCGGCACGGCGAGCCCAGCGGCATCTACCACGACTCGACCCCGCTGTTTCGCGGCATTCGCAGCCCCTTTGCCGCCGGCCGGTACCACTCGCTGGTCATCGACGAGGAGGGGCTGCCGTCCGAGCTCGAGGTCACGGCGTTCACCAGCGATGGACTCATCATGGGCGTCGCTCATCGCCGCCACCCTACCTTCGGCGTTCAGTTTCACCCCGAGAGCATTCTGACACCGGAGGGCGGGAAGCTCCTCCGGAACTTCGTGCAGGAGAACCGCCCATGATCGCGCGACATTCCCAACGCCCGAGCGCAGGCGTCGAGGCGGCGCGTGACGACGCGAGGTTCATCGGCCTGAGCCTGACGAAACTCCGTCGCCGGCGGTCACTTTCCGAGGCGCATGCGCGGCGGATGATGGAGCTTATCTACGCCCGTCGCCTGTCCGCCGCTGAGCTGACCGAGTACCTGCAACTCGGCGCGGCGAAGGGGGCGAGCGTCGAGGAAGTGGTGGGCAGCGCCCGGGCGGTGCGAAACCTCCAATCCCCGTTGCACGTTCCCTTCGCAGTCATGGACACCTGTGGCACGGGAGGGGACCACTCCGCCACGTTCAACATCTCCACGGTTGCAGCTTTGGTGGTCGCTGCCGCCGGACAACCGGTGGCCAAGCATGGCAACCGGTCCTCGTCCGGGGGAGTGGGCAGCGCCGATTTGCTCGAAGCGTTGGGAGTAACCACCGACCCACCCCTCGAGTCCCCCAAGGAATCGCTCCGCCGACATCGGTTTGCTTTCCTGTTCGCGCCGCGCTTTCTCCCGGCGGCGCCGTGGGTCCGGGCGGCGCGGCGCGTCGTGCGCGGTCCCACGTGGTTCAACCTGATCGGCCCGTTGTGCAACCCGGCCCGGCCGGCGGTGCAGGTTGTCGGGACGTTCAACGAATCCGCGGCGCGGGTACTCGCCGAAGCGGCGCTGCGGTTGGGAGTGCGGCGGATGTTTCTGCCCACCGGCCCCGGCGGGATCGACGAACTGGTTCCCTGCGGCCCGAACCAGGTCCTGGCGCTCGAGGCGGGTCGAATTCGCCCCTTCGTTCTGGTGGCCGAGGACGGCGGGCTGTCGTGCTGTGACGCCGTCGCGCTGCGCGGCGGCGACGCGGCGACCAACGCCGGGATCGCGGCCCGCATCATCGCGGGTGAGCGCGGGGCGGCGCGCGACGCCGTGGTGATGAATGCCGGTCTGGCGCTGTGGGCCGCTGGGCGAGCCGACGGTCTGCGGGACGGATGCGAGCGATGCGCCGCCGGCCTCGACCGCGGGCAGGGGCACGAACTGTTGCTGGCCCTGCGGCGGGCTCGCGGCGACGCAGGAGGTGGATCATGAGCGGGTTCCTGGACCTCGCGTTCGCCGAGGCCCATCACCGCGTCGAGCGCTGGAGGCGCGAGGACCTGCTGGCGGTCCTGCGGTCCAAACCGGCGCCGCGGCGGCCGCCCGGGGCCTTCTCGGCGGCAATTCGCTCCGCGCGGCGCCCGGCCTTGATCGCGGAGATCAAGCGGGCATCACCGTCCCGCGGCCCCCTTTGCCCAGGTGTTGGCGTGGCGGAGCGCGCACGATTGTACGCCGACGCAGGCGCCGCGGCGGTTTCGGTGTTGACCGAATCGCAGTGGTTCGCGGGTTCCATCGACGACCTGGCGACGGCCCGGTCCGCCACGCACCGGCCCTTGCTGCGAAAGGACTTCATCGTGAACGAATACGACCTGGAGGTCTCAGCCGCACTGGGCGCCGATGCGGTGCTTCTGATTGCCGCGGGCTTTGACGTGGCGCGGCTGCACCAACTGGTCGGCTTCGCGGGGAGTCTGGGGATCGAGACACTCGTGGAAGCGCACGGCACGCGGGGAGCGGAGGCCGCCTGCGAGGCGGGCGCTGCGATCGTCGGCGTCAACAGTCGCGACCTAAATACTCTCGAAGTGGATTTCGACGGGGCCCTGCGCGCGGTGCGGTTCATCCCGGAGGACCGGCTTTGCGTGCTGGAAAGCGGCATTCGCGCCCCCGACGACGTTCGGGCCGCTCTCGAGGCGGGAGCGGATGCGGTGCTGGTGGGCGAAGCCCTGATGCGCTGCGCCGACCCCGCCGCCCTGATCGGCCGGTTGCTGGCAGGTGCCGCCGGGTGGCACGAGGGCGAGACAGGCGCTGCTCGTCGCTAGCTGAATCATGGCGACCTGGATCAAGATTTGCGGAATTACCTGCATCGAGGATGCCCTGCTCGCGGCGCGTCTCGGTGCCAACGCATTGGGGTTCGTGCTGCACGAGGCGAGCACGAGGTTCTGCGATCCACGCGTGGCACGCGATGTCATCACGCGCGTGCCGCCCGGTGTCACCACGGTCGGCGTCTGGCTCGACGAACCCGCCGACCTGGTGACGGACCTGGCGCGGTTCATCGGGTGCCTGGGCGTGCAGACATACGACCTGAGCGTGGCCCGCGCGCTGCGGGGGCGGGGCCTGAACGTGCTGCCCGCCATCGCCGCCGGCGACCCGAACGCCGTGGATGCCTGGCGGCGGTTCTGCGGGTCCTGGTCGGGGTACGTCGTCGTGGATGGCTCGCGGCCGGCAAGCGGCCGGTCGGCAGGCGCGGGCGCGGGAGCTCTTCGGGCGGTGGGTCGTTCCGTAGCGGTACTCGCACCCCCGGCGCGGCCCGTGCTCGCCGGAGGCCTGAACGGTGAGAACGTGTACGAACGGCTGGCGGCGTTTCGGCCCCGCGGGGTGGATGTGGCTTCGGGCGTGGAGGCGTCGCCGGGACGCAAGGATCCGGAACGGTTGACTCAGTTTGTCGAGGAGGTGCGTCGATGGGACGCAACGGTTGGTTCGGGAGGTTCGGCGGACAGTTCGTTCCCGAAACCGTGATGTCCGCCTTGCAAGAACTGGAGGGCCTCCGGCGGCAGGTCTTGCCCACGCCGGCCTTCCGCAGGCGCTACGAAGAACTCCTCAGAAGCTGGGCCGGCCGCCCCACGCCCTTGTATGAGGCGCCGCGGCTCGCCGATGCCTGGGGCGGCAGGTGCCGCGTGCTGCTCAAACGGGAGGACCTCAACCACACCGGAGCGCACAAAGTTCTGAACGCGCTGGGGCAGGGGCTGCTGGCAGAGATGGCGGGTAGGCGGCGAATCGTGTGCGAGACCGGCGCCGGGCAGCATGGAGTCGCCACGGCCTGCGTCTGCGCCCTGCTGGACCTTTCCTGCACCGTGTACATGGGCGCGGTGGACGTGGAGCGGCAACGGCCCAACGTGTCGAGAATGCGGCTCCTGGGCGCTCGAGTCGTACCCGTTCTTTCCGGGACGCGGACGCTCAAGGACGCCACCAACGAAGCCCTTCGCGATTGGGTTACCAATGTCCGCACCACGCATTACCTGATCGGCTCGGCCGTCGGCCCGCACCCCTATCCGCTGCTGGTTCGCACCTTTGCCGCGCGGATCGGTCGTGAGGCGCGGAGACAGACCCGCCGCCTCGCCGGGCGCTTGCCGCATGCGATCATCGCCTGTGTGGGCGGCGGATCGAACGCCCTGGGGATCATGCATCCGTTCGTTCGCGATCGGGCGGTGGAGCTGATCGGCGTGGAGGCGGGCGGATGTTCCTGGCGGCTCGGCGAGCACGCGGCCAGCCTGGGCGCGGGACGGCCCGGTGTGCTGCACGGGGCGCATTCGTTCGTCCTTCAGGACCGGCAGGGACAGGTCGCCGCTTCGCATTCCATCTCCGCGGGCCTGGACTACCCCGGGGTCGGACCGGAGCTGGCGGCCCTGCGGGAAGCCCGACGCCTGCGCGTAGAGTCTGTCCGCGACGCCGAAGCGCTCGCTGCGTTTCACGAATGCTACCGCTGTGAGGGAATCCTGCCGGCGCTCGAGTCCGCACACGCCCTGGCATGCGCCCGCAAGGAGGCACGGCGGCGCCGGCGCGGGTCGATCCTGCTCGTGAATCTGTCCGGGCGCGGCGACAAGGACCTGGACACCGCGATGCGCGCCATGCACGAGGATGACACCGAGGCGGCGCAGAGAGTGAGTTGATGGAAGTGGCGGCACCCGTTCAAACCGACCTCGATCTCGCGGCGCACCAACGACGTGACTGCGTCGCGCCCGACCTGCCGACCGCGCACCGAGTCGCGGATTCCAAGGCACGCACCGTGCCGTCGGCGGCGCACGCCGGGAACCAGAGCCTGGAACGAGCAATCCGCGCGCGGCAAGGCACGGGCGGGAAGGCCTTCGTGCCCTACTTGGTCGCCGGGTTTCCCAGCGACGCGAGATTCGTCGACGCCCTGCGCCGCGCGGAGGACGCCGGTTGCGACGCCGTCGAAGTGGGCATTCCGTTCTCCGACCCGATTGCCGACGGACCGGTGATTCAGAGCGCCGGCCAATATTGCCTGGAACGCGGGGTGGGCGTGTGTCGTGCCCTGGAGCTGATCCATGGCGCCTCACCGCGCATCCCGGTGGTGCTGATGAGTTACCTCAATCCGCTTCTGGCGCATGGTTGTGGCCGGCTGTCACAAGATGCGCTCGCCGCCGGTGTTCGGGGACTGGTGATTCCAGACCTGCCGCTGGAGCCGGCGCGGTCGGCGGACCGGGAGCCGTCAAACGGCACGCAGCACCGTGCGACCCAGGTGTACCAGGCCGGGGCTGCGTCGGCGCGGCGCAGGCGGTCCGGGCAGGCCGCTCGAGAGACGGCCGCGCCCCACGGCGGCGAACATGACGCCGCGCCGGCCCCGCTGCCGGAGGTCATCGACTGTTTGTGGCGCGGAGGGCTGCAGCGGATTCTCCTCGCCGCGCCCACGACTCCCGACGCGCGCCTGACCCGGATCGGCAGGCGGGCGCAGGGCTTCCTCTACGCGGTCACCGTGACCGGTGTCACGGGCGTTCGCGATTGCATCTCATCGGAAACCGTTCGTTTCCTTGCTCGGGCATCAGCGGTTGCCGGTTGTCCCGTGCTCGCGGGGTTCGGAATCGCGGATGCACGCAGCGCCGCTCGCGCCGCCCGCCATTGCGATGGGGTCATCATCGGCAGTGCGCTGGTGGAGATACTGCGCCGCGGATCGGCGCGGCGGTCCAACGACGAGCTGCGCCGTTTCCTGGTCCAGGTGCGGCGCGCCTTGCGCCATGTGAAAGGAGCACGACAGTGTTGATCCTGATGAAGGCCACGGCCACCCTCAGGGAGACGGCGCAGGTTCTGGCGCTGTCGGAGAGTCAGGATTTACGGCCCTACCTGTCCCGCGCCGACGGGCGTCGCGTGGTTGCCCTCACCAGCGAGGACGCAACGCTGACCGGGCAGTTCCGGGGGTTGCCGGGCGTGGAGGAGGTCCGGCCCCTGGCCTCGGGGATTAAGCTCACCTCGCGGCAGTTCCGGTCCGCCGACGGTGTGGTGGTCGTGGGTGGGGAGCGCGGCGCCCGACGTGTCAGCATCGGACACGGCTCGCTAACGGTCATCGCCGGGCCGTGCGCCGTGGAAGACCGCCAAACGCTTCTGGCCGCGGCGCACGCCGTGCGCGATGCCGGCGCCGACATGCTCCGCGGCGGGGCCTTCAAGCCCCGCACCAGCCCCTATGCCTTCCAGGGATTGGGCGTCCGAGGTCTAGAGCTGCTCGCCGAAGCGCGAGAAGTGACCGCGCTGCCTTTCGTAACCGAGGTCCTCAGCGTCGACGATCTACCCGTGGTGGCGGAACACACCGACATGCTGCAGATCGGCGCCAGGAATATGCAGAACTTCGCCCTTCTGCGCGCCGTCGGTGAGACCGGGCGTCCCGTCCTGCTGAAGCGCGGCATGATGGCAACCGTGGACGAATTGCTCATGTCCGCGGAATACATCCTCGCCACGGGCAACGATTCCGTGGTGCTCTGTGAACGCGGCATTCGCACCTTCGAGACCAGCACGCGCAACACACTGGACATCGCCGCCGTGCCCGTGCTTCGCCGCCGCACGCATCTGCCGATCATCATCGACCCCAGCCACGCCGCGGGCCATCGCGACCTCGTCGCGCCTCTGGCGCTCGCGGCGGCCGCCGCCGGGGCCAGCGGACTACTGATCGAAGTCCACCCCGAGCCTGATCGCGCCGCCACCGATGCCGAGCAGACGCTCCCCACCGCGGGTTTCGCGGCCCTGGTTCGGCGGCTGCACGCGGTTCACGACGCCGGCGCGGCGCGTGGAAGCTGAGCCGTACACGAAGGCGGCCGGCTGCGGCGGCGCCGCAAAGCGACTTACCACCGGAGCCGAGAACGGAGACGATTCGATGGCTGTCCGGCGGGCCAAGGACACTCAATCGACCCGCCGGAAAATGGGCTCCGTCGGCCTCTTGCCGGGTGAATCCGCGATCCCTGCCGCTCTATCCTCGCGGCGCGGCCACGAAGGCATTGACGTTGGCGACGCCGTTCGGCGCCGTCCAGGAGAAGGTCCCGCCGTCAAACACCCCTGGCAGTCCGTAGCAAGACGCCGCCTTGCGGCGGTACGGCACTTTCAGGCGGCGCGCGGAACGGCCCAGTGTAGCCGGCTCGCCGCAGCGCTTCGGGGCCATGGAACCCGCTGGGATTCGATCCACGCCCTCCGTGACGCCCTCCAGAGGCCCGCGCAGCGCGCTGCCAGGCGCAGCGTACGATCAAGCCGCTTGCCCGGCTCCATCCGCCGCATGACGACGCCGAACCGCCGTGGCACGCCGCTCCACCACGGACTGCTGGGGGCAGGTTAGCGGCCGTTGAGAAGGAGGCGAAAACGCCGTGAGCATGAGGTTGTCGCAGCGCTCAGACTGTCTTATGTGGGCGTGGCCGCCGGAGTAGTCGGCACAAACGCCGGCTTGCGGGTCATGCGGGGCGCGATCCAGTCGCTGCGCGTGGGCGTGGATTCCGCGTCGTAGGGTGCCTTCCGAAGTGAGGCCCGGGGCGACCCTGGCGTAACCCGCGTCAGCGCCCCGGCGGTGGCGCGTGGGCGTGGGCTTCGCGGTCGATAGGGTTGGTTACGGAACTGCGCGCGCCAGGTCGGCGAACACGTCGCCAAGGCAGTAGAGCCCTGGGGGTCGCCCCACGACCCAGGCGGCCGCGCGCAACGCCCCGGCCGCGAAGGCTTTTCTCGAGTGCGCCGCATGCCGCAGGGTCACTGTTTCCGCCGCGGACGCAAATTGAATCTCGTGGACGCCCACGACCTCGCCCATGCGCAAGGCGTGCACCCCGACCTGCCCGGAGGGGCGCTCACCGGACGGTCCCTGCCGCCCGAACACGGCATCGGAGCGCGAGCGCCCGGTAGCGGCCAGCACTTTGTCGAGAAGCAACAGCGCCGTCCCGCTGGGGGCGTCCTTCTTGTGCCGATGGTGCGTCTCGACGATCTCGATGTCATACTCCTGCCCTAAAATCGCGGCGACGCGGCCTGCCAGGTGCGACAGCAGCGCGATGCCGAGGCTGAAGTTCGCGGAACGGACGATCGCCAGGCGTTGCGCCGCGGCGGTGATCCGCGCGGCCTGCTGTTCGTCGTGGCCGGTGGTGCCGATGATCATCGCCACTCCGCGCCGCTCGCACTCCTCAAGCCAGTACATGGTGCCCGCCGGTGCCGAGAAGTCGATCAGCACGTCGCAAGGGGTCTCCAGCCGCGAGGCGAGCGGCACATGACCAGGCCACTGGCCGGCGGACGGTGCCGCCGGATGCTCCGCGGACTCCAGCGCTGCCACGACACGGAAGCGATCATCCCCCGCCGCGAGTTCGAACAAGGATCTCCCCATGCGGCCCGCGGCGCCGGCGATCGCCAGCTCGATGATCTTCATGATGTGGTCCTCAGCCGACCCACGTGCTCTACACCCTGCCCAACCGTCACCGCACCTCGGGTTCCCCGCGCCCAGCCTACCGCCCGCGCCGATCCCACTGCGGCACAACGCCACCCCGACGGTCGAAAAGTCCGTCCGCGCGTGTAGTGTATTGCAATTACCTGACCGTAGGTGGATCGCTCTCGTGGCTGACCTTCAGCGCTCGCGGGGCCGCGCGGGCTTCACGCCCGCGGCGCGATACGGTTAACGATCAACGAGACACTACACTAACTTCCGCACGCCGCCAGGATGGCTTCGATCGCCGCAACGTCGGCGGCGCAAGGCAGCGGCGGGTTGGCGAAGCGCCGGCCGGTCGTGGATGCCGCGGCCTGGAAATGATACTCCACCGTCGCATTCGGGTCCTTGAGCGCATGCCCCGTGAGAACGCACGCCACGCGCTCATCTCGACCCACGACGCCCTCGCTGAGCAGCAACTCCAGGCCCGCCACGGCCGCGGCGCTGGCGGGCTCGCAACCGTACCCGTAGCGGCCGACCATAGCCTTGGCGTCCAGGATGGCGCTATCTTCGACCTGGCGCACCACCCCGTTCATCACTTCCAGCGCCCGCAGTGCCTTGGGCAGATTCACCGGCGCCGCGATCTCGATGGCCGAGGCGACGGTCCGCGCCGTTCGACCCTCCGCCCGCATGCGCTCGTAAAAACCGCTGACCGCGCCCTGGTCGACCCTCCCGCCGTTGTAGCGCAGGCCCTGTTCTTCATGAAGCCGATACAACGTGTTGGCGCCGGCGGCGTTGATCACTGCCAGCCGCGGCACGCGATCGATCCACCTCAGCTCGCGCAGCTCCATGAACGCTTTGCCGAAGGCGCTGCTGTTCCCCAGGTTCCCCCCCGGCACGACGATCCAATCCGGAACCTCCCAGTGCAGGCCCTCCAGCACCCGGTATATGATCGTCTTCTGGCCCTCCAGCCGGAAGGGATTCACGGAGTTCATCAGGTACAGACCAAGGCGGTCGGCGGAGCGCAACACGAGGCTCATGCAGGCATCGAAATCGCCGGCCACCTGAATGGTGCGCGCGCCATAGTCGAGCGCCTGCGCCAGTTTGCCGTAGGCGATCTTCCCTCCGCCGACGAACACGATCGCGGACATGGGTTCGCCGCTGGAGCAGCGGGTGTGCGCGGCGAAAAGCGCCAGCGACGCGCTGGTGTTGCCCGTCGAGGCGCAGGCCACTCGTTGCCGGCCGAGCCGGCGGGCGATGGTGAACGCCGCGGCCATCCCATTGTCCTTGAAGCTGCCGCTGGGATTGAAGCCTTCGTACTGGAGGAACAAACGGCCCGGCGACATGCCCAGGCAGCGGCCCAGTTCATCCGCAGTCTGGAGTGTCGTGCGTCCCTCACCGATGGTCACGAGATCCGGCGTCGGTGCGAGGGGCAGCAGCTCGCGGAAGCGCCAGACGCCGCTGGCATCCAGCCGCGCATCCGGCGCGTCGCAGGCCGTTTCCCGTCGCGGCGCAAAAGCCGACAAACCGCGCGGCAACGTACACCGGGCCCAGTCGTAGCGGATATCGAGCAGGGCCCCGCAGGCGCGGCAGGCAAAGAGCACCTCGTCGAGGGAGTACTGCCGTCCGCAGTCGGGGGACATACATTGCTGAAAGGCCGCTTCGGTCACGCCGGCGAGTTTCGGCGATCCGCCGGACCCGTGCAACCCGAAGGGCTTGACGGCTCGCGCCCTGCCATCGCTCCGCGGCGGCGGCAACGCGCCGATCCGCGATCGTGGAACAGGAGTCGCCGGAGAGCGGCGCGGAACGCAACCACGTAGTGCGGGCGCACGCAGCCTGAGCGCGAGGCGCGCGAAGTGCCGGAGCCAAGGCCGCTGGTTAGTTGCCGTCGAATACGGCCTGGAAGGCCGCGACGTCCGCGAGGTCGACGTTACCGCCGCCGTCGAAGTCGGCAATCACGCAGTCGCCGCCGGGGTGGGGCAGGTCCGGCCCCATCAGGCAATCGAACAACGCCGCGAAATCATCGAGGTCCCGGTCTCCGTCAATGTCGAAGTCGCCGGAACACTGCGGATTGGGGACATTGGGGGCGCCGTTGCCGCAGACGCCGCCCGTGCACGTCTCGCCGATGGTGCAGAACACCCCGTCATTGCACGAACCGCCGTCTGGGATGATGTTCGTCTGGCAGGCTCCCTGTCCGTCGCAGGAGTCGGCCCGGTCGCACGGCGTGCTCACCGCGCTGCCGCAGCGCGTGCCTGCGGCTGAGTGTCGCGGAGAGCATACCCCCGCGCCGTCGCACTGATCGGCACGGTCACACTCGCTCGTCGACGGATCGCCGCACGGCGTGCCCGCCGGTCCGCCGGGATGGGTCACGATTCCCGTCGCCGGATCGCACACATCGAGAGTACATGGGTTGTCGTCCGTGAGCGGCACGGTCGAGCCGTCGCCAGGGTTGCAGCAAGACACGCTGGGATTGTAGTTGGCAGAGTGCAGGCAGGTCCCCTGGCGGCAACTGTCCGTGGTGCAGGCATTGCTGTCGTTACAATCGGCTGTCGTGGCGCAGACCACGGTGATACGGCCGGGGACGGTGGTGATCGGCTGGATCAGCCTGGCGAAGAAATCGTTCATGAACGTCTTGTTGATGTCGTTCACAAACCCGACGTCATACGAACCGGAAGCACCGGACGGGACCACCAGAATCAGCGTGCCCGCGTAATACGCGATACCGGTGTCCGCCCGGCCGCCCTGTATACTCTGAATCGCAGCGCCGAACTCGTAGTTGGGGCTCGCCGTGCTCACGGCCGACAGCGGTTGCAGGTTCGCAAAGACGTAGCTCATGTTGTCGATGCAGAATTCCCCCGCCGGACATGCGCTCAGGTCACAGGGCTGGCCGTTGGGATCGATCTGCTGGCCGACGGTGCAGCGGCGCGTCACGATAAACGCGCCAGCCGCAACGTTCGGCACCGTCAACGGCGCCAGCGGCACGCCCACACCGTTCGCCAGCGTGCTCGCATCCAGCGCCGCCTGGTAGGCACCAAGCGTCGGGTCGTTGTCCTGCTCGGGGTCCCACCCCGAGATGAGGAGTTCGACCGTCACCTGCTGCCCCCCGCCTTGCAGGAGGATTTCGTTGCCGTTGAAGGAGTGCGCACCCGTGGCGCGGACGGGTCGCCATTCAAACTGCGCCGCGGTTGCAAAGCCGCTCCCCGCAAGCAACAGCGCAGACCAAGCTATGACCATGAGTGAACGGTAGTTTCTCGATTGCATGCTTCTTCCCCGCCCTCCGACGTTCCGCCGCCCGTCGGAAATGGAACCCCCGCGCAGGATGCGGCGTGCGAACGTCATCCGATAACGCTGCGGCCGAGGGGACCTCGGCAGCCCCGTGGGCTTTGTATTATTCCACAAAGGCCCCCTCGTTTCCAGTAGGCGGTTGAGGCAAAGCGCTCGTCATCGGACAGGTTCTACAACCGAAGCGTTGTAGTTATCGGGCGACGCGAGGGCGGGCGCAATGACAGGTGTGTCCGCGGCCAAGGCAGAGCGCGGTGGGAAGTCCAACGCCTCACAGGCGCTCCGTTACCGGCATTTGTGCGTCTGGAGCAGTTCCTGGCCATCGGTACGAGGAACAGCACCGGTTGGGGGCTGGGTCTCAAGCCTGTGTTGAAACTGCCGGACGAATGCACCGCTGCGCGCGTGTCGATAGGGGATGAGTCGTGATCGACCGGTCGACGAAGATTTGCGAGCTGACCGTCCATCTGATCACCGGTGTGCGGATTAGCGGAACCTTCCACGTGCCTATCAGTACCGGGTCGGCGATCCGCCCCTCGGATGCCGTCCTGGACTGCAAGGGCGGCTTCATTCTCCTATCCGACGCCACGGTCAACGATGCGGACGGCACTCGGAACCATCCTGCGATCATGATTCGCCTCGATTCGGTAGCGCACATCGAACTGCCCCCCAAAGGCTGGAGCAACCGCCCGTCGGGGGAGCCGGCGGCGGCCGCCCCGGCGGCTACACCTCCGTCCCCGCGCCGCCCGCTCAACGTCTCCATCCCCCCCGTGCCGGTGCGCAAAGTGTGAGCCGGCGCCGCGATAGGTCACCGGTATCGCAGGGTCGCGACTTCATTCGACCCGGCGTGCCTCCCGACGCAGCACGCGATCGTGGATGGTCACCCCACGCGGGGCCGAAGCGCCCGCCGTGTCGAAATGTGGCGGACAACGACCGCCTCCAACACGACCGGGCGCCTCAACCTTCGGACGTTGGGCTTTAGTGCTGCTTCTCTGACGCATCCGCCGCCGGTTGCAGGAGCTTGGCGGCACCGAGTTCCTCGAAGCCCTTCAGGTCCGTCCAGAAGGTTCCGTCGCCGGCGAAGAACAACCGGATGGATTGCGGACGAAAGTTCTCCGCGAAGGTGTAAAGGTTGTACGCCTGTCCGCCTCCCAGGGCGTCCACGAGCAGCCGGTATCCCTTGGCGTCCGCGTCGCGCTTCATGCGCTCCACGTCGGCGCCGGCCAGTCCAAGGATTTCGATGCGCTGCGCGTCGAGCTTGGCGACTTCCTGCTGAGTCTCCGCCACTTCGAGCGCGGCGTGGGCGTCGGTCTCCGCGGCGAGTTTCTCGCCCTCGGCGAGCACGTTGGCCACCATCACCCGGGAGTGGGCCTTGATGTTCTCGCGTGCGATCTCCACCTTCTTCCATTCCTCCTCCAGTTGAGCGCGAACGGTGGCGGCCTGGCGCTGCTTGTCCTTGGTGATCTGGCTCTCGATGGCCAGGTGACTCTGCTGGATGGTCCGCTTGAGGTCCTCGGTGGCCTCGCCGGCCGCGGGCCCGGCCGTCGGCGCGTGCACCTCGATCTCGCGCACCAGAGTGATGAGTACCTCGATGTTCTTCGCCCGGCACACGCGCTGTAATTCGGTGTTAAGCGCCCGCTGGAAGAGCTCGCGCTTCTCGCCCTGGATGAAGTCGCGGGCGGCGTACGTCGAGCCGATGTTGCGGCAAATGGAGCGAAGCTGCGGCCCAATGACCTTCTCCAGCACGCCGTCGATGTTCCCAAACTCGTTAATCACCTCTGCGGCGTGATGCGGAGCGATGCCCCACACCACGGTCACGCCGACGTTGATCAGGTAGCCGGTGTCGGAGGGGAAGCTGATGCGTTCCGTGTGCGTGTCCGTCTCCTTTACCTGCGAATACTCGTTGAACCCGATCTCGAGAATCGACACCTTCTGCAACTTGGGGTTGATGTAATAGACGCCGGGCTGAAGAACGTCGCGCAAGGTCCCGCGCTGGCCGGGCTCGGCGAGGGGCAGTACGTCGTGACTGGGCGCCGCCGCCACCGCCGCCGGCTCGGTGCCATCGCCCGCAGCCTCGGGCCGCACCGGCGCCACCTCCGGAACCTTGCCCACCGTCGACCGCGCCTCACCAAAAAGATTGGTAACCACGCCCACGAACCCGGACGGAATGACCACCGCGGGATGCAGTTCGACGTCGTACACGTAAGGGTTGATCTTGTACGTGCCCGGCGTGAGCACTTCGCGGAGGATGCCCTTCACGCCGCTCTCTCGATCGACGATGACCTGCCCCGGCGCCGGCTCCTTGCCCACGCGGCGCGTGACCACGCCGATCTGCGGGAATTCACCCCGGAACACGAACTTGCCGGCGCGAAGCTGGTCGCGCTGCGGCTCGGTCAGCGAGTGAATCCACTCCCAGGTGTCGGGCCGACCGGCTTTCACCACGGTGAGCGGCTTGACTTCGTAGTCCCAGATCAGCGGGTTGTAGAAGTAGCGCCCGGGACCGAGCACTTCTTCCTGGATGCCCCGCTGCCCGCCCTCGGTGGCCACCAGTTCCCCGGGCGGCAATGCGTCACCCATCTTACGGACGAGCACGGCGCAGGCGTCGGGCGGCACGTACACGCGGAAGGTGGTCCAGAAGATGGCTCCCACCGCGGCGCTGACGATGAACACCAGTCCGACAACGAGTTTGATCATGCGGGCGATCATCGCGCACCTCCTTGCCCCGCGGCCGGTGCCGGCGCGGGCGTGGGTTTGAATTGCTGGAACTGCTTGAAGATCTCTGCGAAGGGCCCTTCGGTATTGGAGAGAATGGTCTGGATGGACGGCGCGACCCGTTGCAGGAAGAACTGCTGGGCGTAGGTCACCCCGTCGCCGAACGCGGCGACCGCGCGCTGGAGGGGCTCGGCGCGCGCCTGGTATTCGAAGAGCACGACCTTGGCTTCCGCCTCGCCGCGGGCGCGAATGGCGGAGGCCTGCTTCTCCGCTGCTTCCAGTGTCAGCTTGGCCACCTCAAACTCCCGCTGGGCGCGGGTGACGGCCACCACTTTGCGTTGCTCCGCCTCCTTGGTCGCGGTCACCACCTGGCGCCGGGCGTCGCCCAGCGCCTTGTTCTGTTCCTGCATTTCCCGCTGCTCGACGAGCTGCGCCTCGGATTTCGCCTCCGCCATCTGGTTCGTCGAGCGCTGAATCTCCTGGTCCGCCTGCTCCCGCCGGCTGATGAGCGCCGCGATCTCCGCCGGCGGTTGGATATCGCGCACCAGGGCAGCGCGGATGTCGATCCCCTGCTCCCAGCACTCCTGCCGCAGTTCGGAGTAGAAACGCTCCTGAAATGCGGTACGCGTCTTGCCGCTGATGAATTCCCGTGCCTGTAGCTTCGAGCCCTGAATGCGCGAGATGCTGCGGGCGTTGGGGAGGATGATCTTATCCAGGATGTTCCGCTGGTCGCCGTAGGCGACGGTGGCCTCGGCGACGCGGTCCGGCCGGATCGCCCACTCGATGGTGCCCTCGATGCGGATGGTGAAGCTGTCGTTCGAGGGAAAGTGAATGGCGTCGTCGTCGAGCAGGTCGTATTTGTGACTCCGCACGTCGACGATCTCGATGTGCTTCAGGTAGGGGTTGTAATACTCCAACCCCGGCGGCAGCGTGGTGCGCTGCACGCCGCGCTCGCCGGGCTCCACGGTGTAGGTGTTTCGCGTCCTGGGCTCGGCACCGGAAAGCAGCGTCACCACGCCCACATGCCCCTCGGGTATGGAAATGGCGGGGAATTTCTGCACCTCGAACGCCAGGGGGTTGATGTTATGCCGACCGGGGGCGAGGAACTCGGTCACCGGCCCCCGCTCGTCGGGCTCCGTGGCGACGGTCTTGGGAAAGGGCAGCGGCCGGCCGTACTTGCGCACCAGGACCCCCACCTCGCCCGGCCCCACGATCGTCGCCGGCGCCTTCACCACCTTGTAAGAATAGGGATTGGGGAAGTAACGCCCCTCGCGGAACACGTCGTACTGAATACCTTTGTAGCCGCGGCGCACCTCATCCTCGGTTTCGCCGGTCTTGGCGGCGATGGCGCGCGCCAGCTCGGGATAGAGCACCACCTGGTCCCCGAATTCGTGCATCAGCTCCCTGGGGATCGTGTTGCCCGTCTTGTTGATCAGCACCATCAGCTCGTTGGCGTCCACCTCCACGCGGATGACAAACCAGAAGATGTTCCCGAACACAAACGACGCCAGCAGCAACAGCCACACCACCGTAACGACCATCGACTGCGGCCGGCGCCGCAGCGGGGGCGGGTGGTACTGCAAGTCTCCGGGTTCCACATAGTCCGACATGACAGACTCCTTTCACTACGACTCACAACCGGGAACGCCGGCGCGCGGCCCCGCGCCAGGCGCCGCCGGACCGGCGACCCGTGCCGGTTGCGGCAACGGACCGGCGCCGGCGCCGCCTGGCCGTCATCGCTCACGTGAGCGCCTGACCGCATCGCGCGCAGAACCGCGCGTGTCCGGGATTGGCCGCCCGGCATCGCGGACAGGCAAGCTCGCCGCAGCCGCCGGAACGATCCCGAAAGGACCGGATGATCAGAAACAGCCCCACGACGAGCAGCGTCGCCAGCACGATGGCCACGATGGTTGTCATCGGGGTCGCGACCATGTTGCGTTCCACGCCGGACCCAGGCCGGTCCGGCACATGAATTATCGTACCACATTCCCGCCGGTGTTGCGTTTAGAAACGCCGGCCGGCTTTGGAACCGTTGCAGCAAAGGCAACGCCCATAAGACGTTGTCATAAAAGAGATTAACGAAACACCATGTGCGCGGGGAACGGGGTCGCGGCCGGGTGTGCGACGCGTGCGCGCGGCTTCGGAGGCAAACTGGCCGCGGAAAACGAGCCGATCGTCGCGCGAGTCGCGCCGTCCCATGCGGACGCGGAGTCGGTCAATCGACAACCGCAAACCGCCCATCGACAATGCTTTCGTGAGGTTGCCCGAACCAATAGACCGCGGTGCTTCGCGCGCGGCGCCTGAGGCAAGGTCTGAACGGACCGTTGCCGCGGCTCTCCTGACACTGTGGATTGCCGGGGCGGCCGCCTTGCACGCCGGCGAACCAACCGGCCCGCAGCGAATCATCGCCCTGGCCCCCAGTTCCGCGGAGGTCATCTGCGCCCTGGGCGCCTGCGAGCGCATCGTCGGTGTGGGGAAGTTCTGTAACTTTCCTCCGGACCTGGCCACGCGCCCGCAGGTCGGCGGGCTTTTCGATCCTGACTTGGAGAAGATCATCGCCCTCCGGCCGGACTTGATCGTGCTGCGCGGCAACAACGACTCCCTGACCCGCCTGGGCGAAGAACTCAAGGTTCCCATTCATCGCGACGGGACGGAGTCGCTGGCGGACATCGAGTCGTGCCTCCGGGCCTTCGGCGAGCGGCTCGACCGCCGCGCCGCGGCCGAGGAGCGGTTGCGCGAGTTCCGCGCCGCGCTGGAGGCCGTGCGGCGGCGGGTAGCGGATCGTGCCCGCCCGCGCGTGTTGCTCACCGTCTCGCGCAGCCCGGATCGCCTGGGCGACGTTCTCACGGCCGGGCGGGGCACGTTCCTTTCGGAAGCCGTGGAGATTGCCGGCGGACAGAACGTCTTCGGCAACCTGGAGCTCGCCTATCCGCAGGTAAGCGGAGAGAGCATCCTGGCCCAGCGACCGGAGGTCATTATTGAATTCCTGCCCGAGCTCGCCCTGTCGGAGCGGATCCGCGAACAGTTGCTGGACCAATGGCGCGGGCTGGGTGACCTGCCGGCCGTGCAATCGGGCCGTGTGTACTTCCTCACCGACGACCACTGCCTGATTCCCTCGCCGCGCTTCGTGACGGTGATCGAAAAAGTGTCGTATATGCTTCACCCCGGGGAGAAGCGATGAACCCGCCGCTGCTGGCGCTATGCGACGTTTGCTTCGGCTATCCCGGCGCGCGGCAAGTGCTGGGCCCGGTGAGCGTGGAGATCGGCGCCGGGCAGGCATGGGGGCTGGTGGGACCCAACGGCGCGGGTAAAAGCACGCTGCTGCGCCTCATGGCGGGACTGCTCCGCCCGGCGCGCGGCGCCGTGCGCCTGGACGATCAGCCGTTGGGCGCGCTTCCCCGCCGCACGCGGGCGCAACGCATCGCCTTCCTGCCGCAGCACCTGCCGTACGACCTCGACCTGTCGGTGCGCGAAGTCGTTCTGCTGGGGCGGTTTCCGCACCGCTCACTGGGGGTGTTCGAGTCCGCGGAGGACCATCAAGTCGCCGAATCGGCGATGGAACGGACCGACACGCTGCCGTTCGCGGATCGCCCGCTCCGCACGCTCTCCGGCGGCGAGGCGCAGCGCGTGCACCTGGCAGCGGCGCTGGCCCAGGAACCGTCCCTGCTGCTGCTCGACGAGCCCACGGCATCGCTGGACCTGGGGCACCAGTTGGCGGTGCTGCGCCTGCTCCGCGGCCGCATCGCCGGGGACGGATTGGCAACCGTGGCGGTAACGCACGATGTCAACCTGGTGGCACCTTTCTCCACCCACGTACTGCTTCTGCACCACGGGCGGGTGGAGGCGGCCGGAGAGCCCCGGCAGGTGCTCACGCCGGAAACGGTGGAACGCGTGTACGGGGTGGCGGTGCTGGCCCTTTCGTCCGGTGCCCGGCCGGACCGACGCTGGCTGGTACCCGCTGCGGAGTTCGGGGAGCCCGCTTGAATCATGCCCACGCCCCGCAACTACTTCGTGCGGCTGGGAGCCTGCGCCGCGGCCCTGCTCGTACTCCTGGCGCTGAGCCCCGGCGTGGGCACGGAGGCCGCCGCGTTCGGGTGGTGGGACACCTGGCGCGCGGCGCTGAACCTCGCCATCGAACCGGCCGAGTTGTTGCATCGCCCCGGCGCGGACCTCAACGGCGACGGCACCATCTCGCAGGGAGAGCTGGCCGGCTTCACCGCGGCCGCCAAGAGCATCTTCCGCCGCCGCCTGCCGCGGACGTTGCTGGCGCTTCAGGTCGGGGTGACGCTGGCCTTGTGCGGGGCCGTGTTCCAGGTCCTGTTTCGCAACTCACTGGCCACGCCCTACACACTGGGCATCGCCAGCGGCGGGTCTTTGGGCGCGTTGGTGGCGATCCGCTGGGGGTGGACGGCCTCGGTGCTGGGAATGTCGTGTGTAAGCGCCGCGGCGTTCGCAGGAGGACTGGCGGTCGTAGGTGCCGTCTTCGCCCTGGCCCGCGGTTCGCGGCGCCTTACGTCCAACGAGATGCTGCTGGCCGGGGTCACCATGGGGCTGTTCTGTTCTGCCCTGATGATGCTGGTGACCGTGATCTCTACCGAGCGCGAGGTGTTCGAAATCGTCCGTTGGATGATGGGCTCGTTGGACCCGGCGCTGCCGCTCTCCGGGGCGGCGATGTTGCCCCTGGTGCTGCCGGCGTGGGTGTTGCTGGTTTTCAGCGCCCGGGCGCTGAATCAGTATCGGCTGGGGGACGAACTCGCGGCTGCCCGCGGGGTGAGCGTTCCACAGCTTCAGGGTGTATGCGTGCTGCTGTGCACGCTGGCCACGGCGGGAGTGACGGCGCATTGCGGGCCCATCGGGTTCGTAGGGTTGGTCGTTCCGCACATGGCGGCGCTGCTGTTCGGCTCCGACTGCCGCATGCTCCTGCCGGCGTCGGCACTTCTGGGCGGGGTGTTCCTCATCCTCTGTGACTGGGGGGCGCAATGCATCATGGGCCTGGCCGGCTGGGCCCTGGAACGACAACTGGCCAGCGCCACGCTGCCCATCGGCGTGGTGACGGCGCTGGTGGGCGTGCCGCTGTTTCTGCTGCTGCTGCGCACGCGCCGGCGATGACCGCCGGGTGCGGGACGGGCGAGATCCGACGTTACGCGCCGTTGGCGTGCCGCGGCGCCCGGGGCAGACGCATATAGGTCACCTGGGCGACGGCCACCAGCGTCCCCGCGGCGTCGAACAGCTCCACCGCGACCGGGCAGAGCGTGCGGCCGAGCTTGATGACCCGGGCCACGGCGGTGACATCCGTCAGGCACGGCGCCAGGAAACGAATGTTCATGTCCGTGGTCGTCATGTGCTCGTCAGGACCCGTCTGCGTAAAGATGGCAAAGCAGGCCAGACTGTCGGCCACCGTCATCAACAGCCCACCGTGGAATGATTCGTAAACGCCGTCGTAGCAGCGCTTACGCGGCACGGTGCCCTTGCAGAACCCCGGGCCGAACTCGTCGATGGTAAGCTGCAACGTGTCGACAATGGGAATGCGCTGCACGCGAGCGTAGATGGCCTGCAAAGTCCGCTCGTCCATAACGTCCCATGCGCCAAGTGGCGTTTTCTGCCGGCGGGCAAGTCCCGGGCGCCGGTCTGCTGCCCTCACCGCTGAATCACCGCGCGGGACCTATCGTAACCCCGCACCGAGCCGCCCGCTCCCTGACGGCCGCGGCTCGGTTCGCGCGCCATCGGGCCACGCGCTGAACCAGACGCGAGCACCTGCGGTGACCGCCCAAGGCTCGGAAGGCCGATGGCCGCTTATGCCGTGTCTCGCACTTACCTAACCGTATGCGGATCGCTCTGGCGACAGACTCTCGACCTTCGGGGGCCGCGCGGGCTGAAGCCCGCGGCTCGATACGGTTAGTTATCAATGAGACCCTACACTACGGGCCATCCGCACGCAGGGTGCGACCCGCGCGCAACTCCCACGTCCACATCTCGTCGATCAGCCGGATGTGTCGCGCGATGGCCTGGCGCATGCCGGGGCTGGGCGGCACGGTGTCGAACACATGCGGGCGGTCTTCGGCACGGGCGCGAAGGTCCTCCTGAAAGTCATCCCAGCTTCCCTCGTACAGCGTGTCGCGCATGAGCAGCAACATGCGGTGCTCGTCCGATAGCGGGAATTCGCCGGCGCCGGCCGCGTTGCTCTCCGCCATGGGGTCCCACCTCCCGAGGCGCTACGCCGTCGGCGCCTCAGCGAACCTTCGCGGCAGCCGAATGGCCCGGCGGAGCCGCCGCTCGTACTCCCGCCGCGGAATCTCGACCGCCCCCAGGCGGTGCAAGTGTTCGGTCATAAACTGCACGTCAAGCAGCACGAATCCTTGCCGGCGCAAGCGCTCCACCAGGCTGACGAGCGCCGCCTTTGAGGCGTTGCTCACGGCGTGGAACATGGATTCACCGAAGAACGCTCCGCCGATCGCCACGCCGTACAAACCGCCCGCCAGCGCCCCGTCGCGCCAGGCTTCCACGCTGTGCGCGTAACCCATCTGATGCAGGCGGCAGTAGGCGGCGCGGATCTCCGGCGAAATCCACGTACCTTCCCCGCGGTCGGCGCAGCGGCGAATCACCTCCGCGAAGGCGCGGTTGATGGTGAGCTCGAATACTCCGCGGCGCATCACGCTGCGCAGCGAGCGCGACACTTGCAGCGCATCGAGTTCCAGGATGGCGCGCGGGTCAGGGGCCAACCAGTGCAGGGCACCGGTCTCGTCGGCCATGGGGAATACGCCCATGGAGTAGGCCGCCAACAGGCCGGCGGGCGCCAAGTCCGGTCGAGTTACTTCGCCGTGCATGGTAACACCGCCGGGACGTCCGCCAGTCCGCGTGCGAAGGCATCGGGCGGCGCGCCCACCCAGGGACGCCGGCCGCTGCGCCGCACCAGCACCGTTTTCATCCCCACCCGCGCCGCCCCCCAGATGTCCTTACGCACGTTATCTCCCACGAACGCCGCCCGCCGCGCCGGCACGCCCAGTTGATCCAGCGCCATGCGGAAGATCTTGGGGTCGGGCTTCATGTAGCGCACCTCGGAGGAGTATATCCGCACCGGAAAATAGCCGAGCAGCCCCTCCTGAAGCAAGAAGGCGTCGATGGCGAAGCCGGGCACGAAAGTGTTGGAGATGACTCCGAGTTTCAACCCCGCCCGGTGCAGTCGCTCGACCACGCCCAGGGCGTCGGGGTCCTTGGTGAACATTTTCTTGAGGCCGGGGAGCCCCTGCGCCGTGACGGCGCGGGTGCGCTCCAGGTCCAGGCGGATGCCCATCGCCAGGTGGGCGTTGCGCACCGTCTCCGCCACCTGCACTTCGCGCCCGCGAATGCGTGAGGCGAGGAAGGCCAGGAAGAACTGCCACTTCGCCTGCCGCAGGTAGGTGGGAAAGGACGGCGGGTTGAGCCCCAGCTTGACGAGCTGCCGGTAAACGGGCGGCGCGGCGATGTCCAGCACTTGCAGTGCGTCGCGCACCGCGTAGTGCAGGAGCGTGTCACCCAGGTCGAACAGTACTGCCTCGAGCATCCCGCCCTGCTCCGTCGGCGCGGCGGCGGCAACCCGCCGGCCGCCCCACCCGCGTCCTAAAGCAGCTTGTTAAGTTTGCGAACCAGCCACTCGGCGCAGAGCAACATTCCCAGAAACGCCAGCGTAGCGGCGCGGTCCCACAGGCTGATGGGGCGGGACCGGATGGGCAGTTCCTCGTGCAGATCGGGAATGAGCGCCGGTATCCGCTGCACCTCGTTCATCTCGAAGTACCGTCCGCCCAGCGAGCCTCCCGCCAGGGCCGTGAGCGCCGCGCGATCCATCTGCGGACGGAGAATCTCGAGGTTGGGGCGCGACACGCGGATCCGGCGCGTCAGTTCCTGCCGATCATCGCCCGCCGGACCGGGCAGGCGCACGCTGATGCGATACGCCCCGGTGCGCTGCGGGACGAACGGACCCTCGAACCAGCCGCGCCGGTCACGCTGCGCCGTCAGCAACACCTCCCGCCGTTCGCCCTCGATCTCGTACACCGCGGCCACCGACTCGCTGCGCAGGGGCTCGAACCGTTCGTCCAGCAGTCGGGCGCTTACCTGCACCGCCTCGCCCAGGGCGCATTCGTCGCGCTCCGTCAGCAGCACGCCACGACGGGTGCCGCCCAGCAGCCGACCCTCGGCGAGGTAGCGCACCCACTGCACCCAGAAGCGATCGAACAGCTCCTCCCCGTAGCGCCGCCAGCGGTAGGTGCCGTCGATAGCCAGAAAGCCGGTGCGGCCGGCGCCCACGAACTGCACCGCCGCCAGCACGTGCCCGCCGTAGTTGTTGCGCATCCGCGGGTCGCCGTGCCGCATGAGCACGGTGGCCACCGGCTTTTCCCGCAACGCGGGATAGTGCCAGTAGATGTCACCTACGCCCTGCCACAGCAGCCGCGAGGAAACCGCATCCCCCGCCAGTTGCATCACCGGGTGTCCGTGAACCGTCGCGGGAACCTCCACCGGCGCGGCGCCCACCTGGTAATGCCCGATCTGGTTGAGCACCAGGTCCGCCTCGGGGTCCAGCGTGACGGGAAGCAGGTCATGCAGTGGCTTGAGCTCCCGCTGCCGCATGAACGCCGGGGTGTGGGCCCGCGCCGCAGTGTAGAGAAACCCGCCGCCGTGTTCGCTGACAAACTGATCCAGCAGCCGTGCCCAGGTCTCGTCGAACTCCTCGGGGTCGGGGTCCATGAGCACGATCACATCGTAGGTGAAAAGTTCCTCCGCCAACCGCGGCAGGTGGTCGATCACCTTGTCGCCGTCGCGCACGGCGCTTAAGTCCGCCGATTGCAGCCAGCAGCTTACGTCCACCGTGTCGTCGCGCTGGAGTAGGCGGCTGAGGTAGCGGTAGTCCCACCCCGGAGCGCCGGCCACGATCAGCACCTTGAGCCGCGAGTCGATCACCTGCACGCTCACCTGTCGGCTGTTGTCGTCCGCGACGGATTCACCGCTAAGCAGGGGCACCTCGACGCTGTAGGTGTATCGCCCGATGCGCTCCTGCCGGCGCTCGAAGGTGACGCCGGCGGCTGCCTCCGCGGCGCCGGCCGGCAGCTCGCGCGACTCCACGACCACTCCTTCGCCGCCGTCGCTCTCACTTCGTTCCCGAAGCTGCACCCGGACCGATTCGCCTTCCAACCCCTGCGTCACGAGCCGTGCCGTGATGGCGAAGGGGTCCTTCTGAAAGACGTTCTCCGGCGCCGCCACTTCCGCCACGCGGGCATTGCGCGGGCTGGAGGGGTCGCCGATGCCCACGGTGTGCACTGGCAGCCGGCGCTCGCGGGCGTAGGCCGCCAGTTCTTCCACCGTCGCGCCCTCGTTAAACCCGCCGTCGCTGAACACGACGACGCCCGCGATGGGAGCGCTTCCCACCGATTCCACGGATCGCCGCAGGGCCCGTTCCAGATTGGTGCTGGCGCCCGTGGCCGACAGCTTCAGCGGGACCTCCTGCACGGCCGCGGGTTTGTGGGGATCGGTGCTCGCACCGCTGGTGTCGGCGGGTCGCTCCCGCAGGCGGCGGATGGTGGCCTGGAGCGCGGGCTCACCGGCAAAGGTGTACAACTTGATGCGGTTGTTGGCCGCCAGGGCGTGGAGCAGTTGCCGGTCGCCGGCGGTGAGCAGTCGCTCCGCGAGATCGGCGCGTCGAGCCGGTGCTGCCGTCTCCGCGCCCGTTACGTCGGCCGCGCGGCGCGCGTCCTCCTCCGAACGGTACGTGTCCGTCAGATCCATGCTGGAGGAGTCGTCCACCAGAACGATGGTGTACGAATCGACCCAGCGGCGAAGGATGCGCACGCGCACCGGTTCCAGGAAAATCAGCGCCAGTGTGACGTACGTCGTGCAACGAAGCAGCGCCAGCACCAGCCGCACGCGCGGCGAGGCGCCGGTCCGGCCCTCGCGGCGGTACATCCAACCCACCGCCCAGCACAGCGTCACCAGAAGCGCCAGCCCGCCCACCGCCCACCAGCCTTCCGGCAGGCGGTGCAGTTCGGTGACGAACTCCTCCTCCTCGCGGTCCGCCAGGGCGAGCATGGGGATGATGTGCAACAGTGTGTTCATAGGTTCAAACGGAACGGAGTACGGTCGCCAATCCGCCGACGGTTCGCATCAGTCCCTGCGCCTCGTATTCGGTCCTCCCACGACGCCTTCACGGCGTGTTTCGGGACGCGGCGGAGCCCTCTGACGCCGCGATTTACAATACTGCCCGCTCCCTTATGGTCGCGGCTCTGTTTGTGGGACCGGCTTTCGAGCCTGTCACTTTCCAGCCGGTCAGTCGCTACGATCGCCCGGCCGCGGGCGCCGCGTACTTTGCCCGCTCCCTTACGGTCGCGGCTCTGTTTGTCGGTGGCGGCGCGATTTCCGCATTCCGCATTCACCATTCCGCATTCGCCGGGCGTTCGATCCCCCCACCGCGAATGCGATGGGCCGCCCGGCCTCTCCATGATCCCTCTTCCCTGTTCCCCCGCCCCTCTTCCCTTCCCCCTTGTCGCCTCGTGCCTCACCTTCTGCGCCCCCAGCCCCAAGCCAGCGTGTGTTCGGTAATCAATACGATCGCGGCGGCCAGGAGCGCCGCGCGCCAGAGCTCGACGCGACCCTCGCCCGACTCACCGGCCAGGCGGTCAATCCCCTGAACGTACTCGAAGGGCACGCCGCCCAGGGCGCGACGCAGCTCCGCCTCATCGCTGGTCGCCAGGGCGCTCTCCCGAGGGTCGACGTTGACGGCCACCAACCGCACTACTTCGCCTCCGTCGCGACGCTGCAACGCGAACTGATAGATGCCGCTGGAACGCGTGTGCTCCCAGGTCAACACCAAACCGCGACCGTCCTCGCCGGACAGCGCCGTGACGGAAAGCTCCCGCTCTTCCGGGTACGCCGGAGTGCGCACCCGCACGTCTGGGGCGAACGCCGAGGCGTCCACGGGCATCGTGATCGGCGCGCCGACCCACTGCTCCTGCAATGCGTCGCCGTGCCGCGCCACGTGCCGCATGAGTTCCATCATCACGGGAAGGAACGTCGGGTGCTCCGGCCAGCGGTGCCACTCCTTGTCCGCCGACGTCGTGATCAGGATCACCTTCCCCGGGCCCAGGGCCCGTTCCACGATGGCGGGATGCTGCTCGGCGTCGTCGAACGCTGCGACCACCTGCGCCGCCCGAGCCGTTCCCCGCTCTCCGGAGGCGCCCGCCGCGGCGGCATCGCCGGACGCCGGCTCGCCCGCGCCCGGCTCACCCGCGGCCGGCACGCAAGTGAAGTACTCGAAAAACGACACCGCCCCCAGCCCCAGCGGATCGCCTTCGGCGCTCAGGCCCCGCATGACGGGATGCAAGCGGTCGACCACCCGCAGGTGGACCTCAGGGGCAGCCCGCACGCGGTCGCCCAGCGCCGCGGGCAAAAGTCCGGCACCGTCGCGAAACAGCGCCGAGTTGTACAACCCCGCGTCCACCTGGTCGCCCAGGAACACCGCGACCCCTCCCCCGCCGCGTACAAAGCGCTCGAGCATCTCGGCGGCGGGATCGCTGACCCGATAGACGTTCGCCAACACCACCACATGGAAGCCGCTCAGGTTCGTCTCTTCCAGTTCCGGTTCGTCCACCACGACCACTTCGTTGCCGCTGAAGACGTCGCCCTCCGGGCGCAGCGCCGTCCGCAGCAATGCCGCTTCGTCGTCGAACTCGTCCACCGAGGGCTCGCCGTTGACGATGAGCACGCGGATCGCGGTGGATACCTCCAGCGCCAGGTAGCGCGCGTCATCCGCGGCCAGGGCGTCGGGCGGCAGTTCCACCTGCGCAGAATCGAAGCCCGAGCGCAGAAACTCCGCGTTCACGTCAATGGTGGCGGTCTGACCCGTCGCCAGCGTGGGCACGGTTTTCGAGGGCTGCATGAGGCCGCCGGCGGACACGCGGACTTCGAGGTTGTCCGCGCCGGCCGGGCCGTAGTTGGCCAGCGTGGCGCGGAGATTCGCTGTCGCCCCTGCGACTGCCGGCCCGCCCGTGGAGGTCAATTCCGTGACCGCGCGGTTGGCGGCCTCCGGATCGCCCACGTTCACCAGGACCGTCCGCAGCCCCCGATCCTTGCCTGCCCAGTTCGAAAGCGGTTCGAGCAGGGCTGCCGAGGGCGTCGCGCCGGCGGCGACTCCTGCCTCACGCTGCACCCAATCGCGCCGCTGAAAATCGCTGATGATGTAGACCGCGGCATTGAGGACGGACTCGGAGCGCGATAGCAGATCGGCGAGGGCGTGAACCGCGTCCGCCGGGTCCCCGGCCTGCTGCGTGACCGCCAGCGCCTCGACGCGCGACAGCAATGCCTCGGTTTGCGTTTCGTCGAGGAACACGCCGGACTCCAGCGGTGTTTGCGGAGCCGTCAGACGCACCACGGTGACGGTGTCGTCGGGCGATTCGCGGCGGAAAGTCTCCACCAGGCGCCGCACCGCGCGCTTGGCCCGGTCGAACGCCGTACCGTCCGCCGAGGCGTAGCTCATGCTCAGCGAGTCATCGAGGAGGAACACGCGCTCGATCCGGGCGCGCCCCGCCCACGCCGTCGCGCCGCCGGGCGCAACAAACGGCCGCGCCACGAGCACGCCGATCAGCGCCATCGCCGCGCAGCGCAGCGCCAGGAGGATCAGCTCCTCGATCCGCACGCGCCGCCGGTTGCGGCGCTCGGCGTCGATGAGGAACTCCATCGCCGCCCAGCGAATCCGCTTAAACCGCCGCCGCGCGAACAGGTGAATGAGAATCGGACCGGCGACCCCCGCCAGGCCGACGTAGAACAGCCCGGGAGAAACAAACGCGGCGAGAAGGGGGAGGTTCATCGAGTTCCTCGTTCGCGCGGTGGCGGCTCGGCGCGCGGGGTTCGATCGCCCGCCGCCGACCGGTGCTTGGGCGGCGCGGGCAGTCCTTCGGTGCGCGGCCCTCCCGCGCCATCGGCAGCGTTGAACTCGGCGCGCCTCCCGGTCATGCTTTCGCCCGGCGGCGGCGCATTCGCGCCGCGAGGTAGGTCGTAAGCGCCACGTCGATTCGGTCCGCAGTGCTCAGCAGAGCATAGTCGATGCGCTGGTCCAGGCACGCGGTACGTACCCGCGAGATGAACGTCTGGAGCGCTTGCAGATAGCTGCTGCGCAGGGACTGGGGGTCGGTGAGCACTTCCAGGCCCACCTGCTCCATGCCCTCAAACAACGTGCGGTCGGCAAAGGGAAACTCCAGCTCGTCGTGGTCCAGAACGTGCATCACCAGCACGTCGTGCCCGCCGAAGCGAAAGAGCTGTAATCCGCGGATCACGTCGTCCACGTCGGTCAGCAGGTCGGACAGAATCACTACCATCCCGCGCCGGGGGAATTCC
This sequence comes from Planctomycetota bacterium, assembly GCA_016208685.1. Lineage (GTDB taxonomy): Bacteria > Planctomycetota > Phycisphaerae > UBA1845 > UBA1845 > JACQXM01. The sequence continues at coordinate 24,912 of JACQXM010000047.1, read as the reverse complement.
GCGGCAAGCTGCGGGAACAACGCTTTCACGCTGGTTGTCGCCTGCGGCGCGTGGGCCTCGAGGGTCGCCGCCAGCGCCGGCAGCGAGCCCTGGCTCGATGAAACCGGCAGGTGGCGGCGCACCGCGCTGTCGAAGAGCGTGAGTCCCACGCCGTCCTGCTGATAGACGAGCAGGTGTGCCAGCGAGGCCGCCACCGTAGCGGCGTAGGTCCACTTGGTCATCCGCCCCGTGCCGGGGTGCTCCGGGTAGGCCATGGACGCGGAGCCGTCCAGCAGCAGATGGACACGCATATTGGTTTCTTCTTCGTACTCCTTGATGTAGAAGCGATCGGCCTTGGCGTAGACGCGCCAGTCGAGGTGGCGGATGTCGTCGCCCGGCACGTAGGGGCGGTGGTTGGCGAACTCCACGCTGAACCCCTTGTAGGGGCTCTTGTGCATGCCGCTGACGAACCCCTCCACCACGTGGCGGGCGCGCAGCTCCAGCCGGGCGATCTTGCTTAAGACCTCAGGCTGAAAGTACTTTGCGTACGTGTGCATCGCCGTCCAGGGGGGTCCGATGGGGGTCGAGCCCCGCAAGGAGCTCTTCGACGATTCGATCGGTGGTGTACCCTTCCGCCTCCGCCGAGAAGTTCGTCACGATCCGATGTCGCAGCACGGCCGATGCCAGGGCGCGAACGTCCTCCACCGCCACGTGGTGCCGCGCCTTAAGCAGCGCCCGCGCCTTGCCCCCCAGAAGCAGCGCCTGTACGGCGCGGGGCCCCGCGCCCCAGGTGACCATCTTGCGCACGAACTCTCGGGCCTGCGGCTCGCCCGGGCGCGTGGCACGCACCAGGTCCAGGGCATAGCGGATGACGTCGGGGGCGGCCGGCACCCGACGAACGAGCTGTTGAAAGCGCAGCACGTTCTCTCCCGAGACGACCTGCTGGATGGGTGGCTGGCTCTGGACCGTGGTGCGCTCCGCCACCGCGTACTCGTCTACGTACGAGGGGTATCCGATCCGCACCTTGAACATGAACCGGTCCTGCTGCGCCTCGGGCAGGGGGTAGGTTCCCTCCTGCTCGATGGGGTTCTGCGTCGCGAGCACGAAGAAGGGCAGGGGCAGCTCGTGTCCGGCGCCGCCCACCGTCACCTGACGCTCCTGCATCGCCTCCAGCAGCGCCGCCTGCGTTTTGGGCGGCGTGCGGTTGATCTCGTCCGCGAGAATGACGTTGGCGAAGATCGGTCCGCGCAGGAACTTGAACGCCCGCGTGCCGCTCGCCCGATCATCCTGGATCACTTCCGTACCCGTGATGTCCGAGGGCATGAGGTCGGGCGTAAACTGGATGCGGCTGAAGGAGAGCGCCAGACACCGGGCCAGCGACGAGATCATCAAGGTCTTCGCCAGACCCGGAACGCCTTCCAGAATGCAGTGTCCGTTGGCGAACAGGGCGATGAGGAGCTGGTCGATCACCTCCTCCTGCCCCACGATCACCTTGCCCAGCTCGCGGCGCAGCGCTGCATACGCCGCCGCCGCCTGCTCCGCGGTGGCCAGGTCGTCCTCCAGAGCCGCGCCGGCCGCGGCCTCGCCCGCCAATTGGTTCGAATCCCGCATTCTGCTCTCCTGTAAGGCCCTCGGGCTGCCGCCGGTCCGCCCTGCACCCTGCCCGCGGCCGTGGTGCGCCCGCGCTGCCGCGCCGCCCGAGTGCTCCGACGCACCCAAATCTTCGGGTTGGGTGGCATGCCCAAGCACGGCACAGCCGTGCGCCGGCATGTCTTTCCTGGGCATGGCGGCGCTGCGCTTGGCCATGCCACGCTAAGCATAGGCTGCGTCGGAGCACCAGGGCGACCCGCCCCGCGCCGCACCCGCGGCGTTGTTCGCGGCCGCCTGGGGCCGCCGATCACCGCTGCATGATCGGAAGCTGGTTGAACGGCAATTGCAGGATGATCAGCGCAATTGCCGTCCCGTATGCGTCCCCCACGCCGTCGCCCCACCAGGCGCCGTCCGGCTGCTGCTCGCGGAGCAGATAGTCGCGGCGTTTGGCGAAGTATTCGTCCCAGCGCGGGTCCCGACCCACGTACAAGGCTTGAGCATAATACAGATGCGTGTAGTAGTCATGCCCCGGCACGAGCATCGAGCCTTTGATGTTGCGCTGGCAATACTCCAGCGCCTGTTTGGCGCGCGGGTTGTCGTAGTCGCCGGCGTTGTACCAGCAGGCCACCGCGGCCGCGGTCAGCGGGATCCGCGACGCCCCCGCATTGCCCGCCGTATAGCGGATGCCGCCGTCGCTGTTCTGCGATTTCACCAGGTACTCCATCGCCTGGTCGATCACCGATTTCGGCACCGCCAGCCCCGCATTCCGCGCCGCGCGCAGCGCCTGCACCTGAGTGACCGTCACCGAACCCTCATCGCCGCGTGAGTCCGGGGTGTAGATCCAGCCGCCCAGGGGGCTTTGTGCCCGCGCCGTGAGTTGGACGCCGGCGGCGAGCAACTTCTGAATCTGCTCGCCGCGGGCGGCGTCATCCGTCATGCCCAGCAGCTCGCTCAAAAAGAGCATGGAGAAGCCGTGTCCGTACATCGTCCGCGAGTCGCCCTCGGGCCGTGCGATCAATCCGCTGGAGGTGGTGCAGCGCAGCAGGAAGTTCACAGCGCGGTCCACCTGCGGCGCGTAACGCCCCTGCGTGGTGCTGTTGCCGTCCATCAGCAGCGCCACGCCGGCCAGGCCCGTCATGGCGACCGGATACTCGCCGAATCCGCCGCGGTTGGACCACGAACCCTGCCGTTCCTGGGTTCGCGCCAGGTACGCCAGGCCGCGATCAATGGCCTCCTTGGTTTCCGGAGTGACGCCCGGGGGAAGCCGCACCGCGGCAGGAGACTGCGCCGCCAGCGGCGCCGATCTCACCACCACCAGCAGCAGCACGCCCCAGGCAAACCGGCGTTTTCCGCAAACCGCGCTCACCGACCTGCCTCCCATGCCGGGTCCACCAAATCCCATCCGAACGCGCTCCACCCGGACGACACGCGCACCACGATCACGCCTGGGCGCACCACCATGTCACCCAGGACGCGCATCTGCGATTCCGGTGCCGGCAGATCGACCACCGGTCCCACCGTCTCGCCCGTGGCGGAGTCGATCACGGCGACCGCTAGCTTCTGCCCCCGCATGCCGGCGGCGGCGGACATCTCGATGACCGCCGGGATGCGCCCCCCCATCAGCCGAACGATACGGCCTGTGCCGGCGAGGGTCCGCAGGTCGCCTCGGTTCCAGAGCTTCTCACCCGTGGCCACGTCGACCGCAGTGACCGCGGGGAACGTCTGGCTCTGCCGCTGCTCCGCGTGCCAGGCGAGCAGCACGGTGTCGATCAGCGTGGCATCCTCGACGGCCTGGGCGCCGGGCACGCGGCGATCGAGCAATACCTCGCCGGTGGCGGTGCGGACGATGCGCACGTCGCCCGCCAGCTCGCTGATCCCGATGAACCCCTCGCCCGGCTCGAAAAGCTGTGCCAGCGGCTTGCTGAGCGGCAGCCGCCAGATGGGCTCGCCGGTTTCGGCGCGCACGCAGGCGACGGCCGTCTCCGTTCCCTCCTGCCGTGGGCCGCACAGGATACGGTCCTGGAGCACCAACGCAATCTGGCTCCGCTCCGGGTCCGGCTGGTGAAACTGAACCTGGGTGAGCAGGCGGCCCGTGGCCGCCTCGAACACGTTCACTCGTTCGCGGCGCCGATCGCTGACCAACACCAACCCTTCCGCCAGCCGGACGTGGTCCGCGGGCTCGCCGCGCAGGTCGCGCCGCCAGACAACCGTTCCGTCGGCGATGTGCATCAGTTCCAGTCGCCCGGCGCGGGTCACCGCGGCCAGCATCCCTTCGCCCGCGTCCATCGCCATGCCCTGCAAGACCGGGCTGCCGTCCGGCACCAGCGGCTCGAACCGGCGCAGCCAGAGGCGCTTGCCGGTCAGCAACCCTACCGCGAACAGACCGTCGTCACCGGCGAGGACCACCGTCTGGCCATCGACCACCGCTCGGCGGGGGAGGGAATCGGGCTCGCTGCCCGGACTGGCCAGGACCCCCAGTGTCGACTCCGGAAGCCGCAGCGTCGTCCGCCACAACTCCGTGCCGTCCCCGATCGATAGGGCGGACACGGTCTGGTCGTCGGCGATCACCAGCACGCGATCGGCAAGGGCTCCCGTCTGATCATCGTCGAACTGCACGAACTGCGGGGCGAACGGCATGGAGCGCTGCGTCATCTGCTGCACCAGCGGGTTGACGCCCACGGTTCGGGACCACGCCGGCGCCCCGGTCAGCCGCGCGGCGAGCGGCCGGCGCTCCCCCGGCTTCCCGACCGTTGCGATCTGCGGAGGTTTCCACCCGGCGCGCTCCAACCATGCCGCCACCGTTTCCGCCGTGCCACTCGGCGACGCGGCGCCGGCGCCGGCGGCGTCCGGCGTGGGAAACAACGGCGCGCGGACCACTTCCTCGGGCACTGCCTTGTGGGCGAAGCGTGCTGACAACACGCCGGCCGTGTCGCCGAAAAGCCGTTCCGCGCTTAAACCGGGGTAGCGGTAGAGTTCGCAAAGCCGCATGAGCGCCGCTAAAGTGACGTCCTCGGCGACATCCGCCTGCACCGCAGCGCGGAGGTGCTGCTCGCCCGTCTCCAGGCGACCGCTTCGCGCGCACCATGCACCCAGGGTCAAGGCCGCCTTGCCGGCAACCGGGCCCAAGGCCGACATCTGGGCGACAGTGCGAAGTTGCTGAGCCGCGGATGGCGCCGCCTGGCGCGGGTCGGAGGCCGACAGGGCCCGGACAACGTCCGCCAGCGTTCCCTCAACCTCGCGCGACAGCACGTCTCGGTCCGCAGCGCTCATAGACCCGGTGACGGTCGCCAGCCGCCGCGCGATCTCCCGCCGTGCCGGCGTTTCCGATCCGTCCGCGGTGTTAACGAACGCCTCCGCATCTCCGCCCGTACTGAGCGTCCACAGCGATCTTGCCGCTTCGAGGTACCGCCCCGCATGTGCCTGGTGGTCGACGCGGGCCAAGGCGCAGCGCAGCCGATCCTCAGCTTCCACCGCCCCTTCCGCGGCGCGATCCACCCACGCCAGCGCCTCGTCGCTGCCCGGCGCCGCCTTCTGCGCCAGCGCCAGAGCTGCCTCCACGCGTGTTCTCGCCGCCGTGGCGGCGCGGCGCGAGTCCGCCGCCGCGTTCGTGGTCGCGGTGGCAGCATCCAGCACCTCGTAGGCCCGCGCCGGTGCGTCACGCAACAACTCCAGCCTTGCAAGCGTGATTGCCGCCGCGAGGTCCGACGGATCGGCTTGCACCTGTCTCGACGCCCGCGCGTACATCCGCGGCGTATCCGCGAACTTCCGCACGCCGCTGTGGTCCGTGGTGTACAGCGCGTCGTGCAGGCACAGCAGGCCGCCGAGCGGCGGCTGCGACTCCGGCAGCGCCTCGCGCCGCGCCTCGGCGCCCGAGTCGGCTTCCAGCGACAGCAGTCCCGAGGCCATCGGGACCTGCACATACCGGCCACACAGCACGGCGCGCCCGGTAGGGTTCGAGGGAATCGGCGCCGCCCACAGCACATCGCCGTTGACAGCCGCCCGGCAACTGATGCCCCGGCCGCCGATCCACACCCGTGTGGCGTCGGCGGCGATCAGGTACCCATCCTCGGGCAGCGCCACGGACCACCGGATGGCGCCCGTTGAGGCGTCGAAGGCAATCAACTCCTCCAGATCCGGCGGCGCCAGCAGAACGAGGCCGCCCGCGACGATGGGCGGAGAGACCGCGCGGCGTCGCCCGGCGGGTTCCTCCCCGGGTAGCGCGGGTGGAATGGTGGTGGCGTACAGCGTTGCCCATCGCGGACTGTGGTCGGAGGCGCCGACTGCGAAGAGCACACCCTGGCCCGATGGAACGTACACCACGCCGCGGGCGTGCGCCGGCATAAGCGCGCCGTGCATGGGAATGCTCCGCGGATCGAATGAACACAGAGGTATGGTGCGGATCAGCGATCCGTCCGTCGGCGCCAGCACGGCGAGTAGAAGTCCGTTTTGTTGCAGGTACGGAACCCAGAGCTCATCGCCCACGGCCAGCGGAACGCCGCGAAACACTACATCGCCCAACGGGTCGTCGATGTCCCGTTGGCGCCCGCGGCGCCAGCGAACCTCGCCGCTCTGCGCATCGCGGGCCGTCAGGCGATTGGATCGCGTCAGGGCATCCGCGACCGTCGCCACCTGGGCGGGACGCAGGAACGGCGTGCGTTCCGCCACCTGCGAGAAGTCCTCCACATCGATGGTTCGATCGATGGTCATGACCAGTCCGCGGTGTGTGGCGATCAGTTCCAGAGCATCGTCGTGGACGTTGCCCGAGCGTTGCTGTTCCCACACGCTCGCCGCCTGGCGCACCCCTCGCCCGACCAGCCCCGAGCGCGTGGGCCCGGTGTGCTCCGTCGACGCCTCCCAGAGCGGCGCGAGGTCCTCGGCATCCAGCGCCCGGCATCCCCCGCCGCTGCGGACGAACAGCCGGCCGCCGTCGGCGACCGCCGGTGCCGCCGGGAACGTGGGCCAGGCGTCCTCCCCGCCCGCCGGCGCCCACGTCGCCGTCGCGCTGCGTTCCGTGAACACCCAGGGGACGTAGGGTGTTAGCGTGGGCATGACTTCGGGCATGACGCCGCGACGATCGGCGGTGCCGCCCGCCATGGGCCAGACTTCGACGGGGGCAACGCTACGAGCCGCAGTCGCCGTGGGCTGTCGCGCTACGGATTCCGGTAAACTGTTGAGAAATGCCAGCTCATCGGGAGACAAGGCGCTGGCCTTGCGACAGTCCTCCAGGAGCGCGTCGGCGTTGTCCGGCTGGCCCAGTTGCAGATAGGCGACGAGCAACTTCGAAACCGTGCGCACCTCGGGCACATCGCGATCGGGAACCAGCGCTCGCACCTCCTCCAGCACCGCGGCGGCCTCGTCGGGGCGGCCTTCGTCCAGCGCCCATGAAGCCAGCAGGTCCGCGGCGTCGTCGCCGTAGCGCGTCAGGAGGTGCCGCTCCACGACCAGCCGCAGGTCATCGGCGTTGTGGGCCGCGGCGGCGCGCTCGAGCAGCCCCTTGGCTTTGCCGTCGAAAAGCAGTCGGTACGCCTGAAGACCCTCCGCGGGCAAGGCCGCGATGCGGCGCGTCGCGCGCCGCCGCGCGGATTCGTAACGGATACCGCGCGAGCCCCCGTCATCCTCGCGCCGTACGAGCGCAGCCTGCGGATCGTCGATGATCCGCTGCAACGAATCGATGGCGAACTTCCAATCCAGCCGCGCCAGCCCCTCATCGGCGCGGGTGAAGAGGTTGGCGATCGGCGCCGGGATTTCTATCACCGCGAAGGGCGACGCCGGCGGCGAGGATTGCTTCGGGGAGATCGCGACGCCGGGTCGGCGCTGGCGCGGGGCTTGCCGAGGACGTTGTTGCGCCTGGGCCGGCAGGTCCGCGCCCACAAGTGCCAGGAGGCACGCGATCAGCCTTGCAGCGCGGTGGGGCCCGCGGCGGCCGACTCGAACGCGGACGCAAGCGGGCCACGGTCGCGCGACGCGCGACCAGAGAGCCCCCGCGAAACGCGCCGACATCCGGGCGCCGGCGCGGCCCCTCCTGCCTCCAACCGTGTTGCACCTACCATCCGGCATTCGATGACCAGCGATTCTACGGGTTCTCTACGCTGCCTGGCACCCATCGTGTTCAGATTGTACCCACGACGGCAGGCGGAACCTATCCACCGAGCCGTTACTGGTTACACGAACGACAAGTGTTGACGGATCGGGGGAAAGAACTCCGATTTCTCCACTTGCAGTCGGCTTTCTCCCGATAGACACCGCGCGAGGATGCCCCCGACGTCCCTCGTGCCTGCGGCGGTGTTGGCAAGGGGACGAGGTTCGGCGTAGACTACGGTACTTTTCGCTTGTGGGTCGGCGAAGGTCGATCGGCGCGATCGGCTGTCGGCCGGCGTAGGGAAGCCCGGAACCCCGATGACCGGGGCACGTTAAGGAGAAGAGCTATGCGCAAAGGGAGTTGGCTTGGAACTGCGGCGTTGACGCTGGCCGCGACCGCGACCGCTTGGCAGCTTGCCGGTTGCCAGAATCTGATCAAGAACCTCATCCCGCCGCAGAGAATCCCGTTTACGTTCGGGACGGAACAGGACCCCGGCATTGACATTCCGGTGGAGGCGGGCGTGCCGCAGACACAACCGCTGTCCATTTCCTACGAGCCCGCCAATGTTCAGGTGGGCCGGGGCTCGTTCGAGATCGACCCCGCGGAAGTGGTCTTCACCCCGGCGGATAACGGCGGCGGCAAGGGCACGGCCGCCTTCCAGGATGGGGCCAACACCATCGTCATCACCGCCAGCATCGGCGGGCCGGACGATCTGCAAACCGTGTGCGAATCCGGCGAGCAGTATCCCCCGTTCACGCTGACGCTGGACGAAAACAACCAGCCGGTCTCCATCGACCCCACCAGCGTGACGCTGACGGCGAATACCATCGCCTTGCTCAACAGCGGCGACTTCACCATCTGCCTGGAGCTCAACTCGACGATCTCGGGCACGGTAACCATCAACAGTGTGGTGTTCACCGTCGGTCTGTAGCGGAACCCTCGAAGGTCGATACGCGGACTCCGGCGCCGGCCGCGTGCCGCCAGGCATCGCGACTCGGCGACGGAGACGCCCAGGAATGCGAACGCGGAAGGCAGAGCGATGATCGCCCTGCCTTCCGCGCTATCGCTGCCAGCTTCTCACCGCCGGCGCCGTGTGTGCTGATTTCCGCGCGGCGGCGGACGGCTCATCAACCTCCGCAACCCGCCAGGCACTGCCGCAGAAACTCCTGCACCATGGCCGTGCACCGCAGCAGCGAACCGCCGTGGCTGATGCATTCGTCCATCATGCGCGCCCCGCGCGCCGCACAGGCCTCCTCGCAGGTCGGCTGGATGCCGCACTGATCCCGCAGGCAGGCGGTGACCGCCTCGTGGGCCTGCATGCTGCACCGCTCGAACGTTCCCCCGGCGGCCATGCACTCCTCGAACACCAGGCGCCCGCGCTCCCGGCACTGCTGCTCGCAGGTGGGCGTCAGTCCGCATTGATCCTCCAGGCACGTGCGCAGCGCCTGGTGTGCGACCGGGCCGCAGGCCTCCGGAGTTCCGCCGCCGGCGATGCAGTCCTCGTACACCTGGTGGGCGCTGCGCCGGCATTGCTCCTCACAAGGGGGAGTAAAGCCGCATTCCTGCTCGAGACAGGTGCGCAAGGCTTCGCGTGCCGCCTGTCCACACTCCTCCTGCGTTCCGCCGCCGGCGATGCACTCGTCAAAGACGCGCCGCGAGCGCCGATGGCAAAGGTCCTCACAGGGCGGGGTGATGTCGCACTGTTCCGCGAGACAGGTCCGTAGCGCCCCCTGCGACGCCTGAGTGCAGTCCTCCTGTGTCCCGCCGCCGGCGATGCATTCCTCGAACACCTGGCGTGCCTGAGCCCGGCATCGCTCCTCGCAGGGCGGCGTCAGGCCGCATTGCTCCGAAAGACAGGTGCGCAGCGCTTCGTGCGCCGCCTGATCGCAGTCCTCCTGGGTGCCGCCGTTGGCGATGCAATCCTCGAACACCTGCCGCGCACGCCGATGGCAGAGGTCTTCGCACGTTGGCGTAAGGCCGCATACGTCCTCGAGACAGGCGCGGAGGCCATCGTCCGCGGCCTGACGGCAGGCCTCCGGCGTGCCGCCGCCCGCGACGCACTCGTCGTATGCCTCGTGTGCCGCGCGGCGGCACTGCTCCTCGCAGGTGGGCGTAGGGGCGCATTCCTCGCGAAGGCACGCAGTCAGAACGTCCCGCGCTTCCTGGGCGCAGTCCGCCTCCGAACCGCCGGCCTCGCGGCATTCGCGGAAGGCTACATGCGCGCGATGCTTGCAACGTTGCTCGCAACTGGACGGAACGCCGCAGTTGCCGTGCAGGCATTGGAGCAGATGCTCGCGCACCCGCCTTGCGCAGTCTTCCACCTCGTTGCCCTGCGCCACGCATTCCTCGAACGCACGGTGCGCCGCCCGGGCGCACGCCTGGGCGCAGGGGCTGTCGTCAGGCCGGCCGGCGCCTGCCCGCACGCCTTTGCCCCGACCGTCGGTGGCGTCGTCACGCGCCGCCGCCGTGGTAACCAGCAACCCCGAAAGTGCCAACGCCAGCAAAACCCGAAGACTGTACATGGTAGGTCCTTTCCATCGAGCCCTGGGAGTGTTTGGAGACATCCGTGCGGGGCGATGCCGCGCGGCCGGCGTCGCGGTGTTGCGACGCCTCTCCCTCAGGCGTTCCCGTCCGCAGCGGCGCCATCCACCCCGACGACGCCCACGCTGCACAGAAGGCATAACGCCACGCTCCGTAGTGTAATGCACTCCCGAGTGTCGGGTCAACGTAACCCTGGGAAAACCGGCGGTTTTCCGCTCTTTTTCCGCGTCTTCCGAGCTGCAAAGAGGTGGCATCGGCCGCCCGGCCCTGTTGGGCGGCGAGGCAGTCTGCACGACGGCGGGCGCGGGCAGGCGGCAGGGCACGACTCCCGGCGATGGGCGGGCCCCTGCGGCTCACCGGCAGGCCGCCGTCCGGCCCTCCAATCCCACGGACTTGATACGGGAACAGACGCCTGCCGGCCTCATCGAGCCGCTCCGCCGGTGGGCACGATAGCATTTATGGCTCCCGCAGCTACCGCGATTTCCAGCGGCGTCCGCCCCACTGGCTCCCCGTCGGCCCAGAGCTGCAGCGGCGCATCGGCATCAATGCGCAGCCGCCGAGTGCGGAGCAACCGGACCTCGCGCCTACCGCCGTGACGCCCCAGAAGCACGCGCGGAATCATCGCCAGCGCCCTGCGCCGGGGCAGGGCGTCAATTACGCAGAGGTCCAGTTCACCGTCGGTAGGGCTGGCGCCCGGTGCAATGGGTATGGCGCCGCCGTAGGAAAAGGTGTTCGCGGTGGAGGCCAGGAAAACCGCCTGCTCGATGACGCCGAAATCCCCCTCCAGCCGCACCACCGGCGGCCGATAACGCATGAGCACGCGCACAGCGCCATAGATGTATGCCACCGTGCCACGTAGCGGCATGCGCATGCGCTCCACGAAACCCGTCACCTCGGCATCCAGGCCCAGCGTCGCCACGGTGCAGAAGTGGCGATCGCTCACCCGCCCCAGGTCCAGTCGCACGCGCCGACCCCCGGCGATGGTGTCCGCCATGCCCTCGGCGGTGCGGGGAATCGACAAGGCTCGAGCGAAATCATTGCACCGGCCCGCGGGAATCAATCCCAACGCCGGCGCCGCGTCGCCCCGTTCGGCGCGAATGGCCGCCAGGGCATCGGCAACCTCCTGAACCGTTCCGTCGCCGCCGCAGGCCGCCACGCACGCGAGCGCGTCGTGTCCGTGGCGGCAACCGTCCAGCGCCCGCTGTCGCGCGTCACCACGACCTGAGGTATAGGCGAGTTGTATTTCGATCCCGCGACGGCGCAAGTGCTCGCCGACGGCGGCGGCGAGTTTCATTCCCCGCCCCCGCCCGGAGGCGGGGTTGGCGATGATCAACACGGGGCCGGCCGTTGCCGTGAACGGTTCGGACATAGGCTGCGGATTGTCGATCCCCGCGCCGCGATTGTCGATTGACATTCCCCGTCGGATGCACCCGGCGCGCACGCATCCCAGCCCACGCCCCCCGGCGGCGGACCGTCGCGCGCAAGTGATGCGGTGCGCTGCGGCGTTTGCCGCGGCGGAGCTTTCACGCCGCCGGCGCGTGACGGGGATGCCGCAGCGTCAGGCCGAGGTGTTGCTTGATCCCTTCGTTAGACACCCGCTTTCCCTGGTAGAGCTCTGCCTGTGGCGTGGTCCAGCATATGGGCGGTAGTCCCGCTGCGGCCAGGACGCGGTCGTAGTAGTCCCGGCGCCGCAGCGGCTCGTCATCGGTCAGGTTGAGGACGCCGTCGTAGGGACGATGCAGAAGCGCGACCACGGCGTCCACGATGTCGTCGCGGTGGATCATGTTGACGAACTCCTCGCCGTCGTGGCGCTCACCGCCGGCCTGGGCGCAGATGCGAGGCCGCGGATCCCGTCCCGGCCCGTAGATTCCGCTGAGGCGCAGAACGGTGACGATTGTGTGACACCCAGGCAGCGCCGTGCCGCACACCGTGCCGGGTGCTCCGGGGCTCAGGGCCGCGACGCCCCAGCGCAGCGTGCGCTCCGTCGCCGCCAGCACCTGGCCCGCTTCGTCCGCCGGCTGCGCGGGAGACGACTCCGTCACCCACGATCCGTCATCCTGGCCGTACACCCGCGTCGAGGAGGTATAGATGAGATGCCGCACCGGTGTCAGGGGCAGGGCCAGGAGCAGGCTGCGAGCCCCGGCAAGGTAAACGTCACGGTAGGCGCCGCCGCGCTTGCCCGGGGCTACGGTGAGCACTACGGCATCGCTGTCGGACAGCAGGCGGTGCAGCGCCGGCACCTCGTCGAGCCGCAGCAACTGCGGCTCCATGCCGCCGGCGGCGATCGTCGCCTGGCGATCCGGCGTGGTGGTGGTGCCCACCACGCGCTGCCCTTGCGCCGCCAGTCTCTCACCGATAGCGCATCCTACATACCCGCAGCCAAGAATCGTGACCCGCACGAGCGGCCGATAGCCGCGGCGCCCGCCCACGTCAAGCACCCGGCGAGCAGCCCGACGCGACCGCGGCCTCGCAACCCGCGGCGCAACCTTTTGTGAAGCATTAGCTTCCACGTACTTCCCATGCGACGCGAGTTGAATCACGCACCAGTCGCCGTTGTCGCTATGCGCGGATGCGTACATGCCCAAATAGACGTATTGCTTTACGAACGATGAATGCTAGTATCGGGCAAGCGGGCGGTATTTCTCGAGCCGGGCGAGCTGGGTTTCGGCAGGCGGCACGGGCGGCTGGCTGGGCCCCGGCGCCGTGGAGTTCGCAACGCGGCTCACGCGGGCCTCCTGGGAAACGCAATGCCTCAACGGTCGTCAAGTTGCGGCGCCCGGCGCGCCGGGGTGTCACTGACCGAGGTGCTCACCGTTTGCGCCATTGTTGCGTTCATGTTAGCGCTGCTCGTCCCGTCGCTGTCCCGGGCACGGGAACAAGCGCGACGGGCACATTGCGCCAACAACCTCAGACAATGGGGGCAGGCGCTGCACTACTATCGCACCGACCACCCCGATTTCATTCCCATGGAAGGCACTACCCTGGGCAGCAACAACACCACGAAGACCGGAGGCATCTACACGCCCGGCACGTGGTTCAACGAGCTGCCGCGCTACCTGGATCTACCGGCGTACCGCGACATCCGGGGCGTCAACGTCGACATCAACGACTACAAGAACTTCCACGTCTGGATCTGCCCCGCCAAGACGCTGACCGAGCTGCACAAGAGCGGCACGGGGAAAAACCAGTTCCATTACGGAATGAACGAAGTGCTGGACGGAATCGGCAAGGCGCCGGCGGGCTCGGACGACGCCCCGGGCTTTCCCGACCCGCCCCAGGCCCGGCCGGTCGCCGCCGAGCGCTTCCGTAAACACCCCAACACCGTCGTGTTCTTCGAGATACTGAGCAATCAGCCGCGCGGCTCGCCGCGCGACGTAGCCACGGAGCTCGCCCGCGGGTTCAACGGCGAGTTCCTCGGCCGGTTTCACGGCGACTACGCCAACTTCCTCTATCTAAGCGGCGGAGTCGCGGGCTTCAGCACCGCCGACCTGGTCGCCGACAACGACCTGCGTTACGGCGCCATCAACTGGCATCACCCGGCGCTCTACTGGGGCTACCCGCCGCCGGAGTGGCAGAAACGCTGACGGTGCGGTCACCACGGCTCGCGCCAGGGCGCGTGACCGTGCCGCCATTTTCGCCCCCGGACGGCGGCGAGCGGCAGTTGCGTCAAAACGGCTTCTCGGCCACCTCGCGTAAGTGGGGATCGAACCAGTCAGCCTGCGGATCGAGCACCCAACGAAGCGTCACCAGCATGCCCACGTATTCGTGTAGGGTTACGATGATCTCCTCGTTGGTGGCCTCCGCCACCGGCTTGCCCAGCGCCTGCGCGGGAATGCCTTCGCCGAGGCTGCGGTCCGCGTCGCACGCCGGCGACGCGGCGTACGCTGCATCATGGCGAAGGCGCAGCTCGAACAGCATCCGCCAGAGCACCGCGTGAACCTCAAACAGCTTCGCCTCGATAGCGGTGGCGCAGTGCATCTCCGCGTCTTCCGGCAGGTGAGCCAGACTCGCGTCGGCGGTGTTGCCCTGCGAAAAAAGCCAGAGCAACAGGCAGAACTGTCCCCATACTTCGTGCAGCAACAGGTGGAGTTGCGGATCTCCCAGCGCGGAGATCGTTTCAGGAGCCAGCAGCATCTCGCGCAAGGCACGCACCGCACCGGGCGGCGCGACTTGGATCTCATGGTCCTCGGGCGCGATGCCACGCCTTCGGCACTCCGCGAGGCGGAGCATGACGAGGTTGGCCTGAACGGCAAGCGCCAAGGCGCGAACCTCCGCGCCCGAACGAGGCGGGATGTCGCGCGCGTTCTGCACGGGCAGCTTCATGGGACGAAACCCGCTGCAAAACGAAGTTCACGGATCATGACGCGGCCGTCGGGCATCAGCGCATCCTACAGTTTCTTCCGCGTTCGGCGAACCCGGATCGCCGGGCAGCCGCCGCGAGCGGCTTGCGGCGGGCGGTCGGAACCGCGATAAAAGCCCTTGCGGCGGGAATCCGAACCGCGCGCGGACGGGGCACGATGCGACTCTACGACCAGCACCTTCATTCGCGTTTTTCCATGGACTGCCGCACGGAACCGGAGGCCAACGTCGAGGCCGCCATCGCGCAGGGGCTCGCCGGGCTGACGTTCACGGAGCATTTCGATACTCATCCCGACGACTGGCCGGGCTGTGTCTACAACGACGAGGCCTATTCCGCCGCGATTGACGCCGTTCGCGAGAAGTCGGGCGGCGCCCTTTTCGTCGGCAAGGGTATTGAGGTCTGTTATCAGCCGGCGCGCATGGACTTCATACTCGATTTCCTCCGCCGCCACCGCTTTGACATGGTGATGCTCAGCGTGCACTACTTCGGCGCGGCGGCGGTGCACCGTCGCGAGAATTGGCAGGGAATCTCGGCCGTCGAGGGGACGCGGCGATATCTGGCCACCGTGCGGGAGGCCGCCCGTTTCGCCGCGCAACTGCGGCGCACCCACGGCCGCGCCTTCGACGTATTGGGCCATCTGGACGTGGTCAAACGGTACAGCAAGCGTTTTTGCGACGCGGTCGAGGTCTCGGCGTTCCCGGAAATGGTCGACGACATCCTCGAGGCCTGTCTGGAGGCGGAGCTGACTCCCGAAATCAACACCTCCTCCTGGCGGCAGGGCGTGGGCGAGTCCATGCCCGCGCCGGGCACCGTGCAGCGCTACGCGCAGCTCGGCGGCAAGGCGATGTCGCTGGGCTCCGACGCGCACCGGCCCGAGGACATCGGATCGGCCTTCGATCGTGCCGTGGGCATGTTGCGTGAGGCAAGCATCGGCAACACCCTCTGGTTTTGCGAACGCCAAGCCGTGGCCGTGCCGCTCCCGTAGGCGCATGCCCGCGGCGCCGGCAGCGGTCAGGGCACTGCACCCGACTATTCCGAGGGTACGCGATAAAGCGTGACGTACCGGCCACTGCCGCGGGGGTGGGGGAACTCCTGCGCTCGCACCAGGCCGGCGGCTTCCAGGCGATCGAAGAGCGAGGTGTCGATCTCCACCGGAAAACCGTAGGTGCCGCGCAGCCGGTCGATCTCCGCCCAGTTCGCCAGGACATGGCTGTACCCTCGGCTCCGCAACCAGGCGACCACGTCCCCCGCGGCGGCTCCCGAACGAACCAAGTCGGTCAGCGGGCTGTGGTTGAACACCACGCAATAGTCAACCGGGCGGCGAATGTAGAACGCCCGTGCGTCGCCGACCAGCAGCAGCTTGCTTTCCGCCGGCAGCTCCTGGTTGACGGCGCGGAAGTACTCGTATCCGGGCAGCAGGCCGTCGTAGATAAGTGACGCTGGCGCGTCACCCGGATGTTCCTCGCGGAAGAGCCGTGCCGCATAGGTGAAGTTCCATCCCGCCCCCAGCGCCAGCGCGGCCGCGATCATTACGGCGCGTCGCTTGCCGCCCTCCCGGCTCACGCACCTGCCGGCCAGCAGCGCCAGGGGAAGCAGGAACACCGCCGCGAAGCGCGCATACAGGTGCGTGGCGAAGAGCCACACCGCAAGCTGGAGCGCCAGCCACGCCAGCAGCGCGTAATCCGTTGCATCCCGCCGCCGGCGGGCAAGTCCGGCGAGCGCCAGGAGCAGGATCGCCGGGCCGAAACGTTGATAGGGATCGGCGATCACATGGCGCCACAACTCGCCCCATCGCCCACCCGCCGGTCCGTCCACCACCGGGCGGTGTCCCGCCTCCCAGCGCTCGCGGGCATCGGCACTCCAACCATCGGGAAGGCCCGTGAACACGCTGCTTCCCAATGGGAACACCGGGTTCCCCGTGTACACCAGGTTCTTGAGCAGCCACGGCGCAGTCGCCAGCGTCGTTGACGCGACGAAGATGAAGAGGCCGGCGACGCGCGCACGCATGGCGCGCCCCGGCGCGAGCACGGCGGCCAGGGCAAGCGGCGCTGCGATCATCGGCCCGGCTGGATACTTGCAACCACACGCGAACCCCGCGGCAACGCCGGAGAAGACCAGCCAACCGGTTCCCGGTTGCCTTGCCGCCACCTCGCGGTCGCCGCCGCCGCGCGTGCGGACCGGGGACTCTGCGCCGGAGAAACCCGCCGGCCCCCAGTGCTTGAACATCGCCGCCGCGGCGAGCATTCCAAAAAAGAGCACGCCATGCTCCACGTACGCCAGCCCGCTGAGGTACGTGAGCCAACCGGTTGTCGCCGTCGCCACCGCCGCCACGATGCCCGCCGCCGCCGACCACTCGCGTGCCGCCACCCACACGGCGATGACGGCAAGCACGCCCAAGGCCAGGTGAATCATGTTCGCCGTGGTGCCGGCGTCGATGTCGTCGTCAAGCAGCACCATGCCCAACAGGTAGAGCATCTCCACGTTCGAGGGAAAGCTGCCGTATACGTTGTGCGGCAGGTAGCTGATGCGGTCGGCGTGGCGGTACTCCTTGGGAATCTGGAGGTGGTACTCGAGCACGTCGTATCCGTAACCCTCCTCCCTCCAGAGGAAGCCCGGAGCCGTCGAGGCCGCGAGCAACGACAGGCACAGAGACGGCGCGATCAGGAGCCAGGGGAGCGAGGTGAACCGATCACGCCTCGGGGCAGGGATGTTGCGTGTCTGTGCCGCTGCGCCCGCGAGCCCCACTCCGCTTTCCCCGGCACTGTTTTTGCCGCCCGACGGTTCCCCCGCCACGGCACTCCGCGGCTCGGGCCTCGCCTTATGAAGGAACTGAGTGCGACGGCGACGTTCCTGGCGGCTCAGCGCTTCGGCAAGCCCGGGTGCAAGCGACGGTTCGGCAGCGGCTCCCCAGGCAACGACGCCGGGAAAAGTACGGATCCGAAAGAGACCCGCGACCGCCAGGACGATCACCAGGGCGATCCAGACCGAACGCTCGAGAACCCCCGCCAGCCCCAGGATCAGTACCAGCAATGAGATCGCGCCGAGCCCCAAGGCCGCGCCGGCTACGAAGTGCCAGCGAAGCGGCAACGGCCCCAGGCGAAACAACGGCACCAGCCAGAGCCCGGCCAGCATCGGCGGCGCAAGCACCAGAGCCGCGGCCCGGATGTCCAGTAGCACCGTGACCAGCGCGTAGCGCGACAGGACGGCTACGCCCAGCAGCGCCAGCGCCACGGCGGCGGCAATGACCGCGGCGGGGCTCACACGGCGGGTGGGTGCAGTCGCGCGGTCGGGTTGCTCCGTGGCCCCGTGCACAAGCTACCTCAAGGTTCGAAACGCACCGCTCATCAAGCGGTTGCGAGGGTTGTAGCCTCCGCCGGCAGCGGCGGAAAGCGGCGCGAGGGGGCGCAGGGGCTTATGCCGCACGCCCGACGCCGCTGCCGGGTTCGGGATTCCCGGCCACTGCGAAATCGATCGGCGCGACAGGCTTGCACGGGCGGGCAGTCGCGAACGGGATCGGCGACCTACCGGCCCGCCGAGCGTGGCGAGCCCATGGGACGGGACTTGGGGTGATACTGCACCGAGCACGTGTCCACCAGATGCTGGCCGAGGGGCGAGCTGTAGGTGACGGCGAGCACGTAACGGTCGGCCAGCGGGATGGCGCCGGAATCCACGCCCAGCTTGAACTCATACATCTGCGTCACTTGGTTCCAGTAGCGCCGCTGATGGTCTTCCGTGGAAAGCTCGATTTGCCACTGATCGAGTTGCCTGCCGCGCTGATCGGCGCTCGCCGGAACATACTCATACAACTCGACGCGAACCGTGCCCGCGATCATCAGCCCGGCGTTGTCGAGGGCATTGACCGCCTGAAGCAATAGCTCGATGCCATCCGGCGTGGTATCGTCGTCAAAGCTCTTGACCTTGGTGAACGGTTCGACGATCTCGACGCGGCTGGGCATGAGCAGCTCGAGCATCTTGCGCTGTTGCGGCGTGGTGGGCCCGGACGGTGAGGCGGCGCAGCCGGCCAACCCCATCAGCACCGGCATCAGCGAGGATCGCACCAACCTGGACCGATTGCTCAGGAGCGTGTCTCCGGAACGCCAGTCATGCTAAGGACCGCGCACGGCCGCCAAGTCTATCCCGCGACGGACGCCGGCGTCAACCGCCGCGGCCGGCGGGCAACTTGGGGCATGTTGCTCAGCGCCGTCCTCGCCGCCACGGGCTGCGCTGCCCCGGCGCCGGTCCGACCCGTCGCGTGTTGGATCGCCGTCCGCTACGACGTGGAACCCGTATTCATGCGCGACCGTGGGGGCTCCGCGGCCGACAGCGTTGTTCGCGAGCTCTCAGCGCTTCAGGCACTGGGCTTCAACGCGGTGGTGTTCGGCCATCTGGATGACGAGGATCGCGCCGCGGCCGTGTCGGCGGCCGAGACCCTGGGAATGAAGGCCGCCGTGCTCGACCGCACCCTGAATCGCTTCGTGCGCAACGGGCGCCTGCCTGTCGGTTGCAGTAACGCGAGCGACTTGGCGGCGCGGGTCTCGCGGTCCCGTTCGTCCGCTGACGGCATTTTGTGGGCGGTGCAGAGCGACGGCCACGATGAACGGTTGCAGCGCGCCGCAGCGCTTTGCCCGGCGCCGGCGGGGCGGAGAGTGCGGCCGGCGCCGGCTGCGCGGGACACGCTCCGCCGCTCCGGCAGCGACCCGGCGGTCGAGCCCTCCGCAGACCTCGACGCCGACCCAGCGCCCGCGCATCGCCCGGCCGAACCTGGCAGCGCCTCGCGTCATCACGATGCCCCGACTGCGTCCTCCTGGGTAATCATCGGCGACTCCACGGGCGACGAGGCGCTAAGGCTGGTGTGCGTCGACACCCGCACGCCCACCGGCGAGGGCGCCTCCCCGCTCGAGTCCTGGCTTGGACAACTGCACCGCGCCTGGCTGGGAGGCGGTAACGCCGGCGTCGTTGTCGATCGACACCGGCGACCACCGGGCGGTCCGCCGGGCCTGGCGGGCGAGGAGGCGCGCATCCCCCCGGCCCATGCGGCAGCGGTGCGGGAGCTCGTAGCGCGGGCACAGTGCTGGGGCCCCCAGCTCCGAGACGCCGAGCCATTGACTGTCGCCGGCATCGACCGCGGGACACTCCCCGTTGAGGTGGCCGCGCTGCACACCGCGACTCGCCGCTTCCTCCTGGTCGTGAACACTGCGCCGGCCGCCTACGCCCGAGGCGCGCTTGGCCTCTGGGGACCGGTCGCCGGCGCCGACGTGCGTCGTGCCGTCGAGGTGCCGCCGCCGGGTTCCCGCGTCGCCGGACGGGTCTTCCCTGCGACCGCGGGGCGTATCGAACTGCCCGTCGAGCTCCGGCCGGGCGACGCCATTCTACTTGAGCTGTTCTGATCGCTTACGCCCGACCGTGCTCTCGACCGCCGCCACCCGAGCCAAACCGATCAACAGCACCACAGGCGGTGATGCGTCGGTTCCGCACTACCAGGGGCAGACTGTTCCGACACACGCAGCCCGGTGTCCAACGGGCGAAACGCCCTCCGAGAGGCGTCCGCGACGCTCCCACCCGATTCGGGTCATTCGAGCAGTGGGACCAGCCTCGCGTTGCTTGCGGGCGCGTGGTGCCGGATGCCGGGTGATTCACTCTGACTTCGCCGGGACCGATGGCTGCGGCCGGCCAAAACCACTCGTTGGCACTCGCGGTTCTGTATGGTTGCCCAGGTTCCCGCCGGGATTATCGCCGACCCTCGGACGGTTTCGGGCGGCGTTCACCTTGAATGGAACCGGCGATTCCAGTAGAATGCCTGCCTCAGATAGCGTTCCTCCAGGCCAAACGGAAGTGGGTGGGAAGATGCGCCGGCCGTGGTATTGCGCCATCGTGATCACACTCGCGGCCGCATCGGGCGCGGCGGCCGGTCCCGGCAGCGTTTACTGGACCAAGCCCGACATTCGCAAGATACAGAGGCAAACCCCGAACGCGGTCATAGAGGATCTTGTCAGCAGCCTGGTCGGAAGTCCGGAGAAGCTGGCGCTCGACCCGCCCCGGGGCAGGATGTACTGGCTGGATGGGACGGATCGGGCGATTCACAGGGCCAATCTCGACGGGTCCTCGATCATCACCCTTCCCACGCAGGGCTTCAGCATCGTCTCGTTCGATGTGCAGGTCACGCAGGCTGCCATCTACTGGATGGGGAGTCGGAATGGCGAGTGGGGCATCTTCCGCTCCGATCTTGATGGCGCAGGTCTGCACGGCGTTGTGGCGGTTAGTCCGGGTTCGACGGACCTGGCTTTGGACCTCTTCAATGGGAAGGTCTACTGGGCGACGGCAGCCGGCGACGCCGAAGACGGTATCCGGCGCGCCAACATCGATGGTTTCGTGGAGGAAGTCGTGCTCGGGCCATCGGTATCGCCCAAGCGCCTCGCGGTAGACGGGCTTGGCCGGCGCGTCTGCTTCACGACCGTGGACAGTGACACCATCCGACCGGTCGATTTTGACGGGTCTAGTCTGGTGGCCTTGCCGGTGGCGACTTCGGGAGCGCTGACCGTTGACGTTCCCACGAGCCAGCTCTATGGCGTTGCGAGTTCAGCCGGCGAATCGACCATTTTCCGCACCAATCTCGACGGACTTCTCTACGGGACGGTTCAGACCCTGCCGGATAATGACGCGACTGTTTGGGGGCTGGGCGTCCACTCCGGGGCGGGCAAGGTGTACTGGACCGCAACGCCAACCGCTCCGGCGCCGCGTCGCGTTGACCGTGCCAACCTCGACGGCTCCGGTACGGAGACGTTGGCGCAGGATCTTATCGGCGAGCCCTGGAGCCTCGCCGTGGTGCCGGAGTCGGGCAAGATCTACTTCTCCGACCCCGGTCTGGGAACGCTACTGGAAAGCGACCTTTCCGGCGCGGGCGTCCAAGCGGTTATCACGGGCGCGCCGGGTGGCTTCTACGGCGTCGCCGTCGATGCTGCCGACGGCATGGTGTACTGGTCGGATCTGGCCGCAGGCGCTACCTGCGATGGGCGCATCTGGCGTCGGAGCCTGTCCGGCACAGGTCCGGTACAACTCGTGCTGGCCGGTTTGGGGCGCCAGAGCGGCGAGTGTTTCCCCGTGTCCATCGCGGTTGATCCCTTAACGCAGACGGTCTACTGGGCCGACCCCGGGAGCCGCAGCGTCGGGCGCGTGGGAGGCGACGGTGCCGGCAACGAGGTTCTGTATACCAGTGCCAACGGCGAACCTTGGGGCGTAGCACTCGACCTCGCTGGCCAGCGTGTTTACTGGACTCTCAACTTAGGGGTCTCGACATTCGGCAGGGTACTGCGATCCAGGTTCGACGGGTCGGAGCTGGAGACAATACTTACGCTCTCGCTGGGTACCTACGGCCCACCGCTGGGAATCGCACTCGACACCACGCTTCAATACATCTACATCAGCACGGCCACCGGGCGCGTGGCGCGTGCAGCGTTCGACGGCTCCGGTGCGACGCTGGTCGCCGACACCGGCGGCGCGGCGGTGCCGAGCGTGGCCGTAGCTCCCTCCACGACGGTTCCCTCTCTGGGCTCTTGGGGCGTCGCGGTATTGGCGCTTCTGGTTCTGACTGCGGGAACGCTGTTGCTTCGACCCCGACCGGCATGCGGGTGAGGAGTCCGTCCTTCGGCCGAAAGACCCCGCGCGCCTCGAATCCGCTTTACGTTCGCCGGATCGCACGCCAAGTTGAGGCGAGAACCTCCGCAGAATGGCGAAATCCGCGTTCCGCGTTCAGATCCGCCTTCGGCGCAACGAGAGGCGCGCAGGCCGCGCGCATGATGCGTCGTATGCTGCTAACGACCTTCGGAACGGGCGGCCCCCCTTGTATGCAGAGGGGCCGCCTGCCCGTCCCGCAGAGAGCCTCGTGGCACGAATCCGCACCGTTCCAGGTCGCCGGTACCGCGCCGTCGCGCCCCACCTGTCAGGCCTGGATGGCGCCCGCGGGTCTAGCCGGCGGACGCCTTGATGGGGATCCGCTTGCGCGCCGCCGCCGGGTTCTTCTTGAAGGTGATGACCACGACCCCGTTTCTGTGCTCCGCCGACATCTTCTCGCTGTCAATGCCGGAGGGCAGCTCGACGCTGCGGCGGAACGAACCGAACCGCCGCTCGCAATGGTAGTAGTTCTCGCCTTTGCGCTCCGAGCCGGCGTTCTTCTCGCCGGCGATGGTCAGCACCTGACCCGACACGCTGATGTCCAGGTCCTTGGGATCCACACCCGGAACCTCGGCGCGCACGGTCACTTCGGTGTCGGTCTCCGTCACGTCCAGCGAAGGGACCCAGTCGCCCGGGCTGCCCCATCCTCCGGGGCGCGTTCCGAACGGGTCCCGAAAGAACAGGTCGAAGAGACGATCGACTTCCGATCGAAACAGGTTCAACGGCGAGCGAATGCCCGCGTCCAGCACATCGCCGTCCGTTCTCTTAGCTTTCCACGGAATAAGACTCATCGTTAAACCTCCTTTCCATGTCACGGCACGGACGTCGTCGCCGGAAACGACCCGCCCGCGCCGCGCGGAGTCGGCGGCAACCGCGCGCCGCCGTCCGCCGTCCTTCCGGACGAATGCACAACAAAGCTCCATCTACGCCGGCACCGCCTCGCGCGTTGCCGGCGCCAGAGGGTTCCTATCCGCACCGGTCCGCGGTCCGCGACGCGGCGCTCGAGCCCGAGGGGGGCCGGGTCGCGGGCTCGCGACACCGAACCGCGCACACCGCTCAGTTCGTCTTGACCGCGATCCTCCGTGGCCGGGCGGCCTCCACCTTCGGCAGGTGGACGATGAGCACGCCGTCGACGAACTCCGCCGTGATCCTCGCGGCATCGATCACCTCGCTGACCTGGAACGTGCGATGGAAGTCGCCGATGCCATACTCCCGCAGGAGGAAGTTGGTGTCCTCTTTCTGCCGCGGCTCCACCTTCCCGCAGAGCGTGAGCGTGCCGTTCTCGAAACGGACGTCCACGCCACCGCTGCGCACCCCGGGCATGTCGGCGTACAGCGTCAGCTCCCCGGGTGACTCCAGGATATCCACGTTGGGCTGGTAGCAACGTCCGCCACGCGTACGCTCCGTGCGGACGACGTCGGCCGGCGCCGACTGTTCAAGCATCTGCGTCGTCATCGGTCTTTACTCCTGTCCTAATCGTCCGCGCCCCAAGGTCGAGCGGTCACGCGGAACCACCCGCGACCCGGGTCGCGCACCGTCTTTGCCTACGATTTCACCTGAATCTTCCGCGGCAGGGCGGCCTGCGCCTTGGGCAGCCTGATGGTCAGGACTCCGTCGCGAAGCTCGGCGCTGACCTTGTCGGCGTCGATGGCAACGGGGAGGCGCAGCACGCGGCTGAACTCGCCCAGGCCCCGCTCCCGCCGGTGGTAGGTCACCCCTTCACCCGACGTCTCGCCCCGCTTGCCCTGAATGGTCAACTCGTCACCCAGCACGAACACCTCGACGTTCTGCATGGTCAGCCCGGGAATCTCCGCCTCGGCGACCAGGCTGTCCGAGTCCTCCCAGACGTTCACCTGCGGGAACGTTCCGCGTACTGGCGCCGCCGGCGGCGTGCACTCCAGCAGGTCGTTGAACAACCTGTCCATTGTGCGCCCTCCTTTCTTCGTACCTCGAGATCCAACCGTCTCGCTTGCCCATCGTTGGCAATCCTCGAAGTCGCCCTCGCCCGCCGGGCGATCCGGTCCGGGCCACGGACCTCGACTCCACCACCCCCCAAGGCAACGGCCGTGCCAGCCGCAATGGCTTCGTGGCCAGCGCGCAAGTACTTTCTCCTACGATACTTACAACAGGCGTCCCACGGGCGGACACGGCGCAGTGCCAGATTGACAGACGCAAGATTGGCAGGTGGCACATGCTGGCACACCAACGCACAAGCGCCATTTGCGGCACTCGTGCGCCGACGGTTCTACACGGCATGCGCTGGCTGCGACGCCGAACCAACGGCGCGTCGAACCGGACCGTGTTCGACAAGCCGCGTCGCAGACCGGCACGGTCCTCGGACCGATCCTGGGGTGTCCGGCGCGGATTTCGTGGTTTTGCGCCGCGCGGCAGACCTACAATCGAATGGACGGCCGCACGACTGTGTCGGTCCCAGCAGTCGCGCCGGCGGGCCTTTGCGGCTCTAGCCGCAACCGGGACCGCTTTGTGGCGAGGATGAATCATGCACCTCGAGTTGACGGCGGACGAAGTTGCCATGCTGCGGAACCTGGTCGAGGAGCGGATCGAGGACTTGGGTCCGGAAATCCACCACACTCGCTCCCCGGATTATCACGAGACGCTTAAGCAGCTTCGCGACAAACTCAAGGCACTCCATCAGCACCTGACCGTACCAAGCACGTGACGGCCGGGCCCGCGA
>JACQXM010000052.1 GCA_016208685.1 Planctomycetota bacterium | reverse complement strand
TGAAGTTCACCGTGGCGGCGCCGGTGGCGTTGACCCGCGCCTCTTCGACGTTGCGGAAGGGCGACGCGGAGAGGAAGTCCGCCGCGAAGGTGGCCTGCACCACGTCCGTACCCGTGCCCAGATCGAGGGTGCCGGCGGTGAAGTCGTTGGAATCCAAGGTGTTGTTCAGGATGATGGTGTCATTGCCCGAACCACCGCTGACCGAGATCAGGTTGGCGGTGTTGAACTGCACGTAGGCGCCCGCCGCCGTGCCCGCACCCAGGGTCAGCCCGCCGGTCATGGCCGATCCGTTGACCGTCCGCACCGAGTTGGGCAGGGTGTTGAGCGTCAGGTTCTGAGCGCCGGTGAAGGCCGCGGTGGCCAAGCTGGTCGCCGCGTGGGCGATGGCGGTGATGGTGTTCGCCGCACTGCCCGAGCTGGCGATGTTGATGGTCTCAAAGCCGTTGTTGCCCGCGGCACCCGGAATGTTGATGGTGGCCGTGCCCACCGTGGAGCCCACGGTGAAGCTGATGGCGTCGGTCGAGCCGCTGGTCGTCGCCGCCAGGGCGAAGGTCAGCGACATATCGACGTTGGCATCGTTGGTGCCGGTCATGCCGAAGTTGGTGGTTTCCTGCAAGCCGGTGATCGTCACATCGTCGGTGCTGCTGACGGATGTAATGGTGTCCACGCCGCTGACGTTGGTGGCGTTGAACGTGAGCACGTTACCGTCGCCGGTGTTACCGCCGAAGTAGGTGATGTTGATCGACTCGATACCCGCCAGGGCGGTGGGGACGACGGTGGAACCGCCGCCGGCATCCGCGAACGTGGCATTCAGGGCGTCCGCGCCGGCCAGGCCGTTGGCGCTGTCGCCGGTCTGGAGCGAGGCGATCTGCGCGCCGTTGCCGGGGTTGAACAGCAGCGGAGCGCTGAAGGTGTCATCGCCCGTCGTGCCGGTCAGGTTGTCCTGCGCCAGCGTGAAGTCCAACGTATCACTCGGGCAGGGCGTGCAAACGGCGGCGGTGTCGCCTTCGCTGCACGACTCGGTCGCGGTGCTGCCGTTGGTGTCGTCCGGGCAGCCCAAGCCGTTGTCATCGTCGCACGGACGCGTGCCGGCCACGCAGTCGCCGGTCGTGGTATCACAGGTCTCGATACCGTTGCAGAACGCGCCGTCATCGCAATCCGCGTCGGTGGTGCACAACGGCGCCGCCTCGCAGGCATCGGTGTCCTCGTTACAGGTCGGCGTGTCCGGCGTGGCCGCACAGGGATCGCCGCTGGAGACGCAGGCGCCGGTCGTCGCATCGCAAGACTCGGTACCGTTGCAGAAGGTGCCGTCATCCGGACAGTCAACCGGCGTGCTCTCGCAGGTGCCGTTTACGCAGGCATCCGTCGTGCACAGGTTGCCATCGTCGCAATCGCCCGCGTCATCGCAGGGGGTATTGCAGACGTCGTTGGTCTCATCGCAGACCTGCGTGTCGGTGCAGGGGGCCGTGCCGGCGACGCAAGCACCGTCGGTGCACGTCTCGGCGCCGTTGCAGAACGCGCCGTCGTCGCAATCTGCGTCGGCCGCGCAGCCGGCGCAGGTGTCGTCGTCCTCATTGCAGATCGGGGTGTTGCCCGTGCAGGGGTCGGCCCCATCGCCGCAAACGCCGGCGGTGCAGACTTCCGCACCGTCGCAGAAGTTGCCGTTATCGCAGTCATCGTCGCCGTCGCAGTCGCAGCGGTCGGCGTCCTCGTTGCAAACCAGGCCCTCGGCGCACGGCGCAGCGCCGTCGGTGCACACGCCGTTGGTGCACGTTTCCGCACCGTCGCAGAAGTTGGCGTTGGCGCAGTCCGCGTCAGCGTCGCAGGGTACAACCACCTGCCCGCCGCCCGGGCACTGCAGGCCCAAGCCCATGAACAACACCGCGAACACGCCACAGAGCGTGCCCCAGCGCGACACGCCGCGCACCGACGTGCGAAGCCTCGTGTCCTCACACCGAATTGATCCTAACATCAGTTTTGACCTCCAGTTAAAAGACTGTGGCGTGTCCCTTGTTCCACGCTCGTTTTCAAAAACGGTATACGAAAGCGGCGATGCGCAACGGTCCGCATCCGCCGGGCCAAGAGCGGCAAAGCGGGCTTTCGACCGTCACGGATCGTTCGTAAACCCAACAATTCTGATCTACCGACGGCAGACCGCAGGCGGCCATGCCGACGATATCCGAATGCTCCAGCACCGTATTGAGTTGGCGGCTGTCGTCCGCTGCGGAAACGCGCCAATCCGCACGCGTGACGGCCTCCTACGGCACCCGCGACCTGACGGCCTTCCTCTTCGCGCCGGGAAGGGCCAAGTCCGTTGTCTTCAGCGGGCGAATTGTAGGAGTTGGCCAAGTCAAGTCAACAGCCATTTCCAAAGATTTCTTCCGCGCCACGGCCGGCTCAACTCGATGCAAACAGCGCAACGCCCGCACCTTGCCCCATCCTGGGACGTTCCCTAGCTAATCGGACCATCGGCGCACGGTTCTTGAACTTTTGTCCAGCAGAAATGCGCTGCCAGCCTTCGTCATCGGCCCACCGGCAACGCCGCGCGGCCGCAAACCACGAGATGCGGGAAGTTCAGCATAACCATATGTAAATACGTAGATTACGGAACGACAAGCCGCCCCGGGTCGCTGTTGCTGCCGCCGACCATCGCCGGACGGTCAACGATCGCCCGAACGCGCGCCTAAGGGCCGTCAGATGAGGGTTCGCCGGTGGCACGGAGCACCCGCCCGGTGGCTCGCGCCGTGCATTACCCGGCCCGGGCCCGAATCACGTCGAGCCCGCCGTCCGATCGCTCGGCCCACGCCCGTCCGCGGCCTCCACTACCGAACGACGACGGAGTCCGCGCGGAGCTACCCACGCGATCGCCGGGCGGCGCCACCGCGGCCGGGCGGGAGCCGGCACCCAGGTCCTCAAAACGGGATTCCGGCGTCGCGCCGGCCAGTCGCAATCAAGTCTTCCACGAGATCCACGACCGCGCCTGCGAGCTGCGCCTTGGTGCCGCTGCGCGCCGGCTGCCAACCGATGTCATCACGGAAGATCTCGATTTCGCCGGACTCGCCGCCCACGTTTCCCGGTCCGTTCAGCACGATGGCGTCGCAGTGCTTGCGGCGCAGCTTCTCCATGGCGTGCTCGTGGTGGTCGTGGTCCTCCATGGCGAAGCCCACCACGATGCGGTTGCCCTTATCGCGGCCCAGGTGGGCACAGATGTCTTCCGTGGGCACCAGTTGGATGGACATGGAGCGCCGGCGTTTCTTCATTTTCTGATCGCGGCGCGTCGCCGGGCGGTAGTCCGCAACCGCGGCGGCCATGATCGCCGCTCGACATTCCTCGAACAGGGCAACGGCGGCGCGCAACATGGCATGCGCCGAGACAACGCGAACCACGTCCACGCCCGCGGGGTCAGGCAGCTCGACCGGGCCGGATACCAGCGTCACCTTGTGTCCGCGCCGTGCCGCCTCCGCGGCGATGGCGTACCCCATGCGCCCGCTCGAGGCGTTGGAAAGGTAGCGCACCGTGTCGAGGTACTCACGAGTCGGACCGGCGGTCACCAGTAGTTGCATCGATCGACCTCGCTCGCACCGGCGCCCGCTCTGGCTCAGCGCGTTGGTGTGTTTTCCTGTGCCCGGCGCGGCGACCGGCCACCTTGGGCACTCGACGGCATCGGACCGGTTGGTGCGATAGGGTGGCGAATCAACCGCACCCGCAGTTGGGGTCCGGCGGATCCGGCGCCCGCCAGGGGCCGTCTCTACCCGCGAATCGTAGGAACTCGGGACATACGCTCTAACCGGCGGACCAGGGAAGCCTGAGCCGCCAATCCCAACTTATGGACAGCACCCGTAACCTCCAGCGATCCACCGCATCAGTGCGCTGGCCCTGGAGTAACCGTCCAGCAACCCTCGGCCGCCAGTCGCGTAGGTGTTTAGCGTGCGGGGGACGTGGGGGCAAGCCGGCAGGAAGTCAGGTGCTATCACCGGCGCGGCGCGCCTTCGCGCCTGAGCGATGGGCGGCTCGGGCGGGGCGACGGCGGCGGAGGCAGCGAGCCCGCGATCCCTCCTGCTCTATGGGCCGCCGTCTTTTTCCGCTACAAGTATCGCATGCGCGTGTTGGTGATCGGCAGCGGAGGGCGGGAGCATGCCTTGGTGCGCGGGCTGGCGGCGTCCCCGCGCCTGGAGCGCGTCTACTGCGCGCCGGGCAACGCCGGCACGGCACAGCTTGCCGAGAATGTCGCGATCGGCGTCGACGAGCACGCCCGGCTGCTGGAATTCGCCTGCGCACAGAACATCGCGCTGACGGTCGTGGGCCCGGAGGCGCCGCTTTGCGCCGGCATCGTGGACCGCTTCCGTGCTGCCGGCCTGCGTATCTTCGGCCCCACGGCCGCCGCGGCGCGCATCGAAGGCGACAAGACGTACGCCAAGCGGCTGATGAAGGTAGCCCATGTGCCGACCGCCGAGGGCCGCTGCTTTGAACGCTACGGCGATGCCCGCGAGTACATTGCCACGCGCGAAACCGGTCTGGTGGTCAAGGCCGCGGGGCTGGCGGCGGGAAAGGGCGTATTCGTTTGCCCCGATCCCGCCGACGCGCTGATCGCCCTGGAACAGATCATGTTGCAGCGCGTTTTCGGGGTCGCCGGCGATCAAGTCGTCGTCGAGGATCTTCTTAAGGGCGAGGAGCTCTCGGTGCTCGCCCTGGTCGACGGCAACACCATTTACGTTCTGGAAACAGCGCAGGACCACAAGCGGATCGGTGACGGGGACTGCGGGGCCAACACCGGCGGCATGGGGGCGTACAGCCCGGCGCCGCTGGCTACGCCGGAGCTTATGGCGCGGGTGGAGCGCGAGATTCTGGTGCCCATCGTCGACGCGCTCCGCATCGATGGCGCGCCTTACGGGGGCGTGCTGTACGCGGGGCTGATGGTGACGCCCGCGGGGCCGAAGGTGCTGGAGTTCAACTGCCGCTTCGGCGATCCTGAGACTCAGGCGATCCTCTTTCGGCTGGAGTCCGACCTGTTTGAGCTGCTCAGCGCCGTCGTGGACGGGCGGCTGGCGGACGCAGTGGTCCGCTGGCGGGCGCAACCCGCCGTTTGTGTGGTGATGGCCTCGCGGGGGTACCCCGACGCGCACGAGAGCGGCAAGGTCATCGAGGGGTTGGATCGAGCCGCCGCCATGGAGGACGTTTTCGTGTTCCACGCCGGAACGCGGCAGCTCGAGCACCTCACGGTGACTGCCGGCGGACGCGTGCTGGGCGTGACCGCGGCCGGCGACGACCTCGCCGCGGCGCAGCGCCGCGCCTATGCAGCGGTGGAAGCCATCCACTTTGACAACGCCTGCTTCCGCCGCGACATCGCCGCCCGGGCGCTGGGCCGCGCCGCCCCGGCCCGCGCCGTGGCCACCACCGCTCGGGGAGCCCAACCATGACGGCGCAGCACCCGCGCGTACTTACCGTCGGCCATTGTGATTATGACCACGGCAACCTGGCACGGCTGCTGGCGGAGCAGTTCCACGCCGAGGTCGAGCGTGCCACGGATTCAGAGTCGGCGCTCAACGCCGCCCGCACGCGAATCTACGACCTCCTGCTGGACAACCGCGTGTTTGACGGTAGCGGAGTCGAAGGACTGGAGTTCATTCGCCGCCTGCGCGCCGAAGACGCCACGCGCTGCACTCCGGTGATGCTGGTGAGCAATTATCCCGAAGCCCAGGACGCCGCGGAGGCACTGGGCGCCCGCCGCGGCTTCGGCAAGAACGCCCTGGATCAACCGGACACCGTGGCTCTGTTGCGCCGCTACCTGCGCAAGGAGTAGGACGCCCGTCCGGTACCGGCCGGCCCCAGGCGAACCCCGCGGGCACGGCAGCGTAGCGACGGTGGAAGCAAAAGGGAGGAAACCCATGCAAGCGGTCGGTTCACGCGGGATTACAGCAGGGGCGTTTGGGCTGCTGGCGGTCGTGTCGGCCGATGTGGCGCTCGCCGATTGGGCCAACTTCCGCGGCCCGCGACACGACGGCATCAGCGACGAGAAGGGAATCAAAACCGCCTGGACCGAGCCGATCCCCCTGCTGTGGGATCGAACGATCGGTTCCGGGTTCAGTTCGTTTGCCTGCGTGGGCGATCGGATCTACACCGCCGGCACGCAGGACAAGCAGCAGGTGCTCTTCTGCCTGAACGCCGACAGCGGCGCGGTGGTGTGGCAGAAGGCTCTGGAGCCGGAATACCCGGAGCGCATGGGCGGCGACGGGCCGCGGGCCACGCCCACGGTCGACGAGGGGCGGGTGTACATGCTGGGCGCGCGCGGGAAACTGGTGTGCCTCGCCGCCGATACCGGCGAGGAAATCTGGTCCACCACCTTCAACCAAATGCCGCAGTGGGGTTACAGCGGGTCGGTACTCATCGAGGACGATCTTGCCGTGTCCTCCGGCGGCGGCGACGACGGCGCCCTAGTCGCCTTCGACAAGAAGAGCGGCAAAGTGGTGTGGAAAACGGGCGACGACCCCGCCGGCTATTCCACGCCCTACCCCTTCGCCTTCGAGGGAACCCGCTACCTCGTCGGTTTCACCGGCAATTCCGCGATCATCGTGGAGGCGAAGACCGGGCGCCTCGCCCTGCGAATTCCCTGGAAGACGGACTGGGACGTAAACGCCGCGGCGCCCATCTTCCATGACGGGCATCTGCTGCTCACCTCGGGCTACACCACGGGGGCCGGGCTCTTCAAGCTCCGCCGCGACGGCGACAACCTCGCCGCCGAACCGGTCTGGGAGAGCAAGGTGCTGATGAACAAGTTCCAATCCTGCATCCTGCACCAGGGCAAGCTCTACGCCAGCGACCAGAAGGCCCTGGTGTGCGCCGATTTCCTGACGGGCAAGGAGGCATGGCGGAAACCGCGAATCACTAACGGGACGCTCGTCCTGGTTGGTGAGCACCTGATCCTGCTTACGGAAAATGGGCAGTTGCAGATTGCGAAGGCCGACCCCGGCGGCTTCGAGCCCGTGACCACGGCGGAGGTTCTCAGCGGTCGCTGCTGGACGGTTCCCGTGCTGCATCGCGGGCGGCTCTACGCCCGGAACATGGATCGCGTGGTGTGCTTCGACATGAAGGGGACGCCCTGACTCGCCCAGCCGCCGGCGCGGCGGGCGCGGAAGGCAGCGACATGCACGATCGACGCAACGGCAGCGGCAACATCCATACGGTCACCGCCGACGACCCTCCCTTTCTCTTCCACCGCGGGGAGGGCTACACGCGCCACCGGCTGCCGGTGGGCACGCAGGTGATCTATCCCAACGCGCCGCTGGAACCGCTTCCTGACCGTCGCGCGGCGATCGAACATGCCCTCGACCACCCGCTGGGCGACGAACCGCTGGACGCGCTGCTGCGCCCGGGCATGAAGGTGACCGTCGCTTTCGACGACGTGTCGCTGCCGCTGCCGCGCATGGCCCGACCGGACGTGCGGCAGTCGGTCATGGAGGTAGTGCTGGAGCGCCTGGATCGCGCGGGCGTCACCGACATCGAGCTGATCTGTGCCATCTGCCTGCACCGCCGCTGCACCCCCGCCGAACTTCGGCACTTCGTCGGGCCGGCGATTTTCAAGCGCTTCTGGCCGCACCGATTGCGGAACCACGACGCGGAGGATCCGAACGACCGCGCCGACCTGGGCACGACGTCGGCGGGGGAAGTGGTGGAGATCAACGGGCGGGCGGCGGGGTCGGACCTGCTCATCTACGTCAACATCAACCTGGTTACCATGGACGGCGGGCACAAGTCCGTGCCCGTGGGGCTTGCCACCTACCGCAGCGTCAAACACCACCACAACGCCTGCATGCTGCTGCACGACTCCAGCTACATGGATCCGCCGCGCAGCGACTTTCACCGCTCGTGCGAGCGGATGGGCGAGGTGGTGGCCAAGCATGTGCACGTGTTCACGATCGAAACCACGCTCAACGGGGACCTCTTCCATAGCCTGCTGGGTTTCTTGCAAAAGCGCGAGCACGGGTGGAACCTCCGCGATCGACTGGCGTATCACGGCAGCCGGTTGGGACTGGGGGCCTTGCCCGGCCCGCTGCGGCGGAAGGCGTACACCGCCCTTCCCGCACCCTACGGAGTGACTGGGGTTCACGCCGGACGTACCGATCTGGTGCACGCCGAGACGCTCAAGAGCCTCGACCGGCAGTACGACGTCCGCATCCCGGAGCAGGCGGACATCGTCCTCCTCGGCCTGCCCTCGATCGGCCCCTACAACGTCGATTCCATTCTCAATCCCATTCTGGTGCGGTGTCTTTCCGCGGGATACTTCTTCAACTTCTATCGCCACCGGCCGCTGGTTCGCCGCGGCGGCGTGATGATCATCGACCACCCCATCCCCGACGCTTTTCACCTGCTGCACCACCCCTCGTACTATGATTTCTTCAACTACCTGCTGCCGCAGACCGCCGACCCGCGGGAGCTGGAGCGGCGCTTCGAGAAGTCCTATGCCGAAAACGATCGCTACATTCACTTGTATCGCCACTCATACGCTTATCACGGCGTGCATCCGTTCTACATGTGGTATTGGGCGGCACACGGCATGGCGCACATGGGAAAAGTGATCGCCGTGGCGCCGCAAAGTGAGCTCGCGGCGCGGCGGATCGGCTTCGATGTGGCGCCATCCATAGAGGCCGCCATCGGCATGGCCCGCGAGTTTGTGGGTGGGCAGCCGTCCATCAGCTACTTCCACTGCCCGCCGGTCATGATGTGCGCGCTGCCCTGAATCACCGAGAGCGGCTCGTCAGCGCTCGTCGACGGGCCTTGCGCGGTCTGAGGTCCCCGCGTCGCCGGCGTTTCGCGCGGTGGCACGACGACGGCAGGGCCGCGCCCAAAACCGCACCAACGGCGGTCGCGGTGTGCGAGGGGCGCTCTCCGCAGGTCTCGCTACGCTCGACCCCCGGCTACGCTCGATGACCCTTGCAGGGTCAAGGTACCGCGCGCGCCCGGTAGGCGTCGAAGCGCGGTCATGTGGACTCTGTGCGCAGCGCCGCCACCGGTTCGTATTGGTCCCCTGCGTGCGCGTCACAGGGTCGGCCTGCGGGCCCTGCGCGTAACTCCGCCGCGATCTCGCCTTGGTCTCCTGCGTGGGGGCAATGCGCCGCCACACTGTGGTGAAACACCGGAGACCAATCGTGGCACCGGCTTCCTGCCCGTGACGATATAGGCTGGAAGCCTATGCCGCGGGTTCCCACGCAGGCTGTTACCTGAGCGCCGCATGCACGCCCGGCCGCCGTGCATGGCTGGCGAAGACCAGCGTACCTACGGTCGTAACCAGCAGGAGCAGAACAAGCAGACCCCATTCGGAGAGGGCGGGGACCGCCGTCGACTCCCAGGCGTGCCACACACTGCTCGTGTTGTTCACGTGGAACCACATTCGGAGTCCATTCGATTCCTGCAAGAGCGAGAGGGTCGACACGTCCTGGGTTCCCGGAGGCAGAACGGAATAGTCCATGCTGACCAGTCCCTGCTTGCTCCAGGTGATCCCGTCCGGTGACGTGGCATACGCGAATCGAGGGGGGCCGGCTCCTTGCAACGCCGCGTATACCATCAGCAACCCCCCACTTTCGAGGACGTCAAGATGCGAGAGGGTCTCGTCGAAGCTCCCCGGACTGCCGTTGGGCAGGGCCACCCCGGTGTTCGTCCAACTCACGCCATCGTTTGAGGTCGCACGTTGGTAGCTCGTGCCGGAGTCGCGATACCACGCCGTGAACTTCGGTGTTCCGCTTGAGCAGACCACCGAGGCAGTCGCCCAACCTTGCTGAGCACCGATCTGCACCTGTCCCTGATTGGCCCAGGTGATGCCGTCGGGCGAAGTCAGCAGGCGCGTGTTAGAGAAGTTCCCAGACCAGAGGTAGTAGGTATTGTCACAGAGCACCACTTCGGGATGCGCGTCCTCAGCAACGGTCGGTGATGCAGCGACCGCCGTCGACACCGACCAACTGTAGCCGTCGGATGATGTGGCATGCATGATCCGCGTCGCACCGGAAGCAGCATCGTCGTGCCAGACGTGGTAGACACCTCCGATCTTCAGAACGCTCGCCCCGCCCGACTGGTTGTTGGAGCCCGTAAGCACCGGATTCGACGGCCAGATCACCCACTCCGCCGGATCAGCAAGCGCTGAGGACGATCTAATTGCAACCGCAGAGATGAGCAACAGGGACAAAACCGCAGCTCGCATCGATTTACCTCCTCCAAAAAGGTTACGCCAAACAAAGTGCTAACGCCAAACTGGCTACCCCGCATGAGAAACGTCGGGAGCCTGCTCTACAATGCGGCAACGGGATAAGTGAAGTTGTCTACCACGGTTCCACTCGCCTGTCAAGTGCAAACGATGCGTGATCCTGGAGTTCGTTCAGCCAGTGAACGGATTCCGCTTCGGGGTTCGTTACAGATTTTGGATGGGCTACCGGCTTCCAATGCACCTCCACCGGTCCCTGAGGCCCCGGGCAGCAGCATAGCGGGAATGGGCGGCACACGATGTCGAAACTCTCTTTTCCAGCCGCAGGAGTCGGCTACGATGCCCCCGCGCAAGACCATCGACCCTGTGGCCGAACCGGCCCTCAAGTGCGTACGTCGCGCGCACCGAAGGCAAGGGCGGTTGCCTCGGGCAGCGCGTGTGGGGTTCACGCGCGACCACCACGCGCGATCGCCGCTCGGTCCCGGCCGCCGGAGTCGACCCCTGCAGGGTCGGCGCGCGAGGGGCGCTCTCCGGCGGTCTCGCTGCGCTGAACCCCCGCCTGCGCTCGACCCCCGGCTACGCTCGAGGACCCTTGCAGGGCCAAGGTGCCCCGCGGTCCCGGTGGCCGTATTCGACCCCTACAGGGTCGTGGCGCGCGAGGCGCGCTCTCCGGGGGTCTCGCTGCGCTCGACCCCCGGCTACGCTCGATGACCTTTGCAGGGTCAAGGTGCGGTCCGGGTTCCTGAGGCGTCACAGCGCTGCCACGCGGACCCTGTAAAGGGTCCCAGACAGTAGCCGGTGGCAAGCGTAGCGCCGCCACCGGTTACGGGCGGCGGAACATCCTCGACCCTGTAAGGGTCGACTTGGCCCTTCCGTGCATACCTCGCGCGAACCCAAGACCAGGCTGGGTTGCCCAGGCCGCGCGTCTGGGGTTCACGTGCGATTGCTGCGCGCGATTCCGGTAGCCGTATTCGACCCCTACAGGGTCGGGGCGCGCGAGGCGCGCTCTCCGGGGGTCTCGCCGCGCTCGACCCCCGGCTGCGACCGGTTACCGGCGGCGGAACATCCTCGACCCTGTAAGGGTCGGGGTGAGGCGGGGCGCATTCCGGGGGTCTCGCTGCGCTCGACCCCCGGCTACGCTCGATGACCCTTGCAGGGTCAAGGTGCCGCGCGGGCCGGGTAGGCGTCGAAGCGTGGGTCTGTGGGCTCTGTGCGGAGCGCTCGCGCCGGTTCGAAATGGTCGCCAGGGTGGACATAGCGGCCTCGCCGCCGGATGCGTCATGGCCCCAGCCGGCCCGCCGCGCCGGGCGTGCGACAGTTTATGCGGGCGTCCTCCGGGGCGCGTGGGCGCCATTGCCGATCCCGTTGCGGCCTCTCCGCCAAGCTGGGGTGGATCGAAAGCCCCCCGGTGTCGATCAGAATCGCGACGGGATGGAACGGCAGGTCGAACCCGCTCGTTGGCACTCACGGTTCTGAATGGGTGCCTGCGTTCTCGCCGGAACCGTCACGCCCGCCCTCGGCCGCGCGGCCGCGCACAGGGCCGTTGCGACCCCTTGACGGCGGGGAACCGGCGGAGATACTGGAGGGTCTATCGGTTCTGCGAAGCACGCGCAACGCGCATCGCGGAGGCTTGGGTAACGCGGCTGGCGGCATGGGAGTTGGCTCTGTGTACGCGATCATCGCTGACGGTGGGAATCAATATCGGGTGGAGCAGGGCCAGCGGCTGGAGGTTCAGCGCCGCGACCTTCCGGAAGGGACGACCACGGTAGCGTTCGATCGTGTGCTGCTGGTGGGCGACGTGGAAGGCGGACCGAAGATCGGACAGCCGGTAGTCGCGGGAGCCAAGGTGACGGCCACCGTCGTCGGCGAGTTCAAGGACGAGAAGATCGTCATCCAGAAGTTCCGCCGCCGTAAGAACTACGCCCGCAAGCAGGGCCATCGCCAGCGGTTCCTTCGCCTCACGGTCGAGTCCATCGAGCATTGACGCGCGGGCGACGGGGCGCGGTTCGACGGCGCCGGCCACGAATTCAGAATTCCCAACTTTGGATCAGGTAGCGGCGCGCCTCCCTTGCCGTGCGGCTTGAGGATCGGCAGGCGCCTGCGATTTGAAACCCTGCGCCTATTCTCCCGCGGTATCGAGCAGCGCCTGCATCTCGCTTTCGGCGTGGGCATTGCCTGCCGCCCGAGCCGCCTGCACCCCGGCGCGAAGCACCGCGCGGGCTTCGTCGAACCGCCCGGAGGCGATGAGGACGCTCCCCTTATGGTAAAACGCCGGAGCATACCCGTGGTCCAGCTCGATCACCCGGTCGAACCGCGCCAGGGCCGAAGCCACGTCGCCCTCCTTGGCCAGCTCCATCGCCAGGCCGAAGTGCAGAAAGGGGTCGTCGGGGCTGCTTTGCAGCAGCGCCTCGAGCTTCTCGCGTCGCACCATGCGTACTACCCTCCACTGGCTTGCGTGCCCACCCGGCGACGGTTCCGGTCCCGACCTCCGGATCAGCACCGTCTTGCGGAGCGCGCCGCGGAGACAAACGCCCGCGCGGCGCCGGCATCCACGGGGTTCTCGGTGGTGCCGCCCTCTTTGACGCCCGTGCCCACGATCACGCCATCCGCCAGCGCCAGCAGTTGAGCCGCCGTCTCCGCGCGAGCGCCGCTGCCCACGAAGACCCTGCGGTCCGAAACCGCCTTGCGCACCGTGAGCAGGTCCTCCGGGTTGACCGCGGCACCGGTTGCCGGGCCGGTGACAATCAGCGCGTCCGCCAATCCCCGGTACGCGGTCTCCCGCGCCGCGGAAGCCAGATCGTATCGGCCGATCGGCGCCGCATGCTTGACGTCGACGTCGGCGAATACCGCGATCCTCTTCCCCAGCAGCTTGCGATAGCGCAGCGTCTCGTCGGCGCGGCCTTCGATGATCCCCTGGTCGGTTGCCGCCACGCCGACGTGGACGTTCACGCGAATGAACGATGCCTGGGCCGCGGCGGCGATCCCCAACGCGGCGCGGGCGTCGTTGCGCAGAGCGTTCACGCCCAGCGGCAGTCCGACCTCGCGCCGCACCTGGTCGGCCGCGACCGCCATAGCCGCCAGGCTGGCCGGCGGAAGCGCGGCCGCGGTGAAGGGCCGGTCCCCGAAGTTCTCGACGATGAGGGCATCGAAGCCTGCGACCGCGAGGGATCGGGCGTCGCGCACGGCGCGCTCGATGATCTCGTCCAGCGAGAGCAGGTGCAACGGAGCGCCGGGAAGCGGCGCAAGATGCACTACGCCGATAAGCGCTGGTAGCGGCAGTTCAACCATCGGTCACCCGCGAGTCGGGGGAAGGACGGAGCCGGGCGGCCGTGGGGCGGATAACGTCGCGGCGACCCTCGTCAGGTCGCCTTGCGAAAAACGGCCACCACGTCCTCAATCGGCACCACGTACAGGTAGTTATCCTTCTCAAACTCCACCGGGATCGCCTGTTTAGGATTGAACAGGACCCGGTCGTACTGCCGGATCGGGAAGTTATCGTCGTGCTCGATCTGCGCCGAGACCGCCACGATGCGGCCGGTGATGGTGGGGATCTCGATGGAATCGGGCAGGGCGATGCCGCCCTTGGTAACCTTCTTGTCCTCATCCTTACGGATCAGAACACGTTTGCCCAGCGGCTCCACCGTTTCCAGCTTCGTCTTGTTGGCCTGTGTTCGATCGCCCATCATCATCACTATCGGCTGTTGATTGTAGATCACGTTCCGGAACCGTGCCACCCGCAGGGTTGGCGAATCGGCAAATTGATCGGACACATCAGCACGGCGCCTGGGATAGCGCCGTCGCGCCCCGGGGCCTACGCCGCGGCGCGACGATCGCCGGCTTCTGGTACCATGGCGTTCGCGCGGGCTTCTTCGGCGAAGCGCCGCCGCGGGAGCCGCCATGCCCAGAAACGACAACATTCCCGCGCCCGCCGTACGGCGCCTGAGCCTGTACCTGCGGCAGTTGGAGCTGTTCCACGCCGCGGAGGTACCGACCGTTTCAAGCAAGGAGCTCGGTGAGACGCTGCACCTTTCCGACGCCCAGGTGCGCAAGGACCTGGCCTACTTCGGGCAGTTTGGACAGGCGGGCGTCGGGTACCGCGTGCCCGAGCTCATCGCCCGCGTGCGCCGCATTCTGGGCACGGATCGCAAATCGAACGTTCTGCTGGTGGGCTGGGGGAACCTGGGGCGGGCGCTGGTGTCCTACCGCGGCTTTGCGGAGAAGGGTTTCGAGGTGGCAGCGGTGTTTGACAACGACGCCGCCAAGATCGGGCGCACCGTCTCCGCCGCCGCGCAGCTTCGCGTCCGGCCGGTTGCCGACATGCCGGAATGCGTCCAGGCGCTGGGCATCCGGCTGGGGATCCTGGCGGTTCCGGCGCAGGCGGCGCAAGCGGTCGTCGAAGCCATGGTGCAGGCGGGCATCCGCGGCGTGCTCAACTTCGCGCCGGTTCCGCTTCACGTCAGCGGTGACGTGGCCATCTCCTCCGTGGACCTGGCCGTCCACCTCGAGCAGCTTTCGTTTCAGCTCACGACGGGTACGGAATGACTTCCAAGCGACGCCGGCCTAGGGGTGGCGGCGTCCGCGCGGCGCGCAAAGGCGACGTCCGCGGCAATCAGGTAGCCGGCGGGACGGCTCGGCGTCAGTAGCAGTCGTAGTAGTAGCAGTCGTCGACTACAACCACCTCGTCCCCGTAGTAGAACGGGTCGTCGACAAACACGTCCACGAAGCCATCGTCGTAATTGTCGGAATCGCGGAAGAAAGAGAAGACTCCCGTCCGCGGATCGCATGCGCCGGATGTAACCAAGGGCACGCCGCCCAAGGCAAGGGCGAGGAGCATCGCTTTGGCCTTCTTGATCCTCACGGTCGTACCTCCATTCGTAGTCGCGTACTTCGCACCAGGCGCACCCGGCGCTCAGAATGCCATAGGGTTGGACACGCCACAAGGCCGATGGTTAGCTGAATCAGCCAAGTCGTAAAAAATTCACCGGCACAGGCCTGGGCCGTCGCACCGGCGGAGCCGGGGAACTTGAACGGCCGGTCACTTGCCTTCCGCCCACGTCCGACCCCAGTGGACATCCGCTATAATCGGCACCTCCAACGTCATCGCTTTCTCCATTTTCTCGCGGACCACCTTTGCGGTGTCTTCCACGGCGGTCCGGGGGACCTCCAGGACGAGTTCGTCGTGTACCTGAATGAGCATTCGAGCCGGCAGGCGCCCGGTTTTGATCTCGCGATGGATGTCGATCATGGCGCGTTTGATGAGATCGGCCGCTGAGCCCTGGACGACCGTGTTGACCGCAATGCGTTCCCCGAAGGACACCTGTCCGCGGTTCCGCGAGCGGAGCTCCTCGATGGGCCGCCGCCGCCCGAGGATGGTCTCGGCGTACCCCGTGCGCCGGGCATCGGTCACGCAGCGGTCGATGAAGGCACGAATGCCGGGGTAACGGCGGAAGTAGGTGTCGATGAACTGCCGCGCTTCGCTGACCGGGATCCCCAGGGAGCGCGCCAGCCCGAACGCCGATTGGCCGTAGATGATGCCGAAGTTGACGGCCTTGGCGGCGCTTCGCTGTTGCGGCGTCACCTCGTCCGCCGACACGCCGTTGACTTGGGCGGCCACCGCCCGGTGGATGTCCTGCCCGCCGCGGAAGGCTTCACACAGGGCCTGGTCCTTGCAGAAATGGGCGAGCAAACGCAGCTCGACCTGCGAGTAGTCGGCGGTGAGCAGTACCTGATCCGCGTCGCCGGCGACGAAGGCTTCGCGGATTCGCCGCCCCAGGTCGGTGCGGATGGGGATGTTCTGCAGGTTCGGATCGCTGGAGGAAAGCCGGCCGGTGACGGCGCCGGTCTGGTGGAAGCTCGCGTGGATGCGGCCCGTGCGGCGGCAGATCATCCTCGGGAGCGTGTCCACGTAGGTGTTCTTCAGCTTCGCCAACTCGCGGTACTCCAGAACCAGGCGGGGGATGAGGTGGTCGGTCTGGGCGGCGAGGGTTTCGAGCGTGTCGGCGTCGGTGCTGCGACCGGTTTTGGTCTGCCGCACCACGCCCAGTTGCAGTTCGTCGAAGAGCACGGCCGCGAGTTGCTTCGGCGAATCGACGTTGAAAGCGTGCCCCGCGGCGCGGTGGATCTCGTGCGTCAGCTCATCGACACGCGTGGCAATGGACGCACCGAGCGTGCGCAGCAGCGCGGGATCGAGCGCGATGCCGTTGTGTTCCATCTCGGCGAGCACCTGCACCAGCGGCATCTCCGTTTCGCGAAAGAGCCGCTCCACGGGACTGCCGGCCATGCGCGGCTCCAGCAGTTCCTTAAGCCGCCAGGTGTAATCCGCGTCTTCCGCGGCGTATTCACAGGCGCGCGAGGTTTCCACGTTGTCCATCGTGGTCTGGTGCTGCCCTTTGCCGATCAAGTCGGTGATGGGGATCATCTCGTGGTTCAGGTGGGTTTTGGCCAGGGAATCCAGGGAATGCGACGAACGGAGCGGATCGAGCAGGAAGCTGGCCAGCAGCGTGTCGAATGCCAGGCCCGCCACTTCGATGCCGCACTGCCGAAGCACGACGATGTCGTACTTCATGTTCTGGCCCACCTTGGCAACGGCGGGGTTTTCGAGGATCGGCCGCAACGTGCCGACCACCAGATCCCGCGGAAGCAACGCGCCACCGGTGCCTAACACGGGGAGGTAATATGCCTCACCCCTTCTCCAGGCGAAGGACATTCCCACCAGATCCGCCTGCACGGGATTCAGTGCCGTGGTTTCCGTGTCGAAGGCAAACGCCGGTTGCCTGGCGAGCTGAGCCGCAAAGGCCGCCAGCTTCTCCGGCGTGTCGATCAGGTGATAGCTCCCGCGCTCGTCCTGGAGCTGTGGCCCGTGAAGGCCGTTCGCCAACGCCGGCGCGGGGGCCGTGGACGCGGGCGGTCGCCCACCGCCCAGGTCGGCGATGGTTGCATCCAGGAGCTCATGCATCCGTGTGAAACCAAGCTCATCGAAGAGGGGGCGGACGGCCGCTAGTGACAAGCCGCTCGTGCGGCAGCGTTCCAGATCGAACTCCACGGGAACGTCGCGCCGCAGCGTCACGAGCCTGCGGGTGACGGGGAGCTGCGGCGCAAAGGCGCGCAGGCGTTCCGCGAGCTTGGGCGTCTGCTCGCCGGCATGCGCGACGGCCGCCTCCGCCGTGCCGTATTGCGCGATGAGCTTGGCCGCCGTTTTGAGCCCCACCCCCTGCACACCGGGGATGTTGTCCGTGGCGTCGCCCGCCAGAGTCTGAATCTCCACGGCCTGTGCCGGCGCATAGCCCTTGACCGCCAGCAAGCGATCGCGGTCCGTAACCTCGTCGTTGTTCACGTCATACAGCCGGACGCGGTCCGTAATGAGCTGATCCAAGTCCTTGTCGCGACTGACCAGATAAACCTCTACTTCGTGATGGCTGAGGCGATGGGCGATGGTGGCCATCACGTCATCGGCTTCGAAGCCCGGCACGCGGAGGACGGGAACACCCATCGCGCTAACGATGGAGACGATGCGGTTCACCTGCACTTCCAGCGCCTCGGGCGGAGGCTCGC
The DNA here is from genome assembly GCA_016208685.1 of Planctomycetota bacterium. Lineage (GTDB taxonomy): Bacteria > Planctomycetota > Phycisphaerae > UBA1845 > UBA1845 > JACQXM01. The sequence continues at coordinate 28,117 of JACQXM010000052.1, read as the reverse complement.
GGTGCGCCTTGTAGTTCGCATCCAGAGTGCGGCGAAAGACGGTTTCATCGCCAACATCGAGCGCCATGGCGAGATAGTCAGGGCGGCGCTGGCGAAGCAGGTTGAAGAGCATCTGACAAAACACATGCGTTGCGCGCGTCGGCTCGCCGGTAGGGCTGGTAAGGTCGCGAAACGGCGCGTAGAAGGCGCGGTAGATCTGGGCGTGTCCATCCAGGATATACAAACTACCGGCCATGGGCCCTGCCTTCCGCCCCAGCGCGCGATTTTGACACACGGTCGCACCCCGCGCGAATTTCGCCGCGGCGCATGTTTTCCGCGTAAATCGCTGTGTGCGATTGAGGCGCCGGCGCGGCGTGCCTATAATACGCGAGCTGCAACGGGCGTCATATGCTTTAGCTCGGCTCGGTCGTACCTTACAGCGCCATGCCGGTGGCAATGGATGGAGTTCAACATGACCAGAAGTAGACGAACAGGTCGAGGGTCGTCTGCGATACCGGTGCATCGGCTGCCCAACGGCGGCGGGCACATGGAGGGCGGCGACCCCGCGGGTGGAGCGTTGGACCAGGTGTTGGCCTCGGTGGAGAAGCGGGAGATTCTCACCGCGCTGCGTCGCGCCGACGGCAGGCGCACCGAGGCGGCGCGCCTGCTGGGCATCTCGCGCAGCCGCCTGTATCGGCGCATGGACGCCCTGGGCATCAATCCCGGCGAGCCGGAACCGATCGAGTCCCTTTGACGACATCCCGACTGTCTCGGCGTGATTCGAAGGCCGCGTCCGAGGTGCGCCCGCGCTGCGCCGTGGCCGAGGGCGCGTACGTTGCGGACAACCTGGCCTTCATGGCCCGGCTGCCCGACGGCGTCTGCGACCTGATTTACGCCGATCCGCCCTTCGATTTGCGACAGGGCGATCTCGCCGCGTTCCTGGCATTCCTCCGACCACGACTCGTGCAGATGCACCGACTGCTCGCCGCACACGGCTCGCTCTATGTACATGTGGATTGGCGCAGCGCGCATTACGTGAAGGTGATGCTCGACGAGGTTTTCCGCCCCGAACACTTCCTGAATGAGATCATCTGGCACTATCGCAGCGGCAGCCGGCCGGGGCGGTGGTTTGCCCGCAAACACGACAACATCCTGGTATACGCCCGGCACCTGGGGCGGCACACGTTCAACCGCCTGCGCGGGGGCGACTATCGCACGCGCGACTTGCGCGTTGGGAGCGACGGCCGGCCCTTCAAATCCACCCGCAACGGTCCCTTGTACTTCCACCCCCAGGGGCCGGCGCTGCCGGACGTCTGGGATGTCCCGTTCCTGTCCACCGTCTCCCGCGAGCGCACGGGGTATGCGCAGCAGAAACCGGAGGCTCTGCTGGAGCGCGTGATCCGCGCCAGTTCCAACGAGGGCGACCTGGTTGCCGACTTCTTCTGCGGCAGCGGAACGACGCTGGCGGTCGCCCAGCGGCTGGGGCGCGGCTGCCTGGGCTGCGACATCAGCCCGCGGGCGGTGGGCATCGCGCGGCGCCGCCTTGCGGCACTTGGCGTATCGTAGCGACATATACCTGACAGCTCCAAACTGATCTCGGGGGCCGCGGCGGCCCCGCTCGAGGTCCGGTCGTTGCGGCACTCCCTCGACGGGTGACCGGCGGTCCGTAGCCGACCGCGCGGCTCGCAACGTTCGCCGCGGGAGCGTCGAAGGCGGAGCTGATTCAGAATTGTGGATGCGGAATGATGCAGGCGGAAAGAGGGCCGCGACCGGCAGGGAACGGGCCAAGGCGCGCGGCGCTGCGATGCGGGACGCGTACCGCGGCTCTTTGAAGCGGTGGGCCATCGGGCGAGCCCATGCAACCATGAGTCATCGCTTCGGTTGCCCCACGGCGGCCAGCGCTCCCGGCGTGGCTGCGGATCGTGCCCGGATGCGCGGGCGATCAGCAACCCACCGGAGCAGGCAGGGATGGGGGCGAGCCCACCGCCGGGGCGACAAGAATAAACACGCCCGCGATGCGAATACCCGTCGCCGGGCGTACCGGGTGGACCGAATCGAACCCATTGAGGTTCCTCGGCGAAGTCGGCCTAAGCCTGACCGGCGCACCGGCTCGAACCACTTACAGGAGGAACGACCATGTCATCCATGCGTGTTCGCCTCACCCTCGGCTCATGGCTCGCCGCCGCGGCGGCGCTGGCCCCCACGCCCGTGCGGGCGGAAACGGTACAGGACAGGTTCTATCGCGGCTACTACGTGGAGACGGCAGGGGGGGACTGCGCCGCCGCCGCGAAAATCTACAACGAGGTCATTGCCGACCGCGCCGTGGACCCCGATACCCGTGCCAAGGCCCAGGCACGACTGGCGGGTTGCCAGGAAGTGCTCACTACGGCTGACTTCGCGCGGCTGATGCCGCCCAATGCCCTCGTCTATGCCGAGCTTCGCAGCCCGGGCGAACAAATGCTTGCGCTGCTGGATCAGTTGGGGCTGCTCGCCGGGAGCGACGCCGGGCAGCCCGCCGCCGGCGTCGGCGCGCCGAAGCTGGCCATCAGCCCCGCCCTGGTGCGCGAGCTGTTCGGCATCCGCGGCCTGGCGGTGGCGATCACCGGCATCGACCCCACCAAGCCCGTCCCGGTATCCGGGGTGGCGGTCTTTGATCCCGGCAACGTGGACCTCATCCGCGGGATCATCGAGACCGGCCTGCCCGCGGGAGGCGCGATCGTCGAACCCATCGGCGGCTTCGCCACCTACGAAATTGAGGACGGCGTGCAGATCACGCTCACCGCGAAGCTGGCGGTGGCCAGCATGGATCGCAAACTGATCGAAGGCGTGATCCGGCGCCTCAAGGGTGAGGAGCAAAGCTCTCTGGCCGGCAACCAGGCCATGGCCGACGTCCTGAAAGACCGCGACGACGCGCTGCTCTTTTTCTTCGTCAACGCCAAACCCATCATGCCTATGCTCAACGGCCTGCTTGCCACGGCGGCGATGCACAGCCGCGAGGCGGCGGTCGCGCAGGCGGTGCTCGACGTTAACAGCTTGCAGTCGCTGACCGGGCGGGCCGGCATCAACGGCGACGGACTCTCGCTGGACCTCTCCCTACGTTTGACGGAGGGGCATCACAACCTGGTATACAACCTGTTGCGCACACCGCCGATCAACCGTGACACGCTCAAGTGCGTGCCCGAAGGGGCGGCAGTGCTGATCGCCGGGGCGCTGAATGAGGCACCCTCGCGGCAGACCGCCGGCACGACCGCGCCTCCCACCTCCGGTGCGCCCGTGGTGACCGCCCTGGATTTCGGCCGGGAGATCTTTGCCAATATCACGACCGTGGCGCTGTTTGCGCTGACACCCGACGACGGGGATGCCGCGTCGACGGGGTGGAAGATGCCCGATGTCGCAGCGGCGATCACCGTCAATGACCCCGCCAAGTCGCAGGCGCTCTGGACGATGGTGCTGGGCATCGCGGGAATGGCTACCGGCGGTGGAGCCCTGGAAGGCTCCGCGGGCGACATCGAAGGTGTGCCGGCGCGGAGTTTCAAGTTCCCCGAGGGCGTCACACTGCACTTCGCCACCGAGGGCAACGATGTTCTGATCGCCTCGACGCCGTCGGCGATGGCCCGGGCGTTGCGCGCCAAGCGCGGCGGACAGTCGGCGCTTACGGACGCAGCGTTCGCCAAGGGGCTGGCGCGGCTCACCCCGGAAACCACGAAGGCGGTGTTCGTTCACGCCGGTCGCTGCGCCGCAATGGCCAAGCGCTTCATGTCGCCGCGGGACGCCGCCGAGATCACGCCCTTCGTGCCGGCTCTGCAACAGACGGTGGGGGCGTTGGTGGTGGATCACTCCGCGGGACTGCTGCACATCGGGCTGGCGGTCACCGGCGTTCCCAAAGTCGGGGGGCTCATCGCGGAGCTGATGGCCAAGGAGCAGGAAGCGGAGCGCATGGGAAACGCCATCCGCGGCGCCATGAAGCAGAAGAAGTGGGACGAGGCCCTCAAGCACATCGAGGCGCGGATCGCCCAAGCGGGTGCCGACGGAAAGTTGCTTACCCGGAAATTCGACGTTCTGGCCGTGGGCAAGAAGGACCGTGCGGCGGCGCTCGCCTGCGCCGAGGACCTTTTCCAGACGATTCACGACGACGCGAACGACCTGAACACCTTCGCCTGGGAACTGCTCACCGAGGCCCGCTACGAGGGTCAGTACGCCGAGCTGGCTCTGAAGTTCTCCCAGCGCTCCAATGAACTGACGAACCAGAAAGCCTGGGCCTACGTGGACACGCTGGCGCTGGCCAAGTTCGAATCCGGCGACGCCGAAAGCGCCGTTGCCCTGGAGAAGCGGGCGATTGAGCTGTGCAAGGACAAGAACCGCAACGACCTGAAGAACGCCCTGGCGCGCTTCGAGGAAGGCCTGAAGCAGCGGCAGGCCGCCGGGAAGTAGGCATCGGCGCCGCGCCGGCATACAATGGGTGGATGTCCGCGGCGGCGATCACAACACTCGATCAGAAATACGAGAATCTGCTGGGCCGGCTCCGCGCCCTGAAGAGCGTGGCCGTCGCCTTCAGCGGCGGCGTGGATTCCACCTTCGTGCTGCGGGCGGCGGTCGAAGTGTTGGGGCGGGAGCGGGTGCTGGCGGTCACCGGTCGGAGCGACAGCGTCGCCCGCGACGAGCTTGCGGAGGCGTCGCGCCTGGCGGCGCTCATCGGCGTGGAGCACGTGGTCCTGGACACCGACGAATTCCGCAACCCCGACTATCTGAGCAATCCCACCAACCGCTGCTACTTCTGCAAGACCACCTTGTACACCCACATGCAGCCGCTGGTTCGCCGCCGTGGCATCGAGGCCATCATCAACGGCGTGATTGCCGATGATCTGGGCGACCATCGTCCGGGGCTGCTGGCGGCACGGCAGTTCGGCGTTCAGGCGCCGGCGGCGGACGTGGGACTGTCGAAGGCGGAGATTCGCGTGCTTTCGGCGCGGCTCGGCCTGCCCACACATGACAAACCCGCGGCACCATGCCTTTCCAGCCGGGTTCCTTACGGCGAGGCCATCACCCCGGAGAAGCTGCGCATGATCGAAGCGGGCGAAGCGTTCCTGCACCAGCTCGGCATTCGTGAATGCCGGGTGCGGCATCACGGCGACCTGGCGCGCATCGAAGTGCCGGTGGCGGAGCTGGCGCGGCTCGCTGAACCGTCATGCGCGGCGCGGCTCGACAGCCACTTCCGCTCCCTGGGCTATCGGTACGTCTGTCTCGACCTGCGCGGCTTTCGCAGCGGGAGCCTCAACGAGATGCTGCCCCTGGTCACGCTGTCGCCGGTGGCGCCGGTACCTGCCGCCGGCAAGTAGGACCCGCGCCGACGCCGCGGCTGCCCCGCACACTCGTTCCCCCCGGCCACTTGTGGAGGTCTTACGAGCATTGAACCGGTTGGAACGCGGGCCCCACAACCCGTGGACTCGCTCCCCTGGCGTCTATAGAACCGTAGCCAGTGCCTCGTCGAAGAGCTTGAGCCCCACGTCGAGCTGGGTGTCATTGATGCACAAGGGCGGACAGAAGCGGATGCTGAACTCGCCGCAGGGCAGCAGGATCAGGCCGCGTTCAAACGCGGCGTACAGGATGCGCTCGCGGAGCTTGGCATCGCCCTTGCCCGTCTTGCGACTCAAAACGTCCACGCCGTGCATCAGGCCCAGCCCGCGAACGTTGGCAATGACTTTGCGGTGGTCGGCAATGCCCTGGAGCGCCTTGCGAAGCTGCTCACCCAGTCGCGCGGCGTTCTCCATATAGGAGGACTCGATGAGCTGAAGCGTCGCCAGGGCCGCGGCGCAACAGACGGGGTTGCCGCCGAAGGTGCTGCCCTGCGCGCCGGGGGGCCAGTCCATCACCTCCTCGCGGGCGACGACGGCGCCCACCGGCATGCCGCTGGCCAGCCCCTTCGCCAGCAGCACGATGTCGGGCACGATGTTGGAATGCTCGAAGGCGAACCAGCGCCCGGTCCGTCCGACGCCCGACTGAATCTCATCGCACACCAGGAGAATGCCATGCCGGTCGCAGAGCGCCCGCAGCTCGGGCAGGAACGAAGCATCGGGCACCAGGTACCCGCCCTCGCCCTGGATGGGCTCCACGAACACGGCCGCCACTTCCTTGGGCGACATCTGCGTCTTGAACACCAGGTTCTCGATGGTCTCCACGCTCCCGAAGGGCACGTGCACCACCATGGGTACCAGAGGCCCGAAGCGCTCCTTCTGGCGGATCTTGGAGCTGGTCAGCGCCAGGGCTCCCATGGTCCGGCCGTGGAAGGCGCCGTGGAACGCAATCACACCTTTGCGGTTGGTGTGGTGTCGGGCGATCTTGAACGCCGCCTCGACCGCCTCCGCCCCGCTGTTGGTGAGCAGCACGCGCTTGGGCGCGTCGCCCGGCACGATCTCGGCGAGCTTCTCCATGAGCTCGATCATGGGCGGGTAATAAAAATCGCTGCCGCAGATGTGGATCAGGCTGCGCGCCTGCGCCTCGATGGCTGCGACCACCTTGGGGTTGCAGTGTCCGGTGGAGCAGACGGCGATGCCGGCGGCGAAGTCAAGAAAGCGGTTTCCGTCCACGTCTTCGACCACGGAACCCAGGGCGCGGCGCACGACCAGGGGGTAATCGCGGGTGTAGGAAGGTGAACTGTAGCGCTCGTCGGTCTGGATGAGCCGCTTGGCGTTCGGGCCGGGCAGTGCCGTCTCGATCCAAGGCGCGGGGCCGATCCAGTTCTCGTCCTGGCGATCGCTGTGTGGTTCCTGTTTGATACCGAGCATACGGTCCTGTAGCCTCCACTCCGCCACCCGCCGGCGCCGGGACGTACGCCGGACGCCGTTCGCAGTGTGCATGCTTCATCGGCTTTCCACGGGTCGTACGCCCAGTCTGAGCGGCCGGGCGCCCCCTCCCCTGCGCACCAACCATGATAACGCCTTGAGGCACGGAAGGCGACCCCCAGGACGATGCCCGGCGGCGGCACGAGACTTTCGGGCAGGCAACCTCCGCGGCACCACGAGTCTGCCCCGCCTGCCTCCCCGGAACCCCGGCCGCTCACGGCCGCAGCATGGTGATGGCGGCGCGCGACTGATCGTGGGCAGGGCGTGGCACGGGTACCCCGCGGGCGCGGGCCATCGGAGGTCGCGCTGCGCCGACGCAACTAGACTTTCTTGTGGGGCGTTTGCGCTACGCGCGTGCCGTCGGCCAGCGTGGCAAACTCGTAGTCGTTGAAGAGACTCGGGGCTTCCTTCCGCAGCAGATCGAGCATCAGCGCCGCGACCACGCGGATCTCGGTTTCCGCATGTTCGTTGCAACGCAGTTCGATGAAATGCCGCAGGGCCCGGGCATTGGCAGTGACGAAGATCTTGGTTTCCGTGGCGTTGGGCAGAACCGAGCGCGCCGCTTGACGGGCCAGCTTGCGGCGCAGCGTCTTGTCCTCCACCGAGGCGAACTGCTTCTGCAGGCCGTTCACCAGCTTGACGTACGCCTCCTGTGCCTGTTCGACGGCTTGCCGCCACACCTCGTGCAACTCGGCGTCCCCGGCGATGCAATCCGGCTCCACGAAATCGGCCACCGACTCGTCGACGTACCGCTGCGAGAGCTGCGAGTAGCCGAAGCCGGCGCGGTGCCGCACCAGCTCATGAGTGAAGGAACGGGAAACGCCGGCGATGATGAAGTTGAAGACGGTGTGCTCCAGAACGCTCCCGTGCCCGACCTCCTTGATGTGTTCCAGGTAGGCGCTGTTGCCGCCCGGCCGCGGCCTGGCGAAGCTCATGTAGCATAGCCGCCCGGCCAGCTCCGGAAGCACGTCCGCGGGAACGGCGGTGTCCGTCGACCATTCCGGCACCTCATGGTCGGCCAGGAACCGCGTCACGGCGGCTTCGTCCAGCGACTGCCGACCCACCAGATACACGCTCGGGCGACGGATGATCTTCACCGGCTCACTCCTTGGCCAGGGCGGCGATGACCTCGTCCGGAACGTCGGAGTTCGAATACACCGCGTCCACGTCGTCGTGCTCCTCCAGCCCATCAATCAGCCTCATCACTTTCCGCGCCGTCGCCAAGTCCAGGGTGATCAGGTTTGCCGCGACCATGGACAGGTCGGCGGATTGGATGGGAATGCCTGCGTCGGTGAGTGACTTGCGTACCGCGTCGAAGGACTCCGGGTTGCACGTGATCTCGTGCACCAGTTGCGACGAGCTGACGTCGTCGGCGCCCGCCTCCAGGGCGAGCTCCATGAGGCGGTCTTCCGTGGCGCTCTCTCCCGCCACGAGAATGACGCCCTTCTGGCTGAACTGGAAGGCCACGCAGTTGGTGGCGCCCAGGTTGCCGCCGTGGCGTTCGAACAGCTTGCGGATTTCCCCCGCGGTCCGGTTGCGGTTGTCGGTGCTGCACTTGCACATCACCGCCACGCCGCCCGGGGCGTAGCCTTCGTACAGAATCTCCTCGAAGCTCTCGCCCGCCAGCTCCCCGGTGCCCTTTTTGACCGCCTTCTCGATCGTGTCCTTGGGCATGTTCTCGGCCTTGGCCTTGTCGATCGCCAGGCGCAGACGGGGATTGTCGTCGGGACTGCCTCCGCCGATCTTGGCCGCCATGGTCACGGCCCGCGCGAGCTTGCCCCAGGAGCGCCCGCGCCGGGCGTCGATGACCGCCTTCTTATGCTTGATGGTTGACCATTTGGAATGGCCTGACACGTTGAAACTCCGTAGTTAACAGGCGGGCCGGTACCGCTGCCGCCGAGTGACTGTGCGCGTTCCCGCCCGCTCCCTCGCGGCCGCGGCTCTGTTCCCGCGGCGCAGCATCGCGCGCTCACCTACTCTGCCGGCTTTCTGGGTCGTGCGTCGCCTTCGTCTTCCCGGGAACCGCCCGCCGGCCCGGCCACGGGCGCCACCGCCGGCACGCCCCCGCCCCGCGCGGTCTCGATCTTCTGCGGCGTGGCGTCACGAACCCGGCGGATGTCCTCGGCCCGGATTTCGTCGTCAGGCATCTGCCGCACGCGCTCCACGGCCGCACTCCAATGCTCGACCGCCGCGTCCTTTTCACCCAGGCGCCAGCAGGCATCGCCCAGGTGATCGAGCACCACGGGGTCGCTGCCCGTGCGTTCGTGCGCAGCGCGCTGCAGCCACTTCTTGGCCTCCGCGAACTCGCCCTTCTTGTATAGCAGCCAACCGTACGTGTCGAGGTAGGCACCCTCGCGCGGAGCGCGGGAGAGCGTGAAGCGGATCATCCGCTCGGCGTCCGCCAGCCGCTTACTGTGGTCGATCCAGCCGTAGGCAACGTCGTTGTTGAGGCTGACGTTCTCCGGTTGCAGCGCCAACGCCCGTTCCACAACCTCGGTGGAGCGTTCATTGTCGCCCTGTTGTTGGTAGCACTGGCCCAGCGCCAGCAGGTACTCGAAGCGCGAGGCCGGGTCCTGCGCCGCGTCGAGCCAGCCCAGGATCATCTCCTCGGCGTCGCGGTACAGGCGCGCCGCGATGTGCTCGGCGGCCAAACGGATGCGCAACTCCACCACGCGTTCGCTGAGTTTCTCCGCGGAGAAGGGCTCGTCCGGCTGCCGCGCGATCTCGCGTTCCGTGGGCGCCTCCAGAGCGCGGCGCTGCGGATGGTCCGTGGCCCGCTGCCAGAGGGCCATCGCCTCGTCGAGGAGGTCCTCGATGAAGGCAATGCACTCCTTGTGGCGATCCGCGAGGCGCAAGCGCAGGATGTACTGGTCCTGGAACGCCTCGCGATGCGGCGTCTGGGTAAGGATGGTTCGGATCAACTCCAGGACGTCGTCGACGCGGCCGGTTCCACCCAGCGCATACACCAGCAGTGCCGTGGGTTGATCGTTGTCCGGGTCCTCGTCCAGCCAGTCGAGGGCGTATTGGCAGGCGCGGTCGTGCGCCCCGGCGCCGTTCAGTGCCTCGACGACGTCGGTGAGCAGCTTCTTCTCGCCGGGGTCGGCGCGGTAGAGCGACTCGTAAAGCGGAACGGCGGCGGCGGGCTGCGCTTCCATCATGTAACCGTCGGCGAGGCGTTTGGTCCACTCGGGGTTGTTCTGGGAGGCGGCGCGCCAGCGTTCCAGCACCTGGATAGCCTCGCTGCCACGCCCCGCCAGGCGCAGGCCATCGGCGATGCGCAGCCGGTAGCGCGTCCGGACCGGCTCGTCCAGGTCCTCTCGCGCCTCCATCCGCCGCGCCAGTTCCAGGGCGGCGTCGTAATCCTGGATGGTCCAGTACAGGTCGATCAGCACGCGGCGCCATTCGTGGCGATTGGGTCGCCGCGGCAGCAGGGCGCGCAGTCGCTCGGCCGCCTCCTCGAAGCGCAGCAGGGCCTGGGCGCTGGCGACCACGCCGATGGCCGCGTCCTCGTTGTCGGGATCCAGCTCCGCCGCCTTGCGAAATGCCTCGTAGCGCTCCGCGGACTGATGCGTCTCGTCGTAGCTCTCGGCGATTGCCACCCAGGTGGCGGCGTCCGGCGGGTTTTCGTTCATCGCCTTCAGCAGCGTCGTGCGATACGCCGCCGCGTCGAAACGCGGCTGCTGGGACAGCAGCGCCGCCGCCCGCGCTTTGACCATGGGCGTGGTCGCCAGGCGGCTCAGTTCCGTGAACTGCTGCATGGCGGCATCGCTCTTGCCCTCGCGCAGGTACATGTAGGCCAGCGTTTCCCGCGCCGCCTCGTGGAGCGGGTCCTCGTCAAGCAGGGCGCGGAGCTGCCGTTGCGCTTGAAGCGCCTTGTCCGAGCGCTCGTACAGCCGAGCCAGAGCGAACATCGCCCGGGTATCGGCGCGGTCGAGCTGGATGGCCGCCTTGAAGTGCACCTCCGCCTCGGCGAGGTCGTCCAGTCGCTCATGAATCTGACCGAGCACGGCCTCCAGTCGGTGGTCCTCCGCGACCTCGGGGTCTCTTCGCGCCGCCACCGCGAGCGCCTGGTCATAGCGATAGGTCCGCAGGTTGACCTCCGCCAGCGCCACCCGTGCGGGCGTGAACGCCGCGTCGATGGCGAGGCATTCGCCCAATAGCGTCTCGGCACGGTCGAATCTGGCGGCGGCAAGGGCCAGGATCCCCCGCAGGTAGAGCGCGGCGGCCGGTGCCGGCCCGGCATCTGCTTCACGCCCGGCATCCACCAGCGCCTCCACCGCCGACCCTTCCGTCCGCATCGCGACGATCTTGTCCTCGAACGCCGTAGCACGGTTGGGCTGTTGTGCCAGACCCTCGGCACAGAGCCGCAGGGCATCCGCCCACGCGGCGCTGCGCACCGCCAGGTCCACCAGTCGCAGCCGCACTTCGACGGCCGCCGGCATGCGCTCCAGGAAGCCCTGAAGCTCGCGCCGCGCCTCCGGCACGCGATTGAGCTCGACGAGACGATCCGCCAGATAGAGCGGCAGTCGCGACTCGTGCGGCCGGGCGGCGATTCGCGCCCGCAGGTCCTCGACCATGCGTTCCGGCTCGCCGGCCCGTTCGTGGATGGCGGACAGCAACCGCAACACCCGGTCGTCGTCCGAGGCGATACCCCGCACCACCGCCAGGGAGTCCGCCAGCCGTCCGGCCTTCAGCAGCAGCTCGCCATAGCGCAAGCTCAGCGCCGTCTCGCCGGATGAGGCGCCGACCACGGGCGCCACGGCGTCGGCGGCTTCCGAATAGCGACCGAGCTGCTCTAGAATCCGCGACTTCGCCTCGCCCGCCGACCCGCGACTGCCCTGAAGCAGCGTGACGAGGTCGGGCTGCGTGGCGATGGCGCTAAGCGAGGGAGCATCCCTTTCGAAGGCGCGGTACTGCTCCAGCGCGGCGCCGAGATAGCCCTCCGCGCCCAGCGCCTCGGCCAGGTAATAGCGGCACAGAGCGCTGACCTCCGGTCCGCGGTCCTGATCGCTGCACGCCAGCGCCGTGCGGTAGGCGGCAATAGCGCCGCGTCGGTCGCCGGCGGCCGCCAGGCAGCGACCCATGAGATAATGGGCGCCGGCGTCGTCGGGGTTGACCTCCAGGGCCCGCGCCGCGTGCGTACGGGCCCGTTCCAGGTTCCCCGCCTGCCAATGCAGTGTGGCCAACATGCGATGGATCTGCGGATGGCTGGGCTCGTAGCGCAGCGCTCCCTCGAGGGCGATGGCGGCTTCCGTGTAGCGCTGTTCGTTGATCAGCGAGCGTGCCGTGCCCAACTGTGTTGCGGCGCGATCCGACAGCGGCTTGAGTCCTTCCGGGCGCACCGGTGCCACGACGGGCGGTTCAATGCGTTCCAGTGGGATGTAGGCACGCTCGGCGTCCACGCCGGGCGGGAGCGGCGGGTGGTCGCCAGCGCCGGGGCCGGCACCGCTGCCCCGCGGCCCAGCGCAACCGAGCGCCGAAAGCAGCAACACCGCGACGACCCGAGCACGGGCACTCCCGCTCAGCCGACGCCCGTGCCGGGCGGCATGGCCTGATCCAGGCTTGAGGGTGGCGTTGTTCATGAACACTCGCTCGCGGAGCCGGACGGTAACGGCACGGCCGGGAACATCATTGCGGAACGCGGACCCAGTCTGCCGGCGGACCACGATGAGGCAGGGACGCGGTTGTCGCCGGCGTGACCGCACGATCCGCCGACTCTAGGCGCGAGCCCGCTTCCGCGCCGGAGCGGCACCGTCGTCGGATTTCTTACTCGACCGCCGCGACTCGGCCCCGAAGCCGCGCATGAGCACGCAAAATCCTCTGGCATCCGCGGCGCTGACGTGCCGCTCCAGAAACGCCTGCACCTCGTCGCGCGTGGCCTCCGGATGAACCAACCCCTCCGCCCGCAGCGCCGCCAGCAGGCGGTCATCCACGGGGATGGCATGTCCGCCCAGGCTCCAAAGGCAAATGGACGCGACCGCATACGCGTCCAGCCCCTTGATTCCCTCCAGGTAAGCGCGTGCCTCGCGCCGGCCGAGGTTTCGCAGGCGATCCAGCGACATACGGTTTTCCCGCTGGTAGATCCCCTGGAGGGCGTCACGGAGGCGCTGCGCCGCGTTCATCGCCGCCGGACCGGATATCCCCAACGCTTGCAGGATCTCCGGCACTTGCGAAACGCGAACTTCGTTCCAGTCCGTCATCTGGGCCAGCATTCGATCCACCGCCGCCTCCGCCGCCGTGTCCCCCAGCCCCACACCGAGGACGGCGACCGCCAGGCGGCGCAAGGGATCGTCCGCGTCAGGGATGACCGGCGGCGATCCGGTACCCGCGCGCAGGCGGGCATAGACTTTCTTCAGTCGCGCGGCATAGGCCGTTCCTTCCTTCATGCCCGGTGATCTCGTCTCCGCAAAGCCCGCACCCGCGCCCCGCCCCTACGCAGCGTCAGGCGCCTTCCTCTGAAACCTCGTCGTCCTCGACGACGTCGTCGTCGTTATCCTCCGGTTCTTCCGCGGCGGAATCGTCCGTCGCCCCGAACAGGTCCGGCGAGCGGCGGCGGTTCTCCTCCAGAAGTTGGAGCGTCTCCCGGGCGCGCTTAGCACCCTGGTCGATGTCGAACCGCAGCTCCGGGCACTGCCGCAGGGTCAGCTCCCGGGCCACGATCCGCTGAATGAACCCCCGCGCGTGCCGGATGGCCGCCAGAGTGCGCCGCTCGTCGGCGTCGTCGCCGACCACGGAGAAATACACTTTGGCCACCAGAAGGTCGGCCGTCACCTCCACGCGGGTCACCGTCGTCAGCGGCGCGATGCGCGGATCGCTGAGACGGCGGGCGATCGCCTCGCTGACAATCTCCTGCACCACGCTGGCCACGCGCTCTCGGCGAAACGGACGCGGCATCGGCCCTTTCCTCGCTGCGGCGTCTACAGAAGCTGCCGCTCATAATCCAGGAGGGTCAGCCCCGCCACGCCGCGCAGCAGCTCCACGATCTTGTCGAGCTGGGCGTGCACCGGCCGGGCTTCGTTGCAGACCAGGGCAATGCCCAGACGGCAGCGCCGCGGCGAATCGCCATGCTCCACCTCCGCCACCGACACGTTGAACACATTGCGCATCCGCTGCTTGACGCTTTGTATCACTCGGCGCTTGTCCTTGAGGGACTGGGCTTCAAACAGCGCCAGCTCCACGGTGAGCACGCCGATGATCATGGCTTGCCGTCGCCCAGCACTCGCGCGGCGAACTCGCCCTCCTCCAGGCCGATCTTGAACAGCCGCGTGCGCCCGTCGGGAGTCATATAGGGCATGACCCCGATGCGCTCCAGGGCATCCACGACAAACGAGACATCCCCCTCGCGCACCCGGTGGTATTCCAGTTCGCTACGCACGTGCGCCTGGTCGAAGGTGTAGGCCGGGTCCTTGGGGATGTAGTTGTTCACCAGTTCCTCCACGGAGAAGCACGCCCCATCGCAGGCGGCGATGCGGGGAAGGAACAACGCCCGCACCCCCTGGGAGCGCTGGTTGCGCATTTCCACGTCGCGGTACTGGCGCACGAGGTAAAACTGCTCCGCGGTCTGGTCGACGAACACCTCGGTGGCGTCGTCGGGGATGAAATACTGTTGCATGAGCTGCCGCCGCTCGGGGTCCGAGGCCGCCTCGATCCGGCGCCGGAAGTTGGTGTAGTCCCGATATCCACTGAGTGCCTTGTGGTTCCAGGGAAAGACGACTTCGACCACGTAGGATCCGTCGCCCAGGTGCGGAATGCAGCCGTTGGTCTGAAACGGCTGGCAGCCCTGGATGGTGCTGATTCGGCCCCTGGCCGGCGCCCGTGAGGTTTCCACGCAGTAAACCGTCGCCCCGGGCGGAGTGGAGCTGACGTACAGCCCGCTGAGCAGCTCGCGGGAGACCAGCCCCGTGCGCAGGACTGCCGGTCGTGCCTCCACGGGGGCCCCGCGCGTGGGGCGGGGCGGCAGTGCCCCGGACGTGGCGGCGGCGTTGTCCGTCACCCGCCTGGTGAACCCCTCGCCGCGAAAAAGCGGTAGCACCCAGGTTCGTCCCACGAAAATCACGATGATGAGCAGGGCCGCGACGTAGCACAGTTTGAGCACCACGGCGAAGGGATTGAACTCGCCGGTGCGTCGCGCCTTGGCGGTGCGCAGCATTCCGCCGCGACGGCGCTTGGGGGGCGCCAGCGCCGACGCCTTGTCGGCCGCGGACTGAAGGTCGTTGAAGAGGAAGTCAAGTTCATCGCTCTTGCTGTCGGGGACGTTGGCCGGGCGTCCGCAATACGAGCAGCGGACGACGCCACCGGCGTCCTCGTCCTTGGCCCGCACCGTGTGACCGCAATCCGCCTTGAACTCAATCATGGCGCTGCCCGGGGGCCGGTCTTGCAGACCCCGCTACCGTCTACAGTGTTCGCGCCGTCCGGATGATCTCGTAGGTCTCGACGACATCGCCGACGTGAACGTCGTCGAACCCCTCGAGTCGAATCCCGCATTCCAACCCCGCGCGGACCTCCCGGACGTCGTCCCGGAACCGCCGCAGCGACGCGATCTTGGCGCCCTCGCGGATGACCACGCCGTCGCGCAGGAGCTTGGCCAGATGGCCGCGATCGATCAGCCCGTTGGTGACGTAGGAGCCGGCGATGACCCCCGCCTTCTTGCTCAGGCGGAAGACCTCCCGCACCTCCGCGGTGCCGCGTGTTTCCACGCGCTCGTCGGGCGCCAGCAGCCCCTCCAACGCCTTCTTGATGTCATCGCACACGTCGTAGATGACGCGGTAGGAGCGAACATCCACGCCGTGCGTGTCGGCGAGCCGCCGGGCGCCGACCGAGGCGTCCACGCGGAACGCGATGACAATGCCCTCGCAGGCCGCCGCCAGGAGTATGTCGCTGTCGTTGACCGGCCCCACCGCGGAATGGCGGATGGTGAGCTTGACCTCCTCGGTGGGCAGCTCGCCCAGCGCCTGCCGCAGGGCGGCCACACTGCCGTCGACATCGCCCTTGAGGATGACGTTGAGCTCCGGAACCTCGGCGGCGTCGCGCCGCTGCAAGACTTCCTGAAGCGTGCGCACCTTTCGCGATTGCAGTCGCCCGCTCTCGACCCGGTGCTGTTTGGTCTCGGCGGCGATCTGCTTGGCGCGTTGCAGGCTGTCCACGGCGTACAGCCCGTCGCCGGCGGTGGGCACGTCGTCCAGCCCCCACACCTCCACGGGCATGGAGGGCGTTGCCTCCGTGATCCGCTCTCCCACGTCATTGAGCAAGGCCCGCACCTTGCCGGCGGCATTACCGCAGACGACGAAATCCCCCACCCGCAACGTGCCCTCCTGCACCAGCACGCGGACCACGGCACCGACCCCGGTCTTGGTCTCCGCCTCGATGGCGGTACCCACGGCGGGGAGCGTGGGATCGGCCTTGAGCTCCAGCAGGCTGTTTAAGTCCGCAAGGTGCTGCACCAGCTCCATAACGCCCCGACCCGTGGTGGCGGAGGTGGGCAGCACGTCCACCGTACCGCCCCAGTCGCCGCTGGGAGTGAGCCCCTGCTCGGAAAGCTGTCCGTAGATCTTGAGCTTGTTCTGCTCGCCCAGGTCGATCTTGTTGAGCGCCACCACGATGGGCACGCCCGCCGCCTGGGCATGGCGGATGGCCTCCACCGTCTGCGGCATGATGCCGTCGTCGGCCGCGACCACCAGCACCACCACGTCGGTGAGCCGCGCGCCGCGGGCGCGCATTTCCGCGAAAGCCTCATGACCCGGCGTGTCCAGGAAGGTGACGGCGCCCTGCTGCGTTCTCAGGTGATACGAGCTGATGTGCTGCGTGATGCCGCCGTCCTCGCCGGCAACCACGCGGGTCTTGCGGATGGCGTCCAGCAGGCTGGTCTTGCCGTGGTCGACGTGCCCCAGCATGGTTACCACGGGAGGTCGAGGCTGAAGGGAGGTGCGCTCCCGCGCCGCCACCTCCTCTTTCAGGTCGTCTAACGAAGTCTTCGCAGGTACGATGACGAGTCCAATCCCAAAATGCATCGCCAGGAGTTCCGCCGTCTCGGAGGGGAGGATCATGTTGATGTTGGATACCGCCCCGTGCTCCTCGCGAAGCACTTTGAATAGCTGGACGAAGCTGAGGCCGGTTTCCGCACAGAACTCCTTCATGCGAACCGGCTCGTGAACCGTAGCCTGGGTCTTCGGACCGCTGGGTTGGGGAGCGCCGCCCGTTCCGCCGCCCGCCTGGGCGACGCGGCGCCGCACGATGCGCCGGCCCGTAGCTCCTTCGAGCCGCTCGGCGCGCTCCGCCAGGTCCTGATCGCGCCACTCGGCGAGGCGTTCCCCGGCCTCGTTAAGCCGCCCCGCGGCCCGGCGGGGGTTGACACGACCGCGACGCCGCGCGGCGGTTTTATCGCCCGGGCGCGCTACCTCCGTTGTCCCGGCGGGCGGCACGCGCAAGGGATCCGTGCTCGGTTCCCCGACGCGACCCGGCGCCCGGCGGACCGGCGGGCGCACGTCATAATCCGGCGCCTCGTAGCGCACCACGCGCGGGCCCTGCAGTCTGGCAGGGGCGGGCACATGTTGTGGACCAGCGGGGACGACGGGCTTGGGAGGAGGAGGTGGGTCCCCAGGTCGTGGTGCCGCCGGCACACGGGCGTCGGCCGCAACGGCCGGAACCAACGCCGGCGCCGGTGAAACCGCGGCGGGCACCACAGGGGCCTCCACTACCACAGGCTGCGACGCTGCCACCTCAACCGCCGCGGGGGCAGCCACGTCGGGCGCCGCCTTGGGCACGGCGGGCGGCTCATGGGGGATGGGGGGCGCCAGTTCCGCCCCGGTCGGTGGTACGCCGACCTCGGAGATTGCGGCAGCCGCCGGCGGCGGCACCTCGGCCGGGACCTCCGGCTCCGCCACCTGCACCTCCGCGCCGGGCTCCTCGGCGACCCTCTGCTTCCGCGGCTTGAGCTTGACCTTCTTCAGGTCGACACGCTTGGCCGTCTCGACGGCGACGTCGTGGTTCCCCTCGCTGAACCACTCGACGATCGTGGCGTGCAGCCCGGCGCTGAGCGTCGACATGTGGTTCTTCACGGTGTCGATGCCCTCGGCCTGGCATTTCTCGATGATCGTCTTGCTGGGGACGTTCAACTCCTTGGCCAGGATGTGAACGCGCATCTTGTCAGACAAAGCCGCACTCCGCTTCAAGCACTCAACGTCGCCACGCGGTCGGACCGCAGCGGCAAGAAAGGCTCCCGCCGCGATCAGGTCGCATCCACCGGCTCCGCCGTCACCACGCCGGCATGGGGCGCGCCGGCCTCCGCAGCATCGGCAACCTCCGCTACGGGCTCATCGGAATTCTCTGTCGACTCGTCGACGGCCTCGGGCGAATCGCCGTCGCCGGCGACGGCGGCCGGTTGGCCCTCACCCTGCGCCGCGGCCTGTGCCGCCGCCTGTGCTGCCGCTTGTGCCGCAGCCACCGCCGCCGCAGCGGCAGCCTGCTTGGCGGCTTCCGCTTCGGCTGCCAGGCGCTTCGCCTCCGCCGCCGCGGTGGTCACCACTCGTTCCGCGAGTTCGGCGGCCATGCCCAAGTCCTTGACCAGCGGGTCCGCACCCACCTCGGCCAGGTCGCCCAGCGAGATAATGCCCATCGCCAGCATCTTATCGAGCGCGACATCCTCCACGCCGGTGATGGACTTGAGGGCTTTCTCCATGTCATCCACGCTCTTGTTGTACTCTTCGGGCGTAAGAATATCGATGTCCCAGCCGGTGAGCTGGGCCGCGAGGCGCACGTTTTGCCCCCGCTTGCCGATGGCCAGGGAAAGCTGGTCCTCGTCCACGATCACCGTTGCCCGCCCCAGCTCGAAGCACAGGAAGGTCTCCTTGACCTCGGCCGGCTTGAGGGCGTTGGTGATAAGCACCTGGGAGGATTCGTTCCAGCGCACGATGTCGATCTTCTCTCCGCCCAGCTCGTCGACGATGTTGCGGATGCGACTCCCGCGCACGCCCACGCAAGCACCGACGGCGTCCACCTTGGAGTCGATCGACGACACGGCGACCTTGGTGCGATAGCCCGCCTCGCGGGCCAGGGCGCGGATTTCGATGATCCGCTCGCCGACCTCGGGAACCTCCAGCTCGAACAGCTTGCGGATGTAGTCGGGGTGGGTCTGGGTGAGCACGATCTTGACCTGGTTTTGCTCCTCCCGCACGTTAAGAATCATGGCCCGGATGCGTTCCCCCGGATGGTGCTGATCGCCGGGAATCTGCTCGCTCTTCGGCAGGAAGCCCTCGGCGCGGCCGAGGTTCACAGTGATCGCCCCGCCTTCGTAGCGGGTGACGGTTCCGGTGACGATCTGCCCCACCCGCTGGGAATACTCCTCGAAGATCGAGCTGCGCTCGTCCTCGCGAATCTTTTGCATCATAACCTGCTTGGCGGTCTGAGCCGCGATGCGACCCAGGGCCTTCATGTCGATCGGCGCTCCGTCGGCGAGGGCCGTGATGTCCCCGGTAATGCGATCGATCTGCACCATGACGTCCTGGGCCTCGAGGAATGCCCTGCGTGCCGCGGAAACCATGGCCGTCTCCAAATCCACGAAGACGCTCTCCTTCTCGATGTTCTTATCGCGGCTGATCGAGTCGACGAATCGCAGCAGGTCGGTATTCATGGCCGAAACGTATTCCTCTACCGGGCCCTAAAAACAAGAAAAGCGTGGGCGCACCGGGCAACCCCACGCGGAGCAGTGGCAAGGTCCAACCTGGAGCCCGCAGCGCTAGTGCATTGCGTTACTCCAAACGGGGAGGCTCACAGCGCGACGCCCTTCATCGCTTCCTCCAGTCCGCCGAGAACCAACCGCGTTCCCTCGTCGCACCGATTCCGTCTAGCCACCACCTGCTCCGCGCAGCGACGCAGACACCCCGCCCGAACCAACGACTCCCGTTGGTCGGCGAGCGACAGCACCGGCATCGCAGTCGCGGATTATAAGTATCACTTCCGCGCTGTCAACCTTGCCAGCGTGCCCGACCGGGCGCGCGCGAGCTTCGCGCGGCGCCACCCGCGCGGGGGGTCGGACGATCAAACGCCCCACGCACTACTACCGTTGGCGAGTCGCGTAGGTTCCCACCGGCGTCCGTACGCGAGGTCGTACGCCGCCCATCGCTGCGAAATCGCTTGATAATGCAATAATTACCGTACGACTGCCACTGATGGGCCTATGCCCGCCCACCGTGTCGTTGACGCCGTGCCGTCTGTGGCGCCGGTCGTCGCCCGTGGGGGCCTACAGGCGATGGCGAATGGCCCATAGGTCGGGAAACACCGGCTTGAAAAGTGACTCCTTCAGGAACTCCACACCCAGGGAGCCTCCGGTGCCGCGTTTGCTGCCGATGGTGCGTTCGACGAGCTTGACATGCCGGTAGCGCCATTCCTGAAGGCCCTCGTCGAAGTCGGTCATCAATTCCACCAGAATGGTCAGTTGCGGCCGGGTGCGATAGAGCTTGTAAACGGCGTCCTGCACCTTCTCGTCGGGCTGCGTGGGAAGGGTCACGTCTCTGTCCAGCAGTTCCTCCGGCACCGACGCCCCCTGGCGTACCAGGAATGCGTAGAACGAATCCACCACGCTGGGCTCCTCGAGCCGCCGCAGGATGGCGTGGCGGTGCGGAGCACCGGGGGGTTGGTAGTTGAGCATTTCCTTCCGCTTGTAGCCCAGCAGAAACTCGAGCTCGCGGAATTGCGCCGACTGGAAGCCGGAGGCGGTGTCCAGTCGGTCGCGGAAGCTGCTGAAGGACATCGGGGTCATGGTCTCCAGAATGTCCATCTGCTCCACCAGGGTCTTCATGACGGTGCGAATGCGCTTGAAGCCGGCGATCAGAGCGTACAGTTCGTTTGCCAGGAAATCGCGCTTGATGCGGTCCAGCTCGTGCAGCAGCAGCTTGAACCACAGCTCGTACGTCTGGTGAATGATGATGAACAGCGGCTCGTCATGCTCCGGAGGATGGGAACGGACCTCCTGGAGATTCAAGAGTTCATCCAGCTTCAGGTAGGTCCAGTAGGTGAGCGTCATGTATGTGTCACTCGCCGCACCGCAAGCTGAAACCCGGGCGGACCGGCGCCGCCTTCGAGCTGCGCCGCGGGGCGGCGTTCCGTCACCCGTGTTCGCCGCCCTGAACCGACACTACTCCGCGCAATTGCCATTCCGAATGCCGAGCTCGCCTGACGCGCGGCGGGTCGCAGCGTCCGCGTCACCCGCCCCGGCTCACTGCCAACACCAGTGCGTCGTCGTCGGGTTGGGCTCCGGCCAAGTGTCCGGACCACGCCTGGGCTACCCGCGCCACGACCTCGGCGGCCGAACCGAAGGCGTCGCGGTGAAGAAGTACATCGTGCAACCGCTGCTCGCCCAGGGCCTCGCCGGCCACGCTCGTAACCTCCACCAGGCCGTCGGTATGGCACACCAGCCGGAACGCCTCCGGCAGGTCGACGCGGGTGGCTTCGTAGCCGCAGTCCGGATCGACCCCCAGCACCAGCGACGGTTGATCGAGCGTCACCAGGCGCCCCGGAGCGATGAGCAGCAGGGGCGGCATGCCGCCGGCGTTGATGTAGACCAACTTCCCGGCGGACATGTCAATGCCCGCGAAGGTGCAGGGAACCACCTGACGGCTGGCGGAGGCGGCCGTCGTACGGTTGAGCTGATTGAATAGCGCCGCGGGGTCCATCAGCACGTCGTCCGCAACCGCCAGCGCCGCACGAACCGCGGCGCGCAAGGCATTGGCCTGCACGATGCCCGTAATCCCATGCCCTCCGCCGTCCACCACCAGCACGCAGCAGCGCTGCTCATCCAGGTGAATGACCTCGCCGAAATCGCCGCACCGTACTCGACCGGGGAAGAGCTTCATCGCCGCGTCGAAGCCGTCGCTGGCGACAACGGGCATCGTCAAACACCCCTGCACGCGCCGCAGCGTCGAGATCCATGCGACTCCCTCGCGCGCCGCGTTCCGCACCAGCTTCCGCGCCGTCTCCCCGATCAGCGCCCCCACCTGAGCCGCCGCGGCCAAACCATATTGCAACGCCGCAGCGGCAAAAGGTTTCTTCGAGGCCGGGCGGTCCAGGTACAAAACCCCCACCAGGTCGCCGCGATAGGTCAGCGGCGCCGCCAGCGCCGTGACCGCGTAACCCAGCTTGTTGTTGAGCTGGCTTGCGGTTTGCGGGTAACGGCCCCCCACCGATTGCAGGATCGGAGCCAGGGCAAAGGACTGACTCACCGGCGTCAACGAGCCGCCGGGCGGGCGGCGCAGCCCGCGCTGCGCCAGCGGTCGCAGTTCGGTCTTGGCATCGCCGCGCAGGGCGATGAGCCCGCGCTCCGCCTGCAGGTCCAGGAGAATCTGTCCCAGGGCGGCGTTGGCAATGTCCTCCGGCCGGGCGGTCAGCGCCTGGTCGCCGATCAGCGCCGCGAGCTGTTCCACCTGGGGTAGCGTCAGCGACAGCGGCGCCTTGAGCTTGACCCACTCGCAATGCGGCGGCTCCGTGCGGTCCGGAGTGAGGAACTCCAGGTCAATCTTCTCCGGAGACGCGGCGTCATCGAGGAACTCCACGATCCGGTCCCCGGTGCGGATGACGTCGCCGGGCATGAGCAGCGTTTCGCTGGTGAGTTCGCCGTTCACATAGGTCTTGTTGCGGCTGCCCAGGTCGCGCACCCGGAACCGTCCATCGGGCTCGATGTCGATGCGCAGATGCTCGCGGGAGATCATGTCGTCGTCGAACGTGATCTGGCAGGTGGGCGCGCGCCCGATGACGAACTGTTCGGCATCAAGCGTTCGGCTTTGCAGACAGCCGGCGTCGTCGAGATAACGAAGGACGGCCATGGGAACAGACTATATCCCGGTGCCCCGCGCCGGCAAGGGAGCCGCCGGGCACGCGGCGCCGGGCCGCTATTCGTGGATGGTCAGCGTCAGCTTCGCCCAGACGGGGCGCTGGAAATCCCAGTCGGCGGCCGCTTCCGCCAGCAGTGTGCGGACGCCGGGATTCACGAGCCCGCGATGACGAGTCTTGCCGTTGCAACGGACGGTCACCGGCTGCGCGAAGTCGATCATGCCCTCGCAGAACAACACCTCGATCTCCTCGCAGCCGCGGGTGTCAATGGTGATCGTCTGCCCGTCGATGCGTCCGCCCAGGTAGGCGAACTGATCGGTCAGCACCTCGGTGATGAAGCGCTCACGATCCAGGGGAGGCGAGACCACGATGGAGAGCTGGTCGTCCTCCCACGTTTCGCCGGCGTGCTTCGTTTCCCGCAGCCACGCCGCGTGGCCGGTGCCTGCGAAACGAAACCAATGGGACACCTGTCGCGGCAGGGGTTTGCGGCGGGTCGTCAGAAGTGCCTCCCATTCCGTTGTCAGTCGCGACCGTACGTCGGCATCGGCGAGCTCCATCCCGATCAGCGGCAGTGATTGTCGCCGCGCCAGATCGGCGATGTAACGGCCGAGAGCGGCCGCATCCGCCCCCGCACCGCCGGTCCCGTCCGACGAGTCGCCCGGCCGGCGCCATGCGAGCAGCACCGGCACGTGCCGCACATTCTCCAGAAGCAGCGGCAGCGACTGCGCCGGGTAGGGTACGTCCGGCAACGAGCCGAAGGCGGCAAAGCCGGCAAGCAAGTCGTGGTTTGCCAAGACGGCGGACCAAGCCGACGGATCGCCGGGCCGTGCGGCAAGCAGCACGACGCGATCGGAATCGACGTGCAGTCGCCGGCGCACTTCGGCCAGGACGGCGCGCAAGTAGTCGCCGGTGCGGAGGGAATCGTCCGCGGCATCGAGGTTCTCCGGTTCGACATGAACCCGAATGACCGCGTGGGCGGGATCGGTCCCGGCCGAATCAGGAGCCGGAAAATCGTCCCGGGCGCCCATGGGAAAGGTCCCTCGCCGGTCGGTCGCCTCGACAACCACGGGATACGCCGTCGTGGGAACGTACCCGCGCGGCGGTCGGCAGCGCGCGACAACCACGCCGCGCTTGCCGCGCACCACAAACCGCAGGGACTCGCTGTCCGGCACTTCCTCCCAAAGTTGGAGTTCTCCCAGGGCTGCGGCAACGGCGGCCACCGAGCCCGCGGTCGCCTGTTCGATGTCGGTTGCCAAAGCCGAGCGCCTTGCGGCGTCGTCGGTGCGAAAATACTCGCGCAGCAAGTCGGTCAGGGGCGTTGCATCCTGGCCGACGGCACTCGTCGCGGGAAGGGGCTCGGCGTCGGCGAGCGCGGTGTGGGACGGCGCCAGTGCCAATGCCGCCAATACGCAGATCACTGCGCGCGGCCGCGCATGCCTTCGCTTGGGGCCAAACCACGGTGCGCGATCCAATGCCGCGCCGCACCTGCGCGCGCGATCCCCCTCCCTTGGCGGAACCGCGCCAGGTAACGTGCGGGCGGTCGCGGTCCTGTCCCCGCGGCACCGGACGGCGAGTCGCCCCCTCGGCAGAGGCACGGGTTGCCACATCGAATGTCTCACCGGCCGGCCCTCCCGTCACGAACGGTACCGCCCACGACTATGGCGGCGCTGATGAGCACCAGGTTCTTGATGATATACTGCCCCTCCAGGCTGGGCACCCAGGGTGCTCGGATCCAGCACACGTCCGGCAGCAGAAACAGAGGCAGCAGCGTGCCCGGCATTTGCAGAAACAGCAGCAGGATCGCCGCGCGCAACAGGGGGCGAATGAGCAGGCACACGCCGATCGCCACCTCCCACCAACCGAGCAGCGGAATGAACCACGCGGGATCGACCCAGTAGACCGTCCGCTCGACGAGTTCGTTGGCCGTGCTCAGGCCGAGCGGCTTGAGCACGCCGAACCAGATGAACACCACGGCCAGCGAGCCGCGCAGCAGCCAATGCCCGTTGCGTCGCATCCAACCGGCGATGCGGCGGTCGATGCGGTCCAGTGCCGGGGGCAAGTGGGGCGATCGGTCGTTCATTGACGAAACCTCGGACGTGTATCGTCCGGTAGCGCAAGCTCCGCGGCAACGGGGCATGGTGCACACGGCTGGGGCAGTGTACCAGCGTACCCGCAGCAAACGGGCACGAGCGAAAAGCGCCGGCGGAACGCCGCCCGTAGACACGTAGCAGTCCGTGGTAAAACGCCGCCTTGCGGCGGTACGGCGCTTTCAGGCGGCGCGCGGAACGGCCCAGTGTAGCCGGCTCACGCACGACACCGGCGGCCCTTGGCGTGCCCGTGCGGCAGTGGGATCAGCGCAGGGATCGGTTGCGTGCACGCCCGAAGCGTACCTTCGCGGCCACGCCCAGCGCGAGGGCTAAGATCATGATGCCCCACTGCGACGCGGCGGGGATGGCCACGGCGCAGCCGGGGGCGAAGATCGCGTCGTCCGCGCCGGGGCAGACGCCTGTGCAGTCGGGCACGGAGTCGCCGTCAGCGTCCGCCGGGTCGCCGGCGCCGTAGCCGCATGGGGCAGGCGTGGGTTGGCGACATCGGGCAGGTCGTCCTCCAGCGAAACGTAGTCGGCGCTGGCCAGCCGAAGGCCGCACGCCCCGGCCATCCCGCCCGGCCGGCGCCCACCTGCACCGGCCGCGGGGCCGACCCGGCGATTTGGTCCGAAAAAACCGTCCAAGCTGCGTCAAGTGGCACGGAACTTGCTCAACGGATTTGTGTAGGCGCCACTTTCCATCGGGCGGTGTTCTTAGGGTTGGGGGAACAGCCGCGCGGGGGCAGTCGAACATCTTGTCAGGAGGTCAAGTCATGTATCGGGGAGGAGTTCTTGGGGTCGTAGTTGCGATCAGTACGCTTGCGCATTCGGGTACAGCCGTCCGTGCGACGCCGGTAGGGGGGCTTGGACCGTTCTTGCCCGGCGAACGCACCCAAACGCATGCAGGCGGCTACCTCATCGGCGGAACCTCGGATGGTGTACTGTACGACATCGATCCCCTGACAGGGGTTGCATCAAATCCTCGCAGCACGGGGATCACCGATCTCGTTGGCCTCGCCCTTTCGCCAAGCGGTGTCCTTTACGGGCGTACTGGCTCTACTGTCAGCCCGTTTCGGACGTTCTACCGGATTGACATCTCGAATGGAGGCTCCGAGCGGCTAGGGCTGATTCCCTACGGGCTTGACTTCGAATTCGACCCGACGACCTCGCTTCTGTATTCGGCGTCGCCCGGCGCACCGGGAGCATCGCACAATCTCTTCACATTCGACCCGGCGATCTTAACCTTTCAGAATATCGGTGAAGTGGATGCCTCCTTCGCCTCCATCGCCGTGGATCCGCACGGAAAGGTATTCGCAATTGGCAACGGCATCGGGGCTGTCGGTGACGTCGTCCTGTACGTTGACAAGACCAATGGCAACACGCTGCGCTCGTGGACCCTGACTCTCGATTTTGGGTTCCTGGGAGCAGCCTTCGCCCGTGACGGCACTCTGTTCATATCCGAAGGACGGCCGGGAGGCACCGGAAACCTCTATCGATTCGACGTGGGCTCCGGATCGTTAATTACCATCGGATCGACCGGCGTTACCGCTGGAATCACATCGCTCACATACGTCCCGGAACCAGCCGTCGCCGCTCTACTCGGTAGTTGTGCCATAGTCTTGATCACCATGCGTCGCCGGTCACGACCACGCGTAGCAGCTATGTTGGCTTTGACTCTAATCGCAGCCGGAAAGCCCGCATACGCGGCGGAAACCGGGCTGGGCCACGAAGCGACGCTGTGGTACAGCGCCACGCTCCACGGTGGGTTCGTGGTAAGCGGAGCGAGCACACGTACCGTCGTTGCCGACAGCATTCAACAAACCGATCCGATCATCGTCAACGTCTCCGGCATTCCCCAAGATTCCACGATTGAAGCAGCATACGCCAGTTGGTCGTATTTGACAAACATGCCTGGCGCAACCGCTGAAACAGAGATTCGAATCAACGACGTTCCCGTGGTTGGCGTCCAAAGCGGCATCGCTGATGACGATCTCTGTTGGGATATTCCGGTTCCCCATTACTACACGGCGGCATACACGGCTGCGATTCCGCTTGCAGCGCTTCGGACCGGAGGTAATGGAGCGTATCTGATTGCGGGCGCACTGGACGAGCCCGGATCCGATGCACTCGCCGAGGGAGTGAGCATACTCATCGTGTACGAGCATCCCAGCGTACCGCTCAATGTGGTTAATGTGTTTTCTGGGCTCGCAACGACGGAAACGGGCTTCCTGCTTGGCGAAGCGCGAGCTGACGTCGCATTTCGTGACGCCGCGCTAAACACGGCACCGTACATCGGAGGGGGATTACGCTTCTTCACGAATTCGCTGGACGGGCAAGTAAACTCGGAGCCGCGGAACTGGGACGACGGCGGCTGCGCGGCGGCGGACAATGCACTTCCCAAAGGGGTAGAAAAACACGATTTTTCCGAATTTCAGCACGGCCAATGCCGGTAGAATCAGCAGCTACCGTGCTTGCTGGCGGAACGTTATTCCATTGGGGTGAATTTCGCGTGGCAGCGCCACCCACCATCTTGTGAGGAGATCAAGCCATGAGGTCCTACCAAAGAAGAATCGCAATCGGGTTCCTCCTGGGGTCGTTCGGTGCCGTCGGCGCCCCCGCCCCGGCCTCGCCAGTGACGTTTGGCTTCACCGGGGAAGTAACGACGGTCTTGGATCCCTTCGGCTTGCTCCAGGGGCACGTGAGCCCAGGCATGCCGATCCACGGTGCCTATACGTTTGAATCTAAAACGCCGGATAGCCTTCCGACGTTCCCTTCAAGCGGCGTGTACGAAAACGCAATTGTTGGAAGTGAGGGCCAGATAGGGACGTTGGATTATGCCTTATTCGACACCCCCAGCGCGGCCAACCTCATCGCAGTCGAGAACAACAACTTCGGGCTCGGGCGCGATCGGTATCTTGCGGCGAGTAGTAATCTTTTCCTGGCTTACCACATAGGGCTTAATATCGAGCTTGTCGATTCAAGCCAGCAGATGTTCTCGAGCGACGCGCTTCCGTTGCTGCCGCCGTCCCTCGATTCTGTGGATTCCGCGCGGTTCCGTATGGGAACCTCAGAGGAACTGCGCGTGCTTGTGACTGGCGAGTTATCGTCCTTTTTCATCGTCCCGGAACCTGCCACTTTGGTGTTGGCAGCGCTTAGTACGACAGCGCTAGCGGTGCTCAAGAATTGAAGGGGTTCGAGCCGATGGTTGTCCTGAGACGAATGCGGGGAGCGCGCTCTCCTGCGAAGAATCAGTAGACCCAGGATGAATGCCGATCAGATTCGATCGCTGCAGCCGGCGTTGGCTGCGCTGTTGGGGCGGTTTCGACCGTGTTTCAAGCGAGAGCAGACCTTCCGGCACTGCGAGCGGTACCTGCTGGGGCTGATGACGGACCTG
>JACQXM010000051.1 GCA_016208685.1 Planctomycetota bacterium | reverse complement strand
GGAGTGTGCCTCGAGGACGTGGAGGGCGTTGAACGGTTCAACGCTCATTGCCGACGTGATCGCCGGCGTCGAATTCGCCGACGGCGTCAAGAAAACTGCCGCCTGATCATGCGGTCATCCACAAGATTTGGAAATACCTCCTGGAAAGCCGGTCCCACAGCACGATGGGTGCCATGGCCAAGCGCGTCCGCCGGAGGCGGACAAGCGCCGCCATGCGGTCACGGTCCAAACACTGCCTGACCGGCTGGAAAGCCGGTCCCACAGCGCGGGTCGGTCCTACGGCGCATGACAGGGACGCCCAGCGGCCTCTACAATGGAGCAAGATGCGATTCCGAACGTGGGAGCTTGTGGCGGGGGCCGTGGGCGCGCTTTCCGCAGCGGTCCTCGTGGCCGCACCGCCCGCCGGCGAGCCGCCTCCGGCCGCGGAGCGTCGCCTGCTCGCCGAACCGGCGCGCAGCGATGTCTACATCAACGACAGCTTCGAGGCGTCCGACGCCCTGGCGAAGGCACAGCGATTGATCGACGCCGGCGAGTGGTCGCAGGCCGCCGAGCTCCTGCAACGCACCGCGGATGCCTTCGGCGATCGCCTGGTCCGCACGCCGCGCGGTGCGTACATCGGTATTCGGGCTCACATCAACGATTGGATCGGCGGCTGGCCGGAAGCGGGCGTCAGCGCCTACCAGGAGCGCTTCGATCGTGAGGCCGACGATCGAATCCGCGCCGCGGCGGAGAGCGCCGGCCTGGAGGACGACCTGGCGGTCTTCGAACGCTACTTCTGCACCCGCCCGGCCGCCAAACTGGCGGACACCATCGGCCAATTGGCGCTGGAGTCCGGCGACCTGGCGCTGGCTCGGCGCGTGTATCGCCGCGCACTGGAGCAACACCCAACCGCCGCGGACCAAGCCGCGCGATACCGCGCCATGCTGGCGGTCATCGACGCCCTGGAGGGTGAACCCGCGGAGGGGCGAAGTGCTGCCGCTTCCGCCGATCGACCTTCGCGCGATGCGGCGCAAGAGTCCGACCTCGGCAACCTGCGCATCCGCTGGATGGGCGAGGAACGCTCGCTGTCGGAGGCGCTAGCGCATGGACGGGGCACGCTCTTTCCGCTTCGGCAGCCGCCGGCCCCCGCCGGCTGGCCGATGTTCGGGGGCAGCAGCGCGCGTGACCGTCGGTCGGCAAGCCGCGTGGACGAGCTCGGGTTGCTCTGGCGCTTCGACGAGTTCGGCGGCGCGGTGGCGCACGCGGAGCGCGGCGGAGGCGAGCCCACGCCGGCCGATTCCGCGGATAACCCGCGCCAGCTTTCCATGCACCCGGTGGTCGATGGCGAGTTCATCTTCGTGCAGCACGACCGTGAGATCGTGGCCTTGCACCGGCACACCGGAGTGGCGGCTTGGCGCTACCGCGCCGAGGACGCAGGCGGGGCATCGCGCGCCGACGCCGACGAGCAGGGGCCGGGGTTCGACTGTGTCACGGTGGCGGACGGACGCGTGTATGCGTCCGTACCCGGCGACGCGCTGCCTTTCTATGGGTACGAGTCGACGCGCACTCCGCCGGAACTGGTATGCCTGGACGCGCAAACGGGGCGGCTGCTGTGGGCGGTGAGTCCGGCGGCGGGCGCCGAGGAGTTGTCCGAGATCGCTTTCGACTCCGCGCCGCTGGTGGATCGCGGGCACCTGTTTGTCGTGGGCCGGCGGCGGCGCTCCTTCGGTTTTGAGGACGCTTACCTCTATCGCTTCAGCGCCGCGACCGGCACGTTCGAGTTCCGCACGCATCTGGGCAGTGCGTCGACCGGTATGTTGGGCTTCCGCCGCGCGACGATGGCGGTTGCGGCACTCCGCGGGGATACGATCTACGTGTGCACCAACCTCGGCTCGTATGCGGCGGTATCGGCGCAGACGGGGGCGGTTCGCTGGCTGCGCACCTATCGCCGGGACCTGATCGGCGATTCCTTCGACTCCACCTGGGCGGCCCGGGGCATCAACGCCTGGGCGTACAACGCCGTCGTCTGCTCCGGGGAGCGGCTCGTCATACGGCCGCTGGACACCAGTTACCTGATTGTCGCGGCCGCCGACGATGGCCGTGTGCTTCAGACGGTGACTGCGGCGGACCTGGGTGGGGCCGAGACCCTGCTGGGCGTGGACGGCAACACCCTCTGCGTGGTTGGCGGCGGCGTAGCCTGTGTGGACCTGGAAACCGGCGCACCCCGCTGGGTACAGGCGCTGCCGGAAGGTGGTGCCTACGGGCGGGGCGCGTGGGTTGAGGATCGGGTCCTGGTCCCCACGCGCGTGGGAATCAGCGCGTATACGGTGGCGGATGGGCAGCGGCAGGACATTCCCTGGGGGGCCGAGGGGCGGAGCGGGAACCTGCTGCCCCTCCCGGAACAGATGATCGTCGCCGCGGAAGGGAACATCTCGGTATACGTACGCAAGGCGGAGCTCTGGGAGTCGCTGCGAGCGCGGATGGCGGAGGCGCCGTCCGATCCCGCGCCGGCGCTGGAGTTCGCGGAGATCGCGCTGCGCGGCGGCGAAGACGCCCAGGCGCTGACCTTGCTGGACGAGGCGGTGCGTCGGGCGGGCGGCTTTCTGGAACCGCTCGATGGGGGGCTTAAGAGGCGGTTGTTCGCCGACATTCTCATGTTCACCGACGTGCTGGCTGGCCGGGGCGCGCTGTCGCGCGAGGACCTGGCGAGACTCTTCTCATTCGCGTCCCAGTCCGCTCCCGACCCCGAGGCGCACGTGCGTTACCGCTTCCGATTCGCGGAGATGTTCGAGCGTTTTCAGGATGCCGAACAGCCCCTGCGGCTCTATCACCAGGTGCTTCGGGATCGTTCCCTGCGGGAGATCGCGCTTCCGCGCCAGGCGGCGGAGCCCGGCGCGTCGCCTTCAGAGTCGGCCGGTTCGGCGGCGGCAACACGCATTGGACAGCTTGTGGAGCGCCTGGGGGCGGCGGTGTATGCGCCCTATGAGGCCGAAGCCCAGCGCTGGCTGGACAGCGGTCGGGCGGCCGAAGACCTAGGGCTACTCACACGCGTCGTCGATACCTTCCCCAACAGCAACGCCGCGCCGCAGGCTCTGACGGCGCAGGGCGACGCGCTGGTGCGGCTCTCGCGCTTTGAGGAGGCGGCCCGCGCCTACGCCCGTGCCTACCACCGCTATCCGCGAAACGTGAACCGACCCGAGGTGATGCGGAAGATCGCCGATGCCTATGAGCGCGGCGGAAAGACCGCCTACGCCTACCGCTGGCTGACCAAGGCGGCGCGCGAGCATCCCGGCGTGCTGGTGGACCACGACAACCGCTGGATGACCTTCCGCGAATACCGCGATCGCCTGGCGGGCGTGCGCAGCCGGGTAGAAGTCTCGCGGCCGCGACTGGAATTGCCGCTGGAGCGTCACACGACGCAGACCTTCGAGGAAGGGGCGGTGCTGCTCTCGCCCTGGTTCGCCGACGCTGCAGCCGCGGACTGGTCGCGGTATTACGTCTACACCTCACTGGGCATTCGGGCGTTCTCTACCCGGACCTCGCAGGAGCTGTGGGCCGACCCCGCGCCGGTGCGCGCCAAGGCGGAGCTACTGGTGGCCTTGCCCCAGGTGGTGGTGTTCGCCACGGCCTACGAGGTGTTCGGGATCGACCCGGTTTCGGGGAACCGCCGCTGGTCGTACGGCGAATACCCCGCCCGGCTGGTCGACCCCAACGCGGATTTCGAGGACTCCGGTGCTTTTCGCACCCACGCGCTACAGGATGAGCTTCTGGTCAGCGTCCGTGACAACGGCGGCATCAGCGCCATCGACGTGGCGGCCGGTGACCTGCTGTGGACGCAGACGTACCGCCCGGTGGCTTTCGGGCGGGTGCGGGTGAGCGACCCGTGGGTCGTCTACCACGTGGTCCAGGACGGTCGGGCAGTACTCTGCCACCTTAACGCCGCCACGGGCGCGTGGTTGGGGGCGGTAGCCACGGACGAAACCCGACCGGTTGAAGATTTGCACGTCGCGCTGGACGGGCAAGTGATCGTGGTGACGTCGCAGTCGATCGCCGCGTACGACCTGGAGACGGGCGCCCGACGATGGCGTGCGAGCTTCGATGGACAGTTGCGTCAATCCTCGCTGCTGCTCGATGTGGACGCCCTCTATGGCTCCGACGACGGGCGGCAGGTTCGCAAGATCAGCCTCGAGGACGGCCGAACGCTATGGCGGTCGGAGACCATCTCCCGTCGTCCGGACGACGAGATCACGGTTGACCGCCAGGGCAGCAGCGTCCTCGTCAGCACCTCCACGGGGGTCAGCGCCGTGGACGAGGTCACCGGCATGACCTTGTGGCACGGTACCGTACCGGACGAGGCCCGACTCGTGCGGCGGATGGTGACGGAGTCCTACGTGGTCGCCGTTCACGTTCCCGACGAGGACGCCGGCGGCGACGCAGCGGCTTATCTTTACGACCACCGCAACGCCAGCGGAGTCATTCCCGCCCGCGGCGGCACGCGTAAGCTGGGGGTACTCAGCGAGCTCCGTGCGATCCAGGTGGGGGACGACGCCTTGTTGATCCAGACGGGGTCCGCGGTACAGACCTGGACCCGGGAATGATGCCCCGAGCGAGTCCCCCGGGCCGCGAGCCCGTTACCGGCCTCCTCGCCCCGGCGAACGACAACCCGTTGGGAATGTCAAGGACGGGTTGAAACGCTCGTCCGGTCGTCACAGGAGCGGCTGGACGGACACCTGACCGCGGGCGATAATGTTGGGAGAGCGAGGTGCCACTATGCCCACATTTGCCTACGAGGCGATGAACCAAGCCGGCCAGGAGGTCAAGGACGAGATCGAAGCGATCTCGACCGAGGACGCACTCTCCAAGATTCGCAACCTCGGCTACTTCCCGACCCGCATCCGGGAGAAGGGGAGCAAGACCAAGGCGGCGGCGGGAAAGAAAGGCAAGGGGCGGCGCAGCACGGGGAGGATCAACTCAAAATCGCTCACGCAGTTCACGCGCCAGCTCGCCACGCTTCAGGACGCCGGCCTGCCCATCCTCCGCAGCCTGAAGATTCTGCACGAGCAGCAGAGGCCCGGGCACATGAAGAACATCCTCAAGGCCGTAGCCGAGGATATCGAAGGCGGCGCCACCCTTTCCGAGGCGCTGGGACGACACCCCAAGGCGTTTGATCGCCTGTACGTCAACATGGTGGCCGCCGGCGAGACGGGCGGCGTGTTGGACGTCATCCTGGTTCGCCTCGCGGACTTCAAAGAGAAGGCCCAGAAGCTGCAGCGCAAGATCATCGGCGCGTTGATCTACCCGGCGGCGGTCATCGGCTTCGCGGCGTCGATCGTCATCGGCATTATGATCTTCGTCATCCCCAAGTTCCGGGTTATCTTCGACGACCTGGATACCGAGCTGCCGGGCATCACGACGGTGCTGCTCAACGCGTCCGATTGGATCGTCAAGGGCCGGCCGCCGGGGTGGGTGGTGATGCTCTTTGGACCGTTCGCGGCATGGATGGGCTTCAAGCTGGTTCGCTCCTCCAAAGGAGGACGATACGTCAGCGACTTTACGTTTCTTAAGCTCCCGGGACTGGGGGTGCTGGTTAAGAAAACGTCCGTGGCGCGCTTCACCCGTACGCTGGGCACGCTGATCACCGCGGGCGTGCCCATCCTCGAAGCGATCAACATCACGCGGGAGACGGCGGGCAACGAAGTGTACGCCCGGGCCATGGGCAAGGTGCACGACGCCATCCGCGAGGGTGAGAGCTTCGCCACGCCGCTGCGGGCGACCAACGTCTGTGACGCGCTGGTGGTGAACATGATCGACGTCGGCGAGGAAACCGGCGAACTGGACAAGATGCTGCTGAAGATCGCGGACAACTACGAGGAAGAGGTGGACGTGGCGGTCGCCAGCCTGGTTTCGCTTCTCGAGCCGGTCATGGTCATCTGCCTGGGCGGAATCGTCGGGTTCATCGTGCTGGCCTTGTTCATGCCGCTCGTCTCCCTGATGCAGTCGGTGGGCGGTGGGTCCGGCAAGTAGCGGCGGGGCGGCAGCAGGGGGCGGGGCGGACGGGGTACCGGCAACCATCGCGCGGTGACGAGTATGCCGTGGAGCGTTAGACTTCGCCGGCGGCGGCGTGGCTGCCTGCGCATGCCGCTGTGGCAACCGGAAGACGAGGTGTACGCCATGCCGAACACACAAGGCCCTGGACGGACGAACTCGGCGGCCGCTTCCCGGCGCCCCGCCCCAAGATACGGCTCGTTATCGCGGCATGGGGTGCAGGCGGCGGGCTTCTCGCTCGTCGAACTGCTTACCGTGATGTTCATCATCACGCTGCTCATCGGGATACTGATCCCGTCGCTCAACAGCGCGCGAAACACGGCCAAGAAAACCCACACGCGATCCACCCTCCAGACGCTGAAGGTGGGACTGGACCTCTTTAAGAACGAGAACGAGAAGGACTTCCGCGCCACGAACGGCTATCCTCCGTCGTACGTACACCCGCCGATCGCCAAGAGCGACGGCAGCTACGCCTTCGGCACCAATGAGGGGTTGGAGGGCCGCTTCCCCTTCGGCGTGGCTCCGGGGTTCGACAAGCCCCGCAAGCCGCGGGTGTTCGGGGCACACTGGCTGCCGGCCATGCTCAGCGGCGCGGACAACCGCGGCTATGTCGCCCGCGGTTCGGTTCCCAAGAAGGACAAAATCAACGAGGAGCCGTGGCGCTGGTACCACCCCGACCCGCTGGGGGAGGGCAAGTCGCTGGAGCGCCGCCCGCTGTACGCGGACCTCACCACCGTGACCGTTCCCACGGAGCGTGTGCTCGGCAAGCCGAATGCCAAGCTGTTCCCCGAATGGGACGAGATGAAGCAGCTACCGGTGGTGGTCGATGCCTTCGATCAGCCCATCCTCTACTACGCCGCCAACGCCAGCGGCAAACAGTCGAACATCGTTGCCGACAAGCGTAACCCGACGAACACCTATGCCGGCGGCGTGCAGGAAACCGGCCCACCGATGTATGTGCACGAGGATAACCACGCCTTCACCGGCGATGAAGTCGATGAGGGCTGGGACTTCGGCGGCGGCTTTCACGACATTCAGCACGCCGGCGAGAAGCTCGATGCCGACTCGCTCGCCCGGCCGTTGGACCGCGACCTGCGGCCCGGGACGCCCAACTACGTGCAGCCCACCTTCGCCCATTTCATACTCGACCCGGCGCTGCGGCGCACCTTCCAGACCAAGCTGGACGCGGGGGAGAAGATCGACCCCAAGACCCCGCTTCAGGCGGCCAACCACGACAGCTACCTGCTGATCAGTGCTGGCGTCGATGGCCGCTACGGCACCCCCGATGACATTACGAACTTCCCGTTGTCGACAGAGTAGGTGAGCGATGAGAACGACGACCAAGGCACGAATGCACGCAGGCACGGAGGGACGGAGGGACGAAGGCACGAACGCGCGGTGGCACGATGGCACGGAGGCACGAAAGCACGGAGGGACGAAGGTCGAGCCGCGTGCCTTCGCCCGCGCGGCCGCTCCCGGAACGCCCTCCGGGGATCAGAGCCTCGCCGCGCCAGACAGCGCCGCGACCGTAAGGGAGCGGTCGGCGAGGCCCATGCAGGTCGTTTCGCGAGCGTTCTCCCGCGCCAGCGCACGCGGCGCGGCGTTCACATTGGTCGAACTTCTCGTCGTGATCTCCATCATCGCCTTGCTGGTGGCGCTTCTGCTGCCGGCATTCGGCGCCATCCGCAACACCGCCAAAGTGACCTCCACCACCGCGGAGTTCCAGGCCATCGCCACCGGGCTGGACCTCTTCCGCGCGGAACAGGCGCTGGGCGGCACGCTGCCGCCCTCCAGCAGTGACGCCAACGACCAGAACAAGGACAAGATTGCCTTTCCGCTGGCCGACCCGCCCGCGGCACCGTCCAACCCCGACACCTTGGTGACCGGGGCGCATCTCCTGGCGTTCGCGCTGGTCGGGGCGGACTTGCGGGGAACGGCGGGGTTCAAGGACATCGACGCCGACGGCTTCTGGTCCGATGACTCGCACAACCGTTTCAACGCCACCCAGCGGAAGGAAAACGGCACCTACGCGGCGGATACCGATCCCAACAACTACGGGCAGCCCGCTTGGCCGCGCTATCCATCCTCCGGCTCCTACGTCGCCGACGATCTGAAAACCAAGCGCGTGGAAACACTCAATGCCATGAAGGAGGAAGGGCGCATTTTCAACTACGACCTGGATCAGCCCTTCGATGACGACAACACCGGCAAACTGCCGCTCTTTGTCGATGCCTGGGACCGGCCGATCCTGTACTACCGCGCCAACCGCGCGGCCCGGCTCATGGTCCAGGACGAAAAGGACAAAGCCGCGGGTGTCTACCGGCAGGAGGACAACGGCCTCATCACCGGAACCTCCAAGGCGGCACAGAATCGCAAAGGACTCGATTTCGGTCGCGGCCGCGATCCCAACACCGGGCTCTACTGCGACATCGCCGACGCCACGGCACCCACGCCCAACTACAAGACGGAGGATATTCAGGGCGAGGGCGGCAGCACCAAGTATCAGTACACGTTTGCCCGCTTTATCCACAACCCCAAGGTCAAAACAGCGAATGAACCGGTGCGGAAGGACTCGTACTTGCTCATCAGCGCCGGCCCGGATGGAACCTACGGAACCACCGATGACGTCGTGAACTGGAGCCGGGAGACGGATCAGTAGCGGCAGGCGATGCCGTCGGAAGGACGGCCGCGGGTTTCGCGACCGCCACAAAGGAAGAGCGAACCTGCGGCATCGAGCTTGGCACGCAAGTGAACGTGGTCTCGCATTCCACCGTCGCGGATCAGTTTGCCCCCGCGTGTGTGAAGGACGCGGTCGATGTAACGGTAGAGCGCTTTCACGACCTCCGACGTAATGCACGGACCGCGCATCTTTGGTGCTGAAGATGCAGTAGTAGAACAGCTTGTGGAATGTATGCGGCATTCATGGAAGTGTAACATTCCGACGCCCAGCGTCGCCCCTGACGTGGCTCACCATGCAGGGCGCCGCGCTGGTAGTGTCGCGAGCCCGGTTTCCCCTCCCCTGCATGCGCACGGGCGTGCCGTCAGCCGCACGCAGGCGCGGCGGCACATGGCCCCCGCCTTCACGCTGGTCGAACTCCTGGTGGTGTTCGCCGTGATCATTGTGCTCGTCGGCGCCGTGCTGGTGGCCGGGCCGGCACTGATCGACCGCGGGAAGATCAAGAACACCGAAACCCTCCTGGCGCAGGTGCGCGACGTCATCGAGCAATTCAAGGCCGAACAGACCTCCAACCCCACGCTGCTCCGCGCCCAACCGCAACCGGGGGCGGGCACTCTGGGAATGCTCTATTACAAGGACCGCTACGGCACCTATCCGCCCGACGAACTGGAAGTCTTTACCGCCGTCGGCATTCCCGGGAGCGCCGGCACCGGCAACCGCTCACTGGCCCTGGGAAAAAGCCATGTCGAGCTGGGCAATCCCGCGACCGACCCGCGCAACTGGAGCGCGATGAAGTTCTACACCGTGGGCAATGCCCAGCCGCAGTTGGAGCACCGCGACCTGGCGGCGATGGTATTAACGATTGAAATGTACGGCGTGGAGTCCAAATCGGCGCTGGACGCCCTTCCCGAATCCAACTTCCGCGCCGGACCCGTCGATTCCCTGAACGGCAAACCCATCCAGTTTCTCGACCGCTCGCCGACGGCGAACCGCGTCTATAATGAGGAGACCGATCTGGCGGTGCGCTACATTGTCGACGCCTGGGGCGTTCCCCTCAGTTACTTCACCACCCGCAACCACAGTTCCAATCCGCAGAAGATCGCGGACATGAACTTCCTCGGTTCCAGCAACCACCCCCAATGGCACGAGGCCTGCACCGAAATGGTACGACTGGCCGGCGGTGAACCGATCGTCATGTCCTGGGGACCGGACGGGAAGGAGCAGGCGACCCGGGAAGCCATCGACCCCAATGCCGGCGGAGATCCCAAGGCCGTACTCATCGACGACTGGATGGACGGGCCGCGTGACCGGCGGCGCATCGACCATCCCCTGAACCTCGACAACCTCTATTCGGTGTCCGGACTCAAGGAGAAACTGGAACGCGGGTTGTCCGAAGAATAAACCTATGCTCCCAGGAACCCAGACACCGCAGCGAGTCCTCCCGCCGCGCCCGGGGCGCAGTCCCGCCGCCCGGCCGTTCGCCGCGCGGACTTCCACCCTCTCGCGCCCGGGACGGATCGCGCGCGGGTTTACGCTGGTCGAAATGGTGATCGTGGTGGCCATCGTCCTGGTGCTGCTGACGGCGATCCTGCCCGCAGCGCTGGCGCTGTGGGAGAACCGCAAGTCGGCCGACGCGGTCAACACGCTCCAGGGCATGCTCATGACCGCCCGCGCCCGGGCCACCCAGCCCAATGCCACGCAAACGGGGTTGTACTTCTTCGTCGACCCGATCCGAAGCGTGCAACGCATCGTGTTCATCGAACAGGACGCAGGCCGGGTGGACCGCCCGGCGTGGCAGAACGTCTTTCGCGTCAGCGAGGACCCGGGCTACGAGCTGCCCGCGCCCATGCGTGTGGCGCCGCGGTATGTGGTCATGCCCGACGGACCCGGCAACGGCGATGATCCCGTCACCTTTAACGATGTGGAACTGGCGCACAACGACTTCACCCGGCCGCCGCCGCCTCCCCCCACGCCCGACCACGCGCAGCGACATCGCAACTTCTTCGCCATGGTCTTCGCCAATGACGGGCAGCTCCTGGTGCGCCGGGACGTTCTTATCATGGACGAGTACACCGGCCCGTCGTCGCCACCGCCGCTGGACATTCTCGGGGAC
This sequence comes from Planctomycetota bacterium, assembly GCA_016208685.1. Taxonomy (GTDB): domain Bacteria; phylum Planctomycetota; class Phycisphaerae; order UBA1845; family UBA1845; genus JACQXM01. Next base: position 200,072 of record JACQXM010000051.1, on the reverse strand, counting down.
AGAACGGGACTGGAAGTAGGCTACGACCTTTCCGGAACCGGCAAGCCGACGGTCAAACGCTACTATCCACAAACCGGTCCGGCCGCGACGATTGACCCCACCACGGGCGGGGGGACCACCGGCCCGGAGGCCATTCCCTTTCTGGTCATCGACGCCGGCGTGCCCCAGGGGGACGTGGCCATGAACTTCCCCTCGGTCGACGGACTGCTGTTGTACGACGATTATCTGTTTAACGGCCTGCCGGCGGGGAACAATGTCCATGGCATCTCGCTCAAACGGGAGTTCCTGATCAAAACGGGCATTCCGTTCTATGTGAACCGCCTGAGCGGCGCGGTGATCCGCGGGCCGGTGGGAGAGACGCTGTGAACCGGCCCCGCGCAGATCGAGCGGCGGACACGCGTGCCGGAGGGCGGCTCGCGGCACTTGGGCCGCCACCTGTGGGCCGGATCGCCTTCTCGCTCATCGAGATGATGATCGCCATCATCATTCTGGGCTTCGGGCTCATCATGGTGGCCACCATGTTCCCGGTCGCCTGGAGCCGGGCTCGCACCCTGGGCGAATACACGGTGCAGTCCTCGCTGACGGAGGCCACCGACGCCACCGTCTACCTGCTCTTGCAGGTGGACGGCTACCGCAGCGACAAGATCCCCCTGAATGCGGGCAGTTTCGCCGGCGATTTCGTGTATTTCGACGGCGACAGCATCAACCCCAACGGACTCATTCTGGCCTTCAGCGACACCCGTGTGCATGCCCTGCACATGGAGAACATCCGCATCCAGAACACCAGCAACGTCCGCACGTTCTATCCCAATCGAGAGCGTCCCTGGCAGGATCGCGGCCCGTGGGAGCTGGAACGCACCAAGATGGGCCTGAGCAAACCGGAGCTGGAGGACCCCGGCTTCAGCTTCTTCTGGAACAAGGCATTCGGCGGCCCGCAGATGCGCTGGGACGCGCGGATGTATCCCCCGATGCGCCCGCGGCTCAAGAAAACGCTGGACCCCAGCGGCGCTTTCAGCAGCGAGGACCCCGCCTGGGACGACACGCTCGACACGCGGCGCTACGGCGTGGCCATCTTCCATAAACTGCGCGAGCGTCCGGAGTGGGACCCGGCAACCAAGAGCGTGGTCGCCGACCCCAGAGCCGCAGCCAACCGCACCCGCGATTTCACCATGTATTACGTGACCTTGCGGCGCGGCCAGCCCACCTATCGTTTCGCGCAGCAGGATCCACTACCCGCCAGGACACCCAACCCCGAGGCACGGAACCTCGCGGTGGTGCCGGCCGCCCTGCCGCCCACCGAGGACCTGCTCTTTCCGGTGCCCTGGCGCGTTCAGGTGCTGATCCTGCCCAGCGGGCTGGTCCCGTGGCGAACCTTGCCGCCCGGCAAGACGCTGACCACGCATCCGGCGCCCACCGGGATCCCGACGGAAGTTCAGGTCAACGGAGCGACGGCACCCTCGGCGGGGTTCCTGGTGGATATGTTCTCGGAGGGGGCACAGTTCATCGACGAAGTCAGCGGCCAGGTGTTTCGGGTCGTGCGCCGGCAGGTGACGGCCGACCCCTCGGATCGCAACAAGGACTCGGCCATCCTCACGCTGGATCGCGAGATCGTGGGCGAGGACATCAACGATTTCGACACCAACGTCGACGGAGTGATCGACGACAACGACGGCTTCGACATTGACGTCGACATGGAACTGCTGCGTACGGTGTGGGTCTTCCCGCCGCCGGTTCAAGCGGCCCGCGACCGCGCCGACCGGCCGGTCTTCGACGGCAACCAACCGGTGGTGGGCATTGACATCCGTTCCCTCACCCTCTCCCCGCGGTCTTGAGCCTGCCCCCGCCGCCCGCGCGTCGCATCAGCTTTCGCCGCCGGTGTCTCGCCACAGCGCCAGGTAGAACACCCGATCCTCCTCGGCTTCGTGGCGTCGGACGATGGCGATCAGCTCCCGCAGCCGCAGGAAGAACACGTCGCGATCCTCCTGAGGGCGGTCGTGCATGGAATCAACGGCGCGGACCAGTCGATCCAGGTGGCCGAGGATGGCGGAGTGCTCGCCGCTCAGGCGCGTGAGTTCCTCGATGCACTCGGGTGGGAGGGGCTCGGTGGTGTCACCACTGGCGGACAGGCAGGTGGCCGCATGGTGGATGCGGATGCGGCCGTGCAGGGTGCGAAGCATCTCTGCGAGTCGGACGTAGAACGTCGCGTCGGTCGTCCCGCCGCCGTCATCGATGAAGGCCTCGATGGCGTTGAGGGACCCCTTGATGGAATCGACCGTCGGAACGGCGACCGTGGAGCACGACGTATCTCTGGTGGGAGTCACGGAACACACTCCTTGCTGGCCGACATGCTCGCAGGGCGCGAAGCGGGCTCTTGGAACGGTGCGCTCCCGCGTGCGGGCCTCCGTACGACGCATATTGTAGCGCCATGGCGCCGGTGCGGCAAATGCGCTGCGGTAGCGACGCGCCCCGCGGCACCCTTGTCCGTCCCAAACAAGCGACTACGCTACCACCGCGTAACGGCAACGAGCGCAGCCGCGGGCGGCTCGGAAAGCCGACGGGGCAAAGCGCTGCAGACCGCGGCGACCGGGATGATCGACGATGAACCTGCGGAAGACGTGGACGGGTCTGGCAATCCTGATTCTGGTTTCGCCGGCTTCGGCGCAGCGCGTGGCGCACGAGAAATACGTGCTGCCCAACGGCATGACGGTGATCCTGCATGAGGATCACACGCTGCCGACGGCCTGCGTGAACCTCTGGTACCGCGTGGGCTCCAAGGACGAGCCGCCGGGACGGTCGGGGTTCGCGCACCTCTTCGAGCACCTGATGTTCATGGGCACGCGGCGTGTCCCCGAGGGCGATTTCGATCGCCTCATGGAGGCCGAGGGCGGCTACAACAATGCCAGCACCAGCGAAGACCGCACCAACTACTTCTCCATCGGCCCGGCGGAGCTGCTGCCCACCCTGCTGTGGCTGGACGCCGACCGCCTCGAGGACCTGGGGCGGGAAATGAACGAGGAGAAGCTCAACAAGCAGCGCGACGTGGTTCGCAACGAACGCCGCCAGAGCTACGAGAACGCCCCCTACGGCAAATCGGAGTTGCGGGTGTACGAGCTCATGTTTCCCCCCGGGCACCCCTACCACATACCCGTCATCGGCACGCACGAGGACCTGGAAGCGGCGCGAGTGGAGGACGTGAAGAACTTCTTCGCCACCTACTACGTGCCCTCCAATGCCTCGCTGGTGGTGGCCGGGGATTTCAGCCCCGCGTCCGTCAAACCGCTGATCGAGTCCCTTTTCGGCTCGCTCCCCCGCGGCTCGGACGTGGTGCACGCCCGGGCCGAGTCGGTAAGGTTGAGCGGCGTCACGCGCCACACCATGACCGACACCGTGCAGTTCGCGCGCACGTCCCTGGTCTACCACAGTCCGCCGGGGTACGCGCCCGGCGACGCCGAGTTGGACCTGGCGGCGGCGGTGCTCACCTCGGGGATTTCCAGCCGGCTGTACCAGAAGCTGATCTACCAGAATGAACTCGCCGTCGACGTTTCCGCGTACCAGTCATCCATGCTTCTGGGGTCGCTCTTCTACATCCAGGCCACCGCCAAGCCGGGCGTGAGGCTCGAGGCCCTGGAAAGCGCCATCGACGAAGCGGTCGCGGAGTTCATCGACAAGGGCGCGACCGCCGACGAACTGGAGCGGCAGAAGGCGCGGCTGGAATACGGCATGGTGGCGCGCATGCAGTCGCTGCTGGCCAAAGCGGACCGGTTGAACCAGTACGAGTTCGCCTTCGGCGAGCCGGACTCCTTCGAGCGCGACCTGAACCGCTACCGTCGCGCCACGCCCGCCGACGTGCAGCAGTGGGCAAAGAAGGTGCTGACGCCGGACGCACGCCTCGTGCTCCGTGTCATTCCCGAACAACCGTCGCCCGAGGCCAACCCGCGGGAGGCACAGCCGTCGCCCGCGACTGCGGGCCGGTTCACTCCGCCGCTGCCCGAGACTTTCACCCTGTCCAACGGCGTTGCGGTTCATCATTGGCGCAAGACGGAGCTGCCGCTCGTGGCCCTGCGGCTGCTGCTGCACCGCGGCGCCGCCCAGGACGGACCCGACAGGGCGGGCCTGGCGTCGATCACGGCGGAGATGCTTGACGAAGGCGCCGGGGAGCGCGGGGCGGTGGAGTTCTCCGATGCCCTCGACATCCTGGGGGCCGACCTCGGCGCCGGCTGCGGCTACGACAACACCATCGTCTCGCTCTCCGTGCTCAAGCGGAATGCGGAGGCGGCGCTGGCCCTTTTCGCCGACGCCGTGCTGCGCCCGCGGTTTGACCCCAAGGAGTGGGAGCGGGTGCAGAAGCTCCGGGTCGAGGAACTCAAACAAGCCCTGGACGAGCCGCGGATCGTCGCGGACCGGGTGGCCATGAGAGCCTTCTTCGGCGACAAACACCCTTACAGCCGCCCGACGGTGGGGACGCCGGTGAGCGCGGCGGCGCTGCGCCTCGACGATGTGAAGACGTTCCATCGACAGAACTTCCGCCCCGCAAACGCCGTGTTTCTCTCCGCCGGCGATCTGACGGCGGCGGAACTCCGGGCGCTGCTGGAGAAGCAGTTCGCCGCCTGGACCGACCCCAAGGACCTCGAAGCGGTAGGCCAGCCGGTGTTCCCAAGCGCGGAGAACCGCGCGCTGCGGGTGGCGGTGGTCGACCGACCGGACGCGGTTCAGACGGTCATTCGATTTATGATGCCCGGAGCCACGTACGGTGATCCGCGGCGGATCAAGTTGCAGCTTTTCAACACCATTCTCGGCGACGGGTTCACCAGCCGGCTCAATCAGAACCTGCGCGAGGAGCACGGATACACCTACGGAGCCCGTTCGTGGTATCAGTTGGACCCCGCCGTGGGGTACTTCGGGGCCTCGTCGAGCGTTAGGGCGGATGTAACCGGGGCCGCGGTGGGCGAGTTCCTCAAGGAGTTCGCGGCCATTCGCGGCGGCGACATCACGGCCGACGAAACCCAGAAATCGCGCACCACTCGGCGACGGGAGATGATCGAGGACTTCGAAGGCTTGGGCGGAACGCTGTCGCTGGCGACGACTCTGGTGCGTAACGGACGCCCCTTCACGGAATTAGGAGAAGAACTTGCGGCCGTGGCGAAGGTCACCGAGGCGGAGCTGAACGCCATTGCACGCGACGCGGTTCCGCTCCAGGCCGGTCTGCTGTTGCTCGTGGGCGATCGAAGGCTGATCGCGGAACAACTTAAGGGGCTCGACCTCCCGCTCCCGGCGGAGCTTACAGTTACCGGAGACCCCCGCAAGGACTAGGGCGGCATGTCGGTTTCCGCTCAGCGCCCGTACGGGATGCTGTCCGCGCCGCACGGTCGGCCGCGCATTTTTCGCGCCAACCGCCCCTTGCCGCCCCGGCCGCCCAGCGTCGCTCCCCGCCATCTTGACAGACTAGGGCGCCGGTGTACGTTTGACGCAGACTGCGGCACGCTTAGTCGAGTGCCTGACCGGAACAGCCGAGCTCGCGCGGGGCTCGCGGGTGGTTCCGGGCGGTCGGTCGCGTGATTTGTGAAAGGGAATGTCACCATGCACGTTGATTCAACGAGAGTCGGGTCGATCGTGGCCGGGATCGCCTGCCTGGCTGTCGCGTCACTCGCCGTCGCTCAGCAGCCCAAGGATCGGGCCGCGGGCAACGACAAACCCGCCGAGAAGGCGAAGGCGGAGCCCAAGCCGGCGCCGGCCGCCGACGTCAAGGCCGAGAGCGAGGAGCGCGAGGAGTCCTGGGGCATCGACGGTCCCATCGGACTGCGCAGCGCCGACCCCGTGCCTCCGGGCGAACTGGAGATCAAGAACATCTTCGAATGGAACACCACTGCCGACTCCGACAAGGACGACGGCGCGGAGTATGAGCTGGAACTGGAGTACGGCCTGGTCAAGAACCACGAGCTGCTACTCAGGCTGCCCGTGGAGCTGGGTGACGGACGGATCGACGGCAACGCCGACCTGACCTTCGGCTGGCATTGGCGGCTGTGGGAGGAGCAGGGCTGGCTGCCGGCGTTCGCCATGCGCAACTTCCTCCGCGTACCGAGCGGCGTGGACTCCAGCGGCGTGGATTGGGAGTGGCGGCCGCTGATCACCAAGACGCTGGTCCCGAATTCGCTTCGCGTGCACGTCAACCCCTTCCTGCGGTTGGTCAACGGCAACAACGAGGAGGAGGCGCGACATTTCCATTGGGGTTCCCTGTTCGGCCTTGATTGGAAGATCAACGACAGCCTGCTGTTCATCACCGACTACAAGTACACCAACGGCGAGCTGGAGCACACGCGCGACAACCACTCCGCCGAGTTCGGGCTGGATTGGAAGCTCGCGGAGCACCACAAGCTCGGCCTGTCCACTGAGGTTTCGCTGGACGGCGACGAGTATGGTCCTGCCTTCGCCACCAAGGTGAGCTACATCTTCAGCATCGGCGGGTGATCTCGCCCTTGCGGGCGCTTGCCCGCGCCGCACGGCGCGCGGGACGGGCTCGCAGGTCGCAGGCGATATCGAGCGAATTGTGACCAGGCGCCTCCCCGGATCCGGGGTGGCGCCTCTTTTTTTGGATCATTCGGGATCCTCGCGCAGCGAGCTTCCCGCCGTTCAGGCGCCTGGTCCGAGGCTGCGTCCGGCCCTCACTTGCCTTTTCGCTCGAACGGCCGACCGCAGGCTTGGAACCGTCCACACAGCAGTTGCCCCAGGACGGATCTGGCCGTCGGCGTGACGTGATCTGAAAGCAGTCACGACGTTGCCGCCACAACGTTTCGCGGCTCCGAACAGCTTCTTGCCATCCCAAAAACCCCCGGAAAAACCAGGTGGCACCTCGTCGCGGGACGGAACCCAAGGTTCACACGTCGGGGACAGTTCGTCGACGACAGGGGCGTGCTCGGCGCAGGCGCGCCTCGTGTGGCGCGGGGCAGCGGTCCTTCAGGCGGGTTGCTTTGTCAGTCGCGTGAGCAGTTCCATCAGAGCCTTCATTGGTGGCGATTCGTGCTTGTCGGCGTGCCGGACGACATGGATCGGGCGCGTCAGGCGAAGTCCGCTGATCCTCACGCGATGCAGGCGGCCATCGAGGATTTCATGTCCCAATCCGTGAGCAGACAGATACGCCAGGCCGATACCGGCGCCGACCAGCGCCTTGATTCCCTCGGGAGACGTCAATTCAAGGATGCGACTGATCTTCCCACCAAGCCGCCTGAACCGCTGTTCGAAGAGCTGCCGGGTGGCCGAGCCTCTCTCGCGCACCACCCACAATTCGCCCTGAAGGTCGCCGGACTTGATCTCGTGACGCCCGGCCAACGTGTGTCGCGGCCCACAGAAGCAGACAATTTCGTCTTCCATCACCGGTTGGCTGCGAAGGACCCCATGGGTGGGCCGAGCGCCGACAAACCCGATGTCCAGCTCGTTGCGGATCAGGCGCTGCTCGATCGTGAGTGTGTTTTCGACGACGTATCCCAGCTCGACTCCCGGGTTCTCGCGGTGAAACTCCCCAAGGATGGCCGGCAGCACGTAATAGCCGGGCGTCGTGCTCGCGCCGATGCGCAAGCGCCCACGGTCTGCGCCGCGAAAGCTCCGCACGCTTTCGGCGATCCGCTCCATCCGCCCAAGCAGCTCGGCGGCCTGCGGAACAAGGGCCCGGCCTGCATCCGTCAGATGAACCGACTTTCCCAGCTTCTCGAAAAGCGGCACGCCGAGTTGCTGCTCGAGCTGCCTGACCTGCCGCGAGACGGCAGGTTGCGTCAGGAGCCTCTGCTCCGCCGCGCGGGTGAAACTCATCCGCTCGCAAACGGCGAGGAAGGTCTCCAGGAGGCCAGGGTTCAATGCGTGTTCCATAACGATCCTGCATCGTTTCCATAAAAAGAATGCATTTTCCTCATGGAGCGGCGTGCCGTAAAGTCTATCGGATCGGTGGGGTCGCCTGCCTCAGCCCGATTCATGGAGCCAAGCCGTGCCGGAAGCCGCCGAGCTGCGCGAATCCGTAAAGACGGCCTATTCCGCTGCGGCGGAACACCCCGGAGACGAACATCCGTTCCCGGTGGGTCGACCGTTTGCGCAAAGCGTCGGCTATGACGCCAAGCTGCTGGAATCACTGCCCCGCTGCGCCGTGGAGGCCTTTGCCGGTGTCTCCAACGTCGCCGTGCTTGCGGAGCTATTCGAAGGTGGCACGGTGCTGGACCTGGGCTGCGGCGCAGGCCTGGACACCTTGATCGCCGCAAGGCGGGTGGGGCTCGGCGGCAAAGTGGTCGGCGTGGACTTCAGCGCTTCGATGCTTGCCCGCGCGCGGCGGGCCGCGCTGGAAGCCGCGCTCGCCAACGTCGAGTTCGAGCTCGCGGACGCGGAGGCGCTTCCTCTGGAAGACGCCTCGGTCGACGTTGCGCTGGTCAACGGCATCTTCAACCTCAACCCGCATCGCCAGGCGATCTTCCGCGAACTGGCGCGCGTGACGCGGCCCGAGGGGAACGTCTTTGGCGCGGAGCTCATCCTTCTCGAGCCGCTGCCGGCGGCCGAGCGCGCCAGCCCGACGAACTGGTTCGCCTGAGTGGCTGGGGCGAAGGAAGGCGGGGCCTTCCTCGACGAGTTCCGCGCCGCGGGTTTTGCCGATGCCCACATCCTGCGGACGACGAGGAACGCACGCACGAAGAACCCCAAGGTAATCGCGGCGGAGTTCCGTGCGCGACGGTAGACCTGAGGAGGCCGGGGCATAAACAACCCGGCGAAAAGTCGAAAGGAGACCAGAATGAACGGTTACAGACGCAGGAAACCAGGCACTCGGGGCGTGCTCCGGGCGGCGACGCCACTGCTCGTTGCGGGGGCGTTGGCGGCGCCCAGTCAGGCCGAGTTCACCGTCGGCGCGGAAGTCCCTGCGCTGACGCTGCAGACTGCCGCGGGCAAGACGGTCGAGGTCCGCCGAACTGACGGCACCCTGACCGTACAATTCGACGACGAACGGATGCAGCCGAAGGTCCTGGTCATTCACCTGCTTCAGCCCGACTGCCTCCAGTGCCGAGCGCAGCTCCAGGCCCTCAAGCCGATCGCGGAGGCCTACCGTGGTCGCGGCGTGTTCACACTCGGCATCGCACACCGCGGCACGCTGGAGGCGGCGCGCGAACTGACTCGCGAACTCGACCTTCCCTTTCCCGTCGCGCCGGGTGTTGATTCCGAAATCGCGAGACAGTTTGCCGCCGGCGACACGCTCGGAATCACCGACGGGAGCGGCATCGTTCGCTTTGCTCAGGTCGGCTATGGCGAGGGCGACGCGAAGCTGTGGGAACAGGCGATCGAAGAACTGATCGCCGACAAGCCCGTGACCAAGGCCGGTGTGGACCGTGAACGACTGGGGGTCGGTCATCGGCTGCCGGCGATTCATCTACCGTCGCTGCGCTCGGGCAAGCCCATGTCGCTGGCCGGCGAAGGCGAACGCCTCGTCCTTCGAGATGACGCAGGCAAGACGTCACGACCCAAGGCGGCCATCGGGTTTTTCTCGCGGTACTGAGCGTTTTCGCGCGAGGAGATGGTCCATCTCCAGAAGTTCCACGAGAAGTACGCTGACAGGGGTCTTCAGGTGTTCGTAATTTCGATGCATCCCGAGCCCAACGACGCGCGCAGGCTCACCAGTGAGTTGAAGGCCACGTACCCGATCTTCAACGGCCACGGTTCTGACGTCGGCAAACTCTATGCCTACGGCTGACCGGCGTACATCGTGGACGCCGGTGGCGTCATTCGGTACACGCAGGTCGGCTTCGAACAGGGCGACGAGAAGAAGTACGAAAAGGTGATCGCCGAGTTGCTCAGCAAGGCACCCTGACTCTCGAAACGCACGCTGCGGCACGTGACCGCGTTTCCGCCCAGGGCGTTCGTGTATGCACGCGCATACGACGCGCGCTCCTGACCTGCGGCGGGTGTAGCGGTCACGGAAGTGCTCAGATCTGAACTCGTGGCACGCGAGGCCACGCTGCTCCGCGGGCTTCACGGCAAGTTTTGGGCGGCCTGGAGGTCCAGCGCTGCGCTCCGTTTGGCGTTCTCTCCCGGCGCCGCGTCGTGCCGGCGCACGGGCTCGCGGGTCCCGGTACTTTGCCCCCGTGCCCGCCACTGCACGCGGGCGCACACGTCTGGTCGCGGCCGCCAATCCAGGTAGAATCAAGGTAGTTACGGAGACCCAACGATGCGCTTCTGCTTGGTGGAGTGTGCGGGCAGCCCGGGGGCGAAACTGGCCGTGGAGCGCGACGGTGGCTTAGTGCCGCTGGACGCGCCGGCGAGTCTGCGCGGTGCGCTGGAGGCGTTCGGACCGAACGGCCTGATGGAGCTGGCGCGCCGCACGGGCGGCAAGCCGGTGCCGCTTACCTCGGTGACGCGCTGGCTGCCGCCGGTGCCGGATCCGCGCACCTTCCGCGATTTCTACGCCTTCGAGCAGCACGTAAAGGCGGCGCGCGCCCGGCGCGGCCAGGAGATGATCCCCACCTGGTACGAGATGCCCATCTTCTACTTCTCCAACACCGGCTCGCTCAAGGGTCACCAGGAGCCGGTGAAAAAGCCCGCGGCCACCCGGGAGCTCGACTTCGAGCTGGAGGTGGCGTGCATCATCGGCAAGCAGGTTCAGGACGTCTCCGGCGAGCCGGCCGAGGACGCGATTTTCGGCTACCTGGTCCTCAACGACTGGTCGGCGCGCGACTTGCAGCGCGAGGAGATGAAATGCATGCTCGGTCCGGCGAAGGGCAAGGACTTCGCCACGTCCATCGGTCCCTGGGTGGTGACCCGGGACGAGCTGGCCGATGTGCGCGTGGCACCCGGCAAGTACCGGCTCGGCATGTTCGCCCGCCGTAACGGTAAGGAGATTTCGCGAAGCAACTTTGACACCATCCACTACACGTTCGTGCAGATGCTGGAGCGCGGCTCGCGCGACGTGACGCTCTACCCCGGCGACCTCATCGGCAGCGGCACCTGCGGCACCGGGTGCATTCTGGAACTGGGCCCGGAAAACGCCGGCGGCTGGCTGCGGCCCGGCGACACGCTGGAACTGGAAATCGAACGGTTGGGCGTGCTCACGACGCCGATCGTGTGATCCGGCTTGCGGTTTCGCCAGCGTTTTCGCTCGCGGCGGAGGAGGCCTGTTCGATGCCTGCGCGGTACCCACGCCACCCATTCGGAGCCGTAGCCGCGATGGCGCGGGCTACAAAGTGTGTGGCGGCGCCAGATCGCACACGGCGATTTTGCGATTCTCGCACGAGACCGTTGCGGGCAACCAGAGGCGGCACGGGACTCGTGCGTGAGGACTCAAGCAGGTGGCATCTCGACGCCGCAAGAAGTCGCGGCCTGTAGCCAAGGGTGGAGCGACTACCGCCGCGAAGCGGGCGAAGCGGAACCCAGGGCAGCGCCCGGTCACTTGGGTCCCGCCCCGGCCGGCGACGCTGGAAGTTAGCCGCTGCTGACTCCTCCGCAGATGCGTGACCAGCGGCGTCCCCGACTCGGAGGGCACGGCACCACACACTTGCATGGCCGAAACCGTTGATAAACCTCTTGGCGCGCCGCCATGCGGGCTGGACGTCGAGTTATTATGCCCGGCGTGCGGCTACGACGTACGCGGGTCGCTCGCTCCGCGTTGCTCCGAGTGCGGCTTAGAGCTAGACCGCGCGACCCTGCCGAGCACCGCGGTTGCTCGGGCGACGGGGCTCTTCGAGTACGGCTACCGCGACCAGGCAATCCGGTCGTTACTGGCGACGTTGTGGCGAGCACTGCGACCCCGGCGTTTTTGGGAGTGGGTTACCCGGTGGCCGGCGCAGCGCTTTCCTATCCTACTGTTTGGCGCGTTCGTCTTCCTGACAACGCTTGCCTTGCTGACCCTTGAGTTCACGTTACTTCCGGAGGCGATGTGCTTCTGGTTGCACGGCAACAGCACTGGCTGCGTCCTTGAAGCGTCCGATTTCTTCGTCGGCGCCATCCAAGCCGGTGCGATGCTTCTCCCGTTCTGCGTCGGCGCGGCTGCGGCGTGGCCTTTCGTCCGCGCAGCGGGTCTGCCGCGCGACCGCCCTGGGCGATATCTCCGAATGGCGGTGTACCCGGCAGCATTCTCGCTGCTTCTTCCGCTCGCCGTGCCAGCGAGGCTTCTTCATACACTGCTGGCGTACTCGATGCGCGCCGATGCTGATTGGGGGACGGCATTCTGGTGGCTCGTGCCGGGTGGAGAGTGGACCTCCCGTGTCTATCTGAAGCTCTTCCCCAGCAACTGGTATACGTCGGCGTTTCTTTGGACGGACACCGTCCGCGTACTGACGGGTGTTTCGCTAGTCGCGTTGCTGGCCCCAGTGATTCTGCCGCGAGTCCGCGCCGCGCGTCCCTTGCGAGTGGCAGCGGTAGTCGTGTTGATCGTTGTGTGGCCGGTCACATCGGTATACTTCGGTTCGGTTCTTTCCCTCTGTCCCGGCGCGTCGACATGTGTCGGTTGTCGCCGTCGGCGGTTGGTCGTTGCGACCAGCGTGCTGTGTGGTCTGCTCGCGTATCTTGCGGTCGACTGCCTCTTTGGTGGAGGTGCACTCCTCGCAATCGTCGGAGCATGGCCGATGTAACTTCCAAGTACGCGCCGCGTCCCGACGTAGCCCAAGTTTCCGGCAGGCTAGAGATGGCAAGCGAAGGCACATGAACAGGCGCTTCTGCGAACCGGGCTCAATCCCCCGCTCCCGGCTCCAGGAACATGTGCACGTAGCTTTCGTAGCGTAGCGGGCTGATCTCGCCTCGTTCCACAGCCAGCTTCACGGCGCAATCGACCTCGTGAATGTGCGTGCAATCGGGGAACTTGCACCGCGCCACATGGGGGACGAACTCCACGAAGTAGGCCTCGAATTCGTTGCGCGGTACTACCGACAGGTCAAAGGAGCGGATGCCCGGCGTGTCGACGACGTAGCCGCCGAGTTCGAGGCGAATCAAGCTCGCCGTCGACGTGGTGTGCCGGCCCTTCTCGTTGTGCTCAGCGACCTCCCCCACTTTCAGTCCCAGGCCCGGCTGCACGGCGTTCAACAGCGAACTCTTCCCCACGCCGCTCTGGCCGGCCACCACGCTGGACCTTTCCTTCAGTATGGACCGCAGGGTCTCGATGCCTCCGCCGGTGACGGCGCTGGTGGTGAGCGTAGTGTGGCCGAGCGCCGCATACTGCGACAGGAGTTCGCCGGCCGCGCCGCCGGTATCGAGGTCGATCTTGTTCATGCAGATCACGGGCGTAATCCCGCCCGCCAGCGCCGCGACGATGTAACGGTCGATGAGCTCGGGCTTGGGGCCGGGCATGGCGGCGGAACTGACGATGATTGCCTGATCGACGTTGGCGGCAATGGTGTGCACGCGCCGGCCGGATACGCGGCGGAGCTGTCCCCGCCGCTCCTCCACCGCCTCGATCACGCCTTGTAGAGCCGCCTTCTCGTCGTTGGCCTCGACCAGGGTGAACCGAACGCGGTCACCGATGGCCACCGGATGGCGCTCGTCGATCAGACGGGTGCGCAGCGTGCGTCGCACCGTGCAGGCCACCACGCGCCGGCCGTCATCGACGTCGGCAAACAGCCCGCGCATCGCCACCACGGTGCCCGCCAGCGACGCGGAGTCGCGTGCTGCCCGTTCGTCGGGGACGATCACGGTGCGGCGGCGGGAAAGGTCGCCCTTGGGGACGACGCTTTCCCCGCGCTGGGTGTCCGGCCCTCCCTCGGAGGCTTCGCGGGCGACATCGCTCCAGTCCTTGACCCGCGCGCGTGTGGAACGGTTGCGGCGGAGATCGACGCGGACCTTCCGGCCCTTTCCGGGGCGATTGTTGGGCGAGGGGCAGGCCATTCGGTATCATTGTTCGGAACAACCGGTGCCGGTGTCAAGGTACGCCACCGTCCGCGGTTGGAAACAAGCCCCTGGGAACGATGCATGACGCCATTTGGAGAACGCCTGGCGCGGGCGGTGGAGGCCAAGGGTTCAGCTGCCTGCGTGGGGCTGGATCCCCTGCTCGACCAGCTTCCCGAGGCGATCCGCGAAGCCTGCGACGTGCGGCACGAAAGTCTCGAATCCGTGGTTGAGGCGGGCGGCGACCCCGAGGCGTGGTCGATCCGTGCCGCCGAGGCCCTGGCGGTGTTCGGCGAAGAGGTGCTGCGGATCGTGGCGCCGCTGGTGGCGGTGGTGAAGATCAACATCGCGTTCTTCGAGCGCTACTTCGCCCCCGGGTTGCGGGCCTACCATCGTGTGGCGGCGCGGGCGCGGGACCTGGGGCTGGTGGTGATCGGCGACGTCAAACGCGCCGACATCGGGCACACTTCGTTGCAATACGCCGAGGCGCAGCTCGGTCGATTCGCCGGCGGCGCCGGCCGGAGCCGCCCACTGACACAGGTGGACGCCGTGACCGTCAATCCCTATTTCGGGTACGATGGCATCAAACCCTTCGTGGACGTGGCGCGGCGGACGGGCGGGGGGCTGTTTGTCTTGGTGCAGACCAGCAACGCGACGGCGCAGCAGGTGCAGGGACTGAAGCTGTCCGACGGCTCTACGGTGTGCCACGCCGTGGCACGTCTGGTACAGCAATGGGCCGAGGGCGGGGGGCTTTCCGGCGAGCGCGGCTACAGCAGCATCGGGGCCGTGGTTTCGCCCACGGACGGCCGCTCCACGCGCCGCCTGCGCGAGCTGATGCCCTCCTGCCTGTTCCTGGTGCCCGGCTTCGGCGCCCAGGGACGCACCGCGGACGAAGTGGCCGACTGCTTCAAGCCCGACGGCACGGGCGCGGTGATCACCGCCTCGCGGAGCGTGATCTTCGCCTACCGCCAGGACAAGTCCGCCGACTGGCGCAGCGCCGTCGACCGCGCCTGCCGGGAGTTCGTCACCCAGATCGCCGCCGTCGCGCAGCGGCGTCCGGGCGCGCCGCACGCCGGCTAGGGGCACTCCGCGGGATCGGCGAAGGGATAGACCTCGCCCTGGAAGGCCTTGATGGCCAGCAGGACGTCCGTGAAGTTGATTACATAGTTCGGCGTCTCGTCGTGCAGGTCGACCCACGTGGGGTGCGGCGCGACTTCGTCGTGCTGGAACGTCTTGAGCACCGAGGTAATGTCCGCGAAGTTCACCACGCCGTTGGGCGGTGTCCACAGCACGAAATAGAACTCCCCAACGGTGTCACCCCAGAACTTGGGCGTGGGGCGCGGGATCGTAGGCAGCGCCAGGGGATCGGAATAGAGCGACCCGTCGACCGTGGCCCGCACGGCATAAGTGGCGGCGGGGACGATGCGGCAGTCGCCGACGTACACCGCGGCCTCCGGCCAATTACGCACCACCGGGTCGGGCACGGTCCGCGACAGATACTCGCCGGAGCAGTTCGCCGGGCAGCCGATCTCGACGGGAGCGTCAACATACCCGATCACCCCCAGCGGGGCAGGCCCGGCCGTGAGCTCCACCCGCAGCGCCACGGGGCTGGCGGCATTGTTCGGATTGAACGAAATGTAGCGGTTTTTAAGCTGGTCGTGGGGGTAGATAGCCGGCTGCGGGGGTTCGAAGGCGCCCGCGGGATCCAGCGTAAAGTTCGTATCGGAAACATCGAAGAAGACGTTGTCCACTGCCGCGACCTTCACCCGCGCCGCGGAGGTGACCACGGCGGGGAAGGTCACAGACTCGGATCCGTCATTCGCCGTGGCCGCCGCCAGCACCGTGGGGAAGGTCAAGCCGCCGTCCGTGGAGAGCAGGAGGTCCACGAGCGGGGCATTGACGGGCGCCGTGGCCGTGCCCGCCACATTCCAGGTGACCGTTTTGGTCCCGCCCCAGACCACGCCGGTGTTCGGCGACGTCACCTCGAACGGGCCCGACGTGGCGGTTACCGTGAGCTGCATGGTATCGAAGCCCACGCCGCCGCCGCCGGCACGGTTGTCGCGCACCGTAACCCGGAACTTCAACAGGCGGTCGGTAGTAGGAAGCTGCTCACCGATGGTGGGCGTGCCATCCAGCAGGTCGGCAAGCTTGGGAAAGACCCGCGAGGGTTCCGTAACCGGATCAAACGTGCGAAAGAGGGGGCTGGTGCCGTTGTCCTCGCTGCCGGCTCCCGCGGCGGGCTGGGCCGGGCCCAAGTCGCGTTCCTCCCACGCATATACGATGGGGTCGCCGTCCGGGTCGCCGCCGGCGGCCGTGAGCATGAATGGCGTCGCCTTAGGAATGACGTAGTTCGGGCCCGCCTCGACGAACGGCGCGGTGTTGCCGGTAGCCGTAGGCACGTCGCAGGAACCGCCAAAGCCGCCGGTGATGTAGGACCGGATCTCGTCGTAGCTGACCCACACGAACATCGGATCGCTGAACGGTTGGAGGTTGTCGAACGGTCCACAGATGCCGGTGTAGCCCATGATGGTGGCGCCGCTGCCGGGCTCGTACGCGGTGCCGCCGTTTCGATTCCCTCCACACGAGCCGCCCACCCCGTTGAAACTATGGTTCGCACCGAACTGATGCCCCATCTCGTGGCACACGTAGTCGATGTAGAACGGATCGCCGATGGGACTGCTCAAGCCGGTGACGCCGCGAGCCTTGTTCCCCGTGCGGCAGATGACTCCCAGGCCGGCGACGCCGCCGCCGCCCGTGCTGAACACGTGCCCGATGTCGTAGTTGGAATTGCCGATGACGGCGTCCAGGGTCGCCTGATTCTGCCCCAGCATCGCAATACCGTCGGCGTTGGTATAGGGGTCGGTAAGGTCGTTGGTGTAGACGATGAGGTTGTTGTTGGCGACCAGTTCCATGCGGACGGCGACCTCCACCTCATACACGCCGTTGACGCGGTTAACGGCGGTCACGATCGCGGCCAGGCCTGACGGAACACTCCCCCCGTGGAACTGCGTGTACTCGCCGGTCGCAGCACAGGCGAGTCGGTAGGTCTGCAAAGTCTCACCGGAGGAGAAGAACAGCGACGACCCGCCCGGCGGCAAAGGCACATTCCCCGCCTCGGTGAGGCATGTAAACGGCTGCGCGGCGCTCACGTGGTCGCGTCTGTAGTAGCTGGCGTAGGTGGTGCCGTCGCCCTGTGAATAGGGGTCGATGTAAACCGCCCCACCCGGCCTCAACACCTGGGCATGAAAGCCCGCGGGCGTCCAGTCGCAGCGCAGCGTTGCCGAAGGGTCGTCCAACCCCTGGCCGATGTAGGTGCGGATTTCGGGAAAACGCCCCGCAAGGTGCGGGGCCATGACCGGCGATTCGGCGACGGCGAAGCGCTGGAACGTCCCGTCGGGCATGGGGAGCAGCAGCTCCAGCGGCGCCGTCCGCGCCTCAGGCGTGAATTCCCTGGGCGCGCCGGCCAGGCGTGCCAGCAGCAGCTCAGGAGCGAGTTGTACGGCCCGGAACGCGTCCGGGCGGACCCAGGGCCGTTGTCGCTGGACAGCCGCGGGAACTGCGTCCAGGAAGTTCCAGACCCGATCGGTAGACAAGGCGCTTTGGCCGGCCGCAAGCGCCGGCGCGGGAATGGCTCCGCCCACTACCATCCAGGCCACTGCGGTCCAGACATCAAGGTTCAGCACCGCCAACCAGCCCCTTGCGAAAGGCCTACCCCCCGGACGGCGACCTAACAGTGTGCACCATGACGTCGGCTCCCCACCCCGCTGGTTCATGCGGTTGTTCACTGCTTCTCTCACCTGCCGGCAAAGCGCCGGGCCGACAACGCCCGGTGCGACGCACCACGAAGCGGACGTCGCCGCGGACGACTCACTTACGCACGGACCCTACGGGCACAACGCCGGATCGCTGAACGGGTACTCGTTGCCCTGGAACGCCTTGATCAGCAGAAACACATCGCTGATGTTGATCAGCGCGTTGGGAACCTCATCGTGGACGTCTATCGCGGTGAGATGCGGAGCCGTCGGATCGCCGATGTACTTCTGGAGGGCCGCGGAAACGTCGTTGAAGTTGACTACACCGTTCGGACCGTCCCAGAACACGATGAAGAAGCTCCCGACGCAATCCCCCCACTTCTTGGGAGTGGGCTCGGGAACCGTGGCGAGCGGCAGGGGGGCAGAGTAGTTCGCGGGGTTATTCTTGTCGGCCCCGTCGAGAATCGCCCGCAGCTCGAAGTCAGCATCCGGAGTGATTTCGCAATCGCCGACGTGAACCGTGGTGGGCCAGGTGTCGGTGAAGTGAGCGCTCGCCTCGTCCACGACGCGGGCGATGAAGATGCCGCTGCATGCCGCCGGGCACCCGGCTTCAAACGGGGGGCCGACCCACCCGAGTGTGCCCACCGAGCCCGGGAACTTGCCGCTCGCGGTCATGTCGAGGCGGTATCCCGTAACCCCCGGACCATTGTTGGGCGTGAACGATACGTACCGGTTCTTGCCTGTGTCACCGGGATCGATGACGGGAGCGAATGGCATGCAGGCGCCCGCGGCATTGGAGCAATTCAACCCGGGACAGGGATCGGCACCGGCCAGGCAGTTACCGCTGTTACAGGTCTCGGCGCCGTTGCAGAACTGCCCGTCGCTGCAATCGAGATCGTCGACGCAGGTGTTGGTGGCGATGGTCATCTCGTAAAGCTGCGTCTCCGTGGTGGGGCTGCCGACGTCCTCATAGACGCGGATGTAGTAGTCACCGGCAGCGGTGATCGGGAACGTGAACGACTCCACGGAGCCGGCCGGTTGTGCGGCCGCGTTAATCAGCACCGTGGTGCCGTCGGTGTCGAGCAAGGAAACGTTCAGATTGGCGGCCGTAAGGGAGTTGATGAAATTACCGCTCAGGCAACTCGGCCCGGACTGCTGGCTGGAGTCGTACGAAAGCCCCTTGGGGGTGACGGTAACGGAAACGTCGCGCGGCCCGGTGATGGTAAACTTGAAGTAGTCCTGTTCCGCCTCGGCATCGATGCTCAGGATGGAGGTGTTGGGGCCAACGCTCGGCGCGGGAACGGTCCCCAGCGTAAGCGTGGCACCGGCGGTCAAGACCCCCAGATCGCTGGCGCCGGCGGAGGTATTGTTGTCTTCATAATCGTCGCCATAGTGCCGCTGTCCGGCGCGGATGTCGTCATGCTGCGGCCCGTCGAAGTTGGTCGCCAGGTTGGGCTCCATGAGCTTGCTGTTGTTCAGGGGGCATACGTGCAGGAGCCCCAGGCCGTGACCGTGTTCGTGCATCAGCGTGTTGCGCAGAAAGCGGTAGTCGTTGGTCACCGAGTTCCAGCTTTCGCTGCGGTCGATCACCATGTCGCCGTTCGAGGGGAATTGGTTGTAGGCGAGCACATTGAACCCGCCGTCGATGTTCTTCATACTGATGCGCACGTCGCCGCGGTTGGCGTTTCCCGCCAGGCCCCAGGTGCCGCCGTCGTCCCAGTCGTTGCCGCCGAACGTAATGCGCGTATAGTCGGTACCGACGAGGGAGGCCCAGCGGTCGAAACACTGCTGGAACTTGCTGATCCACAAGGCACGGTTTCCCCCGAAGAGGGCGTCCATGCGCGAGAAGAGTTCGCTGGCCGCCGCCGGCTCACCGATGCCGGAGGGGATGTTCAAACCGTCGGGGACGAAGCTCCAGGTCAGCGATCGCGGCGAACCCTGGGAGCCCGACCAGCGCCCCGTCAGGTAATAGGCCAGCGGACCGCCGGCCTGGGCGAGCATCGCCTGATTGACGGCGTCCATGATTTCATCGGAGGTGCCCGGCGCGAAACAAACGGCCAAGGGCGTGCGGTTCGACAGCACGGTCCCCGGCCAGGGTCCGGGCAGTACGCCGAAATAGGGAGTCCCCAACCGGCCGAGGGTTGCGGCCGAAACGGCCAGATCGTCCTCGGCCGGCGGGTTCCACGCCAGCGACAGCTCGTCCGCCCGGTCATACACAGCCAAGGTGCTGACACTGCCACCTTGCCGCCACCCCATCAGGACGACCGCAGTCGCCAGCGCCAGCACACCAACGCCCACCAGGAGGGCCCTTCCCAACTTCCATGCGTTCATTTCAAGCTCCAAAGCGAGCGCGAACCCCGGATGGGAGACCCTCACCCGGGCGTGCGCAATGATGATAGACCCCTAAAGCGCTCCAACGCTGCCCGACGTCCGAAATCCCGGCACGAAGCGGCCGGGGAAGGGTGCGCGCCCCGATGTTAGCGCGTTGGTAGCGTCGCTGACACCGAACTTCCGCCTCTCGGCGCCCTCCAGCGCGGAGACAACTGCGGATGCCGGCCCAAACACAGTTCATCTTACCAGAATTAGAGGACTTAGTTCAAGCGCTAATCGAACGTTCCCGCAGAAGGGCAGTCTGGCGCCAGGTGGCAGGCGGCACAGGCCGGCTTACGCGCGGAGCACACACGGCGTCCGTGCCAGATCAAGGCGTGCCCCAGGAACGTCCAGTCGGCGCGAGGGATGAGTTCCATCAGGTCGCGCTCGATTTTGACCGCATCCTTGCCGTCCTTTGCGGACCACGCCAGCCCCAGGCGGGTCGCGAGGCGGCCCACGTGCGTGTCCACGACCACGCCCTCGTTCTGCCCGAAGGCCGTTCCGAGCACCACGTTGGCGGTCTTACGCGCCACACCGGGGAGGGACGTCAGGGCCTCCATGGTGTCCGGGACCGTGCCGCCGAAGTCCTCCGCGATGCGGCGCGACGCCTCCCGGACGTTCCGGGCCTTCTGCCGGAAGAATCCCGTGGAGTGAATCACCTCCTCAATCTCGGCGAGCGGCGCCGCCGCCAGAGTTGCCGGCGACGGATAACGGGAGAACAGCACCGGCGTAACTTTGTTCACCGTTTCGTCCGTCGATTGCGCCGACAGGATCGTGGCGATCAGCAACTGCCAGGGATCGCCGTGGTGCAGCGCGCAGGTCGCCTCGGGATAGAGCTCGTGCAACGCCTCGAGGATTCGCACCGCCCGGCGTTTGCGGGCGGCCGGTGATTCCGCGGCCCGCGCACGCGTAGCACCGGGCTGCCCGCGCGCGGACCTTGATCCCCGGCGCGGCGCGCCGGCCTTTGCGCTTCGTTTGGCGGGTTTCCGCGGGCGTTTGTCAGGCATCGGATGCGACCTCCTGAGCATCCCCCGCCGTCGGCTCCACCCAACGCACAAAGCCGTCGGCAAACACGTCCTTCTTCCAGATGGGCACGTGGCGCTTCAGCTCGTCGATCAGCCATCGACAGGCTTCGAACGCCTCGGCGCGATGGGGGGTGGCCACCGCCACCACGACGGAGACTTCGCCGACGGCAACGCCGCCCAGGCGATGCAGCACGGCCACTCTCCCGGCGCACCAGCGCGTCACCGCTTCCCGGGCGAGCCGCTCCAACTGCCGGCGGGCCATCGACTCGTAAGCTTCATACTCGAGGCGCAACAGCGCGCCGTGTCCGGCGTCCCCTTCCGCCCGCGCCGCGCCCTCGAACGTCACAATCCCCCCCAGCCGGGGGTCGTTAAGAAGGAACCTCCGCACTCGTTCCACCGGGATAGGACCCGGCAGAAGATCAACCCAGACCTCCTCCTGGCCCGACCCGCCGGATACCGGCGGCACGAGCGCCACTTCGTCTCCGCCGTGCAGTACGTCCGAGTCATGGGCGAAGGTCTCGTTTACCGCCAAGCGCATGGTGTGCAGTCCCGCGGCGAGCCTGGGATACTCCTGCGCCAGCCAGGAGCGCAAATCGGCGATGGTGGCCCCGGCGGGGAGCTGCACGCGCGTGGATTCGGCCGCCGCCAGGTCCCGGGACGGACCGAGGAAGACCAGTCGAACCGAAATGGACGCGGCCTCGGACACGCTGCCGCGGAATTCTACGGCGCCGCGCCGCCCGTCAACAGGCTCCAGGCGTAGGCACGTTGAAGCCCCGCGCCGCCGCAGCTACAGTCGTGCCGTGGTGCGCACCAATGTCAGCCGGACCTCGGAGACCCGATCCGGGACCGAATGGAACCGCGGGCTGTCGTCGAGCGCCGCGGCCGAAGCGCCCTCGGGTGAGCCGCCCGCGCCAGTCGGATGGTGGGAATCGCTCGCCTTTGGTGTTGCCCATGCGGTGGCATGGTGGATGTTGCGCCTGCTGACGCTGGAGGGCCTCTACCGCTTCGGGCGGCTGTTCGGCAGCGTCGAATGGCTCATCAACTACAAGCGCCGCCGCCGGTTCGCCGCGGCGCTGGAGCGCGTGCTGGGACGACGGCCCTCCGCGGCCGAGCACCGTCGCGCCACCCGCGAGTACTTCCAGCAGACGCGCTGCGACAAACTGTTCTACCTTATCGTCGACTGCCTGCCGCGCACGCGGGCGGTGTCGCTTTACACCATCAACGGCCGAGAGGCCATTGACCGCGCCGTCGCCCGGGGGCGCGGCGTCTACGTGGCGCTCTCGCACCACGGCCCGCACCACGTCGCTGCCATGCTGATGACACTCTGCGGCTACAAGGTGGCGGGCGTTCGCGACCGGCAGGAAGGGGGCATCCGGCGGTACATGCAGGCACGATGGGACCGGCGCTTCCCGGAACTGGGCCGCATGCGCGTGCTGTACGCGGACAGCTACCCCCGGGACCTCTATCGCTGTTTCCAGGACGGCTACGTCGTGGGCAGCGCCATGGACGTCAGCCGCGTGCGACACCCCAACCAGAAAACCGAGAAGGTCACGGTGTTCGGCGAAACGCGTGCCTTTTTGTCCGGACCGCTACGCGTGGCCATCCGCTGCGGTGTACCCGTCGTTCAGGGGTTCATCGTGCCGGAACGCGGGTTTCGGTACCGCCTGGAGATCGTGCAGACTTTGTTCGATCCGGCGAACGCCGGGGAAGAGGACGCGGCGGTCCGGGACGCGATGCGGCAATACGCGGCGAACGTGGAGCGCTACGTGCGTAACCGGCCGGTGCTGCTCACCCGCGTCTGACGACCCGCGCGGCGGGAAATCCGCCAACCCGCGCCGGAACGCCGCGCTTCGGCATGGCGAAGCGTCGATCGCGCCGCGCCCGACGACTACATCTGCTCCAACGTGGCGATCCCCAGCAGGTCCAACCCCAACTTCAGCGTCCGCGCCGTCAGATCGCACAACCGCAGACGGGAGAGCCGGATCGTCTCGGGCGACGCGTCGATGACCCGTACTCCCAACCGCTTGTCATAGAACCGGCTGAAGGCCCGCGAAAGCTCGTACATGTAGTCGGTGAGCACGTTGGGCTTCAGCTCATCGCTCGCCACTTGCACGACCTCTGCGAAGCGCAAGAGCGTTTTCGCCAGACCGATTTCCGCAGGGTGCTCCAGGACGAGGTCCGTTGCCGGCAGGGCGTCGAAGTCGATCCCCGCCTTCCGCCCGATGGAACGGATGCGGGCGTAGGCGTACAGCATGTAGGGCGCCGTGTTGCCCTCCAGCGAAAGCATGGTGTCCAGGTCGAACTTGTAGTCGCTGCCCAGGGCGTGCGAGAGGTCGAAATACTTGACGGCCGCCAGTCCCACGGTTTCCGCGATCCGCTGCATGTCCGCGTCCGCCAGGCTCGCCCGATCCGGCCGGCCCGCGGACCAGTCTTCCTCGCGCGGCTCCTGCAACACGCGCCGCGCCCGCTCTACCGCCTCGTCGAGCAGATCCCTGAGTTTCACGGTTCCGCCTTCGCGGGTCTTAAACGGCTTGCCCCCGGGGGAGAGCATGTTGCCGAACCCCAGATGGTGCAGCGACACCTCCTCGCCCACGAACCCCACTTTGCGTGCCGCGGCGAAGAGCATTTCGAAATGCTGCTTCTGTGACAGACCCACGACATAGATGATCCGCGTGGCGCCCAGGTGCTCCACCCGGTGCAGAATGGTCGCCAGGTCCGAGGTTGCGTAATTAAACCCGCCGTCGGACTTGCGAACGATGAGCGGCAAGGGCTGGCCGTCGCGGGTCTTGAACCCCTCGAGGAACACGCACAACGCGCCTTCGCTGAGGCGCACGGCGCTGTTGGGGTCGTCTTGCCGCCTCTGCTCCAGCCGCGCGACGACCTCCTGCATGAGCTCGTTATAGTAGCTTTCGCCGCGGTCGACGAGCCGCACGCCCAGCCGACCGTACAGCGCGTGGCAGTGCCGCAGAGATTCTTCGCAGAACGCCTGCCAGATGCGCCGCGTGGTTGCGTCCCCTTGTTGCAGCGCCACCACCGCCTCGCGCGATTGCGCCTTGAAGGTGTCGTCGGCGTCAAACTGCGTCTTCGCCTCCACGTAGAACGCTTCCAGGTCCTTGATGATGAGGGACTCGGGGTTCCGTTCCACCTCGGGTCGGATGCGGCGGAGGTACGCCACCAGCATGCCGAACTGGGTGCCCCAGTCGCCGACGTGGTTTTCACGGAGTACCTCGTGCCCCGCGAACTCCAGCACCCGGGCGATGCAATCCCCGATCACCGTGCTTCGCAGGTGCCCAACGTGCATCTCCTTGGCGAGGTTGGGACTGGAAAGGTCCACGATCACACGCTGCGGGCGCGGCGTGCGCTCGATGCCCAGGCGCTCCACGCCGGCGTGTCCGGCCGCGGGAATCGCCCCCAGCCGCCGGGCCATCGCCGCGGGCGTGATCCGGAAGTTGATGAAGCCCGGCCCGGCGATTTCCGGCGGTTCGCACAACTCGGCAATCGAGAGGTGGGCGATGATCTCGACCGCGAGCTCGCGGGGCTTCCTCCCCAGCCGCTTGGCGAGCACCATGGCGCAGTTTGACTGGTAATCGCCGAACTGCTCCTCCTGCGCGGCGCGGACCAAGGGGTCCCCCTCGATGCCCAGACGGGTGAGTGCGTCCCGCACGCATTGCGAAAGTTCACGCTGGACCGGTATCAGCGGCTCGGCCTTTCATCAAACCCGGCGGAAGCCTACTGAGCGCCGTCGCCGGCCGCAAGCACGTCCAGCGCAACGGCGCGGTGTCCGACCCGCGCCGCAACTGCGGCGAAATCGGCAAGCGCGGAGCGGTACGGACATGGAGGAATAAGACCCCGGCGCAGCGCCGGGGAGTCAATTCAACGCGCCCACGCCTTGTTCGACAGCCCGGACGATGGCCTGCCGGCGCAGCAGTGCGAGTGACGCGTGAATGTCTTCGCCGTAGGCGCGGTCCGCCTCGGCATGAGGGATATGCAGGCGCAGCTCGGCGTGCGCCAAACGCGGACCGGCGCCGGGCTGGAGCGGCTTGCGGAAGTCCAGCGCCTGTGCCGCACACAACTGCTCGATGGCCAGCACCGTTTCCGCGTTCTCCAGTACCTGCAGACACTTGACCGCGGCCCGCGCGCCCATGCTCACGTGGTCCTCCTGCCCCAGGGAGGTGGGAATGGAATCCACCGATGCGGGCGTGCACAGGCCTTTGTTTTCGCTCACCAGGGCGGCGGCCGTGTACTGGCAGATCATGAACCCGCTGTGGATCCCGGTTTCCGCCAGCAACAGCGGCGGCAGACCGGCCGTCCCGGAGAGCAGCAGGTAGGTCCGGCGCTCGCTGATCGACGCCAGCTCCGCCAGGGCGATCGCCAGGTAGTCGAGCACCAGAGCCAACGGCTGGCCGTGAAACAGCCCGCCGTTGATCACTTCGTCGTTTTCCAGAATGACCGGGTTGTCGGTAACCGAGTTGATCTCGCGCTCCACCACTTCGGCCGCGTGGCGCAACGCGTCGCGCGATGCCCCGTGCACCTGGGGCGCGCAACGGAGGGAATAGGGGTCCTGCACGCGGTCGCAGTCGGCGTGCGAAGGCAGGATCTCGCTGGACTCCATCAGCCGTCGAACGTTGTGCGCGGTTTCCAGGGCGCCGGGGTGCGGGCGCAACGCGTTCAGCCGCTCGTCGAACGGGCGGATGCTGCCCATCATCGCCTCCAGCGACATGGTGGCGATGACGTCCGCGGCTTTCATCAGCCGCCGCGCCCGAACCAGTGCCGCGGCAGCGTACGCGGACATGAACTGCGTCCCGTTGATCAGCGCCAGTCCTTCCTTGGGGCCCAGGGTGACCGGCACGATGCCCAGGCGGCCCAGGGCCGCATCCGCCGCCTCCTCTCGCCCATCCACGCACACCCGTCCGAGCCCGATCAACGGCTGCACCAGGTGCGCCAGGGGGGCCAGGTCACCGCTGGCACCCAGAGAGCCCTGGGTGGGGACCACGGGAAGCACGTCGGCGTTGAGCATCCGCCGCATACACTCGAAGGTCGCCGGTGACACGCCGCTGACACCGTGGGTGAGGGCGTGAAGCTTGAAGAGCATCATCCAGCGGACGATGTCCGGGGGCGCGGGCGGCCCTACCCCCACGGCGTGCGAGACAATGAGGTTCCTCTGCAACTCCCCCAACTGGTCAGCGGCGATGCGCTTGCGGCACAGATGCCCGAAGCCGGTGTTGATGCCGTAGGCAGGCGTGCCTCGCGCCGCGAGCTGCATCACCGCCTCATGGCTCGCGGCAAGGCGCCGCGCCCCGGCGGGCGTGGTTTCCACCTCCAGCCGCCCACCCAGGGCCTGGTCCAGGGCCTGAAGCGTGATGGCCCCCCCATCCAGCACCAGTCTGGCACCGGCCGCGGGCGGGGCGTTGGATTGGTGAAGGTTCTTTTTGTTTCCGGGCGACATATCGGACCCGACTATAGCCGATCGCCCCGGCGGCGTCATGGCAAAGGGGGGGCGGCAGGAACCGCCGACGCTCCCCGCGGACCCCTTGCGGACAATTCAAGCCGCGCGCGGCGGCGCCCGAACAACCGGTAATCGGCACCCGCGCGAACGCGGGCCGGGCCGAGCCCAATCGAGACCCATGACGGGAGACAACCATGAATCAGACCGTTACCACCACCCTATTTGCCAGAATCGGCGGCACCAAGGCGATCCAGTCCATCGTCGCCGATCTCTTCCGACGCGCCCTGGCCGACAACGACCTGAAGGGCTACTACGACGGCATCGACATGAACAAGCTCACCGACCAGTATGTTAAGTTCCTTTCTGCAACACTCGGGGGCATGAAGCAGTACACCGGCAAGGGGCTGCGCAAGGCGCACAACCGCTTCGGGCTCACCGACCGTCACTTCGAGCGGTTCACCGACCACATGGCCGAGGCCATGCGCGGCGCCGACATCGACGAGTCGGAGATCGAGGAGGCGATGGCCATGATCATGCCGCTCAAGAAGGAGATCGTGGCCGGTTGAGGCTGCGGCGGTCGCGTGCGGCGCGTGGCGCACACCCGCGCCACTCGCCGCGCCGGCCCGCGGCGCAGGACGTAGAAACCGGGGCGCCCGCATCCGGTGCCGCACTGCCGCTATGCGCGCTCGCGGCGGCCGGCTACACTCCGCCCCGGAGGACGGGAAACACGAAGCACAAGGCATGGAGCACGGCGCAGGTGTAGAGCCCTGCCACCACGTCGTCACCTACCACGCCCCACCCGCCGGGAAGATGATCCTCAATCTGCCGCCCGGGTGGAACCTTGAGGATGTCGATCCCGCGCTCCAGGAAAAACGCGATAGCCGCCGTCTTCCAGTTGAACGGCACGGCGATGGTGGCGAAGAGGAAGCCCACCAACTCGTCCCACACCAGCTTTCGGCTGTCCTTCTCGCCCAGAAGCACGTCGCCGGTGTGGTGCAGCGCCACGGCCGCCGCGGTGAATGCCACGGTCGCGGGCAGGTACACGGCCAGCGGCCAGCCGCGCGTCAGCCAGAAGAGCGGGATGCCGACGACCGCGACGGTGGCGGTCCCAGAAGCGGGCAGGTACCCCAGCGGGCCTACGGATCCCAGGAGGATTAAGGCTCGGTGCCACCAGAGGCGCGGCGGAATCGGAGCGGCCGGCACGGACGGCGACTGGTTCATGGTGGCTGTTTCCTGTCCTCAGCGCCGCCGCGCACATCGGCGCCCGCCGGAATGGCGCGGCTGGCGGTCCCGTGCCGCGTCGCGCCGGCGTGGGCGCTGCTGAATCCGTGGTCCGGCGGCCGCCGCGGCCTTCGTCCGAGAATAGACCGGTAACGCTCCCGTAACAACACCGTTGCGCCGTTGAATGCAGCGAACGCGGCGGAGTATAAACACCGATCGCAATTCGGGCACGAGGAGCTTCGCGTCGTCGGTGCCAAGCGGCGTCGCGGACCTCGTCGCGCGTGACGTTGCGTGCGTTGTCGGCGTCGTGCCGTCAGGGCGGTGCCGACTGGTTTCGTGATTGGTGTATCGTCAGGCAACTAAGAGGGAAGTGAACCGATGAGAAAACTCAAGACTTCGATTGGTATCGCGACGGCGGGTGTCGCGCCGCGGCACCTGGCGCTCGGCGCCCGCGGGTTTCCGCGCCTGGTCGCGTTGGGCGCCTTGGCCGCGCTGATTGCCGTTGCCGCTTGGACGTCGCAGGCGGCGGCGCTGATGAAGCCGGAGGTCAAAACAACGGATGTGCCTGCGACGAGAATCCCGGCCGACCCCAACGCCAAACCGGGCGAGCCGGCGCCGGAGCAGCCTAAGCCGCCCGTGCCCGAAGGCCCCATCCCTGTTGCCAAGTGCGATGAGCCCACCAAGGACTTCGGCGAAACCTGGATGGGACCGACGCTGACCCATGCCTTCATCATCAAGAACGAGGGACAGGCTCCTCTGGAGATCACCAAGGTCCGCCCCGCCTGTGGATGCACCGTCGCCGGCGAACACCCCAAGGTCCTGGAGCCGGGCAAGAGCGGCGAGTTCCCCTTCTCCATCAACAGCACCAAGCTCCGCGGTAAGTATGAGAAGGCCATCACCATCAGCACCAATGACCCGGTGAATCCGGACCTCAAGCTCAAGCTCGCGGGCGTGGTGAAGCGCTACGTGGACGTGCTCCCCACCAACGCCATCTTCGGCAAGATCAGCGATGAAGGGCCGCAGGAGCGCGTGCTCAAGATCACCAACAACACCGATCGCAACCTCGAGATCAAGGCGAACCCCACCGAGGACGGTCCCTTCAAGTTCGAGGTGGTGACCACCACCCCCAACAAGGAGTACGAACTGAAGGTGACCATGGCTCCCCCCTTCAAGCCGGGCGAGTATCGCAACACCACGACGATCACCACCAACATCAGCGAGCAGGAGTCGATCATCGTCACCGCCACCGCCTCGGTGCCGGAGCGCATCGAAATCCAGCCCGCGGCCGTGACGCTCAATCCCGCCGCGACTTCGGACAAGCCTTATACCCGGCCCATCCGCATCACGAACTACGGCAAGGACCCGGTGAAGGTCCTGGAGGCCACGGTCGATGACCCGGCGTTGAAGGTGCTGGTCAACGAGCGGACGGAAGGCAAGGCCTACACCGTCAACCTGGAGGTCCCGGCCGGCTATCAGGCGCCGGCGACGCTCCCCAAGATCACGCTGAAGACCACCGACAAGGAGAAGGAGACGGTCGTCATCCCCATCAACGCCGCGCCGCAAGTCGCGGACGCCAACAAGCGTCCCCCGACTCGTCCGGCGGAGCAGCTCGTGGGTCAGCCGGCGCCGACCTTCAGCATCAACACCACCGACGGCAAGCCGGTCTCCAACGCCACCCTCAAAGACGCCATCACCGTGGTTGATTTCTTCGCCCCCAACTGCGGCTTCTGCAAGAAGCAGATTCCCATGCTGGAGAACGTTCGCAAGGAGTACGTGGACAAGGGCGTACGCTTCGTCAGCATCAGCCAGACAATGCGAAAGACCTTCACCGACGACGAGGTGAAGGAGGTGCTCAAGGGCACGGGCTTCCAGGGCGAATTGGCGATGGACCACGCCAACACCATCGGCCCGCTGTTCAATGCCAACAGTTATCCCACGCTGGTGGTTCTGGGCAAGTCCGGCAAGGTGGAGGCGGTTACGGTCGGGGCGGCCGCCGATTTCGAAAGCCGCCTTAAGGGCCAGCTCGACGCGCTCATCGCGGGCAAGCCGCTGCCGACGCCTCCGCCGACTGCTGAGGCCCCACCGCAGCAGCCGCAGCAGCGCCCCGCCGAGGCGATGGTCGGCAAGGAAGCGCCGAAGTTCAGCGCCAGCACCACGGAGGGCAAGGAGTTCAGCAACGCCTCCCTGGCACAGGCGATCACCGTCGCCGACTTCTGGGCGCCGAACTGCGGCTTCTGCAAGAAGCAGCTTCCCAACCTGGAGAAGGTCCGCAAGGAATACGTCGCCAAGGGCGTACGCTTCGTCGCCGTCAGCCAGACCATGCGGCAAAACTTCGAAGACGCCCAGGTTAAGGAAACTCTGAAGGGCACCGGCTTCGAGGGCGAGCTGGTGATCGACTCCGCCAACAGCATCGGCCCGCTGTTCCAGGCGACCAGCTTCCCGACCATGGTGGTCATGGGCAAGAGCGGCAAGATCGAGGCCGTTAACATCGGAGCCGTCGCCGATCTGGAAACGCGGCTGAAGGCGCAGCTCGATGCCCTTCTGGAAGGCAAGCCCATGCCCAAGGTCGAGGCCCCCACGGCCGCGGCCCCGCCGCAGGCAACGCCGGAATCCCTGGTGGGCAAGAAGGCACCGGCGTTCGATCTCGCCACGGTTGACGGCAAGAAGCTGGGCAGCTCCGACTTTGCCAACCACCCGGCGACGGTCCTCACATTCGTAGCGCCCAACTGCGGCTTCTGCAAGAAGGCGGTCCCGGTGATTGAGACCGTCCGTGCCGAATACGAGGCGAAGGGCGTGCGATTCGTCAACGTTGCTCAGACGATGCGCAAGGAGTTCACGCAGCAGGAGACGGTGGAGGTCTTCAAGACCGCCGGCTCCAACATCGAGCTGGCGTACGACCCAAAGAACACCGTGGGACCGCTCTACAATGCCAATGGCTTCCCCACCATGGTAGTAGTGGACAAGAGCGGGAACATCGCGCATGTGAATGTCGGCGCCAAGCCGGACCTGGATACCGTGCTGAAGGGCCAGCTTGACGGCCTGATCGCCGGCAAACCCGCGGGGGAGGCCGGCGGCAAGCGGGACCCCGTCGCGGTCCCGTAGTCGGCTCGCAGCCGGGCCGCCGTTCGCCTCGCACGTTTGAAACGTCGCGGGGCTGACGCCGGACACCCGGACGGTGAACAACATAGCGTCCCGTCGCTGCGACACCCGCGGCGGCGGGACGCTTCTTTGCCCACCCTGGGGTCGTGGTCACCTCCGCGGCGGCGCGGACGGGCCCAGGGTCATTCGGCGAGGCCGACGCGGGGCTGTGCCGCCCGACAACCGGACGCACAGAGCGTCATCGCGAGCTCGCCCGCCATGGTCACAGCCCCGTAGAAACACTCGCAAGGGCCTTCCAAGAGCTCCCATCGTCCGCTATGATGGTGGTGCTGAAGGTGGGTATGGACCTTGGAGGGATCGGACGATGCAATTGTGCCGGACATCACGTAGGTTGGGGGCGGCAAGTGTGCTGCTGGCGGCTGCGACGGCTGTTGGTCTGAGGAGCCCGGCGGCGCCGGCCGTCGGACCCACGGCCGACCTGACCTGGAACACCGTCGACGGCGGAGGCGTCATGCGCAGCACCGGGGGCGACTTTGAGCTCTCCGGCACCATTGGCCAACTTGATGCCGGCGTCCTGAGCGGCGGCAACTTCCACCTTACCGGCGGATTTTGGTTCGAGGTGATCCGCAGCGACTGCAACGAGGACGGGGTCGTCAACCTGTTCGACTTCGACACCTTTCAACTTTGCCTGGCCGGTCCCGGCGGCGGCCCGCCGGCGCCCGGTTGCAACTGCTACGATTTCGACGGCGACGGTACCATCGCGCTGGCCGACTTCGCCACTGTTCAAGCGATGTTCAACGGGCATTAGCGCCGGTTCCGTGCGGCACCGCCTGAGGCACGGATGGACCGCGCTCGCTTGCGCGGCTCGTACGGATGACGCCTCCTCGCGCCTGGCTCTGATCGACACGTGACGTCTGCCGCGGGGCTCATCGCGGCGGCCTTTCGACGGCGCCGCGGGATGTAATGCCGGGAGCGGCGAGCAACTCGCCGGTTCCGAACATCGCCGGCAACGGCGAAAGGGGGTGCCCTTTCACGCGGCGGATGCGGCCTCGGCCGTCCCCGTCCGGGCAGGTGCCGGTTCACATAGCCACAGGAAAGGAGCGGACAGTCATGCGGAGGTTCTCGTTGGTGCTCGGTGTCGGTGTCGCAGTCTGCTGCGTTCCGGCGGAGGCGGCGCCACTCAGCGGCGGCTTTTCCTACCAGGGCCAGCTCAAGGAAAACGGAACGCCGGTAAACGGCGTCGTGCACCTGGGCTTCAGCCTCTGGGACGCGGCCGGCAGCGGCTCCCCGCCGGTTGGCGGCGTTCAGATCGGATCGCCCCAGATCATCACCAACGTTCCCGTGAGCAATGGGTTGTTCACAGTGATGCTCAACGACAACGGCGAATTCGGGACCAATCCCTTCAACGGCGACGCGCGATTCCTGGAAGTCGCGGTTTGTGATGACCCGGCGTGCACCGGCGCTACCGTGCTTTCGCCTCGGCAGGCGATAGCGGCCGCGCCGTATGCGCTCAAGGCCAAGGGCGCGTCCTCGAACTGGCGCGACAACGGGGACGACGTTTTCCTGCCTGCGGGCAAGGTTGGCATCGGCACCAACGCGCCGACCGCGTCGATCCACATCCAGCGCCCCTTCGCCGACACAGGCATCCGCTTTCAGTCTGCCAGGTTCAACCAGGGCCCGCCGCTGTCGACCCAGAGCGCGCCGACCGCGGCCGTCGCGTCCGGCTCGGGGGTGGCGTGGACCAACCCCGGCGCGGCGATCACCAGCGACGGCGCGCGGGCCGAGGTCAGCCTCTCCGGCTCCCTCGGCTCGAACGATGCCGACCAATCGCAGCCGCTGCGCCTGACGAATCTCGGGTTCTCGCTCCCAGCCGATGCGTTGATCGTGGGCATTCTGGTCACGCTTGAGGGTCGATCGAGCTGTAGCTGCTTCGACTGCGACGTCTGCAAGGTCCCGGTTGTCGTCGAGCTGCTCGGGGGTTCGAGTGCCACGGCCCAGAGGTCGGTGACGTTCACGGACACCCAGGCGCAGCAGTTCGCCGGAGGCACGTTCGACGTGTGGGAGCACGCCTTCACGGCCGCCGAGATCAACGCGCCGAGCTTCGGAGTTCAGTTGGCCGCAAGCCTCGAGCTGCTGGAAACGCAGTTCTGCATTCCCGGGCTCGGCTGCGTGCACACGGAGTGTGATTGCCTCGGGATCGGCACCCCCGGCATCGACGCGACTGCGGTCACCGTCTTCTTCTACGACCCGTCCGTCACCACCACGCTCCTGGACTGGAGCCTGGGGCTTTCGCAGGACGACACGAACTTCCGCATCGCACCGACCGCCGATCTGTCCTCGCCCATCGTGGTGGTCACGCCGCAGGGCAGCGTAGGCATCGGTACTACGGAGTTCCTGCAGGGGTTCTTCAAGCTGGCCATCAGCGGTGCGGCCGCCAAGCCCAACGGCGGCCAGTGGTCGGCGCTCTCCGACGCCCGCGTGAAGCGAAACGTCGAGGGGCTTTCGGGCGTGTTGAATCGGCTGCTCTCGCTTCGGGGCGTGAGCTTCGAGTTCACCGAGGAAGGGCTTCGCACCGGGCTGGCGACGCCGGGTCGGCACGTGGGGCTGATCGCTCAGGAGGTGGAACCCGTTTTCCCCGAGTGGGTTGAACAGTCCCCCTCGGGGTACAAGTTCGTCAACGAGCAAGGGACGACGGCGCTCTTCGTGGAGGCGCTGCGCGAGCTGCGCGCCGAGAAGGACGCCCAGTTGGCGGATCGCGACGCCGAGCTGCGGCGCATGCGCCGGGAGAAGGATGCCGAGATCGCGGCACTCGCCGCGCGGCTGGAACGGCTGGAGCAGTCGCAGCCGACGCGGCCGTAATCGAACGCACTTTATGGAGCGGTGGCGGCGGACAGGGAACGGCGAACACGAAAGCCATCCCCGGCGGCCGATCCGGACGCATGGCCGGGAACCTCCCACTGCGCGGCGTGTTGCCGCCGCGAAGGGACGGACGTCCGGGGAAGCCGAGAGGGACGAGCCGTCACCACGGCGGCACAGGCCGGGCGATGAGGGCGATCCGGCGGGCGTCTCGCACGCGAGTGCCGGCAGTTCACCCCTTGATCACCCCCACCGGCCGCAGCTTGGCCACCCGCCGACTGATGCCCGCTGAGTGCAGCACGCTTACTACCTGAACCACGTCCTTGTAGGCGTCGGGTTGCTCTTCTTCCAATCCCGTTCGCCCGCGGGCGCGGGCAAATACGCCGCGATCCAGCAGCTCGCGGTGGATGGAGCGCCCCTTGCTGGCGCGGATCGCCGCGCCACGCGACATCCGCCGCCCGGCGCCGTGACAGGAACTGCCGAACGTATGTTCCATCGCGCCCGGCTGGCCAACCAGCACGTAGCTGGCGCGCCCCATGTCGCCGGGCACCAGCACGGGCTGGCCGACGGTGCGATAGCGCGCGGGAAGCTCCGGATGCCCGGGTGGAAAGGCACGCGTCGCCCCCTTGCGGTGCACGCAAAGTTCGCAGGTTCGTCCGTCCACCTCGTAGGGCTCCATCTTGGCGATGTTGTGCGCCACGTCGTAAACGAGGTGCATGCCCAGGCGCTCGGCGGGCTGACCGAACAGGTCCGCGAAGGCTTGGCGCGCCAGGTGCGTCATGATCTGCCGGTTGCACCAGGCGAAGTTGGCCGCGGCGCGCATGGCGCCCAAGTACTGCCGGCCCTCGGGCGAATCCACCGGGGCGCAGACGAGCTGCTTGTCCGGCAGGTCAATGCCGTATTTCTCCGGGACGTTGTGCAACGCCTTGAGGGCATCTTCGCAGACCTGGTACCCCAACCCGCGCGAGCCGGAGTGGATCATCACCGTCACGCCCCCTTCGACCAGCCCCATGGCCGCGGCCGCCTGCGCGTCGTCCACCTTCTCCACCACCTGCACTTCGAGGAAGTGATTGCCGCTGCCGAGGGTGCCGCACTGGTCCGAGCCGCGCTCCAACGCGCGCTCGGAAACCAGGCCCGGCTCGGCGTCGGCGATGCGCCCGTGGGCCTCGGTGCATTCGATGTCGCTCTGCCAGCCCAGTCCGCGCCTGACGACGAACGGCGAGCCTTCCGACATCAGTTCGCGAAGCTCGCTCTTGTTGAACTTCACGATGCCGCCCTTGCCCACGCCGCAGGGAACGGTTTTGAACAGCGTGTCCACGAGCGCTTGCAGGCGCGGCTTGACGTCGGCGAAGGTGAGATTCGTGCGGATGAGCCGCACGCCGCAGTTGATGTCGTAGCCCACGCCCCCCGGGCTGATCACCCCGCCTTGCGCGGGGTCGGTCGCCGCCACGCCGCCGATGCAGAAGCCGTAACCCCAGTGGATGTCGGGCATGGCGAGCGAATAGCGCACGATGCCCGGCAGGCAGGCAACGTTGGCCACCTGTTCCGGTGACTTGTCCTGTTTGATGGCCTCGACGAGCGCCCGGTCGGCGTAGATGAGGCCATCCACGCGCATCCCGGGTTTGTAGCTGCGCGGGATGCGCCAGCGGTGGTCGTCGATGCGCTCCAGCGGTCCGTGGTAGGCGTCACTCATGGGTCAGGCACTTTCCTGTGCGGCCGGCGCATGCGCTGGTCCACGCGAGGGGCCGGGCGATTCGGCGGAGTTCAGATATCCACGATCACCGTTGCCACGTACCCGCCGCGCTCTCGGCGAATATCGAGTTCATGGTACGTAATCGCTTTCACTTCACGATTGTAGACGCTGCGGGCTTCGTCCACGCGATGCACCTGGCCGCGGACCGCGAGTCGGCCCTCGTCGAACGCCGACACCCGCGGCGAGACGACGATCCTCGATTCACGCTCAAACAGGATCAGCAGCTCCGTCAGGTAGTCCCGAAGCAGCAGCGCCGCCGCGCTGCCGCGCGAGTCGAACTCGAACTCCCGCGCTTCCTCGCCCGCCGCCAGCTCGCCGATCACC
This sequence comes from Planctomycetota bacterium, assembly GCA_016208685.1. Lineage (GTDB taxonomy): Bacteria > Planctomycetota > Phycisphaerae > UBA1845 > UBA1845 > JACQXM01. The sequence continues at coordinate 164,396 of JACQXM010000051.1, read as the reverse complement.
GCGTACAGCGCCTGTCCGGCCGGGTCGATCAACTGCGCGAGCGTGGGCGCGAACACGCGCAGACCCATGTCGGCGGTGTGATCGAACAGCTCGAACGCCGGTTCCACGCCGTACCATTAGAACCTTGCGCCGCGAGGCCGCAAGGCGACGCGATCAACCGATCAGGGTGCGGATGTGCTGGTAGATGGCGCGGGTGGCCGTCGAACGGTTGAGGGTGTAGAAGTGGATGCCGGCCACCCCCTGTCCGATGAGCTCGATGCACTGCTGCGTGGCATGGTACGTCCCGATGTGGCGGACGGCCTCGGCGTCGTCCTCGACGGCCTCAATCTTCCGCAACAGCTCCGCGGGAATCGTCGCCCCGCACATCTCGGTGAACTTGCGCACCTGCTTGGCGCTGAGGATGGGCATGATGCCCGCCAGGAGGGGCACGCGGACGCCGCGGGCGTCGAGCCGGTCGCGAAAGGCGAAGAACACGCGGTTGTCAAAGAAGAGCTGGGTGATGAGGAAGTCCACGCCCGCGTCCACCTTGCGTATCAGGTGCTCGAGGTCGGCCTCGGCGCTCAGGGCCTCAGGGTGCTTCTCAGGGTAGCACGCCGCGCCGATACACACGTTGTGCCGCTCGCGGATGAAAGCCACCAGCTCGCTGGCGTAGCGGAATCCCCCGGGCGTGGGTTCGAAGGCGCCCTGTCCCTGCGGCGGATCTCCGCGGAGGGCGAGTACGTTCTCGATCTCGTGCTGCCGGAGTTCGTCGAGCACGGCAGCGATTTCGGTTCGTGTGGTCCCCGCGCAAGTGAGGTGGGCCATGGCCTCGATACCTGCATCACGCTTGATGCGTTCCACCAGATCGATGGTCTTCCGCCGCGTGCCGCCGCCGGCGCCGTACGTAACGGAGACGTACGTAGGCTTAAGCGGCTTGAGCGACTCCACCGTGCGGTAGAGATCCCAGAAGCCGATGTCGTCCTTGGGAGGGAAGAACTCGAACGAGAGGCTGGGGCGCTTGCCGTCGAGCTGCTCGCGTATTCGCATAACCACCGTCCCACTTCGGTCAAACTCGCGGGGCGCGCCGCGGAGAGGCGCGGTGATGTAACCTCGGCCCGCGAGCGCCTGGTCTGCGCTTCTCCCGATCTGTGCTTCGCGTGGAGGCCGAGCGCCGCCCGTCGATCAACCCTCGCAGGCGCATTTCGGGTCGCGGCGGACCGCACGACCCCCGACTGTCGGGCCAGGCGTTTATCGGTAACTCGTACATGAGGGGTCGAGTTGCGACCCGGAGCCTGGGCCGTTCGCCGCACGGAGGGCGTCCGCGAAGCGGCGGCGAACCGGTTCAACCGGCAACTGGGCGCGGAAGGATTCGAACCTTCGAAGGCTTGCGCCAACGGGTTTACAGCCCGTCCCCTTTGGCCACTCGGGCACACGCCCAGGCGCACGGTCCGGCTCGCCGACCCGCGACGGGGTCCCAACGTCCCCTTCGCGCGTCACGTAGACCATGTTGCTACTCATGTACTGCACCGGGCGGCGGGTGTCCAGCGGCGGTGCCGGCCGAGCACGCCGTCGGTTTGACGGTCACCGCCGCCGGAAGATACACTTCGTCCGCTGTTGGCGGTTCGGCGGTCGCCGAAGCCGCCTGCGCCCCCGGCGAGGCCGAGTCGAGATCCCGCCGGGGCAGGACCGCCTGTTTCGCGGAAGGAGACCCCGACGAATGCCCACGATGCCGCCGCTCAACCTGAAAGCCTGGATTGACGAACATCGCCACCTGCTCCGGCCGCCGGTGGGCAACCAGTACCTCTACCGGGGACAGGACTTCTTCGTGATGGTGGTCGGCGGCCCGAACGCCCGCAACGACTTCCACGTGACGCAATCCGAGGAGTTCTTCTACCAGCTCAAAGGCGACATCGTGGTCCAGACGCGCGAGGACGGAAAGATCATCAACCACAAGGTGCGCGAGGGCGACACCTTCTTTATTCCTCCCAACGTGCCGCATTCGCCGCAGCGCCCGCCGGACACGCTGGGCGTCGTGGTGGAGCGCGTCCGCCCGCCGACGGAGAAGGAACATCTGGTCTTCTACTGCGACAAGTGCGGCGCGCTGGTGTGCGACATCGAGTTCCTGTGCAAGGACATCGTGGAGCACTTCCGCGACACCATGGAGGCGTTCTGGAAGGACGACGCGCGGCGGACGTGTAAGAAGTGCGGCACCAAAGTGGCCAAGCCCGGGCCGGTCTCCACGCTGCCGTCCTGCTAACCGGGCATGCGCCCCCGGCTGACCAGCCTACTTAGACTGGGTCGCGCCTGGTCAGCCGCCCAACGTAGCTTCGGCGTCCGCGAGTTTGGAGGGCAGGTTCACGCGGATCTCCTCGAGCTGCTCCGGCGTGACGCTGATCATGTCCAGCATTTCCGACGTAACCGCGCCGCCCTGCGCCGTAAGGTAGAAGCCGATCTTCTCCTGGCAGCAGAGCACATCGGCGATCTGGATGAGCGTGGCCATGTTCCGCAGCTCCACGCTCAGGGACTCCGGATTGTGGTGGAAGCCGACGGCCGCCCGCAGGTGCCGCGGGAATTTCCACTTGGTGGTCAGGCCTACGCCGAACGCCTGGTGGTCGGCGCCGATGATCTGCCGCTCCACTTCGAGGAAGTTGTGCTCGCCGCCTACGCAGCGATTGATCACTTCGGCGAACTGGTCGGGGAACGACTGCCGCTCCACCATGGTCCCGATGTCGTGGATCATTCCGGCCACGAAGATTTCGTCGGGCATGCCGGGGTGCGGCGAGGCCTTGGCAATGTCGTGCGCCGCCACGGCCACCGAAACACTGTGCCGCCACAGATCGGAGGCGCTGAATTGCTCGGAGATCCGCCGTCCCTTGAACAGCCGGGCGATGGAGGCCGCGATGGCGATGTTCTTCACCGCCGACAACCCCAGCAGGATGATGGCACGATCGACGCTCGCCACCTGTCCCGGGAGACCGTAGAAGGCGGAGTTGACGACCTTCAGGACCTTCACCGACAGCGCGGGGTCGTTTTTGATGACGTCGTGCAGGTCGCGCGCCGTGCTCTTGGGATCCTCCACGATCTGGATGATCTTGATGGTGATCTCCGGCAGGGTTGCGATGTCGGCGATCGAGCCCAGCGCCTTGTCGACGATGGCCTTCGCGTTATCGGAGGTCTGTGCCGTCGCTGCCGTCGGTCCGGACATACGTTGCCCTCTGCCGGGTCTCCCCTTGATCCGCGCGGTGCCACCCCGCACTGCTAGGCTTATCGTCAGCCCTGTTTTGGGGCATTAGCACGGCGTGCCACGGCGTTACTGGCGAAAATGGGCGGCTTTGCGGCGAAAGGCGTCGTCCACCGAAACGGCGGCGAGCAGGCGCGCGATTCTGGGACCCACCGGCGCCCGGCCGTAGACGCCGGAAGGGCGCGCTCGCGATCCTAGGGTAAGCGCCTGATTCAGAGCCCGCCGAACAGCGCTGTAGGACTCGGCGGCATCGACGACGGCGCTGCCGCCATGTTCCCGCCCTGCCTGGCGTTCGCCGACGTTGACCGCGGGCGTTCCGGCCAGACCGGCCTCGATGATCCCGCTGGAAGAATTGCCCACGATCACATCGGCGGCGATGAGCTGCCGCAGGAAGGCATCGCGATCGAGGGATGGATGGACTTCAACGGAGGACACGGCGCGGCGATGGGCTTCGATCGCCGCGAGGATTCCCGTGTGGCCGCGATCGGTGTTGGGAAGGATGACGGTGCGCTCCAGCCCGACATCGCGGACGGCGCGCAGGATGGCGTCCATCGTCTCCCGCTCCTGCGCCGCGGAGCGGCCGGTGGCGTGGTGAACGATCAGGGCACGCCCGCCGCGGCGCGGAACGGCACGAGGCTCGCGGAGCAGTTCGCGGAGTCGATCCAATCCCGGCGCCCCGACGAAATGCACCCGGCGCGGCGACTCGCCCATCCCGATCACACGGCGGCGGGCGGCGGCGGTGGCCGTCAGGTGCAAATGCGCCAGCTTGGTGATGGCGTGCCGCAGGCTGTCATCGAAGTCGCCGGGCGCGACATCGCCGCCGTGGATGTGGGCCAACACCCGCCCGGTGGTAACCGCCGCCAGAGCGCCGGCCATCGCCTCGATACGGTCGCCGAGCACCACGACCACATCCGCCCGCTCGCGCTCCAGCGCCGGCGCGATGCCCGCGATTCCGCGTGACAGGCCCAGGGCTTGGTCCTGCGGCGAGTCGTCTCCGCGCTGCATGGGTACGCGGGCGGCGATCGGCCAACCGTCCCGCTCCACCTGGCGCGCCGTGTATCCGAACCGGCGAATCAGGTGCATTCCTGCGACCACCACGCGCAGCGTCAGGCGCGGGTGGCGGGCGACGGCGCGAAGCGTGGACTGGAGCAGGCCGTACTCCGCGCGGGTGCCGGTGACCACCACCACGCGTCGCGGCCCGCCGCCCCGGCGCGTGCGTCCGCGAGGTTGGCTGCGCGCCTGCATCAGGTCACCATGTCCCATGTCAGCAGCGTGTCAGTGGGAATCTCGCGCCGGGCCCGCCTCCCGATGAGCCCCTCCAGCGCTTCCGGTGGCAGTCCGGTGCCCGGGCGTTTGAGCGTGAGGTGTTCCGCGGCCAGCACGCAGCCCGCGGGGATGCGCTGCGCCGCCGCCACGCTGCGACGGGCGACGCGACGCACTTCCGCCTCCGCCGCGTGAAGGCCCGGGATACCCGTTCCCAGGGCGGCCTCCGCATGCCGGACCGCGGACACGTACTCCGCGAACTCCGTCGGAGTCAGCGACATGGCGTGGTCGGGCCCGGGGAGCGTGCGGTCCAGCGTCAAATGTTTCTCCAGGGCACACGCGCCCGCGGCCACGGCCCAGGCTCCGCTACCGGTGCTTTCCGCGTGGTCGCTGAACCCGCAGGGAACGCCGAAGCGGTCGGTTAGCACCGCGATGGCGCGGAGGTTCAACGCGTCGAGCGGCGCTGGATACGCACTGACACAGTGCAGTAGCACCAGCCGATCGCCGGCTCCCAGGCTCCGCAAGTAAGCCACCGCGGCGGTCTGCTCCGGCGGCGTCGAGGCTCCGGTGGAGACGATCAGCGGCAGGCCGGTGGCGGCCGCGGCGGACTGCAAGGGACGGTTGGTGAGGTCCGTGGACGCCAGCTTGATCGCCGCCGCACCCAGCTCCGCCAGCCGCGCGGCGTCCGACGGCGAGAACGGAGTCGCCAGAAACAGGATGCCGCGCTTCGCACAGTGCCGGCGGATGTGGTGAAAATCCGCGGGCGAAAGCTCAAGGCCGGCCAGCATCTCGCGCTGTCCGACCGCGCCGCAGGCGTCTTTCTGGTAGGCGGCGGCGGGCGCCAGAGGCGTGACCAGTTCGTCGGCGCGGAACATCTGGAACTTCACGGCATCGGCGCCGACCTGCACGGCGGCGTCCACCAGCGCCAGCGCGCGTTCGACGGAACCGTCATGGTTCACACCCGCCTCGGCGACCACGAGCGTCCGGGCACCGGGTGCGACGCGATTCGGACCGATCATCACGCCTCCGGCCCGCGCCGGCGCCGGAGCGTCGCCGGCGCGCTCCGCCTGGCTGCGGAGCAGTGCCTCGGCGAGGCACAGGTCCGCCATTTCGTCGATGTCCACGCAGGCGCCGGCGTCCTGGACCAGGGCCCGTCGGTCCGTTCCGAGGAATGCCTGGTGGTCGTCGGGGGTGCGCAGCGCGCCTAAGAGCGCGGTCCGCGCGACCACGATCACCGCGCCGTCATGATAGTACAGCGGCTCCAGGTCCTGCCGGCGATAGATGCTGTTGGTGCGGAACTGGAACATGCGGTCGCCGTCGAGGCGGTGAATCCAGTCGGGATGCTGCTTGGTGACCGGCGCCACGCTGCGGACCGAGTCCGCGCCCGATTGTTCGCGCTGCGCCACGGCGCGGTCGATGAGCCCGGCGGCGCGGAGGGGTACATTGCCGTACAGGATCACGACCACGTCGACAGAGGCGCGGTGGCGGTGCTCCCAACAGTCCACGGCGTGGCGAACCGCGGCATCCACGGTGGCGGAATCCGTCGCCAGCTCCGCCGGGCGCTCGATGACTTCGATCCCGGCGGCACGCGCCAGCGCCGCGGCGGGCTGGGAATCCGTGGTGAGAACGGCGGCGGTCAGGCGGCGGCTGGCCAGGACGTGATCAAACGTGTAGGCAATCACCGGCCGGCCGAGCAGGGCGCGCACGCATTTGTCCGGCAGCCCCTTGCTGCCCGCCCGCGCCAGGATGACCCCCAGAACCACCATCGCTGGTGGGATATCGACCGTCCCGGCGCGCGGGCTTGATCGTGCCTCGGCGCCGCGACCCGCCGGGGACGCACGCAGCGCGGCACCGCGGCAGCGGTTCCCAGCCTTCCGCGACGAAGCTCGCTTACTCCTCGTCCGGGGGGTCGCGGTCGGGCGTTGCCGGCGCATCGCCGGGAAGTGGCTCGATGAGATTGTAGGTGCCGTCCAGCCAGCGGCCCAGGTCGACCAGCTTGCAGCGCTCGGTGCAAAACGGGCGGTACGGTGCGTCCTGCCGCCGGGGCACGCTGAACATCCTGCCGCAGGTGGGGCACTCGAAGGTAACCATGTCAGTTGCCGTAGGTCACCCCGCGCGCTTCAGAGGCGGGTGCCACGAACTGTCACTCACTTCCCGGGCGAAGGCCGTTCAGCGGTCGCCCGCCACGGGTGCCGCATCCGAGCCCGCCGGTCGCAGCGCGCGAGCCGCCAGCAGGCACGCCAGGCGAATCGCCTCTCTCATGCTGCCGGGATCGGCGACATTGGAGCCCGCGATATCGAACGCCGTGCCGTGGTCGGGGCTGGTGCGCACCAGGGGCAGGCCGAGGGTGATATTCACCGCGCTGTGGAACGCCAGCAGCTTGACCGGGATCAAACCTTGATCGTGGTACATGGCCACGATGCCGTCGAAGCCGTTGCGATTCCGCGGCACGAAAAGCGTATCCGCAGGGAACGGACCCTCCACCTCGATGCCGGCGTTGCGTGCCATCTGCATCGCCGGTTCGATGATGCGATGTTCCTCATCGCCGAAGCGGCCATCCTCCCCGGCGTGGGGGTTCAGGCCCGCCACGGCGATCCGCGGGCGCTCGATGCCGAACCAGTTGCGCAGCGCTTCGTGCAGCAGGTCGATGGGCTGAAACACCAGCCCGATGGTGAACCGGTTTCGCAGTTCGAACACGCCGACGTGGGCACTGGCCAGGGCCACGCGCAGGCCGCCCCCCACGAAGGCCATGGTCACGCGCGGCGACTTGAAGGCGTCGGCCAGCTTCTCGGTGTGCCCGGGGAAGCGCGAGCCCGCGAGCTTCCAGCTTCCCTTGTGGATGGGGGCGGTGACGATCGCGTCGAACATGCCCCCCCGCGCCGCCAGGACCGCCTCGTCGATCCAGCGCAGGGAAAGCCTACCCCCCTCCTTGGTCGGGCGCGGGCTCAGCCAGAAACCGGCGGCGTACTCTTCGTGGTCGACGACGACCACGCCGCTGTCCACGCGCAGGTCGTCGCCCGCGCGTACGCGGAACCAGTACGGGCGGAGGCCGGCGGCATCTGCCGCGGCACAGAGAACCTCGTCAATGCCGAAGATCACAAATCGGCCCAGGGCCCGCAGCTCCGGATCGTCAAGCGCCTTAACGATGACCTCGGCCCCGATGCCCGCTGGGTCACCCATGGTAACCCCGATCAGCGGCTTGCAGCCGTTGGGGGCCGGCAGCGCCTCGAACTCGAAGGGACGGGGCGTCATGCGAACCCCGCTTCCCGAAGCGCCGAAAGCGTCAGGCCCTGGCCGCCGCGGGAGAGGTTGTGCACCACGGCGCGCACCAGCACGTCGGTCTCGATGTTGACGCGGTCGCCGGCGGCCAGTCGCGCCAGCGTGGTGCGTGCCAGCGTGGTGGGGATCAAGGCCACGCTGAAGCCGCCCGAGCCAACCTCAGCGATGGTCAGCGAGACGCCGTCGAGGGCCACGGAACCCTTGGGAACGATGCAGCCCGCCAGGTCGTCCGGTGTGTCCAGCCACACCACCCATTCCCGCGGAGAGGAGATCACGCGCTGCACCGTGGAGACACCATCCACGTGCCCCTGCACGAAGTGCCCGTCCAGGCGGTCTCCAACGCGCAGCGAACGCTCCAGATTGACACCGTCGCCGCGCCGTTTGTCACCGAGCGTCGTCCGCGCGAGGGTCTCGCGAATGACGTCGAACTCCGCCGCCGCGCCGGCAACGGCGGCGACCGTCAGGCACACGCCGCTCACCGCGACGCTGGCTCCGGGCGCAAGTTCCGCGGCCATCCCGCCCACGTCGATGCGCAGGCGCCTGCCGCCCGGTGCGGGCTCAGTGGCCGCGATGGCGCCGCGATGTTCAATGATGCCGGTAAACATGATGTGTGGTTGGTGGTGAATGGGGCAACGGCGCCGGGCGCTGGGTCACAGCTCCAGAAGCGCCTCGATCAGCTCCTCGTCCTCGATACCCAGGTTCCGAAAGGCCTCTCGTTTCGCGTCGTCATCGATGCGCCCGTCGTTGGCGATCTCCTCCAGTTCTTCGAGCGTGAAAAGCTGACCGCCGGCACCGATGAGGCGATGGGGAAAGTCCGTGGGAGTTCCCACGCCGCAACCAGCGCCGGCCAACATTAAGGCCGCAAGGGCCGCCCTCGTGCCGCGCATTCCGCGATCCATGCCACTACTCCGCTGTTCCACCACCGTCCGGCGTACCTCCGACGCGCCGCGCGGTGCGCCTCATGCGACTATTCTACCCCGCAAACCGGCCAAGCCAAACGCCGGGCCGCTTCGCGACTTTGCGCGTGGCCCGGGCCCTCGACGCGTCGGGCGAGCCGTCGGCAGTTCGCGGTCACGGTATGGCACCGATCCGCGTCGCGACCTGACGCTCCATTGACCCGATGCCCGACTTTCAGTACAATCGTCTCTATCTTGCCAATCTCTGGCGGGGTGGTTCCACCGCTTCCCTGCCCGCACGCTGCCGGTCCTACGATTGCGAGGCGCGCGTAGCGCGCACGGCAGCAGTGAGGCCGCGCGCGGTGCGCGAGCGAGCGCCGCGCCGAACGAACAGGACGGCACCCGGCCAGGGTGCCCTATGCCGCCGGGGCGAGCCCGCTCGCCCGCCGGGCACTGCAAACCCGCGCAGTGGGCACCCATTGGCCCACGGCGCGACTTCAAGAGGGTTGACGGCGCGAACCGACGCGCAAGGACAAGGAGCTACAGATGCGTACCTCGACTCCGGGAGACGGCCGAAGGACCTGGGAGATTGCACGGCGGTGGCTGCTGCCGGCGGCGGTGGCGGTGGTGCCGGTTGCGACCCTCGCGGCCATCGAGGCCCCGTGGAATCTGTCCCGGGCCGGAAGCGAAGTGGAACCATCCGATGCCGAGGCATCGTCCCGGCGGCCGGTGCCCGACGCAACCGCTCCGGCCGTTCCCGCCGCTCCCGACACCGACGCCCCGTTCGACCCCCGCGATAACGACGTCGAACTGCGCGCACGCCTTCAGCGAAGCCTGAAGGTAGGCGGTCCGCGCGTCGGACCGCCGATCGGCGGGAGCCTCTGGGTGAGTCAGGGGGCCGGTCCGGCGCTCTTCGGACAAGCGGAGAACGTCGTACCCAACGACGAGGTGAGCGGCGCCGTGCACTGCCTAGCGCCGCATCCGACGAACGCCGACATTCTCTACCTGGGGGCCGTCAACGGCGGCGTGTGGAAAACGACCAACGCCACTGCCGCAAGCCCCACCTGGGTCCCACTCACCGATCTTCAACTCGGGCTATCCATCGGCGCCCTGGAGTTCGATCCCACCGACGCCACGCGGCAGACGCTGGTCGCGGGCGTGGGTCGATTCAGCAGCTTCGGCAGCGCCGGGCCGTTCCGAAAGGGACTGCTTCGCACTACAAACGGAGGCAGTACCTGGACCGCCCTCGATGGCGGCGGCGTCCTGCTCGACAAGAACATCTCGGGAGTCGCGGCGCGGGGCAGCACTCTCGTGGTGAGCGTCAACAACGCGGTTCCCTTCACCTTTGCCAACATCGGCGTCTTCCGCAGCGTCGACGGCGGGGCCACTTTCACCCAGATCTCCGGCGGCGACGGCTCGGCGACCGGCCTGCCCGGCGGCTCGTCCTTCGATCTGGAAGGAGACCCCACGAGCGCAACCACCCTCTACACCAATACGAACTTCTCCGACAACGTCGGCGGGGTGAACGGCATCTACAAATCAACGAACACCGGAGCCACCTGGGCCAAGGTCAGCAATGCGGCGATGGACGCCGTGCTGGTGAGCGGGCAGACGAGCAACGTCGAGATCAGCGTGGGCAGCGCCGGCCAGGTTTACGTGGCCATCCTGAACTTCGGACAGCTCATCAACGGCGGCGTGTTCCGTTCCGGCGACGGCGGCACGACGTGGCAGACGATGGACATTCCCCTGACCAACGAAGGTGGGATCGACGTCGACACCAACCCCACGTTCCATCCCGACCACGGCCAGCCCGGCAGCCAGGGCGCCATCCATTTCTCCATCCAGGCCGACCCGGCGGATCCGGACATCGTGTATGTGGGTGGAGATCGGCAACCCGCTCCGCTGCCCAATTCCATCGGCGCGCAGGACTTCTCCGGCCGGTTGTTCCGCGGAGACGCCTCACTACCCGGCGGCAGCCAGTGGGTGCACCTGACGCACTCCGACTCTCTGGGCGCCCCGGGCGGTGGAACGGCGAGCAGCAGTGCTCCCCACGCCGACTCGCGCGAAATCGCTTTCGACGCCAATGGAGACATCATTGAATGTGACGACGGCGGCATATACCGCCGCACCTTCCCGCAAACCAACGTGGGGGACTGGTTCTCCATTATTGGAAATCTGGCGGTGAACGAATTCCATGACGTTGCCTATGACCGCAATGCCGACGTGCTCATCGGCGGCACGCAGGACAACGGAACACTGCTTCAGCTTGCGCCGGGCGGCACCACCTGGGAGAACATCCGCGGCGGTGACGGGGGGGACGTGGCGGTCGACGACACCAGCGTGGCCGGCTTCTCGATCCGCTATTTCAGCTCGCAGAACCTCGGCGGGTTCTCGCGCTTCACGTACGACTCGGGCAACAACTTCATCAGTGCCGCCTTTCCGGCACTGACGCTCGTGGGAGGCGGCACGCCGCTCGACGGGCAGTTCTCCACTCCCATCGCCTTGAGCGAAATCAACCAGATCCAACTCGTGATCGGCGGAGACGGAGCGGTTTACGAATCACTGGACCAGGGGGAGACGATCCGCGAGATCGGCGCCGGCATCACGGTCAACAGCACCACATCCGGCAACGCCATGGCCTACGGAGGTAGCCTGCCCGGATCGCCCAACCCTCATGTTCTTTACGTCGGCGCCGGGGCGACGGTGTTCCGACGTACCACAGCGGGCTCCCTGCTGGCCGCCACCAGCGCCGTTCCCAGCGGCGGGCAGACCGTGCGCGACATCGTCATGGATCCCGAAAACTGGAACCGCGTCTACGTGATCACCGATTCCATGGTGTTCCTGTCGAACGACGGCGGCACCACGTGGAGCAACATCACCGGCGACCTTACGGGCGTGGAAACGCTGCGATCCGGGGTGTTCGTCACCGGCACCTTTGAGGAGGCGCTGCTCGTCGGGTCGAATCTTGGCGTGTACCGCTCCCTACGCACGTCGCTGGGCACCTGGAATGAAATCGGTACCAATCTGCCTAACGCTGCCGTTTGGGACCTTGATTACGACGCTGCTGATGACGTACTCGTCGCCGGCACGCTGGGCCGCGGGGCGTGGGTCATTCCGAGTGCGAGCACGACCATCCTGCCGGACTGCTTCGGCCCGGGCGTAACCTGCCTCGGCGCATGTTGCCTCGCGGCATCCTGCACGGACTCCACGACGGAGGCCGCCTGCACCGCCGCGGCGGGCATCTGGCACGTCGGCGACACCTGCGACACTGCGTGCCTGGGTTCGTGCTGCGTCGGCTTTGCCTGCGCGGATGATCACACCGCGGGCACCTGCGCCTCGGCGGGCGGGGCCTTCAAGCTCGGCGGCCAGTGTGCGACCTCATCCTGCTCCGGAGCCTGCTGCGAGGCTTTGAGTTGCGCCGACAACGTGACCCAGACGTCCTGCGGCAGCACATGGTTTGAAGGCGGCAGTTGCGCCGCTGACTGCTTCGGCGCCTGCTGCACGGGCAGCACCTGCACGGATTTGATCACCGCTGCGGCATGCGGCGGCCTGGGCGGCCTGTTCTTCATTGGTGAAAACTGCGGATCGATATTCTGCGCCTGCGTCAACGGCGTGGGGGACTGTGCATCGTCCCACTCCGGCCCCGGTTGCGACTCCGCTGACTGCTGCAGCGCCGTCTGCGCCCAGAACGCAAGCTGCTGCACGACGGACTGGACCAGTTCGTGCGCCGGCCTGGCGCTCGCCTCGTGTGCCGAAAACGACAACTGCCCCGACGCGTTTCCCATTCCCGAAGGCATCAGGCCCTTCGACAACTCCCTCGCCACCACCGACGGACCGCCGGATTGCCTCAACGGCGACACCAACGTCGGCACCAAGGACATCTGGTACGTACACAACTCGGCCTGCACCGGCAGCATGACCGTCGACCTGTGCACGGCGACCAACTTCGACAATACGCTGCAAATCTATGAGACCTCGTCGTGCGGTCCGTTCGGGCCGCAACTGGCCTGCGGCGACGACACCTGCGGTCAGGGTGGCGGACCGGCGACGCTCACCGTTCCCGTCATCCAGGGTACGGCGTACTTGATTCGCGTCGGCGGTTGGGCGGGTGCTTCCGGCCCCGGGCAGATTGACCTCTCCATCGCCCCGGCCGACCCCGGCGATACCGACGGTGACGGAATCGCCAACTCCTGCGACATTTGCCCCGGCGGCGATGATAACGTGGACACGGATGGTGACGGCATCCCCGACTTCTGCGACATCTGCCCCAACGGCAACAACCAGGCCGACGCCGACGGCGACGGCGTCCCGGACGCCTGCGATGCCTGCCCCGGCGGCGACGACAACGTCGACACCGACGGCGACAGCGTTCCGGACTTCTGCGACATCTGCCCCGGTGGAAACGACCTCGCCGACGCGGATGGCGACGGCGTGCCGGATTTCTGCGATCTGTGCCCGGGCGGCGACGACAACGTCGATACCAACAACAACGGTATTCCCGACGCTTGCGAGGCCCTTCCCCCGGCGATCGCCCCCGCCCCGCACGACGGCCTGAAAAACCGCTATATCTCCTTCGCGCCCAACAACGGTGCCAGCCTGGTGGCGTTCCGTGTGACGCGCGCGTCGCCGCCCTTCGGGGACGTCGGCTGGGTGGGCGTGCCCGATGCGGCAGGGATCGCGCGGGTGGTGCCGGCGCCGGTGTTCCGCATCTGGCCGGAGGCGGTGGTGCACGTGGGGGACTGCCCCATCATTCCCGTCGCCGCGTTTGAACTGCGGACCACGGCGAACGGCAGCGTGTTCTCGTCGCCGCTGCCAGTGAGCACTATTGCCCTGCCCGCGGGCGGCAAGTTCTGGGGCGACACCGTGGGCCAGTTCGGGATCGTCACGCCCGGAGTGTGGGACCCGCCCAACGGTGTGGTGAATGTCAATGATTTCGTCGCGGCGCTGGAGAAGTTCCAGAACTCCGCAACGCCGCGCGTGCACCTGACGGTGGTCGACGTCGTGGGGGCGGGCCTGCCCGGGCAGGAGGCATGCCTGAACCGCTCCGCCAACATCGCCGACGTGTTTAACCTCATCAAGGCGTTCCAGGGCACGGCGTATCCGTTCACCACCGATCCGGGAAGCTGCCCGGTGTGTCCGTAGCGGCGAGTAGCCTGGGGGAAAGGGAGTTGATGGGGCACGAACGTGCGGGAAATGCACTCCGGCAGGAGCGCTTGACGCGGCCGCGGCATGCAGGAACCGGGATCCTCGCATTGGTGATCGCGGCCACTTGCGGAGTCGGACCGACGGGCCTGGCCACGGCGGGCGATCCGCCCGTCGTCCGCGGCCGGTTTGAGAGTGTCCAGGTTAACGTGGACGACGAGGGCCGGAACATTCCCGGTGACCTCGCCAACGAGCCCTCCCTCGCCATCCGTGCGACGGACTCGAACCAGATCGCCATGGGCTTCGTGTATCAGCCGGCCAACGACCTGAGCCTCGATGGTAATGCCGCTTACAGCACCGACGGCGGCCGCACATGGACCTTCCCGCGAGCCCCAGCGCCGGCCTCGCTCGGCGCCGATCCTTGCCTGGCTTCCGATTCCGATGGCCTGCTCTACTACACAACGCACACGAACACGCAAACGAACCTCTTCAAGTCGTTCGACGGCGGCGTGACCTGGCAGGGTCCGGTGCAAGTGGCGCCCGGCTTCAACGACAAGCCGTGGATGACCGTCGACCGCACCAACGGCATCGGCGCCGGGAACGTTTACGTTCTCTGGAACCGCGCGGACGATCCGAACTTCACACGATCCACGGACGGCGGGATGACATTCATGCCGCCCATCCACCGGAGCACGGACTTCTTACTCGTGGGGACGATGGACGTCGATTCCCAAGGCACAGTGCACGTGGTCGACTGGACCCTCGACGTCACCTACTCGACGAACGCCCAGGATCCGCTCGCCACCCCATCGTTCCACTCCGCGCAGCGCGTCAACCTCGATGGGCGGCCGAGCTTCTGGGCGATCAACCCTCCAGGCTTAGACGGCCAACCGTGGATCGTGGCCAGTCGTTCCGAGAACGGCTGTGACGGATACGGACGCTTCGTCTACTTGTTGTGCTCGGTCGCGCCGTCCACGGGAACGGACCCTATGGACGTGATGTTCGCGCGGAGTGTCACGAGTGGCCAGACTTTCGCTCCGCCGGTGCGTGTCAACGACGACCCGCCGGGCACCGACGCCTGGCAGTGGTTCGGCACCATGTCCGTGGCCGCCAACGGCCGGATCGACGCGGTCTGGAACGACACGCGCAATGATCCGACGGGGACGTTTTCGGAATTGTACTACTCGTTCTCGCTGGATGCCGGGCGGACGTGGTTCCCCAACGTGCCCGCGAGTCCTCCCTTCGACCACCGGGTCGCGCTGTACAAGCTGGGCGACTACTACCACATGGTGTCGGACAACTGTGCCGCAAATCTGGCCTATGCCGCCACCTTCAACGGCGAGCAGGACGTTTACTTCCTGCGCCTGACGCCCGACTGCAACGAGAACGGAGCCGCGGACGAGGCGGACATCGCCCTCGGGGTCTCGGCGGACGCGAACGGGAACTGTACGCCGGATGAATGCGAGCTGGATACCGACCGGGACGGAGCGATAGACGTGTGTGATTCAGACATCGATAATGACGGGTACCCGAATGCGATAGACGAATGCCCCTTCGCGCCAGTAAGCCTATTGCCCGGGCCGGATGGACAACCGCTCGGAGATGGCCCGCGGGGCGACTGTGTAACCAACTTGGTTGACTTCCGCCGGTTTCGCGAGCGGTTGATTCAGTCTGGGCCCGGGGTAACGCCGCCGTTGTCGATCGTGTGGTACGACGGCGATGGCGACGGTGACGTGGACTTGTTCGACTTTCAGCAGTTCCAGGCGGCGTATGGCATGTTAGGACAGTGAGCAGGGTATATGCAGCACCCGTGTGGGACGATCACAATAAGAAGCAACGCGGCGCTGGGGTGCCACAATATGGCACCTCCGGCGGTCGAGCGATACAGGACTCGAACCTCTGGCCTCTCGGGCGTTATGGGGCCCCGCCCAAACGCGCCGAGGAGCCCAATGGCGTATGTTCTCCGCAGGATGCCGCGGATTCTCGCCATTCACAATCCCTCGCAATCGATGGCTTTTCTTCGCGTCATAACGCGGTATCCACAAAGCTGCTTCGGTAACTACCGGTTTGCGGAGTCGGGCGCGTAGGACGAGGCAGCAGCGCCGCAGGCTGGACCGTTTTCGGGTGACGGCTCAGATGCGCACCGCAGTACCGGCGAAACGGCCGGCGGTGCGGGCTCCCTTGAGTTCGAGCTCGGGCTGCGGCTCGAAGGGGGCTGAACCACACGCTTGAAACTCGTTGCTGCGTCCGGCCGTGCTCGCTCGCTACCGGATCTACCGCGGCAAGCAGCCGTGGGAGCTCCGCCGGCCGTCAGCGGCTCGCCCCCGACGTGGAGAACACCGCCTGGACCGCTGCGAAATCGGCAAGGTCAACGGACCCCGAACGGTCCACGTCGAAACAGCGGCAGGGGTCGACGGGCGGCGGACCAACAGGACCGGTCATACAGGCTTCGAACGACGCCACATCGTACAAGTCAGCGATTCCATCCTCATTGCAGTCGCCGGGGGGAGTCGAGAACCAATAGCCTCCCGACAGCTCATACAGCCCGCCGCGAACCGTCGTGGCGTCAGGTTGGCCGATGGTGCCGGAGAGCTCGAAGTCGCCACCGGTGCCGGCAATAACTCCGCCGCCGCCGATCGTGAAGCGGACCAGTTCCACTCCCGGCGGCCCGGAGTTCGCGGATGACATGATCGCTCCGCTTGTAAGCACCATCAGCGTGTTCGTGATCAGCGTTCGCGTGAACATGTTGTTCCTCCCACTGTGTCATCGGCAGCCTGTGCCGAAACTCGTGGCACGGGCTTTTCACCCGTGATCTCATGGGCAATTTGCACGTGCCACACGTCGGCCCGCGGTTCTCGCCACGGACTGTTAAAGGCCTCCGGCAACGCCGCACTCATCCATAGTGCGCTCCATGCCACGCAGCCCCGTTTTGCCGCGCGGCGGCGCGGCGTGACCGCCCCCGACCCTCCCCCCCGCACGCGAACCGCCGGCTCCGCGATCCTCCACCCCTGCTACAGGCGGTCCAGAACCACGACCCCTGTCGGCGCGGCAATGGTCATCGCTTTGTTGAGCTCGAAGTTCACAAAGAGCGTGGTCGGGTCGAGCACCCACATCGTTCCACCCGCGGGCGTTTCATTGTAGCTCTTGGTGAAGCTGAGGAAGGGCTGCAAGAAACTCCCACTGTTGAAATCCGCCCCCCACGGGCTGGACTGGAAACGCCAGTTGGGCCGCGGGTACATGAACGACATAACCACGCCGTCCCAATAGCTCAGGTGCGTCCGCTGGCCGATGAACGTGTTGTCGGTCGGCGGATTGCCACATTGCCATTCCGCGTTCCACGGAGCCTTGACCACCACCGTTTCGCCCATTCCCGGGCAGGTGTTCCCGCACGTCCCGTCGGATGAGAAAGCGCAGCGCCCGTAGTGCATCACGGAGTCAAAATCGTACGGCCCGTAAGAGTTCGAGGCGGCTTCGATCTGAAAGTTGAAGTTACACGAGCCCATGCTGCCGTCGCTCTGCTGACAACAGTTCTGACACACGTTCGCGGTGTTGATGGTAACATAGGTGTCGCGATCCACGGCGGACTGTTCGTGCCAGTAGCCCAGGGCGTGCCCCAGCTCGTGAGCCATGATCGCGGTGTTGTTCCAGTTGGTGATGTTGATAATCTGACCGTTGTCGATCCTCCCGACCGATGAGTTATTGAAGGTATTGTCTTGAATGTGGATGAAATAGTCATCGCCGTTGCGGGGACGAAAATCCACCCATGCCACATTCTCCCACCAGCTCATGGCCGCGAGCATGGCGTTGGCTTCATTGTTGTCGACGTTGCCGTCGAATTCGTAGGGCACGATGCCGCCGGGCCAGAGGTTCACGGCGTAGGTGGCGGCCGTCGCGGTGTCGAAGGCGCCTGGTACGATCATGTCGCCGTCGATGACCTTGGATCCCTGGGGGATGCCGTTGATCAGCGGCGGGCCCTGCCACTGGCCGTACACGACGACGTTATTGGCCTGCGCCTCGGCGGCGCGAACGTTGGCGGTAAGCTCGCGATAGTCAAGGGGTGCCTCCTGAACCTCGTGCGGTTTTGGCGCCTCTGGACCCTCCGCGACGCCCTGGCCCCACGACATGCCCGCCGCCAGGAAGAAGGCAGCAATCGTAAGGGCGGGTGCCCGGCAAAGCGTTCGATCGTGGATCATGGATCAAGCCTCCCTTGGTCGGCACTATTGGAGATTGACAAGGACCAGAACCAGGCCGCGCTCGCCCCTTGCCAGCGACGACATGGCCTTTCCAAGGATCGCGCCGTGGGAACGCTCACGGTCTGCGGCCTTCATGGCGTGCCCCGGTGTGTCGGAACTGGTCAGCAGGTCGCCCGGCTCGATGGCCGTGCGGCGCGCGTCGCAGCGCACCCACACGCGCCCGGAGAGCGCGATCGCCGGTGCATCCTCGTTGCCGGGCAGGTGTCCAAGGACGGCGCCGACCGGCAGATCGCCTGCCCCGCTGACCACGCCTGCAACCCGGGGACAATACGCTTCACGCGCGACGCGGAGGTGGCCGGCATGGTCCGGGTCGATCTCCATGACGGTGCCGAGCTCGGGGGACTCGTCCGTGCAAGGAAACTTCTCGGCCACGTCCGCGCCGGCGATCTCCAAGACGCTGACCCGCGCCCTTCCATTGGCGAAGATGGCGTAGGCGCCACCTTCAAAGTAACCGCCGATGCCGTTTGCGGCGCGGCCCCAAACGCCGTAGGCCGAGCCGCCGTTGTGGGCTTCACCGATGATTCCGTTGCCATTGGAAGCCGTCGAGGCTCCGTACACGCCGGCATTCGCCGTACCGGAGGCGGCGGTGCCGAAAATCGCGGAGACATCGGTTTGGGAGCTTTGGGCGTGAAGGGGGCACACGGGAGTCTGGGTTCCGATGCCCAATCTGCCCGACGTGGCGAGTGTCATCTGCGGCGAAGAGTCGTTGGTAAAGAAGTGAAGCGGATCGTTGGAGCGCGTGCCCAGCCAACCGCCGCCGGCGCTGACGTAGGAGCCGAGCTCTTGCGTG
Organism: Planctomycetota bacterium; assembly: GCA_016208685.1. Lineage (GTDB taxonomy): Bacteria > Planctomycetota > Phycisphaerae > UBA1845 > UBA1845 > JACQXM01. The sequence continues at coordinate 145,553 of JACQXM010000051.1, read as the reverse complement.
CCGTTGGTGTGCACCCAGCCATAGCCGCTGACAAAGAAGCTGTTGCTGGTACGAATCGTCAGCGGAAAGCCGGGCGTGGCCGTTCCAATGCCAACGGTGCCCTTGACGACCAGGTCGTTCTTGCCGGGGTTCGCGTAACCGTAGGAGTCGGACACGAGGATGCCGCCGGCCTTCAGACCGGAAGCGCTCTGGAAGGTCGTGGAGTTGATCAGATTCAGAAACCGGTTCTGCTCACCGCCGGTCGCGGCCGTGTAGAGGGTCGGGCTGCCGCCGGGATCCAGGACCAGGCTGCCGCGGACATCGAGTTTGGTTTGGGGGGTTGTCGTCCCGATGCCGACGTTTCCGCCGTTGTTGTTGAAGATGTCGGCGCCGCTGAGCGACCAGAACCCCCCCCCGCCGCCCCCCAAGCCGGCGGCCGAAGTCTGCAAGGAACCATCGGGGAACATGATCCCGTCCACACCCGGCAGGCCGCCCAGGTGCAGCTTGGCCTGCGGAGCACTGGTGCCGATGCCGAGGTTCCCACCGAGGTAGTTCGTCCCGCCGACCGAGTAGATGGCGAAGCTGTCGTTCTGCCCGAAGTCCTGGTCCTCGAGGTAGATGCCGTAGTGATTTGTGATCGGTTGCGTGTGGTGCGGGCTGAACACATAGATGCTGTAGTCATTGTCGATGGTGGCTCCGGCGGCGCCGGAGTTTCCGGTGATTACTTGCAGACCCTCGTTGCGCTGGATGGTGCCGGTGCCCGCACCGCCGGTCCCCAGGACCGAGGCGACGTACCCGCCGATCTGATAGTCAACGCTTCCGCTGCCGGTCGTCTGGGCGACGAAGTTTCCTCCGGCCAGAAGCCCGACGTTGCCGCTGCCCTGGTGGAACGCTCCGAGATACGGTCCTTGCAGGTAGTTATAGGCGCGATCGTTGGCCGCGGGCGTGATGCACTCGAAGTCGTGGCTGTACAGCGAACTGGGAGCGGCCAAATCGGCGCCGGGATCGAACGTCATGTAGGACCGGTACGTCGACCAGTTCACTGAGGTCGCGAAGTCGTTGTGAACGTGGGAGACATCGAAGTCCGCGAAGCCATAGGGCGAATTGGAGCCGAACCCGGCGTCGTTCCCAACCGCCAGTCGCTCACGCAGTTTCGCATCGCCGGCCACGTCCAACCGATGCGCAGGCGTGCTGGTTCCCACACCCACGGCGCCGTCGACGTAGGAGATGTCGCTCCCGCTCGTCTCCCACGGCCTGGTCGAGTGAATGGCATAGGGTACGCCGGTTAGTTCCTGACGCGGCGACATCGGTGTGCCGTCGACGGTCACCTCGAGCCAGCGCCGCGCCCCGTTGAACACGGCGGGCGGGAAGTCGAGCAGTACGCTGAACAAGCCGTCGGTGACCTGAGTGTTCGGTCGACTCAAGGGTCCGGCGACGAGGTTCCCGCCGGCATCCGCGTCCCATAAGGAGAACTCGAGATTAACGGTACCGTTTACGGGCAAACCGGCCTGCTTGAGCTGCCCCTGATAGGTGAACGACGTGGGCTGGCCGAACGCGGCCGCCGACATGACGCCCGTTAGCGATATCACCGAAAACAGCTTGTACACCTTAGGTCTCCCTTTCCTGCCGTCTCTGATTCCGCCGTTACAACCCCGGTCCCTCCGGCCTACAATGGTCGTACGGACAGCGAGTTCCGCATCAGAGCGCCGGCGCTCACCGGATGCAGCCGAAAAGGGCGGTCTCCGGCCGCCAAATCGGGGAAAGAATTCTTGGATGGACGGCGCCCCCGACAACCTGACACACCTGCTGCAAGCCGCTCGGGGGGGCGACCGACAGGCCGAAGCTGACGTCCTGCGGGCGGTCTATGCGGAGCTTCGACAAATCGCCGAGTCCTGGATGTCGCGAACCCCCCCGGGGCAGACGCTGCAACCCACGGCCTTGGTTCACGAGGCCTTCGTGCGCCTCGTCGGACGTGACAACGCCGGTTGGGAGAACCGAGCGCACTTCTTCTTCACCGCCGGCCGGGCCATGCGTGACATCCTGGTCGAACGGGCTCGCGCGCGCGGCGCTTTGAAACGAGGCGGGGGCCGGCGCCGCGTCGATCTCGACCAGCTCATCGTGGCGACCGAGGCGCCTGATGCAGAGCTTCTGGCGCTGGATGAGGCACTCACCCGGTTCGAGTCGCGTTATCCCTGGGAGCATCGGATCGTCATGCTTCGCTTCTTCGCCGGCTTGACGCATGAGGAAACGGCGCAGGCCATGGCCGCACCCCTGCGGACCATCGAGCGAGACTGGCGCTTCGCCCGCGCCTGGCTACGGGATGCGCTCTCGCTGGACGACGACGAACACACGGAGTAACCCAGCGTGAGCGCCGACCGCGACCAACTGATCAAGCGGCTGTTCGTCGAAGCCGGCGAGCGGACCGGCGATGAACGCGAGCGGTTCCTCGACGAGGGCTGTGGGAACGATGCGCCGCTGCGGCAGGCGGTGGTTCGACTGCTCGCCGCCGACGCCGCCGCCGCGACCGGGTTCCTCGACGGCCCGCCGGCGGCGCGGGCGCCCGCCGAGCCCTCGGCACAGATCGGTCGCTTTCGCCTCGTCCGAAAGATCGGCGAAGGCGGGATGGGCGCCGTGTTTGAAGCGGAGCAGATTCATCCGCGACGACGCGTCGCCCTGAAGATGGTCCGGCACGCCGGGCTGTCCGAGTCGTTGCGGCGACGCTTCGAGTATGAAGTGCAGATCCTGGGCCAGCTTCGACACCCGGGCATCGCACAGATCTACGAGGCCGCCACCCATGACGATCCCGCGGTACCGGGCGGCCCCATCCCCTACTTCGCGATGGAATACGTCCAGGGGCGTTCGCTGCTGGATTTCGCCTCGCATGGCCGGCTCACGGCGCGACAGCGGTTGGCGCTGATGTCCAAGATATGCGACGCAGTGCACCACGCGCATCAGAAAGGCGTCATCCACCGCGATCTGAAACCCGCGAACATCCTCGTCGAACCCGCGGACGACGGACACGCGCAGCCCAAGATTCTGGACTTCGGCGTGGCGCGGGCGACGCGATCCGATGTGCAGATGATGACGATGCATACCGAGGTCGGTCAGATCATCGGCACGCTTTCCTACATGAGCCCCGAGCAGGTCGCGGGGCGGCCCGACGAGATCGATCTGCGGTCCGACGTTTATTCCCTGGGCGTCATGCTCTATGAACTGCTCACCGGGAGGTTGCCCTACGATCTGCGGGATCGGTCACTCTCCGAGGCCGGGAATCTGATACGGGAACAGGAACCCACACGGTTGGGCTCGGTCGACGCGGCGCTGCGCGGCGACGTCGAGACCATCGTCGCCAAAGCGCTGGCCAAGGAAAGGGAGCGACGCTATCAGTCCGCCGCCGAGCTGGGCGACGATATCCTGCGGTTCCTGAATGATGAACCCATCGTCGCCCGCCCCGCCACCCGCGCGTACCAACTTCGGAAGTTTGCAAAGCGCAACAAGGGGCTGGTCGGCGGCATCGTGGCGGCGTTCGCAATCCTGCTGCTCGCCGTCGCGGGTATCAGCGTGGCGCTGATCAAGGCAAGGCGCGCGGAGCACGCCGCGTTGCAATCCGCGGCCACCGCCACCGCGGTCAGTAGCTTTCTTCGAAACATGCTCGCCGGCGTGGATCCTGAGGACATCGGTCCACGCGCCCTCACGGTTCGGGAGGTTCTCGACCACGCCGCCGCCCGTCTGCAACGGGAACTGGTCGATCAGCCCGAAGTCGCCGCGTCCGTTCACCAGACCCTGGGCAATCACTACGGCACGCTGGGGCACTACGTCGAGGCCGATCGGCATCTTCGACAGGCGGTGGAGTTGCGTCGAAGCCTCACGGTCGGCGACGACCCCAACCTTGCCGACGCACTGACCGACCTTGCCGCCAACCTTGAGGAGAAGCGCGATCTTGCGGGAGCCGAAGGTCCCCTGCGCGAGGCCCTCGACATGCGCCGCCGGCTGTTTGGACAGGACAGCCTGGAGGTTGCCGAAACCCTGCACGGCCTGGGTTCCATCCTTATCGATCAAGGACGAGCGCGAGACGCCGAGCCGCTGGTTCGCGAGTCCCTGGAGATCCGCCGCCGGCTCCTGGGCGCGCAACATGCCGATGTGGCCACGAGCACGGGTACTCTCGGCTGGTGTCTCATGGCGCTGGACCGGCTCGATGTGGCCGAGACCGCAGTGCGAGACGCGGTTGAAATGGTGCGACGGCTCCCGGGAGACAACGAGCGGGCGTTGGCCGCCCGCCTCACCTTTCTCTCGGGTGTGCTTCGCGCCCGAGGCAAGTACGTCGAGGAGGAGGCTGTCGTCCGTGAGGCCGTCGACATCCGCTCGCGTCGCCTGACCGCGGATCACCCCTCCCTGGCGTGGAATTTGTTCTGCCTGGCCAAGGTCCGATGGAGATTGGGCGATCTTTCGGAGGCGGAGACCAACTGCCGCAAGGCGCTGGAGATTTACACCGCCAAACGCGGCCCGCGGCACAGCGACATTGCCGATTGCCAGCAGCTTCTGGCGCAGATCCACGATGATCAAGGCCGGTGGGTCGAGGCGGAATCGTGGTGGATCGCGTGCCTTGAGATGCGCCGCAACCTGCTGCCCGCCGACGACCCGGAGATCACCTTTGCGGAGGAAGCCCTAGCCCGAAACCGAGCGGCTCAGCGCAGCGCGTCCGTGCCGCCTGGCGCGACGGAAGCGCCATAGCCGTCGAGTACACCGGGAGTCGGCCGGAAGGCGCGCACGCACGGCCCAAGCCGTGAAGCAGACTCCCGTCGCTCAACTTGCCAGAAACCCGATCACAAGTGTTGAACCCACGCGCAAGTTTGTCTGTCCATCGCGGTTCAAGCCGGCTTGATCGAAACCTGGCCGCCATGTGACCTGCTTCCCCGTTTTTGGTCCGGCTCAGGCGTTGGCTCGTGCGGTGATGGGTCGGGCCTGGGGATGACTTGACCCTCTTCGACGCCCCGCGTCGGCGTCTACGTAGATTCCGTTTGTGTTATTCAGATGGCCGCGTCGGGTCTCGGGCAACGACGTACCCGGTGGAAACGCGGCACGGTCACGAGGAGCCGTCCTCGGTGAGTGCTCGCCACTCGGCGGCCTTGGCATCGTGGCCGTGGTTCGGCTCGGCTGCGTCCCAGGTCTCATGGAGCTTCACCAGGGCGCCGAGCACCTCGGCGCGGTCACGCGCCGTCGCGCCTTTTGCCTGAGTCAGGATGGCGTGCGCCTCGGTGAGGTTGGCGTCCGAAAGAGCGAATTCCCCGGTCGCGGTCCGTGCGCGACCGAGGGTGGCCAGAAATCGACCGAGTCGCACTGCATTCCCACCGCTGAATGCCCGGCGGGCCGCGGGCTCGGCGGGAATCAGAAGCTCGACGATCTCCCTCGATTTCCCCTGTGCCTCGAGCAAAATGCCCAGGTTGCTTATCGACACCAGCGTGTTAGGGTGATCCTCGCCCAGTACGCGGCGCCGCTTCTCGAGTGCCTCGCGGTGGTACGTCTCGGCGTCCGCGTACCTGCCCTGGGCCTGGAGCAGCGTCCCCATATTGCCGAGCGAGGTGAGCGTGTCGGGGTGCTCCTCACTCAACAGGCGGCGCCGCCCTTCCAGTGCCTCGCGGTAGAAACGTTCCGCTTCCTCGAAGTTGCCCTGGTTCTTAAGTAGAAGGCCCAGGTTGTTGGCCGACGTCAGTGTAAGGTGGTGCTCGTCGCCCAGCACGCGACGCCGCAGCTCCAGCGCCGCGCGGCAGTACGGCTCGGCCTCGGCCAGCTTACCCTGGGCTTGCAGCAGCATTCCCATGTTGTTGATCGCGGTGGCCGTGTCGGCATGCTCCTCCCCCAGCGCGCGACGGCGCTTTTCCAGCGACTCGCGGAAGTACGGCTCAGCCTCTTCGAGTTTGCCTTGCGCCCATAGAAGCGTCCCCAGATTGTTGATCGACTTAAGCGTGTCACGGTGCTCGTCGCCCAGCACGCGGCGGCTCCCCTCCAGCGCCTGGCGGTAATAGGGTTCCGCTTCCGCCAGCCGGCCCTGACCATGGAGTAGAACCCCCATGCTGCTGGTTGCGATGAGCGTCATCGGGTGCTCGGACCCAAGTACGCGGGCGCATTTCTCCAGCGCCTCGCGGTGGTAAGGTTCGGCCTCTTCCAGCTTACCCTGGGACTGTAGCAGAAGGCCCATGCTATTGATCGATTCCAGCGTGTCGGGATGCGTGTCGCCCAGCTCCCTACGGCGGATCGCCAACGCCTCGTTTTGCGGCCCGGCCGCCACGTCAAGCATCCCCAACTCCTGCAGTGTGGTTGCCAGGGTTTGCAGCAGCCGCGCCTTTACCAGGGGTTGATTCGCGAATTGGGTGTCGATTGCCGCGAGGGCCGGCTTGAAAAAGTTCTCGTGAAGTGACGCCAGGGACAACCCGGTGAAGTCGCTGCCGGCGATCAGCCCGGCCAACTGGTTCTCCCGGGCCTCCGCCTCCTCCGGCGCCAGCTTCAAGCGCCCGGCCGTCGCGCGTGCGTTCGCCAACAGCCCCGCCCGTAGCTTAAGCCCCATGCTCTGCGGCTCGATGCCTGAAAGTTGTTCCTGCTGGAATCTGGCGACCTGCTCTAGCTCGCCGGCCCGCGCCCGGGCGTCGCCTTCGGCCTTCTCCGCACGCGCCAGGGCGGCTTCTGCGGCGAGGCGCTGCCGGGTTGCGCTCAGCGCGAACGCGAGCGTTGCCCCCGACGCGACCAGCAAAGTCGCGGCAACCAGTCCGGCCGCAACCACCGGGGCACGATGCCGCCGCACGAATTTCCGCATGGTGTAGAACCGCCCCGGCGGCATGGCCAGAACCGGTTGGTCCATAAGGTAGCGCCCGACGTCCTCCGCCAGCGCGCTCGCCGTGGCGTAGCGGCGCCGGCGGTCTTTTTCCAGGCATTTCATGACAATCCAGTCGAGGTCGCCGCGAAGAATCTTCACCAGCGTCGCCGGCTCCGAACGCCTCCCCCGCGCGATCTCGAGGATCGACGAGCCCGCCGAATCCCCAGATCCCCCCGGGGAAGTGCGAATGCCGAATGCTGCGGAAGAAGCCAACGTCGCCAGCCGCAGGCTGGGCCGGGGCGGCTCTTCTTCACGAATCAGCCGCTGGATTTCCGCCAGGGGCGTGGAACGCAGGCGCCCGCGCTCGATGGGAGTGCTTCCCGACAGCAACTCATAGAGCAATACGCCCAGGGAATAGACGTCGCTACGCGTGTCGATGTCCACACCGGACACCTCGGCCTGCTCCGGACTCATGTATTCCGGGGTCCCGATCAGTTGGTGCATCTCGGTAAACAGAGTCTTGTCCGTAAGGCGGGCCGCAGTGGCCTTGGCGATGCCGAAGTCGATTACCTTGGGAAGCGGCTCCCCATCGGCGACGGTCACCAGGACATTGGATGGCTTGAGGTCACGATGGATAACTCCCTTCTGGTGTGCATGTTGCACGGCATTGCAGACGTCGCGAAACAACACCAGTCGTTGCCGTAAGGGGAGACGTTCGCGATCGCAATATGCGGTTACCGGCTCGCCGCGGACCAGCTCCATTACAAAGAACGGACGACCGGCTTGAGTCGCACCGACATCGAGGACGCGGGCGATGTTGGGGTGGTCCATCAGGGCGAGGGCCTGCCGCTCGGCCTCGAAGCGGGCGATCACCTGCTTGGTGTCCATGCCCGCCTTGATGATCTTCAGGGCCACCTTGCGATAAACAGGCTCGGTCTGCTCCGCCAGGAACACCGAACCGAAACCGCCTTCGCCGATGAGCTGCAAGAGCTTGTAACGGTCGATGCGCGTGCCCGGACCTTCGCCCGGGATGCCCACGTTGGGCAAGGCGGCGGCAAGCCCGGCGCCGGTGGGGGCGCTAAGAAACGCCGCGTCGTCGAGGGTACTGAGCAGATCGAGGACCTCGGCGACGATCTGGGGGTCGTCACCGGCGGCGCGGCGGATGAAGTCCGAGCGGTCCTGGGGCGGAAGGCGGGCGGCGCGGGAGAGCAGCTCCTTGACGCGTTCACGGTTTGCGGAGTTCACGGGAGCACTTCCGGATCCCCATCCTTCTGTACGTGGCGCAGCAGCCACGAGCGGGCGTATCGCCATTCGCGATCCACGGTGCTGGGGGCTACGCCGAGGGCCGCGGCGGTCTCGTCGATGGACAGCCCAGTATAAAACCGCAGGTGGACGACGCTGGCAGCACGGGGATCCTCCCGCCGAAGAGCCTCGATAGCCTCGTCAATGGCGATTGCGCCCGAGACGGTCTCCTCGTGAGCCAGGTCGGCAACGCTGGCGATCTCCCGCGTGCGCCCGCCGCCGCGCTTCTTGGCTCCAACGCGCCGGGCATGTTCGATCAGGATTCGGCGCATGGCCTCCGCGGCGGCGCCATAAAAGTGCGCCCGGCTGTCCCACGCGAGGTTCTGATCGCCGACCAGACGGGCGTACGCCTCGTGCACGAGGGCCGTGGCTTGAAGGGTGTGACCCGCTCGCTCGCTGCGCATCTTGCGCTCGGCCAGGTCGTGCAGGGACCGGTACACCAGCGGCAACAGCTCCCGCGCTGCCTGGGGGCTGCCCGCCGCGGCCTCGCTCAGCAGGCGCGTGACTTGTAGCGCGGACTTGCCTTCCCCAGGCACGGGGGCATCCGATTGGGGCGACACGAGCGTCATGTCCGTATTATGCGCAGGATCACGGCATCCGACACCACGGCCCGCGTCTCCCTTCGAGGGAAGGGGTCGGGGTGAGAGTCCCCCCTGCCGAAAATCACGCCCCCGACGGTGGCCCGCGCGCATGGCCGCGTCATGCCCGGGAGCCTCCTTCCGGTGCGTAGATTGGAAGCGCCGCCGCCCGATCAACGTTCGGGGCCCAATCAGGCTTCGCCGCATTCTGCCGCTGGCAGTCGCCCTTGCCGCGCACGGCACTCCTGCCCAGCCCGTCGTCTCCATGACCGCAGGCCGGCCGGCGGTAGCGCGGGTGGGGTGGCGTGATCGAACACCCGCCCGGGGAACACGATGATCAACCGGTGGGAAACTCGATTCCGCGAAGGCGGCAGCGCGGACCCGGGAGGGGCGCCCGGGGCGCCCGAATCGGCCGTCCTGAGTCACATCCACGCGTTTGGCGCCTCAGACACGCAAGCGCGGCGCCACGCAAGGCGGGCGCAGCTCCGGCGCCCCTGCTAAATCGGATGTGCGGTCCATGCAGGCCCATGCTCGGCTCCGAACGCATTCTCGCGTCTCTTGACGCCCGGCTCCGTCCAAATGCGCATTGGGATGGTGTCGAGAAGGCTCGACACGCCGTTTCGGGCCAGGGAACGCACGGCCAACCCGGCTCTTGGGCGCGTTGTCGCCTTGCGAGGGAGTAGTCCGTCGGCACGCAGGGGAAATGTCCGGGCCGTCTCCCAGAGAACCAATTGGTTCATGACCACCGAAAGGAGCGATTCCGTGAGTGCGCATCCGTCATCGTTCGAGAGAAGACTACCGGGCGGGGTTCACGATTGTCGACAGGGCAGCGCGGCATGCAGCACTTGGAGACTGGTCCTGGCACTCTGCTTCACCTTCCTCGTCACGTCTGCGGCATCGGCGCAGGTGCTGACGAGCATCAGCGGCGGGACCGTGACCGGCGGACAGCCCGCGACGGTCACGATTCGGGTCTCCCTGTCCACTTTGACCGGCACACCGGGGCGCTACTTCAGTCATGATCTGGCGGCCGCCCCCTTTTCCGACGTTCCATTTACGATCCCCGCACTTGCCCTCTCCACAACCGTCGTCGTCCCCACCAAACCGGTGGCTGTCGACACGATCGTTCCGATCAGCGCCGTTCAGTCCAACCGTTCCAACGTCGTAGTCACGGGAAGGCTCACGATCCTCGCGCCTCGGATTACCGGGATTGCTATTGCACCCACGAACATCACCGGAGGGATCCAAGCCATCGGCACCCTTAGCTTGGGCGCGGCGGCGCCTGCGGGGGGACTGAGGGTCCTCCTCGAGTCCGACAACCCCAACGTGCTTGGCGTGCCCTCGGAGGTGCATGTGCTCCCCGGGCAGAACTCCGCGAACTTCCCGCTGATTTCGTCCAGCGTCGATGTCGATACCACGGTCAACGTCAGCGCCAACATCGCCTTGCAGGGCCCCTTCGCGGTTCCCGTCCTGGTCCAAGCACCCAGTCTGGATGACCTTGCCTTGGGATTACCCGGAGGCGATTCGGTCAACACGTCCTTGACCGTTGTCGGCGGGCAGGAAGTCGTCGGGAAGGTGGAGATTACGGGTCCGGCGGGTCTCGGCGGGCACGTCGTCCATTTGGAGAGCAGCGATCCGCAACTGGTGAGCGTGCCCCCGTCCGTTACCGTTGCATCAGGAGCACTATCCGCGTCGTTTCCCATATTGACCTTCGGTACCGCGGCAGCGCAAACCGTCACCGTCCGGGGGAGCGCCGCGGGTGTCATACGGGATGCGGATCTGGGTCTGACTCCGAGTTCGCTGATCGAGCTTTCCTTCTCCCCGGCGATGGTGGTCGGCGGTCGACAGACGCGCGGACGCGTCGCATTGAATGGCAAGGCCCCCACGGGCGGTGCCACGGTGCAGTTGGATAGCCTCGTCCCCGACCTGGCCGAAGTGCCCGCCCAAGTGGTGATTCCGGCGGGAGCCGCGACCGCGCTTTTTGACGTTAACACGGCCCGCGTGACGCAGGACTCCGACATTCCCGTGAACGCGACGCGCGGCGGCGTATCAATCTCCACTGCAGTGCACCTGACCGCGGCTGATCTGGGCGATGCGGATGGCGACGGAGACGTGGACGAAGCGGATTACCGCCGTTTTCTCGATTGTTTCGAACAGTTCGGCGTGTCGCGATCCTGCGATGCGATCTTCGGCTTCGCAGCCTCGGCCGGCATTGATCTGGCAGACGCGGCCGGGTTCCAGAATGCCTTTACCGGTCAGGCAGTGACCGCCCCTCCACCCAGGGTGGTGGTCGACCCCGGAGTCCAACCGTTCATCGACCAGTTACCACCCTTGCAACCCGGGCAGCCGCCGCGCCCCCTTGCAGCCATGACCGATCACACGGGCGTGGTCGCGGAGTTCGTGGAGAACGAGATGGCCGTCATCTTGAACACTCCGGCCGCCTTGCAGCAGTTTCTCGCCCGCTGGAACGGCACCGTGCTGCAGAGCGCGGCCCTTCCGTTTCCCGCGCCCGCGGGAGCGACCTTCTATCTCATTCGCGTCGACGCCAGTCTCGCCAACACCTCCAACCTCGAGAAGGACGTTCTGGCCCTTAAGCCCGACGGTGGAGGAACAGTCCGATTGTCCAGTGAGGCCGGGCGAAAGGTGATGGCCGCCGCGGTCAGCGAACTGAAACTCGGAAACGAGGCGGCGCTGAATTGGATTCTCAAACCGCAGGGCTTCCCCGATCGGCGGACGCGGGACAACGCCACGGGTCCGTCGGGGTGGAACCCCAACGCCTACTGTTGGGATTACATGCAGGCGGGCAGCACGCAGGATATCGGTGTCACCGAGGCGTGGCGGGCGCTGGACTTACACAACCGCATGGGCAATACCGTCGAGATCTTCATCATCGACGGCGGATTTCAGACCTCCGCGGCGTCACCCAATCCGGACTTTCCGCCGACCACGATCATCCCCGACCCCAATTTCGACGCGCGGACGGTCACCAACCCCATTAACTGTGGTGGCGGCAATCCCTGTCCCTATCATGGTAACAACGTGCTATCGGCTTGTATGGGTATTCCGAACAACGACGTTGATGTCGCCGGCCCGGCGGGCCCCATCGGCCGGGCGCGGATTTTCGTCTCGCCTGAGGCTTTTGGGGGCTTTGGGATTGGAGATTTCGCCAGTGCGATCATGAACATCATCGCCAATCTTGCCTTTGGGGAAACGAAAATCTATAACTGGAGCGCCGGGACGCGCATCCCCGACTTCGCGGGTCTTCTCAGCGATACGTTCTCGAAGATCCTGAATTTCATCGCCGACAACGATGTGCTGCTCTTCGCCAGCGCGGGAAACGAGGGCCAGAACGTCGACGCCGAAAACTGCGTCAATATCTGCGGTTGCGTTCCGTTCTGCTGCGTTTGCTGCGCCGACGTGTGTTACGAGGAGGCCGTCTGGGTGCCCTGTGAATTGAGCGGCGTGATCTGTGTGGGGGGACTGGCCCCCGACGCGCGCAACCGGGACGGCGACTCTAACTACGGGACGGACGGGTCGGTCGACATCTTCGCGCCCTACCGCGTATGGGTCGGACCGGACCCGGAGACCCCCAGTGTGCACGCCGTCAATGGCACGAGCTTCTCATCCCCTTATGCAGCCGGCGTGGCCGCCCTGATCTGGGCCGCCGATCCGTCCCTCAGCAGCAACGCGGTGCGGAACCTGCTCATCAGCACAGCGCATGACAGCCCCGATAACGAGGTAAGCCGGTACGTTCATGCCCAGCGCGCGGTGGTCGAAGCCCTGGGCAATAACCCGCCGGACTTGTGCATTCTCTCGCCGGTCAACAACTGCACGACGGGTTGTCCACCCGGAGGAACCGGACCCGCCCGCGCGGCAGGCAATGTGTTCTCGCGAGGCATCCCGCTGAGTTTCTTCGCCCGCGTCACGGACGTGGAAACCCCTTCCCTCAACGTCGTCTGGACCAGCAACCTCGATGGCCCCATCGGCTCGGGCACCAGCATGGTCACCAGCTCGCTGCGTCTGGGCACGCACGTCATCACCGCCGCCACCACCGATTCCTCGGGCGTGTCCGTCGCCGATCAGATCGTCATCGAGATCATCAATGACCCGCCCATCGTCACCCTGGTCGAGCCGCTCAACAATTCCACCTACTGTGTCGGCGAGTTTATTCCCTTGCGGGCGTTCAGCTTCGACATCAACAACCTGCTCACCACCGGCGGTCAGTTGCCCAACGCCGCGATGGTCTGGACATCGAACATTCAAGGCACGATCGGCGCGGGGCACGAGACGGTGACTTTGTTGATCACGCCGGGAACCCACGTCATCTCGCTCACCGGGACGGATGAGCTGGGGGCCCAGGACGTCGAGACCGTCTCGGTCATCATTCAAGCGCAACCCTGCGACCCCATCGCCGTCGCCATCGTGAACCCGGCTTCGGACGCCACGTTCTTTGCCAACGGGACGGATCCCCAAGGTCGCGCCTTCCTGGACATCGCGGTGGAAGCCCTGGCCTTTGACGCCGAAGATGGCCTCCTGGATGGGGACTCGGTGCAGTGGTTCACCAACCGAACCGACTTGCAGCCGGCGTTCCTGGGGAATGGTCGGGCACCGACCATCAGGTTGTTCTGGCACGAATGCGACGAAAGTGATACCGCTCATTCCGTGACCGTACAGGTGCGGGACAGTGAAGGGAACCTGCGCACGCGCGTCCGGTCCATCGTCGTGCGAGTGATCTGTTGATCGCCGGGGCCAACGATGTCGGGCGGAAAACGGACGCGCGCGCTGCTCGGACGGTGCGACGACCCCGGCCACCACAGAGCCTGCCGACGCCGAGATGAGCGACGGGCGCTCCCGGCCGACTCCTGGCACCTTCAGAGCCCAGGCCATCGCGAGCCGGCGCAGACACCTAACGCGGCCGCGGGGGCCGCAGCCAAAACAGGCCCACGGAGGGCGCGGCCGCGAATGTCGAATGCCGAATTCGGAAGGCTGAAGGGGCGGTTCGTCGCGGTGCAACGGAGCCGTTTTCGTGCACAAGAAGATGCGCGGAGGATGCAAACATCTTTCGCCGTGAGGAACAAACAGGCTAACCCCGTGCCGGGGCCTGGACTCGAGAAGGCGGTCAGGGACGCGAATTCGCTCGTTCGGCGTGGCTTACGTCATTGGGCGATACAGGAGTCGAACCTGTGACCTCTCGGGTGTGATCCGAACGCTCTGGCCAACTGAGCTAATCGCCCGCCGCTAGCTGGTGGTATACCGCCAAGTCGGCGGCCACGCAACCGCCGCTGGGCGCGCAAGTTCGGCGGCCCGACATTCTGGTTCCCGCCGGCGCCGCGGTACCGGCGCCCAGCGGGGCCCCTTGGCCTCGGCCCAGTCCCCAGGCCGGGAACGCCCGCGCCGCGCCACCGCCGTTTCGCGGCGTCCCCCGGTTGCGCGACGTGGCCGCGGCCGCCGGTTCGCAACGCAGCGCCCGTACTTGACGCCGCGGCGCGCGGGCGACTAGAACTTCCTCGCGTGTGGTACTCCCTGGTGGTCGCGGGGCTTTCCCTGCTGGGTGCTGCGGTGCCGTTGCGGTTCCGGCCGGGGCACGCGCAGCTTCAGCTCTACCTCAGCCTCGCCGCCGGAGCCCTGCTCGGAGCAGCGCTGTTCCATCTGCTTCCGGAATCGTCGGAGCACATCCACGCCGGCTTCGGACTGCCGGCGGTCTTCGGCGTCATGGTGGTGTTTTTTCTGCAACGGTACGTGGCGCCCCACAGCCACGAGGTCTCGCAGGGCGGCGCCGGGCACGACCACCACGACAGCGAATGTCACGCGCATCACGACCCGGCGGAGCCGGCCCGGCCTCATGGTCCATTCCTGGGCAGCCTGGTCGCCATCTTCTCGCTCTCCGTGCACTCCCTGTTCGACGGCATCGCCATCGGCGCCGCCACCGGCGGCGTTTCAGGCCTTGCGGGAGATGACGGCACGCTGGCCCTCGCCGTGTTTCTGTCGGTCCTGATCCACAAGCCGCTTGACGGGCTCTCGGTGTCGGTGCTGCTGCTGCACGCGCGGGTGCCCACGGCGATGCTGTGGCTGGTGCAACTGCTGTACGCAGCGCTGGTGCCGGCGGGCGCGGCGGCGTTCCTGCTTACCCGCGGCGCGATCGCGGATGCCTCGCCGCTGGTGGGCTATACCCTGGCCTTCAGCGCCGGCACGTTCCTCGCCATCGCGCTCACCGACCTGCTCCCGGAACTGCACTTCCATCGCCATGACCGGCACAAGCTCTCGGCGGCGCTGCTGGCGGGGCTGGTGGTGATGTGGCTCACCAGCCTCATAGGACACGGCGACCACGCCGCCGATGTCCACCCCACAGACCGGCCGCAGGATTCGCACGCCGCGGACGAACACGCCGGCCACCAGCACGACTGAGACGCTCCCCGCGACTCGTACCCCAACCGCCGCACCGGCTCCCCGCGCCACCGTCCGCCGGGCGCGGCGCCGGCTCTCGTACACACGGTTTCGCCGAAGCATGTTGGGGAGTCGTTGACGTCGTGCCACGGAAACCCTACGCTCCAAGCACTTTCAGGGGTTTGGGGTCGGGCGCCCATGGTTCGCGTGAGCTTCACCGCCAACTTGCAGCGACACGTTGCCTGTCCCCCCCGCACCGTCGAGGGGTGCACGGTGCGCGAGGCGCTGGCGGCGGTTTTCGCGGAGAACACGCGGGCCGCGGGCTACGTGCTCGATGAACACGGGGCCCTGCGGCGGCACATGATCGTCTTCGTTAACGGCGAGGCGATCCAGGACCGTGCCACGCTCTCCGATCCCGTGGCGGACGGCGCCGAAGTGTACGTCATGCAGGCGCTATCCGGCGGATAGTGTAGTGTCTCGCTATTGCTTTGCCGCGTGTGGATCGCTTTCGCGGCGGACTCTCGGCCTTCGTGGGGCCACGTGAGCTCAAAGCCCGCGGCTCGAAACGGTTCGATCTCCATGAGACACTACACCAGTCGCACAAACGGCGGCGCGGCGCCGCGGTTTCAGGCCCGTCGGACCGCCGGCGCGGTTCCGTCGTGGCGGAATGCTCCCCCGATCCTGGAATACCATGCCCGGAGGTAACCCATGAGCGATCGACTTTACGTGGCCACCCGCAAGGGGCTGTTCACCCTGGAACGCGGCAGCGGCGGCGCTCCGTGGAGGATCTGCCGCACGGCCTTCCTGGGCGACCAGGTGACCATGGTGCTGCCGGACACGCGCGACAACCACGTCTACGCCGCCATCGGCCACGGTCACTTCGGCACCAAGCTGCATGTCTCGGCGGACGGCGGTATGAACTGGGAGGAACGGACCGCGCCCGCTTATCCTGAGCCGCCGGCGGGGGCGCCGGAAGATCGCTGTCCGGTGCGGCAAATCCCCATTCCCTGGCGGCTGGAGTACATCTGGGCGCTGGAAGCCGGCGGCGCTGACCAGCCGGGGCTGGTGTGGTGCGGCACGCTACCGGGCGGGCTCTTCACTTCCCGCGATCGCGGCGCCTCGTGGGAGCTGGTTCGCCCCCTCTGGGACCGCCCGGAGCGCAAGAAGTGGTTCGGCGGGGGGATGGACTATCCCGGGCTGCACTCCATCGTCGTGGACCCGCGCGACTCGCGGCGGGTCACGGTGGCGGTCTCCTGCGGCGGCGTCTGGGTAACCACCGACGGCGGCGAGTCGTGGAACTGCCGGGCCGACGGCATGCGCGCCGCGTACGCTCCGCCGGAGCACGCCTACGATCCCGCCATCCAGGACCCGCACCGTCTGGTCGCCTGCCCGGCGCGTCCGGAGACCATGTGGGTGCAGCATCACAACGGGGTGTTCCGCTCCACGGATGGTGCCACATCGTGGCACGAGATCACCGAAGTCCCGCCCTCAACCTTCGGCTTCGCCGTGGCCGTCCACCCCCGCCAGCCGGACACCGCGTGGCTGGTCCCCGCCATCAAGGACGAGCGCCGCATTCCGGTGGACGGCAAGGTGGTGGTGGTGCGAACGCGCGACGGAGGCCGCAGCTTCGAGGTGCTCACCCAAGGCCTGCCGCAGGAGCATGCCTATGACATCGTCCTGCGTCACTGCCTGGACGTCGACCGCAGCGGAGACCGCCTGGCGTTCGGGAGCAGCACGGGGTCGTTGTGGACGTCCGACGATCAGGGAGATTCCTGGCGGACGGTCTCGTCGAATCTGCCGCCCATCTACTGCGTTCGCTTCGCCCGGTGATGAGGCACCAGCGGAGTCCGCTCAGCGGATAAGCGCCGGGTCGATCCAGTCGAAGCGATCCTGGATGTCCCCGTTCTCACCGAAATCCACGATGAGTTCGAGGTGGTTGGCCCGCGCCACGTCCAGCCGGATGGGCCCGGTGAGCGTGCCGGGGCGGACGTTGGACTGCGCATGGCGCGGCTGATGGTCCACGAGGATAAGCACCGACACGTCGGCGTAGGGGCCGGAATGGTCGTCCAGCCCGTATGAAGTGACGAACTCGCGATAGCCGCCGCGCAGCTCATAGGTCAGGTGCGACCGGCTGTGGACCCCCAGGCCGCGCTCGAACGTCTCGCCGCCGACGGTCAGCGGGCCGCCCAGCACGTTGCGATCCAACCGCGGCTCCCAGGTGAGCGAGAGCATGCCCACCTGTTCTGAGCTGATCGGTTGGTGCATCGTCAGGTGCTCCCACTTCCCACCCAGCACTTCTACTCCGGACACCCGGTCCGCCTCCAACTGCACCTGCGGACCGCAGCGCAGCCGCGCCTCCACGGCGTCGCCGGACCATTCCAGGTCGGTGGCGGTCAGACGACCACTGTGACGCAGACGGATCACCAGGTGGGGCTGCGACAGCGGCGCCGGCTGTGGGGCGTTCAGCGCCATGGCCGCCACCAGCCGCAGCGGCAGCGACGTTTCACCGGTCGCCGTGTCCAGCGAGACGCGATCCACGTCGACGGCGGTGACGAAGCCGCCGAGCACGTCGCCGTTCGCCATCAGCACGCGGTCCTCGCTGAGCTCGCCGAGCCGATCCAGCCATTCGCCGGCGCGTTTGCGAAGCGGCGACTCTGGTGGAGCCGTCACCACGCGTACCACGGCATCCAGCGGCAGGGCCACACGGCCGAGGTCGCCAGTGTCCAGAACCAGCGTTTCCCCTTCGTCTGCGGCCCCGACCACGCGTCCGTGTAGATAGTCACCCCCGACGAGCGTCACCGTGGTCTCCGCCAGCCGCTTGCCGGCGGGGGCGCAGGAAGCGGTAAGTCGCACCAGATGGACGGTGGGAATTCGACGTTGCTCCCCCTGTTCGGTGCGCAGCAGCAACCCTTCGCGCGCCGACAGCGAGACCAGCGTTCCCTGGATGCTGTCGCGATCGATCGTTTTCACGACCACGTCGGCCGGCGGCGCGGCGCGCGCGCCGCCGAGGGGCAAGGCCGCCAGGAAGACCCCCGCAACCGCCGGAAGTATCGATCTGACGGGTCGCTGGCTCATTTTTGAAAGATCGGCAGAAGGCGATTGGGCATCTGGAGGATGATGAGGGCCATGGCCGTCCCATATTCGTGCCCCGCCTGGCCGCGCCAGAAGCCCTCCGGCTCTTGCTTCTCCAGCAGCTCGGCGCGGATCGCGGGAAACCACTTCGGCCAGTAGGCATCACCGGCGAGGAACATGGCCTGGGCCGCGTAGTAGTGGCCGTAGAAGTAGTGTCCGACGGTTCGCTCCTTGGGGGGCGTGTAGCGACTGAGGTACTCCAGCCCGCGTTCGATCTCCTCTCCGCTGTAGATGCCGGCGTATTGCAGCGCCGCCACGCCGGCGGCGGAGCGCGCGAAGGCCGATCCCCCGGAGCTGAGCATGTAACGAAAGCCGCCGTCGGGATTCTGGCTCTGTTTCACGTAGGTAATGGCTTTGTCGATGACGCCCTTGTCGACGTAGATGCCGGCGTTCCGCGCGGCGCGGAGTGCCATGACCTGGCAGATGGTGACCGAGATGTCGGCGTCGTTGCGCACCGGCTGATAGCGCCAGCCGCCCTCGTCGTTCTGCGTGCTGACGATGAGCCGGACCGCTTTGCGCAGCGTTTCCCGGATTTCAGGCCGGGGATCCATGCCGTAGATTTCCGCCAGAAACAGCGTGGCGAATCCGTGCCCATACATGGGACCGTGCGAGGTCTCGGCGGTGAGCAGGCCGCTTTCCGAACTGTGCGCCAGGATGAAGGACAGGGAGCGTGCCACGGGTTCGCCGTGGCGCCCCCGTCCCGGCATGTTGCCGTCGGACATGAACGCCAGACCCGCCAGCGCCGTGATCCCGACGTGCGGGCCGTAGTGCGACAGGTGCCCGTAGGCACCATCCGGGGCCTGGTTATCCGCCAGCCATTGCAGGCCCTTCTCGATGGCGGCGCGCAACTCCGGGGTCTGCTCGGAAAGCAGAGGCGTGGCCGGATGGTGCTCGGCGGCGCTTCCGGCGGAAGCGATCCCGACCAGCACGCCTGCCGAGACCAGACACCCCCACGCAGTGCCAGTCCGTACCCGCGCAAACGGGTGGCGACCGGCAGAAGGCGTCCCACCGGGCGTGCGGCGTCGCCCTGCGGCGCCCTGCGAATCACGTCCCTCGTACTGTCTCATTCACCCGCCTCCTGGAGCGCGCGGTAATAGCGCTCGATCGCCGCCCGGTAGCGCTCCAGATAACCCTCGCCCGCGCCCTGGATGATCTCCTCGCGCTCGCGCTCCGGCAGTTGCCCCCAGGTACGGCGGGACTCGCGGAAGCTGCCGCCGGTGTTTCTCGCGTCTTCCGCGCCGCCCGGCGTGGCCGTGTTCTCCGGCGGATTGGGATCAACGGCTCCGGGTTTGGCCGCCGTGGCGCGCTTGGTAGGCGGCGGTTCCTTGGAGGGTCGGCGCCGCATGTCACCCGTGGACTTCTGCTGATCGGGCGACTGCATCCTGCGCCGTGAGGCCGCCTCCTTGATGGCGTCGTCCAGTTGCTCCAGCACCTGCTGCTGAATCGCCTGGGTATCGGTTCCGGGCTCGAACTCCACCTCCAGCTTGCGTGCCGCTTCGTTCATGAGGCGGATGATGCCGGACATCATGTCCTCGTCCGACTCGTCCGCAGCCTTGCGGATCAGCCGCTGACCCAGATCACCCTTGCCCTTGTTCGGCTCGACGGGCGGAGTCTGTGCAGAGGCGAACGACACCAGGGCGGGAACCAGGCATGCCGCCCGCCGCACTGTGCGCCGCAAGGCGTTCACCGCCGCCCTCGACGGCCCCGACGGGCTCAGAGCCAATACGGTGTGTACGACCCGGCCTGGCGGAAACAGAGCCGCGACCGTCGGGGGGTCGGCAAGTGGGTGCCCGGCGGCGCGGGATCCCGCACGGTCATTAGGTTCGAGATCGTTCACGCTTGACACTCCTACGGATGCTGAGCCCGGGCCGTCACCATCTCCGTCAGTTTTCGTACCTGCGCCTGGTCCTCCCCCAGCGTCTTCAATTCGCGTAGTTGCACCTCGGTGGCGGCGTTGATGTCGAGCGTCCGTGCCAGATCACCGGTACGGCGATGAATGTCGGCCTGCATCGCCTTGAGCACCAGTAACTCCGCGACCGTGGGTACCGGCCGGCCCGACTGGCTCTGCCCGCCGCCGCCCCCGCCGCCTTCCGCCTCCGCGAACTCCGTCTCCAGGGGCAGCGATTCCGTCTCCCGAACCGCCTGGATGAGCCGTTCCAGCTCCCGTACCACCCGCTCCCCGGTGGCCGCTAGCTCCTCATCAATCTTACGTTTCTCCAACCAGTCCCGGCACGAATCCATCCAATCCCCCACCCGTTTGACGGCCCAGTCAAAGACCGGGACCTTCTGCAAGTCGGGCGACACGTCATCGAGCAGCCCCCGAACGTCCGCCTGTTCCCGCCCGATGCGCGTCGCCTCGCGATACTCGGCACGGGAGAGCCCGCCGCGCTCCGCGACCGAGCGCCGTAGTGCCTCCACGGCGGCGTTCACCGTCTGCTGCGCCGTCTGGACTGCCTGAAGGTCATCCCGGATTTGAGCCAGGGAGCGGCGCATGGCCTGCTCGGCCATCTCCTCCGCCAACGCCTCCAGTCTTGCCAGGGCTTCCGCAAGCAGCGCCAGCGCCTCGTCCTGCGCGGGCACCGCCGCCGGAGCATCCAAGGCACCGAGCTTCAGTTCCGCCTCCGTCATCGGTTGGGAGGCCTCGCGCACCAGGCGCCCGGCGGCATCCATCCGTTCGTCCGCCTCCAGCTCGTCACCCAGCAGTCGCGTGTTGCGGCGCAGAGCCCGCTGATCCTCTTCCAGGGTGGCGAAGGCCGCGGCGTCGGCGCCAACCTGCCCCGCCTCATCGGTCGCGCGGCGGAGCGCCCGCTGCTTCTCCACCAGCTCCGCCACCTGGTCCTCGGCGCGTTCCACCTGCTTTCTGAGCACTGCGAGCTCGCGGTTTTCCCGGTCGCGCAGCGCGGCGATCATACGACGGATGGTTTCGGCGGCAGTCTGCTGGTCCAGGGTGGCCGCCGCAGTGCGGTTGGCGGCAATCGCGGCGGCGGCGTCGCGCAGGCGCTTCAGTACGTCCTGCGCCCGGCCGGCGCGGATGGCGGCGTCCAGGGCCTCGGCGCCGGCGGGGTCCTTCTCGCCCAGCTTGTGTTGCAGTTGCTCCATGTGCCCCAGGAGCAATTCGACATCGCCGGCGAGTTGTTCCTGCTGTTGCTGAGTGCGCCGCAAGGCGGCCTCCTCCGCATCCGTGAGCGCCTCGAGGCTCTTACCCAGCATGGTCTTGCCCAGTGCCACGGTCTGTCGCCGAAGCTCGTCCTGCCGGTCCGCAAGGTCCCGCGTCTTGGCAAGCAAACCCTGAAAATCGCCCCACTGGGTCATGGCCCGCAGCAGCGTTTGCAAGGCCTCTGCAGCCGCCGTCTCCTCCTGCGACGCCTGCCGTAGCGCCTCCTGCTGCGGCGGAGCCGACGCTTGTTCCGCGGCGCCGCTGAGGGCGGAACCCGCGGCGTTCATCGGACCCGTGGCGATCTGCTGCAACGTAAGCCCCGCCGAGGCGATCCGTTGCCGGGCGTCGGCGTCTCCGCCCAGGTTCTGTTCGGCACGGCGGTGCAGCTCGCTGAAGTGGACCGCAAGCTCGCGCAACACGCGGGCCAGACGAAACTGCTGCGCCGCCTGGGACGAAGCCTGTTCCCGCTCGTCGTCGCTCAGCGGGGCGGCATTCGGCTCGGTGCGAAGCAGCCGGCCGGTTTCGTCCATGAGCCGGCGCTCCTGGAGCGCCACCTGTCGCACGCGTCCTTCCAGAAGCGCCAGTTCGTCACGCAGGCGAACGTCGAACTCCGTGTCGCTGATGATGCGGATGCGCATGGTCGTGGAGCGCCCCGTCTGGGGCGGGGCGTCGCCGGTTTCACGGTTGTCGGTGGCGGCCAGGGCATAGGAGAGCACGTCGCCGGGTTTGAGTCCCCACGACTCCAGCGACCAGAGATACTCGGCCAGCGCCTCCACGCCCTCCTCGCGCGGCGTGACGGCGAGCTGATCCGTCAGCGGAAGGCTGCGGCTCTCGCCCGAGGACGCCCGCTCCGCGGCGAGCTCCAGCCCCGTGATGCCGAAGTCGTCCTCCACCCGCGCCACCAGGCGCAGCGAGGCGCGCGGCGTGAGTTCCACCGCCGCCTGCGGCTCGAGCATGGTGACCACGGGCGGATGATCCGGTACGGCGACGATGGAGTGCTCCGCAGCGCCGCGGTTCTCGAACCCCTCGCGATCAACCAGCTCGACGCGGAACGAAAGGTTCTCGACCACCCCGAGGCGCGCGCTCAGGCGCGTAGGGTCGGCGGCATCCGTAACCAGCGGGATGAGCGTGCCGTCGGCGCACCGAAGACCGACGCGCGGCTCGTCGGTGCCGGCTTCGAGCACCGGTTTGCTGGTGCGTAGCGCCAGGCACACGGTTCCGCCCACCGGAGCGCGGATCGGTCCCTCGCGAAGGTCGTGCTTCCGGAGTGTACGCTCGCGGACGTACGCGGGCGGCTCCACGGTTGCCACCGCCTCCAGCACTTCCGGTCGGCGCACCACGTGGATGGTAAACGGCGTCAGCCGCGTGCTGTCGTCGTCGGCTTCGAACCAGTACGTCAGATCCTCGGTGACGGCATCGACGGTGGTGGAGTAAGTGCCCTCGCCGTCATGCTGCATCGCCAGCGTGACCGTATCGCCGTCGGACTCGCGCAGATGAAGCATGCCGCGCAGCGTGGGGTACCATCCGCGCTCCACGGACATGCGGACGGTCACGGATTCCCCCAGGGCGACGGACAGTCCGCCCGTCAAGGGTCGCAGGGAGACCGTGCGCGGCCACTCGATGGCGCCGAAGGGGTGCAGATAGCGATAGAGTCCCGTCCGCGTCCAGTCCGGCGCCGCGGTGGCGAGCGTGGCGAGGGCGGCCACGGCGAAGGCCAGCACGGCGCCCGCCAGCGCCAGGGGTCGCAGTGTCAGAACCGATTCCAACGGCGTTTGCGCGACGACGTCCTCCGTTTCACCCAGGAAGCGCCGTACCATGGCCGGCGAAGCGCCCGCGGCCCCGCCCAGGAAGCTCAATACACTGGAGAGTCGATCCCCTAGGCCGGTGAAGTGCCGCTCCATGCGCGCCGCGACCTGTTCCAGACGCGGGCCGGCGCGAAACGGCGCGATGATCCAGTGCCGGGCCGCCAAAAGGAACCCGGTGAAGAACAGAACGCTCACCGCCAGACGTAGGACCGCCGGCAGCCACAGCAGCCAATCGAGGATCACGACTGTCAGGAATGCTGCCACTCCGCCCGCGAGCACGGCCAGGGCACCGTAGGCAATCAGGCGGCGCCGCACGATCCGCCGTAGCGAATGGAGTCGTTCAAGCAGAATCACGTTTGCACATCCGCAGCGCCGGAATTCGTCATTTCCTGTGTCATTCCACGCCGGCGGACGTTCCTCCCTAACAGGCTGTCGCTCTCCCGACATTGGTTCCACCGTCTCCGCGACGGTGAGTCGTTGGTGACGCAGATTCCGAATTCAGAATTCAGAGTGCCCAACCCGCCAATGCACCGGCCACGCGCCGATCGCCTCTTCCATCAACAGGCGCAATCAGAGCAGCCCGTACGCCTTTCGCAGCGTCCATTCCAAGGAAATCATAAGCACGAAAACCAGCAGAGCCAATTTGGAGTCCCACAACGGTTCCGTAACATCATCGGGAATCTGCACGCTGCGGTCGCGGATTTCGCTGAGCTCCTCCTCGACGCGGTCGAGGTCGATGACCCTCCCGCCGGTCGCCTCGGCGACGCGCGACAGCAACTCGTGATCCGCCTGGGGCATGCGCGACTCACGATCCGGGCGGGTCACGCGGAACGCAACCGAAGGAAGTTGCTCACCCGGTCGCAGGTCAATGGCGTCGGGGCGGGCGACGTAGCTCCCCGGGCGCGGGGGCACGTAAATGGTCTCGAACGATCGAGACTCGGGGCCCAGGCGTGCGGCGCTGAGCCGGGCCACGACCGCGGGCGGCTCGCCCCCCGCCGGCGGCACGCCGCCGGTTCGCGGCTGCTCGGCGACGACCACGGAGACAGCTTCCTTGACCGCCGCCAGAAGCTCGGTGTCCGATACTTCCACCTGAATCTCGGCCGGGCGACCGTAGTCGTAGATGCGGCGGTCGGTGCGGATCGCCAGCCGGCGATCCTTGCCCAGACGCGATTCGCGCATCAACTCGCGAACCACCTGCACCCAATAGGCGTCGTGCAACAGTTCCCCGCTGTGGCGGCGCCAGCGCCAAGTGTCATCCGTGGCCTGAAAGAAGAGCTTGCCCGCCCCATACCGCCCCGCCGCCACCACCGGCATGAGTCCCGACCCGATGGGTTGCTCCGCGAGGGTGCGCGCCGTGGGGTGCTCGGCAAGGACGGTGGCTCCGGGCTTGGGGCCCAGCGTGCGTGCAAACCAGTAGAGCTCCGGAAGTGCATCGATCGCCGTGGCGCCGACCGACGCTCCCTCGCGCTGGGCGGGTGGGGCGGCGACGACGGTACGGAACAATCGGCTCCGCCGGCCTTCGGTCGTCAATTGCAGGGAGAAGCCCGAACTCAACGACCCCTCATATCGCCCGAGAAACTGCGGGTCGATCCGCACCGGCAGCAGCTTCTCCAGCGGAGTTCCCAGGAACCGGTACGGGGCGGCGCGCTCGCCGCAGATGAGGCCGAACCCGCCGCCGTCGCGGTTGACGAAATCCACCAGCATGGTCGCCTGGGCCGCCGAGAGCCACCCGCCGCGCGGGTCCACGTCGCCGAACAGGACGACGTCGAAGCGGTTGAGTTCCTCGGGGGACTCCGGGAACCGGCGGATGGGAAACGTACCCTCTTGCACGAACTGCTCGTCGGCCTCCAGCAGTAATACGCTGAGCTCCACGCTCCGCTCGCGCAGCAGCGCGTTCTTGAGGTAGCGATACTCGTAGCGGGGGTAGCCTTCCACATAGAGCACGCGCAGGCGATCCTCCAGCACGTTGACCTCGATGGCCTGTGTGTTGTTGTCCAGCGTCGCCTCATTGGGCGGTGGTACGATCTGGACGCGGTAGCGCATGCGACCGGCCTGTGCCGGTTTGGTCCGCAGCTCGACACCCACGGGCGCGGCGCCCGGCTCCAGCACCACCGGTTCCGAAGCCGCAACGGCGCCGCTGCGCTCGTCGAGGAGCTGCACCGTGACCGGCAGGGCTTGCGGCAGCCCCGTGCCGCTCACCAGCGCATCGACAAGGAGCAGGTCGTGCAGAAAGACGCTCTCCTGTGCCCGCACCTGTCCCAGCTCGAGGTCCACGGGAATCGTCGGCGAACCAACCCGCAACGCAAAAATCGGGATCTGCCGCCCTCGCGCCAGGTCGAGCGCATCTTTCAAACTGGTCGGTTCCGTCGCCTGTCCGTCACTGGCAAGGACGATGGCGGCCACCCGCCGCCCCTGCGATTTCTCGATGACCTGGGTGATCGCGGCCGCGATGTCCGTGCCTTCTCCGACGGCCTGGGCCTGCTGCAACAGCGCGGCAAGCTCGTCCAGGGCGTCCACCCCCGGCGCCACGCCCAGCAACTCCGTCGCATCGGCGAACGTGGAGAGGTGTACCGCGTTCTGCTCCAGCAGACGGCGCAGCGGCGCCGCCTCGTCGCGCAGCAGCGCCGCCTTGGCCAGTTCCAGTCGCGAGAACCGGTCGAGCGTCGCTTCGCTCCCCTCGAGCCCCGCGCCCGCGGCGACGGCGGACGCCAGGGCGCCATCCGCGTAGCGCTCCCGGGTGGCCATGCTCAAAGACGTGTCCACCAGGACGCTCACGTGCGACTTCTCCACTCGGTTGCGTTGCAGCACCAGCGCCGGCCGGCAAAGCAGCGCCGCTATCAGCGCCAGCAGCAGCAGCCGTATGCCCGCCAACACCGTACGTCGCGGCGTCGAGGTCCGCTCGCGGCGGTAGACCAGAATCACGGAGGCGATCGCCGCCAGGCCGAAGCAAAACAGGATCCAGGCCTGCACCCGCCCCTCCCACTTGAGCAGAAGGGGGGCGTCCCGCGCCAGGCGGATGTTCTCCAGGTCCAGAAGCCACTCCAGCCAACGATCCACGGTCAGCCTCGCTCGCGTCCGAAGACCATTGCCAGCCACATCTCCAGCACCAGCAGCGCCAGCACGGAAAGGAAGCCGACGGCCGCCAGCTCCGTGGAACGCGCCGCCGCAGGCTCCGTACTTTCAAGTTCCGCCGCTCCGACGATTCGCGCCGGCAAGGCGATCGCGCCACGCAGCGCCGCGTCATCCGCAACCTCGAGGTCCGACCCGGCGGCGTCGAGGTTTACGGCGACGGCGCGCGCCTCTGAACCCACGCTGATGGTGTAGGCTCCGGCGCGCTCCAGCGGGCCGAAGGTCAGCGCCAGGCCGTCACCATGCGGCGCCAGCCGCGGCTCGACGGTCCGACCTTCCGCCGTCGTCACCCGCAGCGCGCGGACGCTCTCGACGGGCGTCAGGGGGTCGTGCAGCGTCTCCCCGACGAGCAGGTTTCGCTGATCGCCGTGTCGGGGCGCGACATGGGCGACGACGCTGAGCATCAACGAGACGTAGTCGCCCTTGGCCGGAAGGTTGGTCCAGTCCATGTTGGCGGTAGTGGTGCACAGAACGACCTTGCCGGCGCGAAAGGCGGAGGCAATCAGTGCCGGTTCGCCGTTGGTATAGAGCATGACCACGTCTCCCCCCCGACGATCCGGCTCCACGGGCAGGTAGCGTTGTGTGCGCGCCAGGAACAGGCCGCTGTCGGCATAGCCGGCGAACTCCGCCACGATAGGGTGAATCCGCTCCGCCAGACGCAACCCCAGGCCGGGGGCGTCCGCAGCGGCCGTCGCCGCCGCGGCGCCATTCGATCCGCCGGCGGTCGTACTTCCCGCGGCGATCGCGGGGCGCAGCTTAACCGGCAGCACGCCCCGCCCCTCGTCGTAGGCGAAGCGGTTGTAATGTTCCACGTCCAGCCGGTCGCCCGCGAAGATGAGCAGCCCATGCCCGACGGCAACGTACTCGCGTAATCGTTGCCACTGTGCCGCGGTGAGTCGCTCGACGTTGCAGAGTCCGACGACGTCATAAGAGTCCAGCACCTCGGCTTCGAGGTCCGCAGCGTTGACGATCTTCGGCTCCACGTAGACCGGTTCGCCTGCGGAGGATGCACCGTTGGGCCCCGCGCCCGGGAGGAGGCCCTCCGCGATCTTTCCTCCCAGCGCCGCGGCGAGGAAGTTCGCCTGTCCCTCGGCAACCGCCGTCGACGGCCGGCCGTCTACCAGCAGCACCAGGAGCCGATCGCGCACGTCAATCGAGTACCACCGACCGTCGTCGTCCGGCAGCGCGTCGCGCCCGACGCCGGCGAGTTCGATTTGCACCAGGTGGGAGCCGGTGCGGGAGAACTCCAGCGAGAACGCGGCGCTCGCGGTACTCCAGGGCGCCACCGCGGGCAGCGGCTCCTGCCGCAGGATTCGACCATCGCGCCGCACTTGGAGCCCTGCGCCCCGTAGCGGCGCCGGGGAGAAGTTCGCCACTTCGGCGACGAACCTCACAGGAAGCCCGGGCGCAACCAGCACGGACTCCGGAGCCAGGCGGCTTGCGGCCGCGTTGTCGCTTCCGCCGCCCGCGGCGACCGCTCGTACCAACGCCAGGTTCTGCGCCGGATCGCCCAGCGGCTCCGCGGCGCGCCGCAGCGCGGAGACCGCGGCTGTGGGGGCCGAGCCGGGTGACGCCAAAGCCGCGGGCGGCGGGCCGGCCCCCGACCTTGCGGTGGCATCGTTCGGGGTTTTGATGCCGGCAGCCGGCCGGTCCCCGGTCCAGACGCGGCGGCGGAAATCGGAAACCACGTACAGGAAGCGATTCGCGGCGGGGACCTCCGAGCCGCCCACGATCTCCCGTGCCCGCTCCAGCCCGCCGGCGACGTCCACGGCGCGCTGTGTGGCGCCCAGGGCGCCGAGCCGTTCGCGCACCACGCGCCGATCGTAGGCGGCATGCCCGATCACCGCCTCGGCGGGCTCGGCGAGTGTCACCAGGCTGACAGCGTCGGCACTGGGGAAGGAGGTAAGCAGCCGGTCCGCGAGGCGCTGGGCGGCGGCGAACCGGGACTCATCGCCGGTGCCGCGGGCGTTCATGGAAAGGGAGTTGTCCAGGAGCAGCACGTGGTGCGCACGGGTTCCGCCCAGCGAAAACAGCGTTGACCAGGGCACGAACGGGCGGGCGATCGCCAGCCCCAGCAACACCACCAGCGCCACGCGCACCATCAGCAACAGCCAGTGCTCCATCCACATGCGCTTGGCGCTGCGGCGCCGCGCGGAGAGCAGGAATGTCATCGCCGCCCATTCGACGCGACGATAGCGCCGCAGGTTGATGAGGTGGATGAGGATGGGGACGAGGCCGCCGGCCAGGGCGACCCCCACCAGGGCCGGGTGAATGAAGGGGAGTGATTGCCCGAGGGTGCCAGCCATGCTCATCTCAATCGAACGCCGGAAACGCGGCGCGGCGTCGAATCAGCGCCGCCGCGACCGGCCGTCATGCCGGTCTCAGCCGGCGCCCAGCACCCGCGAGCTTCGGGCACGCAGTCGCGCGTTCCGCGTGCCCAGGTATCCCGCCAGAGCGATACCCAAAGACTGCGCCGTGTTGAAGATGGCGTAGTCCACGTGCGCCTGACCGCACGCGGAACGCAACCGCGCCTGGAACCTCTGCAATTCGTCGAGGTACCGGCCCCGCAGCCCACCCGGGTCGGTCAGCAGCGTCCCGCCCGCCTCCAGCCCCACGAACATCGTAGGACCGGTGTAGGGGAACGTCAGCTCCGCCTCGTCGCAGACGTTCCACACGATGGGCTCATGGCGGTGGTACCGCAACTGCTTGAGTCCCTTGATGGTCACCTCGACGTCGTCCAGCAGGTCGCTGATCACCACGATCATCGCCTGCTGGTGCAGGCGTTCCGCCAGCTCGGCGCACACCCGGCCCACGGAGGTCTCGCCGGAAGGGCGGTGTACGGCGAGCTCGTGGGCCAGCGTCCTCCACTGCGGGTGGCTGCTCGAGGGGCGCAGGAAGCGGGTCAGCCGCTCGTCGAAGAGGGTCAACCCCACGGCGTCCTGCTGCTGCAACGCCAGATAGGCGATCGCCGCGGCGATGGTGCAGGCGTAGTCGTATTTGCTCATGGCGGCCGCGGCGGAGCGGAAGGTCATGGATTCACTGCCGTCCACCACCAGCATCAGATGCAGGTTGCTCTCCTGCTCATATTCCTTGATGTAGTACTTGTCCGTGCGCCCGAAGACCTTCCAGTCGATGTGGCGCAGGTCGTCGCCCTGGGTGTACACGCGGTGCTCGGCGAACTCGATGGAAAGTCCGTGGTGCGGACTGTGGTGCATGCCGCTGAAGTAGCCCTCGACCGCCAGCCGGGCGCGCAGCTCCAGCCCGGCGATGGTCGCGAGCACGGCCGGGTCCAGGTAGTTCAGCGCTATTGCGTCGCGTTCTTGCATGACCCTCGCGGCGTGTGGGCAGGCCGCCTCCCGCGCCGGCGACTCGCCGCCGCGGGCGCCGATCCCCATGACCGTGCGCGCCTCCCCGCCGCCACGCACGGTTCGCCCGCTCCCTGACGGTCGCGGCTCAGTGGCTGCGGCGCCGACGGCGCACCCTGATTCAGCGTTTGAACACTCGGCCCGCCATGGCCTCGTCCATTTCGGCAGCGGCGTCCACCGGCGTTGCTTCGATCAGTCGGGTGATGATCTCGTCGCTGCGCACGCCCTCGGCCTCGGCGTTGAAGTTCGTCAGCACGCGATGGCGCAGCACCGGGTGGGCGACGGCACGAATATCCTCCACCGACACATAGTACCGGCCGCGCAGCAGCGCCCGTGCCTTGGCCGCCAGCACCAGATTCTGCGAGGCGCGGGGCCCGGCGCCCCAGGACACATAGTCGGTGATGAACTTCGGCACCGTGCCTTTCTCCACCCGCGTGGAGCGGGTCAGGCGCATGGCGTAGCGGATCACGTGGTCGGCGCAGGGCACGCGGCGAACGATCTCCTGAAGATCGAGGATCTCACGGGCGTTGAGCGTGCGCTGCAAGGCAAGTTCCTGCGGCGCCGTGGTCATGCGTACGATCTCGAACTCCTCGGCTTCCGAGGGATAGTCGACGAGTACCTTGAACATGAAGCGGTCGAGCTGCGCCTCGGGCAGCGGGTAGGTTCCCTCCTGCTCAATGGGGTTCTGCGTGGCGAGCACGAAGAAGGGCTTGGGGAGCTTATGGGGGAAGCCGGCGGCCGTCACCTGGTTCTCCTGCATGGCTTCCAGCAGCGCCGCCTGGGTCTTGGGCGGAGTGCGGTTGATCTCGTCCGCCAGCACCACGTTGGCGAACACCGGTCCCTTCACAAAGCGCAGGGACCGCGTTCCCGTGCCGCGGTCCTCCTCGATCACTTCCGTGCCCGTGATGTCCGAAGGCATCAGGTCGGGGGTGAACTGAATCCGCGCGAAGCTCAGGGACAGCAGCCGGGCCAGGGTGCTGATCAGCAGCGTCTTGGCCAGTCCCGGCACGCCTTCCAGGATGCAGTGCCCGCTGCAAAACAGGGCGATCAGCAGCTCCTCCAGCACCGCGTCCTGCCCCACGATGACACGATGCAGTTGGGCGCGGATCTGCTCGTACGCTCCCACGAGCTTCTGCACCACCGCCACGTCATCGGCCGCCGCCTCGCCGGCGACGGGGTCTCGCGTTTCGGGCTCCGTGGTCATCGACGATCCTCCCTCGAATCCTGTTGCCGCCTGGCGACCGCCGCCGGGCGCGCCGTCCGATCAGCGTGCCGGCGGCGCCGCGGTTCGCACATCCGGCGCGTCGCGCATGTTAAGGTGCCTCGTTGATGGCGTTGATCAGCAGCCGCAGCCGGCCGGCGCTGCGCCGGTTGAAGGCAAACACCAGCCGCGGTCGGTCGGGATACGCGCCCTCCTCTTCCTCCAGCGGACCGGAGCGTTGCTCGTAGGTTCCGCCGTCGAGGATGTCGCCGAAGGATGCGGCGAGTTCCGCCAGTGTGGCGTCCGCGAGCGGCCGGTTGAGGCGGAACACCATCAGGTCGCCGACGAAGCGCGAGCTATGATACCGGCGGTAGAAGCGCAGCACCTCCGCCACGGCGTCCTCGGCATGGTCGGTCACGTAGAACAGGTGCATGTCGGTGGCGTCGATCATGCGATTGCCCAGCAGCTCGGCCGTCACGTAGGCACGCCAGTGCTGCCAGTAGGTGCCTCCCGGCTGCTCGCACATCACGATGGGGGTGGGAGTGGTCTTGAGTGTCTGCACCAGAGTGATGGCCTCGAACCCCTCGTCCTGCGTGCCGAAGCCCCCGGGGAAGAGCACGATGGCCTTCGCCTCCTT
Organism: Planctomycetota bacterium; assembly: GCA_016208685.1. GTDB lineage: Bacteria > Planctomycetota > Phycisphaerae > UBA1845 > UBA1845 > JACQXM01. The sequence goes on along the minus strand of JACQXM010000051.1, from coordinate 114,079 downwards.
CACGAACATCAGCTTGCGCGTGAAGAAATATTTGAAATTAATGAGCTTGGGATCGTCGGCGATGATGGTGTTCGTCTTTTGCTCGAAGGGCAGGCTGATGGCCACGCCGAAACTCGATTCCCGGGTGGCTCCGTGGTGCCCGGCGCGCATGATGCCGTCCCCGGCGCCGGTGATGACCATCCAGCCTTGACGCTGAATCAGCTCCGCGAACTTCTTGGCCTCCAGGTACTGCGGGTGCGTCTCCGGAGTCCGCGCCGAGCCGAACATGCTCACCTTGGGGACTTCGGCGTAGGGAGCGAAAACTTTCAAGGCGTAGCGCAGTTCCCGCAGCGCCGTGTTCAGAATCTTGAGGTCCCCGCGGCTGGCGCCGTCGGCGGCCAGCCGGCACACCGTGACCAGCATGTCCTCCAGCAGGTCCTGGTTGGGGCTGGCGGCGAATTCGGTCAGGAAGCGGCGGATGGCCAGCGAACGGTCGATCCGCCGGCCGCGTGGTGATGATGATCCCGTGGCATCGTGCATAAAGCAGGTCCCCGCGAAGGCGAGAAGTTTATCGGCCTGACCGATATGCCGTCAAAACCTAACCGATAGTAGGACGGACGCGCGGTTCCTGCAGGCCGCCCCGCACAACCCGCGTCCGCGTGGGCACGCGCGGGCTGGTTAGTATCGGCTGGATGGCGGCCCACCCCAGCCCGGTGCGGCGTGCGCCGCCCGGCCGCGGATTCTCCTGCTGCAAGGGCCGGTCGGGCCGCACCTGGAATGGGCCCGCAGATGGCAAGACTACGAAACAAAGTGGAACCGACGAACGGAGCCGAGTGCCGCGACCTCGACCGCGAAGGAAACCCCGTGGGGGCCTGCTCCGGCAGCACGCCGGGACTGCCCGTCGGGGCCATTACTATCGACGTGGAGGAGTGGTTCCACGCCCGCAACCTGCACATCACGCCCGTGCGGTGGAGCGAACTGCCCTCGCGCGTCGAGCGCTCCATAGTCGAATTGCTCGAGCTCCTGGCCCGCCACGAGGTCCAGGCCACGTTCTTCGTTCTGGGATGGGTGGCACACCGACACGCGGCGATGGTGCGCCGCATCCACAACGCGGGGCATGAGATCGCCAGCCACGGGTACTGGCACCACCCGGTGGACCGGCTCACGCCAGCGCAGTTTCGCGGGGACGTACGGGCCTCCAAGGCCGTACTTGAGGACCTGGTCGGCGAACCGGTGCACGGCTACCGCGCCCCGGGCTACTCCATCTCGCGCTCCACCCTGTGGGCGCTCGATGAGCTGGCGGATGCCGGCTTCGCCTATGACTCAAGCATCTACCCTGCCCGCGCCCCACACGGGCGTTACGGCATCCGCGACGCCCCCCGTGTGCCGTATCAGATTCGGCCCGGGCTCTGGGAGTTCCCGCTGCCGACGTTCAGCGTGCTCGGCTACCGGGTTCCCGCGGCGACCGGCGCATATTTGCGGCTCTGGCCCTTCGCGGTCACGCGGTTCGCCCTACGCCAGAACCGCAAGCGCTGCGTACCGGTCATCGTGAACGTTCATCCCTGGGAACTCGATCCTCAGCAGCCGCGCTGGCCCGCGCACTGGTGGGAACGGGCACTGCACTACACCAGCTTGGGCGCCACGGCCGGGCGCCTGGAACGGATGCTCGCAACGCAGCGTTTTGTTCCGGTGCGCAGCCTGCGGGCGGCGATGCTGACGGCGGCCCCTGATGGAGCCGGCACCGCCGTGGAGTTGCTCCCCGCCCCCTGCGCCGTCCCCGCCGTAGAGCAGGTTCGAGGCTGCTAAATACACTCCCGGTCTGGTCCGCCGCTTAGGGCGCCGCTATGATTCATAGGGGGTCCGGGTCACAAGGCCGACGGTCGAAGGAGACGTTCATGAAGAGCGCCAAGCGCGGATTTACTCTTGTGGAGTTGCTGGCGGTGATCGCCATCATCACGCTGCTCATCGGCATCATCCTCCCGTCGTTAACCCGGGGGCGGTCACGCGGGCAAACGCTCACCTGCCTGACGCACCTGCGCGAGATCGCCAAGGGCTGGCAGTCTTACGCCGATGAAAACGCGGACATCATGGTCCCCGGGCGCGTCGCCGAACTCGCCGGCGGCAAGACCAACGACGCCAACTACTACGACGTGGGCAACGGGTTCAAGTATCGCGCCCGCTGGCTCGAGCGCCTTTCCCATTACATCAGCGTCCCAGCCTTCAACATCCCCGACCGCGACAACGACCGGCAGGACTTCGACGGCGAGATCTACCGCTGCCCGTCGGTTCCCGACTGGAAAGATTCGCGGAACTCCGCGTACGGCTACAACCACCAGTTCCTCGGTAACGGACGCCTGACCAATGGGTTCTACCACAATTACCCCGTGAAGCGGCATCGGGTGAAGGCGCCAGGCAGCACCGTCGTGGCCGCCGACTGCCTGGGCACCGCCGCGGGCATTCGTGCCTTCGAGCGCGGAAGCTACAGGAATGACGGGAACGTGGCCGCCGATTCCGTGAACGTAGGCAACCACGCCTATACACTGGATCCGCCGCGGCTCACTCCCCGATCCGACCGCGGTACGGGAGAGGCAGGCAGTCCGCGAACCGCCGTCGATCCCCGGCACGAGGAGCGCGCCAACGCCGTATTCGCCGACGGCCACGGGCAAACCCTGTCCGACCGTGAACTCGGATACCGCAAACGCGCCAACGGCCGCTATGTCGACAGTGACCCGGACGATCCCATGGACGCGGACCCCGCTTCCACCAGCGCCTTCCCCGGCGCCGACGACGAGTCGCGAACCGTCGGTATCAAGCAACAGCCGCAGAACAACGCCGGCAAGGACGTGGCCAACAACAGCCTGTTCTCCGGCACCGGCCGCGACGACGATCCGCCGCCCGTTCCCGGTAAATAGTGCGGCGCTGTCCGTGCGGGGCGCGCCCCCCACCGGCGTGGTCACGCCGTGGCCGGCGTCGTACAGCGTGGACGTCGCGGCAAGGCGCTGCGTCCGGAACGTCGCCCTCGCCGAGGTGCGCGTCCGGCGCCGCCCCGCCCCGCCCGCAGCCGTTCAACCCGATTCCGACCAACGGAACGCCCGAGCGCCTATCAGGAAGAACAACGCACCGAAGCCGAGCAGTATGGCGCAAGGACCCAGCATTTCCGTTGCCGAGAAACCCCGCCAGATAGCCCCCTCGATCGCCAGGATCGCCCACTTCACGGGGCTGACGTGGCCTACGGTCGCCATCCATGCGGGCAGGAACGCCAGCGGCACCATCCCGCCGCCGATCATGGCCATCACGGTCAGAATCGCCCACCCGATGCCCCCGGCCGACTGCTCCGTCTTCCCCAGTACGGAAAGGAACATCATGATGCCCACGAACGCCAGCGACACCGACACCACGGCCAACGCCAGCAGCGGCACCGAGCCGGGCCGAACCTGAAACGCCACTGCCGCCAGGGTCAGAAGGAGCGTCGCCACGCCTGTCGTGGTGAGGAAGCACGCCAGCGCTTTGCCGGCCAGTACCTGTCCCGGCGTAATCGGAGCCATGCGCAGGCGCACCAGCGTGCCCTTGGTGCGTTCGCTGACCATCGAGATGCCGAACCCCGCGGCACAGCCCAGAATGCCCCAGATGATTCCCTGCGGGAACGAAATCTCAAACGGGTTCTTCGGGCCGCGCCGTTGCCGGGCCACGTCGGTGTTCTTGATTTCCAGGCTCTGGAACCCGGCGAGGCTGTCCTGCCCCTCCGGCAGGTTGGCGAGAAACTGGTCCATGGCGGGCAGAAACAGATTCAGCGCGGCACGAGCTGCGGGGTCGAGTTCGTCCGCCTGTCTTACGTCGACCATGGACCGGGCCAGGTACTGGCGCAACTTCGCCCGATCCGCGAACGTCTCCTGCATACCCTGGTAGACGTACCGCGTCAGGATCCCCTGGAGCATGCCCGCCTCCGCCTGGCGCGAAGGATCGCAACCCGTTTCCAATTGCAGCGGACCGCCGTGGAAGGGCTGGTCCGCGCGATCGCCGAACCCCGCGGCGAGGACCACGTACGCAGCGGCGCGCCCCCGGCGCACCAGAGCGACGGCGTCCTCGCGGGTGAGCTCGCCCGAACCGTCGGTCCGCGCGAGCACCAGCGTCACTTCCGGCGCCGCGCGCAGCCGTTCGATGAACGCCCGCGAACCGTCCGTACGGTCCTCATCCACCAACGCCAGTTTGATGCCGGGGCCATCGCCTCCCTGGCCAGAGAAGATGAAACCGAAGAAGGTGGCGTAGAGAACGGGGAAAAAGAAGGTGAAGAAGAAGCCCACCTTGTCGCGCAGCAGCAGGCGCAAGTCCTTGGCCGTCAAGGCGAGAATTCGGTACATCCCTTGCCTCACAGTCCAGCAATAGCTTCGGCGGCGAATCGCGCCCGCCGAATCAGTCGCGCAGACTCCGGCCCGTCAGGTTCAGAAACACTGCCTCGAGGTCGGGCCGATCGAGCCGGAAGATTCGCAACCCGCCGGCGGCCTGAAGGCGGCCGAGTTCCGCCACTGGATCGTCCGTCTCCACGCGGCACAGCCCGGCATCGTTTTCAGCGGTGACGACGCTCATGCCGCCGTGGTCTCGGATGAGTGCCTCGACCGTGTCCATGGCGAGCAATCGCCCGTGATCCATGATGCCCACGCGGTTGCACAGGCGCTGGGCCTCTTCCATGTAGTGCGTGGTGTAGATGATGGTCCGCCCGTCGTTTTGAAGCCGTTGGATGTTCTCGAAAATCGCGTTGCGCGACTGCGGATCCACGCCCACCGTCGGCTCGTCGAGCAGCAGCAGCGGCGGGTCATGCACCACGGCAATCGCCAGGTTCAGGCGCCGTTTCATGCCGCCGGAGTAGGTCTTGGCGCGATCACCACGACGGTCGGTAAGACCCACGAAATCCAACGACCAGGCGGTGCGCTGCGTCAACTCGCGCCCCGACAGGCCCTGTAGCCGGGCGAAGAACGCCACATTCTCCTCGCCGGTCAGGTCTTCGTAGATCGCCAGTGCCTGCGGAGCGACGCCGATTCTCGCCCGGACCGAGGCCTCCGCCGGTGAACCGCCGCCGTCGATGGCGATGCGGCCGGCATCCGGCGCCAGCAGTCCGACCACCATATTGACGGTCGTGGTTTTGCCCGCGCCGTTGGGCCCGAGCAGACCGAACACCTCACCGCGGCAGAGCTCCAGCGACAGATCCGCGACGGCGCAGGTTGAACCGAATGACTTGCGTAATCCATCCAGACGCAACATGGCGGCGGGATGGTAACCACCTGCCGTGCGGCCTTCAACGAACCGGGTCGTCGAAAACTGTCGCTTGCGTCAGCGGCGTGTGCCCGGGGACCCGCCTGTGCCGTGGGACCGGCTTGCGCTGTGGGACCGGCTTTCCAGCCGGTCACTTTCCAGCCGGTCAAGCAGTGTTTGTACCATGACAGCATGGCGCCGCTGCGCTCGGCCATGGCACCCGTTGTGCCGTGGAACGGGCGCGCGCTGTGGAACCGGCGCGCGCCGTGGGACCGGCATTCCAGCCGGTCAACCTGCCTGAGCCACCAGCTCGGCGTTGTACCCGCGCCTTGTTACCAGATTCCGCCGTCGGCACGGCCGGCGATGCAAACGTAGGCCGCCACTGCAACGCTCAGGACTCCGTACCACGCGGTCAGCAACCGCGCCTCCTGCCGCGTATAGGACGCGAAGAGATTCAGGAAGAAAAAGGGGACGATGTAGTATCGAGGCTCGGCCAGCGGATGCGGCAGAAGGAACAGCAACGAAAAAATCAGGGTGAGCGGCAGAAGACTCCCGGGCGGCTGCCGCCGCCAGAATTGGGCCGGCACGGGTATCCAGAGCACCAGCAGCACCGCCGTACACACGCGCACCACGGGGAGCCCGCCCAATGCCACCAGCGGCCAGTTGCGCAGGAAGTTCGTGTCCCAATTCCACGGATGCGGGTTGTCGAACCCGGCAATCAGCAGAAGCACGGCGGGCACCGACGCGACCAGGCCCATCGCCGCCTCCCTGCGTTTCGCCCGCGCGAACGCCAGAACGGCGCGCAGCGCCGGTCGCCCATGGAGCATCCAAACGGGAGCCCCCAGCGCCAGGATGAACAGCGCGAACAGGTACATCTGTGCCGGGTTGAAACGCGGGCGGTTGGCTTCCACTACCGCCACCGTGAGCCGCCCGGTGCCGGACATCAACGCGCCCACGGCCGCCGCGAGAATCACCCCGTGGCCCAGCAGCCGCCGGGCCTGCGCCCCCGTGAACCGCGCTGCCGACAGGCCGGAGGAGCGGTCCTGTCGGACCATCCACAGCGCCAGGAACACCACCCACACAACGTTGGACTGGCGCACCAGGCAGGCGAGCGCGAGGGCCGCCGCCGATACGTAGTAGCGCCGACCCAGATGCCAATACACAGCCGCCAGCAGGCTGAGCATCGACGCCGCCTCGGTGTACACCAGGCCCCAGAACGGAAACATCACCGGCTGCCAGGCGAAGTGCAGCACCGCGTGGTCGGGATGGGCGCACCGCAGGCGCCGCACGATCGCCACCATGAGCCAGACCGCGGCGACGCCCATGGCGGCGCTGAATCCACGGAGCACGTAGAGCCGCGGAACGAAGAGCTCAGCTACCCACGCCGCCGCCGCATGGTAGGTGGGCAGCATGGGGAGACCGGGCGGCAGACTCCAGTCGCCGTCGTAGAACTGCTTGATCGCGGGGAAGTGGTACGTGCCCTCGTCGACAATGAGGTAGGGGTTGGTCAGCGAAAGCACGACGACGAACACAACCAGCGTCGCCGACGCCAGCAGCGGCGCGGCCCTACTCGCGCGAGCGTCGGCGCGCGGCGAGCCGACGGAGGCAGAGGAGTTCGATGACGCAGTGCCACGCATGCCTCCAGGATTGTACGACGGCTTGCATAGTCTCGCCCTTCGCATCCGGCGGCGCGCGCCGACAAAGGGCATGGCGAGGGCGGCGCTGACTACCGCCGCGGCTTGCCGCGGGCCCGTTGCGCCTGGGCCTTCTGGGCGTTCTCGGCCGCCTTTTGCAGCCGCTGCCAGAGCGACTCCTTACCCGGTTGCGGCTTGCGGTTGATCACGCCGTCGTCGCCGGGTGGCAGGCGCTGAGGCGCGTGCAGCGTGCCCGCGGCCTCGCGCTCCTTGATGTGCCGGCGGATGACCCACTGCTCGATGGTGCCGAAGAAGGAACTGCACATGATGTACAGCACCAGCCCGCTCGCCTGGCTGTAGAAGATGAAGAACATCATGACGGCCATGATAGGCCCCATCTTCTGCATCATCTCCTGCTGCTGCCGCTGTTGCTCCGTCATGTTGGGCGAGGGCTTGGGCTGCGGCTGGAGCTTCTGCTGGAGGTACATGGCGATGGCCATGAGGAAGGGCAGCAGGTTGAACGACTCGATGTTGCCGATCAGCGGGATGGAGATGGCCGCGGCGAAGTGGTAGAGGGCGTCGGGCGCCGTCAGGTCGTGAATCCACGTGAGATGGAACGGTTAGTGGCGCATGAGCACGTTGTTGTTAAGGCTCAGCCACAGCGCCACCCAGATGGGCATCTGGATGAACATGGGCAGGCAGGTGAGAAGCTGGCCGGCGGGGTTGATGTTCAGCTTCATCATCTCCTGGTTCATTCGCGCCTTGTCGTTACCGAATTTCTTCTTGATCTCCTCGATCTTGGGGGCCAGCTCCTGCATGCGGTGCTGCATGCGGACCATGTTGATCTGCCCCTTCTTGGTGATGGGGTGCAGCATGGCGCGAACGATGAGCACCAGGACGATGATCGCCCAGCCGAAATCGCGCACCATGAAGAACAGGCTGTTGAGCAGCCAAATCATCATCTCCACCAACCAACTGAAGGTGCACGAGCCGTAGCCCTGCGAAATCTGGTAGTAGTAGTTGCGTGCCTTGTAGGCGGGCACGTCGCGGAACCCGTTGATCTCCTTTTCGCCGAGAAAGACCTCCGCGGGGTAGGAAACGGCCTGCCCGGCGCCGAGCGGCTCCGCCTTGGTGACGAAGCGGACGGCGGCGTCGTGGGTGGTAGCCGCGGCGCCGTCGGCGTCGAACGCCGAGACCTCGGTCACGTACGCCGGACCGTCCTGGGCGTCGGGCGTTAGCGGAGCGACGGTGCACGTAAAGTAGGTGTTCCCCGTCGCCGCCCAGATGAGCCGCGCCGCGGCGTCCTGAGCCGACGAGACGTACAGCGGCACGTCCTTGCCCGCCGCAGCGGTGATCTCGTGCAGTGTCCTTCGCTGACCGGCGACCAGACCCGACGCAGCGCGTACGCCCAGGTCGATGAACCGGTCGTCCATGCTTGAAGGCCGCGCCTGGCGTACGCCCAGACCGCCGTAGTACGAAACGACCACGCGGTGCGCCTGGCTGTCGAGATTCCGCACCTGGATGTCGGAGTGCAGATCGTGACGCTCCAGCTCCCACGCCTGCCGGGGCAGCCGCCAGGTGCGCGTCACCTGAAGCGCGGGTACCCCCTCGCGCTGGATATCCAGGTGGAAGACGGCCTCGACGCCGGCGCCGCCGTCGGCGAAGGTGCAGGGGCGCACGGGCTGAGCGTGCCACTTCTTGTCATGCAGGAGCACGTCGACGCCGTCGACGTTGATCCGTTCCACGGCCAGGGAACGCAGGGGCGTTCCGTCGCCGCGCTCCACCGGCGCCAGCAGGCGGTAGCGGGCACTGCCTTTGAGCTCCTCGGCGTGATCGGTCATGGTGGCCGATTCGACCGCAGCCCCGACGTTGGACAGCGTCAGGTGCATGCGGAAGGGTTCGGCGCGGGCATGTCGGGCGGCCTCCTTGCGCGACGCCTGCGCGTCGAAGGGCTCGGCGCCCAGGGTCAGCGTCACTTCGCTGTCCGCCTCGAGGACCTGGAGTGCTCCGGACGGGGCGGCGGAAGGCACGGTTTCCCCCGTCGCCCCCACGGCCCCGGGAGCGGACGGCGCCGCCTCCTGCACCGCCGGTGCCGCCGGGGAACCGGGTGCCATGGGACCGTCGGGGGTCGGAGCCGGGCGCGGGGGCGCAGGGGGCGCCAGCATCGGCCCCAACCAGACCAGCACCAGGAAAACGCCCGTGGCGATCAGCAGGTTTCTGGTGGTATCTTTGTCCAAGGAGACCCTTCGTTATGCGGCCTGCGGCCGGGCGGCGCGCCCGTGGCAACGGCGGAACGTCATCGCCCCTCGAAAAGCCGCGTGCCCAGAAAATCGTCCAGTTCGGGGGTGTCGATGATCTTCCGGGCGGCCCGTTCCACGTCGTATTCCAGGCGCACGAATTCGATGGTCACGCGGTACTCATCGTCTCCCACTTCCGGCGGCACGTAGCCTTCGGGCGCTTCGCCCTTCTCGTAGATCACCACGTAGCACAGACGGGGATCGCGATCCCGCGGCTGCCCCACGCTGCCCACGTTGATGATGGCTTTTTCATCCGAGGTAATGGTGTAGATGTTCGTTTCCGGCAGTTCGTCCGGCGGGTCAAAGCAGGGGTCGTCGAGAAACACGCCGGGCACGTGTGTATGACCCACCAGGCAGGCCATGTGCTGCGGCTGGAGCCGTTTGAAGTTGTCGAGGATCTTCGCCGGGTTGGTGTACACGTCCTCGGGGAAGAGATACTCGTTGACCGGGCGGCGCGGCGAGGCATGTACCAGCAGCAGGCCCTTGGCCTCGAAGGTCATGGGCAACCGCCCCAACACCTCCCAGCGGCGGTTGCGCTTGGCCTTGCTCGGCTCGTCCTCCAACACCTGACGCGTCCAGTAGGCGGCACGCTCAGCGCCGACGTTGAAGTTCGTGGGCTCGTAGAACACCGCGTGGTCGTGGTTGCCGCAGAGCGTGACGGTGCAGCGGTCGATCACCGAGTCCAAGCATTCGCGCGGACTGGCTCCGTAACCCACCACGTCGCCCAAGCAGTAGATCAGCTTGATCGAGCGGCGATCGATGTCACGAAGGGCCTCTTCGAGGGCCTCCCAGTTGCCATGGATGTCTGAAATAACCGCGAACACCTCAGGGTTCCTCGGCCGGCGGCGCCGAACCGGTGCAAACACGCGAATCTAGGGCGACGCGCCGCGAACGTCAATGCCGGAAACGCCGCCGCAAAAAACGCTGCGACCGTTGCGGCACTGTCTCCGCGGCGATGAATCGCGCAACGTAAGTCAGCCCCGCGGCGAGTCCGCGTGCTCCCGTGGGTCGTCTGCACCGGAGCGCCAAGGACCCCACCATCGCTACGAGCGGTGGGCTGTACGCCAAAACGGCGAGTCGCTGTCGCACGGGGCTGGTCAGACAGGCGATGGCGCAAGCCTTGACATGTGCTAACCATCGCGCCCCGGTCGGGTCTATGTCCGGTACGCCGCAGGCGTACAACGGAGGGATCGAGGAGCGGCCGTCCTAACGCGCAGGACCCACGACGGCCGTTCCTACTGCGAGCAGCCCGCTGGGGTTGGGCGGTCGGTTGGCGTTTCACGGGGAGATGAACGCCGAAAGGCCCCCAACACCGGCGGGCAGCCTTGCGCGCCAGCTCCGCCGTCCGCACGCCTGTTTGCGGTCGCCGGTGTCCGGTCGTAGTGCAGTGCACGCCGTACACGTTCGGCCTTGTTACCTCAGCGCCCGGCTGACTCGCCCACCACGAACCGTGCCTGCCGCTCTGGCCTTGAGGTGCGCACACTCGCGCGTACGACGGGGCCGGCGATCCAAGTCCCCGCCTTCAAACTGACGAGCCGTCGGAGGCGGCGCGGAGACGATCGACGCGTTCGCGCAGCGCCGGCGGAAGAAACAGCGTATCGGCGCGAGAATCCGACGCGAGCGCCGCGAGCGCCGCCTCCACGCAAGTCGCGGCGTCGGCGTCCAGATCGACAAACAGCACGCGGCGCCCGCGGAGCGTGCAAACGCCACCGCCCGCGCCCCCCATGGACTCGCGGCGCACCTCGACCTCAAGCCGCCCCAGCAGCTCGTAGAGAAGCTCAAGCTCGCTGGTTTCATCCTGCATGCCTTGACGCCTTCAAGCCGGCCAGCGCCGACAACCGATACTTGCAGTCTAACGCCGAAGCGCACGCTGCCAACGGGGGCCGCCGCATGAGCCGAAAACCAGCCGATTCCTCTTCGTCGAATCCCGCGGACGATGCCACGGGCGGGGCGGCAGGCGACGTCGAGCGCCACCTGGATCGCCTCCAGCGTCAGCTCGACGGGCTGCGGGCGCAAGTGCGGCAAGCGCAGCAACTCGCCGGCCTGGGAACAGCCGCCGCCATGATCGCTCACGAAGTGAACAACCTGCTGACGCCCATCGTCTCCTACACGCGGTATGCGCTGAACACCGACGACACCGAGTTGCATCGCAAGGCGCTGCGGGTGACGGAACGGAACGCGGCCATGCTGGTGGCCATGGCGGATCGCGTTCTGGGACTGACCGCGGCGAGCGCGAACACCGCGCGGATGTTCGCCGTGGCGCCCGTGGTGCAGGAGGCCATCGCCAGCCTGTGCCGCGACCTGTCCAAGGACGGCATCACGCTCCAGGTGAACGTCGACGAGGAGCTGTCCGCCTGGGGCGATCCGCTGCACATCCAGCAGGTGCTGTTCAACGTCCTGCTCAACGCCCGCAACGCGATGTCGGCCTCGCACAACGGCCGGCTGGTGATTGCCGGCGCCCGCGGCGGCGAAACCGTTCAGGTCACCGTGCGCGACACCGGGCCGGGAATCCCCGACGAGTTGCTGCCCTATCTGTTCGACCCGCTCCAGACCTCCAAGCCGATCTCCGGCGACGGCCCCCGGCGTTGTGCCGGGCTGGGCCTGGCCCTGTGTCGAGACCTCATGACGGAAAACGGCGGGACCATCACCGCCGGTCGCGCGGAAAGCGGCGGGGCCCTGTTTACGCTCACACTTCGCGGCGCGCCGCCGGCGTAACGGGCGGCACCTTACCCCGCAGTACAGTCAAGTCCGTGGATGCCAGCCCAGCAATGGCCGTGGGAAACGATCCCACAACGTATTCCAGGACCGCCACCAGCGGGCCTCGTGCCGGAAAGGTGCGTATAATCGGGCAACCGACCGGTGTGCCCGCGACGTGTCGCGGTACCGGCATGCCCGGCGGGCGAGAAGGGGAAGGCGGCGGTGCGCGCCACACGGAAGTTCTACCTCGCGCTGTTGATCATGTGCTGGGGCGCGGAGTCCGCGCCGCCCGCGCTCGGCGAAACCGTGCGTTACGTGGACGCGGCCGCTCCGGGCCCGGCGCACGACGGCTCAAGCTGGTGCCAGGCGTACACCGACCTGCGCGCGGCGCTGGCCGCCGCGGCCGCGGGGGATGAACTCCGCGTCGCCGACGGCGTCTACAAGCCCTCGGCGACGCGCAATCGCACCCATACCTTCCAACTCAAAAGCGGGGTGGCCGTGCGCGGCGGTTTCGCCGGATGCGGCGCCGCCGATCCGGACGATCGCGACCCGGGGTTCTACGTCACGATTCTCAGCGGCGATCTGATCGGCGACGACGGCCCCGCATTCACCAACATCGCGGACAACAGCTTCCACGTGGTAAGCGGCGCCGGTGCCGACGCCACGGCGCTGTTGGAGGGCGTGACCATCACCGCCGGCAACGCCGACGGCATCGACCCCGACGATCGCGGCGCAGGCATTCGCAATTACTTCGTGGATGGCGCCCCCGTTTTCCGTAACTGCATCATCCGCGGCAACAACGCCCGTAAACGCGGCGGCGGCGTCTACAACGACACCAGCTCCGCGAGCTATATCAACTGCGTTATCGCCGGCAACCGCACGCTCGACCCCACTGGCGGGCTGACCTGGGGCGGCGGGATGTACAACAGCGACACCGCGTCGCCGACGGTTCTGAACTGCACGTTCGTCGGCAATACCTCACGCAACACCGGCGGCGTCTTCAACTCCGGGAACACCGCACCGACAATCGTCAACTGCATCCTCTGGGGCAATGCCGACAACGGCGGCATGGACGAATCGGCGCAGATTGTTCCTGGCTTCGGACGCGTGAGTCTTACGTACTCTTGCGTCCAGGGCCTGACGCGGCAGTTCTTCCACGGCGCGGGCAACACCGGCGGTGACCCGAACTTCGCCGACTTCCCCGGGTTGGACGGCCTGGCGGGGACGGCGGACGACGACCTGCACCCGGTGGCACCGTCCTCCGCCATCAACACCGGCGATCCGGCTTTCGCCGGCGCCCCGGGAGCGGTGGACCTCGACGGTGCTCCGCGTCTGCAGGGCTGCCGCGTTGACCTCGGCGCCTACGAGTCCGCGCATCCGAACGCGGCAGGCGACTTCGACGGCGACGGCGGCGTTACCATGCGCGACGCGGCGGCGTTTCAGTTGTGCCACGCGACTCCGGCGGCCAACCCTGCCTGGGCGGCGGCCTGCCTGTGCGTCTTCGACTTCAACTCCAACGGCGGGGTTGAGCTTGCCGACTTCAGGATCTTCCGGGGACTCATGGGGTTGCCTTGAGCGGCGCAGGTGGACCCGATAACCGGGGCGGCCACTCTACCGCGCGGCATCACCTGGTTCCCCGCGACGACGACACCGTAGCCGGGTGCATCGCGTTGACTCTGAAGGCTGGTTTTTGTTATAAGAGCAGCCTGGGCAGAGGGGCCACGCGGGGTCATCCACACACGCGATGTGTCGCGGATCCACCACCGGGGACGGTGCAACGGGGTCGCCACTCCATGTTCGCGCGGCGGCGGCGGGGCTTCACGAGAGGGTCAGGGCATGCCGAAAGTGGTTCGATCGGGGTTGTGCACGGCCGTTTGGGGACTCTTGGTCGCGCCGCAGAGTGCCAGTGCCGGCCCTTTGCCCGTGGGCAACTGTACCACGACCGTCGCCTACATCACCGACGCCGGGCCGGTTTCCTTCAGCGGAGACCGTGACTTCAGCGGCATCGGTCCGCAAAGCTCGCAACCCCTGGGCGCCGCGCCCAACGTCACGACGCTCAACGCGGTCAACCTCCTGGGATTTCGTCCCCGCGTCGACACGGTGTTCCCCGAAGCCATTGGCGACGGCGAGTCGCTGCTCTACCACGGGATATACAAGAAGCCCGACGCCTACAACGGCGAGTTTTTCCCCGGGCTGGTGGTGGGCGGCGACCTGACCATCACCGTTTCAAACATCCGTTTCGCCGAACCTGTCACGGTGGATGAGAGCACGTTCCTCTTTCACACGTTTTACGACGCCGAGCAGGTGGATCAGCTCGGGGCCGGGGCCTACGAACACCTGCACAACCACCACACGGCCACCGACCCGTTCCGCGACGAGCACCACTTCGCCAGCGCCAACGTGTTCGACCACGGGCACCACGGGGCCGCGAACACGGTGCTGGCGGACGTGCGCCCGGTGATCATCGGTAACGGCACGGACACCATCGGTTTCACGCTGACGGTTCCCTACGACCTGCTCAAGAGCCTGGAGCAAACGACGCAGCCGGTTCCGCCCGGCCTGCCCGGTCCGCAAGGCTTCCTGGAGCCGTATCATTTTCACATCGAGTATGTCGTCGCGCCGGAACCGGCGAGTTGGCTTTCGCTCGCCGTGGCCGCCCTGACGCTGCGGCTGGCGCGACGAGCCCGCCGAACATCCTCTCGCGTGTGATCGCACTATGGACCAACCGCCGGCCGGACGCCTGAGCCGCCCGACCGCGCCCGCGCGACGAGCACCCGCTATCCATCCACCCCGTTGCCGCTATGACTCAGGTGGAAGCGTCGCATTGAACCAGGGCTGCGTCGCGTTCGCGCCGTTCATCAGGTCTATCAGGCGCGTGATGTCGTGGGCATTCGAGGCCCCGCTACGGTTGATATCCGTCGAGGTGCGCGGCAGCACCCGGTTCGGGACGCGGTTAAGGGAGTTGATGAGTGCAGTGATGTCCTGGACCGTGACCCTGCCGCTTCCGTCGACATCGCCCGGAAGGAAGCCGATCGCAACGCTCGGTGGTGGTGGCAGTCCGGGCGAGCCGCAGTCAAAGGAGTTCGGCTGGTCGCGGATGACATGCGCGGTCATAGTCGTCCACGCTCGAACCGAAATCGGCTCCTCCAGCACGATTTCGTAGTTCATCTTCGTGCCATCGAGCGGCGTTACCGAAAGCACGACGGGCGGGTCTCCGGTCGAGTCGTCGATCGTAATCGTTTCCGGCTCGATGTCGGCGAGCGTGATGTCGTCAACTACGGGTCTGGTGAAACGGAGCGTGACCCGGTCGATGCCTTGACGTGTCACGCCGGCGGACGAGGGCGTCTCCTGCCGCGCGTCGATGGTCCCGTCGGGCGGATCACTGGAGAACAGCACGCGCTGTGGCGAGGAGCCGAAGAAGTACTGGCCGCCCGTTAGACCGTCACCGGGGCGCGCCTCGACGATGTCGTCGCCCGGTAGTACACCGAAGCCCCAGGACACTAGTGCCCCGTAGTGAGAAGGATCGTTCGGGTCGCCGGGCGTGGCAGCATCGAGAGCATACTCGCCGGGCTGTGTGGCGCGGACGTTCACGAACCCTAGGTACAGAGGCGTACCGTCGCCGTGCAGGATCAACTGGCGGGTAGTGTTCGCGACCGTTCCCGAAAACCCCAAGGCCGGGCGAGGGAGTTCCGGAAAAACCGAATAGAAGGCGCCACCCTGAGGAAACGAGGCGAGCGCGAATTGGAAGTCGGGGCAGATGCCGTTGGGGCCAGAACCGTCGACATCGCTGTCCGGGTTCTGCGAGAGGTCAAGCGCCGGCGACGTCATCTCAAAGTCGAGTTGGAGAAGGCGCATGAGCCGATCCGGTCCGATGGTTGTCTGCCGCAGATACACGTCGACGCGAACGAGCTCGCCGCAGGCGTACGGACCCGCGGTCTCGGGGATGAGGTCTATGGCTATGTCGGACCCCGCGGAGTAAGTGAAAACAAGGGTCACGATAATGGCAGTCGAAAGACTCCGAAATCTGGCGCATCGAAACGACAAGAAAGCGCACATGGTCTACCTCCACCCCCGGCGTGGGCTGGAACGATGCGGACGCGCGTACTGCCGCAACGACCACAACCGCGGGGCGGTCCGTCGTTCAGCCGCCTGCGCATTATGCCGGGAAACCGGTGAAAACGCAAGTCGGGCAACAGTAACCACCATTCTCATCCAGGCACTGCTGAACTGGGCGGACGCGAGGGGGCAGGTACGCTGCTGGTCCCGTCTGGGCGACCAACGTGTACACTTCTCACCCCACTCCCCACAATAGCCGCCCATGGTCCTGACGCTCCTCCTCCGGCTCGCGCTTATCTTGCCCGGCTATGCGGTGCTGCGCCTCGCGCTTCCCGACGACGCCCGGATGGAGTTTCCGGGTGTGGCGGCCGGGGCGCACTTCGCCGCTTTCCCCCTCCTTTCGCCGGTGGGCGTCGCCGGGTACGCGCTGCACCTGCCGGTCGGCGTGCTGTCGGCCGCTTGCGTCCAGTGACCGCCGACCTCGCGTGCGAATGCCGAAAACGCCTCCCGGACGATGACTCGTGCTCCGCCGGCCGCTGCACATTGCGTCGCGAACCACCCATCGGCATGGGGCATCGGGTTGCGGGTTCGCCCGGCAGGGCGAGCGATCGTTGCCAGGGTCGTTCAGACCCTGGAAGGCGGGCCGGGTTTTCTGGTTTTTCGGCGGGCAGACGAACGTGCCCACGCACGCTCGTCTGCCCGCCGGAAAAACCCGGAGACCGGAGTGCCCCGCACCAGGGATTGAAATCCCTGGCAACCTCCGAACGCCCTGCCGGGCGGTGCCTCCGCGCCAGGTAGCGTGGCTTGAGGACTGCGGCGGCAATGCGGCGCGGAACGGCGCACGGTGATGTAGGACTCACCATCATCCTGCCGCAACCCTGAAGGCGGCCGCAACTCCCGAGCCGCGGATGCAACGCCCGTGTACACTTCCCGCCCCACTCCCCACAATAGCCACCCATGATCCTGACGCTCCTCTTCTGGCTCGCGCTTTTCTTCCCCGGCTATGCGGTGCTGCGTCTCGCGCTTCCCGACGACGCCCGGATGGAGTTTCCGGGCGTGGCGGCCGGGGCGTACTTTGCCGCTTTCGCCCTCCTTTCGCCGGTCGCGATCGCGGGCTACCTGCTGCACTTGCCGATTGCCGCCCTCTCCGCGGCCTGCGTGGCGGCGGTGTTCGCGGGCGCGGCGACCATCACGCGCCGCGGCTGGTGGGGCGACCTGGGTCGACTCTTCGCCCGCACCGCGCCGGTGGGAATGCTCCTGGTGGGGGCGGACATGGTGCTCGGGGCCCGCGTGGGAGGATACCTGCTGGGCGACGCCTGGGTTCATGTGACACGCATACGGCACCTCGTGGATCACGGATTCAACAACCAGGTGCCCTGCGTGGCCGGGGATTATTTCTTTCCCATCTATCACACCAATCTGCTGCACGCGCTTCATGCCGCCGGGGCGGTGCTCACCGGACAGTCAGCGCTGGAGGCGTGGTACGCGAGCCTGCCGATCTTCAAGCTACTGGTGGCGGCCGGGGGATACTACCTGGGCCATGTCGTGTTCGGCACTCGCTTGGCGGCCTGGGCCGTGGCGCTGTTTCTGGCGGCGTACAAGTCGTCCACCGCCTACGTGCTTTATCCCAATCAGCTCGCCCCCTTATGGCTCCTGGCGATGATGCTGGCGTTCGCGGTGCAGGCGTGCCGGGACCGTGGTGGCCGGCGCTGCGTGCTCAAGCTGGCGGCCGGGTCGCTGCTGCTGGGAGAAATCCACGGTCTTTACGTGCTGTTTGCCGGACTGGCCGCCGGGCTGCCGATGGCGATCGCAGCGGCGGTCGGAATCCTCCGCCGCGGACCCGGCCTGTGGATGCTCGTCGGCTGCCTGGCAGCGCTATCGGCCGGGGCGCCGTTCGTGCTGGTTTCGCATTATGGCCGCGCCGGAGCCGAGATGGCGGCGACGGTTGCCGCCAGCGGTGCGGAGAAGATTATTCGCGCCGACGACGGCAGCCTTCATTACGACCCGCATCGGGCGGTGTTCGACAAGGGCGGCGCGGCGGCACTGGCACTGCTGGGGGCGGGCTGCGTGTACGGGCTGGCGGGCTCGCGACGGCGGAACCTGTGGCCGGTGGTCGCCGCGACCCTGGCGACCGCGGCGATTCTGCTGGTTCCGGCGCTGTGCGGGGCGGCGCTGCGCGGCGTGGGGCGGGAATGGATCGTTGCCCGGCTGAACGTACTGCTCTTGTTAGCGTTCACCACCCTGGTGGTGGGATCGCTCGCCGCGACCGTGGCCGAGCGGGCCGGTGCGTGGTACTGGCAGGTCGCGGTGATGCTCGCCGCAGCCGTAGCGGGCGCCGTCGTCGATCTCCGCACGGCGCCGACACGCGCCCGCGAGTACTACGCCTCCGCCTTTGCCATCGCCGAAGTGCGGCGCTCCTATATCGAGAACACGCTGGAACTGCAGCGCTTCTGCGCGGCGCAGCTTCCGCGCGGGGCGACGGTGTTGACGGATGGGGCCGCGGCGTCGCTTCTGGGCATGGTGTACGATGGATATGTGGTTCTGCCCGGGGGCGGCAACACCGGCGTGGGCGACCAGGTTCAGCGGCGTGACGATCTGATGGCGATGCTCGCTCCGAACACCGCCTGGCCGCGGCGTCGCGAGTTGTTGCAGCGCTACGGCGTCCGATACTACCTGGTGACGCGGGACATGGCGCCGTACACCGCCTGGACGCAGGGGCGCGTGGCGCGGGTGGTGCGGGCGGCGGGGTTCACGCTGCTGGAGCTGCGGCTGGACGGCTGAGGACATGCGGAACTGCATCATTCTCGGGTCCGGTCGCAGCGGCACCAGCATGGTAGCGGGGCTGCTGGCGAGCTGCGGTTACTTCATGGGCGGGCGGCTGCACCGTCCGCGTGACGCCAATCCCAAGGGCTTCTTCGAGGCGGCGCGGATCAATCGCATTAACGACGCGTTGATACGACAGGTCGTGCCCGCACAATGGCCCCTGCTGGGCCGTTGGTTCCAGCGGGACCGGCCGGGGCGAACGCAAATGTGGCTGGCCCGGGTGCCGGTGGGAACGCAACTGCCCGCGCCGCCGGCGCTGCTGCGGCGCATCTCCGCACTGGTGCGGAATCCGCCCTTCTGTTTCAAGGACCCGAGGTTCAGCTATACGCTGCCGGTGTGGCGGCCGCTCCTGGGAGACGCAGCCTACATCTGCGTTTTCCGTGAACCTTCCCCTACCGCCGAGAGCATGATCAAAGAAGGTCGCGATCCCCATCATCGGAACATGGACGTTGACGAGGAACTGGCCTTTGGCGTTTACACGTTGATGTATGAACATATCGTGGAAGTGCATCGGGAAACGGGTTCGTGGCTGTTTCTGCACTACGATCAAGTACTCCGCGGAAACGGAGTGGACCGACTGGAGACCTTCATAGAGGCAAAAGTGAACAGGGGATTTCCCGACGCATCGCTGAAGCGATCAGCTTCCGATCGGCAGGCGCCCGAGGCGGCGCTCAACGTGTATGCCAGGCTGTGTGCGCTTGCAGAGTACAATGGATAACGCGCGGGACGGGCATCGTGTTGTGTGAGTATACCGCGACGCCGTGGTAAATCAGGTGTGGCCAATTCTGAATTCACAATTCCCAATTCGTCGTTCCTCCTATCGCTCCCGCAATGACCTGCGGAACCAGGCCGAGGTCCATCCATGACGCAGTTTCGCGCCAGCATCATTGTCTGTGTTTACAACCGTGGAGCGAGGGCATTGGAGTGTCTCGAGAGCCTGCTGCGGCTCGAGGACGGCGGCTTTGAGATCGTCCTCGTAGACGACGCCTCTACCGACGACACGCCGGAGCAGCTCGCGCGCTTTCACCTGGCGCACCCGCAGTGTGTGATCAACATCCTGCGTCTGGAGTCCAACCGCGGCGTGTCCGGGGCCCGCAATGCGGGCGTGCAGGTGGCGCGAGGAGAGTTCGTCCTGTTCACCGATTCGGATTGCACGGTGTACCCCGGTTGGCTGCGTGGAATGCTCGGCGCCTTTACGGCTCCCGAAGTCGCGGCGGTGGCGGGTGCCGTGGTGAACCCCGCGCCGCGGAACTGGGCGGAACGGGCGTACGTGGGCACGTCGCGCATTCATCGCAGCAACCTGCAGCAGCGGCGGCTGACCGGCTGCAACATGGCCTTTCGGCGCGGCGTCCTTCTGGAGCATCCCTTCGACCCCGCCCTGACTTACTACTGCGACGAAGACGACGTAGCGCAGCGACTGCTGCGGGCCGGGTACCGCATCGGCTTTGCCCCGGACGCGACGGTGGAACACCGGCACGCCGTGACCTTCCGGAGTTACCTGAGGCAAGGCTATCGGCAAGGTCGCGGCGCGGCGCGCTTCTGGTACAAGCATGGGGCGTACCTGGGACGCGACCTGTGGCCGGCAGCAGCCGCCATGGCTACGCTGCCGCTCCCGGCATGGGACGCGAGGCTCGTGCCGCTTCCCGTCGTCCTGGCCATCGCGCAGCTCGCGGCCATCGCCTACAACGAGCGCGTACTCAAGGGGAAGTCATGGGTGGAAGTCGTCATCGTGCTGCCCGTCGGCGCCGCTTACTACTTATGCAAGCTGTGCGGGGCCGCAGTGACCTATGCGCGGTTGGCCCTTGGTGGCGAGCCGGGCATCCGGGCGTCCAAGCGCGACATGAAGAACCGCGCGGCGGGCGCCGACACCCGCCCGACGCTGTGATCTCCCTACCGGCCGCCGGGGGGTGGCGCGGCTGGCGCGCGCCGCCCACGGCCGCGCTCCGCCGCCCGTCCCGCGCCTTACACGTGCAGCACTTCGGAAACATGGTGGCGCGAGGCGTGGTACACGGGGTAGCTGCGGCCGACGGCGGCGTGTTGCGCGCCGATGGCAAGCTCGGGCAGGTTGTTTTCCTGGCTGAGGTGTGCCACGGCGATCCACCGTGGCCGGCGACGGGCGCAGGCGCGGAGCAGGTCGGCGGACTCGTCATTGGACAGGTGTCCGCCGGGGCCCCGGATTCGCGCCTTCAGCCGCTCGGGATAAGACACGCACTCCAGCATCTCCGGGTCGTAGTTGCACTCCAGGTAGGTAGCGTCCAGGGTCTCCACCAGCGATTGCAACGCCGGCGAGGGATGCCCTAAATCGGTCAGGATTCCCAGCCGTTTGCCCGCCGATTCCACCACGAACGCCACGCCGTCCGCTGCGTCATGCGCCGTGGGAATGGTGTGCACGGCCACGCCGTTGAAGGAAAGCACGTCGCCGGAGCGGAAGTACCGCACGTCGCGCAGCGCGCCGAGGTTGCACCACGTGGCGCGTAGTGTCGCCTGCGTGACGTAGAGGGGCAGCCCGAATTTGCGCTGGTAGATCCCGGCGCAGCGCACGTGGTCCACGTGATCGTGCGAGATGATGAGGGCGTGGACCTCGCGGATGTCGCGTCCGTGCTCGGCGAGTCGGCGCTGGGCCAGGCTGCCGCTGATGCCCGCGTCAAAGAGCAGTCGCACACCGGCCGTTTCCACGTAGATCGAGTTGCCGTTCGAGCCGGAGTTGAGCGAGAAGGTGAGCATGGACCCATCATATGATGCCGCGGCAACGCGCCGCAACCGTGATCGCACACGGTCGAAGGCAGGTTGGACTCGCCCGGCGACGTGCGGGGGCGAAGCCGGCGGGGTGATTTGCACAACGCCGAACGGGCCGTGCCGCAATCTTCGACGGTAATGCTGGAACATGCCCGGCGCCGCATCCGCCCGCTGCAGGCCAGGATCTGCGTGGCCGCCGGCACGCGCTCAGGCTGTACCCGGCGGCGGTTTTGGATTACAAGTATTCCCTGCCATGACCACGACCCCGGACACCGCCGCCTACGCCGGCGCCACGTACGCCCCGGAGGGTCCCGGCGGCGACGTGTGGGTGCTGAACCTCGGCCCGCAGCATCCGGCCACCCACACCACCCTGCGCCACGTGCTGGAGCTGGACGGCGAGCGCGTGCTCGCCTGCACCGTCCACATCGGCTACCTGCACAGCGGCTTCGAGAAGCTCGGCGAGCACCTCAACTACAACCAGTACGTCGTGGTCACCGACCGCATGAACTACGTCTCGCCCATGGCCAACAACATCGCCTGGCATCACGCCTGCGAGAAGTTGTTCGGCATCGAGCTTACACCGCGCTGCAAGGCCATCCGCACCATCATCGCGGAACTGGCCCGCATCCAGGACCACCTGCTGTGCGTAGGAGCGGCGGGGCTGGACCTGGGCGGCTTTACCGCCTTCATCTACCCCTTCAACGCCCGCGAGTACATTTACGACCTGTTCGAGGAAATCTGCGGGGCGCGGTTCACCACCAGCTATACCCGCGTCGGCGGCCTGATGCAGGACATCACCCCGGACTGGCCGGCGAAGGTGAAACGCTTCTGCGCCGAGGTGCTCCCGCCGGTGGTCGAGGACCTCGAGTCGCTGCTGACGCGGAACCGCATCTTCATTGAGCGAACCAAGGGCATCGGCTACATCAGCCACGACGACGCCATCAACTGGGGCATGACCGGTCCGCTGGCGCGGGCGAGCGGCGTGCGGCGCGATCTACGCAAGGACGAGCCCTACCTGTGCTACGCCGACAACTGGGACGGCCGGGGGGCTCCCGCGGTGCAGTTCAAAGTGCCCGTGGCCCGCGGCGGCGATTGCCTGGCACGGTACCAGGTGCGGGTGGCCGAGATGTACGAATCCGCCAAGATCTGCCTGCAACTCGCGGATCGCATCCCCGACGGGCCGGTGAACGTCCTGCCCGACGAAAAGGCCACGCTGCCGGACAAGAAAGAGGTGTACTTCTCCATCGAAGGGCTGATCCACCATTTCGAGCAGATCATGACCAACCGCGGCTACACGCCGCCGGTGGGCGAGGCGTACGGGGCGAACGAAACCGCCAACGGCGAACTGGGGTTTTATCTTGCCAGCGACGGTGGCAACATGCCCTATCGCGCCCGCTGCCGCCCGCCCTCGTTCATCAACTACCAGTGCTTCGAGAAGCTGGTCGTGGGGCACAGGATCAGCGACGTGATCGCGGTCCTGAGCAGCATGAACATCATCGCCGCGGAGCTGGACCGGTAGGGAATGCGGCATGGTGAATGCGGAATGCGGAAAGAAAGCCGCGGCCGCCGGCCGGATTCGCATTCTGTTTCGGGCGTCGCGTTCCCGCGGAGTAGTTTCTCGTCCCCAGTCTCTGGTGTAGTGCATCATTGGTCTGCAACCGTATCGAGCCGCGGGCTTTGAGCCCGCGCGGCCCCACGAAGGCCGAAAGCCCGCCGCGAGGGCGGTTTGCATACGGTGAGGTCTTTGCGAAACACTGCACTCGCCGAGGGGCCGGTCACCCTGCCCCAGGCCACCGGTGTTAGGCCGGCGGCTCCCTGCGTGAGGCCTGTGTGCGACCGCGCGGACGGCCGCACTCTGATTCCGACCTCGCCGGGACGGGTCGGTTCGCGCGCTGCCGAAGGGCACACGCTGATATAGGATGGCCCGGAACCGGGTGTGGGGGCGAAGTCCCGACCGGCCGTATCGCGGTGAACCATGGCCGTCCGTTTCGTGTTAGGTCGCGCCGGAACCGGCAAGACGTTCCACTGTCTGGAAGCGGTGCGCCGCCGCCTGCGCGAGGACCCGCTCGGCGGGCCGAGCCTGATCCTGCTCGTGCCGGAGCAGGCGGGATTGCAGGTCGAGCGTGCCGTTCTCGACCCGCAGACCATCGCGGTGGCCCATCGTGCCGTGGTGCTCTCGTTTCGGCGGCTGGCGTACAAAGTGTTCGAAACCGCCGGGGCGCCGCCGCGGCGCGCGCTGTCGGAGTCGGCCCGCGTGATGGTACTGCGGCACCTGCTCCGCCGCCGCGCCGGCGAACTCCGCTTCTACCGCCGCGTGGATCGCGTCGCGGGATTTCTGGAGCGGCTCGCCGCCGCCGTGGCGGAGCTCATCGAGGAGGCGGTCAGCCCGGACGAGTTGGTCGCGGCCTGCGGCGCCGCCCCCGCCGACGACGCTCCCGCGGAGAGCGCCAAGCTCCACGACCTGCACCTCATCTACACCGCGTACCTCGAGTACCTGGGCAATGAACGGTTGGACCCGTCGCAATTCCTGCAAGCGGCGCGGGAACGGCTCGACCGCTGCCCCTGGCTTCCGGGGGCGGAGGTCTGGGTCGACGGGTTCGCCTCGCTGAGCGGTCAGGAGGCATTGACGCTGGTCGCGCTGGCGCGGCAGGCGGCCGCGGTGGACATCACGGTGCTCGTGGATCCGGCGCTCGCCGAGGGCGCCGCCCAGCGCGCCTCGCCCGGCGCTCAGCGCCTCTTCGCGAAGACCCTGCGTACCTACCGGGAACTGCACCGCACGTTCGCCGAAGCGGGCGTTGCCGTTGATGAGCCGCTGCTACTGACACTGGCGACGCCGCCGCGGTTTCAAAGCAGCGCGGAGCTGGCGCGGCTCGAGCGCGGCTTATTCGAACCAGCCGCTCCCCCGGCGGACCATTCCGCGGCCCCGCGAGACATCGAGCTGGTCGAATTGCCATCGCGGAGAATCGAGGTCGAGTATGCGGTGTCGCGGATCATGCGCTGGGTGCAAGCACCGTCCGCGCCGCTGCGCTACCGCGACATCGCGGTGATCGTGCGCGACCTCGAACCTTATCATGACCTGCTCGCCGCGGCTCTGTCGGCGCGGGCGATTCCCTATTTCATCGACCGCCGCCGGCCGGTGACGCATCATCCGCTGGTGGAGCTGCTGCGCTGCGGGGCGGCGATGGCGCTCGAGGACCTGTCGCAGGCGTCCGTTCGCATGGCGCTGAAGACGGGGCTGTTGCCGCTTCCCGACGAAGCCGCTGACGAACTGGAAAACTACGTGCTGGCGCACGGCGTGGCCGGGCTCGCCGCCTGGAGCGGGTCCGACTGGTCCCACTGGCTGCGCGCCTCGCTGGTCCGTGACGAGGAAGGCCCGGCAGCCCACGAGCGCAAGTCCCTGGAGCGTGTCAACGCCGGTCGGCGCAAGGTCGTCGATTGTCTGAGCGACTGGCTGCACTTCGCGCGGGCGCCGGAGGGTCACACCGGGCCGGAGTGGACGTCCGGCCTGCACGCCTGGCTCGAACGGCTCTCCGTCGCCGCGACCATGGAGCACTGGTGCGACGAAGCCGACGCCGCCGGCGACCCGGACCAGGCCGCCGAGCACCGCCAGATCTGGCGCGAAGTGTCGGCGCTCCTCGATGATCTGGCGTTCGCCTTCGCTTCCGAAGCGATGGCGGTCGAGGACTTCGCCCGTGTGCTGGAGCAGGGGTTGAGCACGCTGACGCTTGGACTGGCCCCGCCGATGATCGACCAGGTGCTGGTCGGTTCGATCGAGCGCAGCCGGCACCCGGACATCAAGGCAGCGGTCGTCGTGGGGTTCAACGACGGCGTTTTTCCCCAGGCCGCCGCCGAGGACGCGATTCTCAACGATGACGATCGCGCGGCGCTGCGGGACCGGGGTGTACGCATCGGACCGCCGGCCCAGGAGCGGGTCCTCGACGAAGCGCTGCTCGTGTACATCGCCCTGACGCGCCCCTGTCGCCATGTGGTGGTTACCTGGGCGGCGGCGGACAACGACGGCGAAGCGCTGCGCACCTCGCCGTATGCCCCGGCGCTGTTCCAGGTCTTCTCCGCGCTTTCGCCGAAGCGGACGGCCGACCCGCTTCGCGCCCGAGCCGCATGGGACATCCACTCGCGCCGCGATTTGGCGTGCCGGCTGGTGACGGAGTTCCGCGCCCGACCTCCGATGCAGCGCGACGATGCGGCAATGCGCGGGCGCTGGAACGGGCTCTACGCCGTGGCGCGGCAAGACGAGTGGGGCGACGAAACGCTACGACGGGCTTTTTCATCGCTTTCGGAGCGGAACCAGGCCTCGCTGACCGCGGATTCGGTACAGCGACTGTTCGCCGGGCCGCTTCGTGCCAGCGTCTCGCAGCTCGAGGCCTATGCGACCTGCCCGTTCAAGCACTTCGCCGTTCACTCGCTGCGGCTGCGGGAGCGCGCCGAGTCCACGCTGGCGCCCGTGGATATCGGCCAGGTTCACCACGCGGTGCTGGAAGACCTGTTGGGGCAGCTCACGGCGCGGGGCACGGGTTTCGCCGCGCTATCGGAGGAACAGTTGCTTACCGCGTTACAGGAGAGCTTCGCGCGCGTGGCCGCGGCAGCCGCCGGGAGGGCACCGCTGTCCGGGGCGCGGGATGCGTACCTGCTGCGACGTTCCCTGGCGCATCTTTCCCGCGTGGTACGGGCGCAGCGCAGGACCGCCCAGCCCGGCAAGGCGTTGCCGCAGGCCGCCGAGCTGCCCTTCGGCTTCGACCAACCGGGCAGCCTACCGCCGCTGCAACTGAGCACGCCCGGCGGGCGGCGCGTGCTGCTGCGTGGTTACATCGACCGCGTGGACATCGCCGAGCTCGCCGATGAACTGCTGGGCGTGGTGGTGGACTACAAGCGCACGCGGGAAAAGAAGCTGGAGCTGGATCAGGTCTTCCACGGCGTCTCGCTGCAACTTTTGGGCTACCTGCTGGTGCTCGCGGAACACGGGCAGTCGCTTACTGGCCGTCCGGTGCGTCCGATTGCCGGCCTCTACGTCAGCCTGGCGCCGCGGTACGAGTCGGTGGCGCACCCCACGCGGGCGGATGACTCCCGCGCCGCGGAAACGCCGGGAACCTACCGGCCGCGCGGCATTCTTCTGGCGGACGACTTCCCGGCTCTGGATGCCTGCAACACCGGCGAATGGTCCCGTACCTACAGCTACTTCCGCACCAAAGAGGGTGACGCGGGCCGCATCGACCAGTCCGACTCCGCCGATCGCCGCTCCTTCCAGGCGCTGCTGGATCACACGCGGCAGACGCTGGGACGGTTGGCGGACGGGATCCTTGAAGGGCGCATCGACGTGAGCCCGTATCGTCTGGGCACGTTCTCCCCTTGCGCGTGGTGCGCCATGTCGGCATTCTGCCGCTTTGAGATGGACCTGTCCGACGTGCGCTTTCTCAATCGGATGAAACGCAGCGAGGTGCTGGCGCAGTTGAACCCCCCGGAATAGCGGGGCGGCGCGAGCGGTGTCAGCCTGTCTGCCGGTCGGACCTCCGCGCGGGGCGCGGGAGGGGGCGCCGGTGCCGAGGCATTACGACCGCGAGGCGTTCTCCAGGGAGCGGGCGCTGTTGGTGCCTGCGGGCGTCGCGGCCAGGTCGTCGCCCTGATGCTGATGGCGCAGCTCCTCAATGGCCCGCTGGTAGCTCTCCAACCGCCGCCGCGCTACGTCGCGCACCTGCGTGAAGTGGAATCCCTCGTTGATCCGCGCGTTCCAGAACTGGTACTCCCTACGGCGATCCCACTGGTCGATCACCGCCTGCACGCCCTTGCCGTCATGGGTGCCACGCCGGATGGCCGGCCAGAGAGACAGCAGCCCGAATTCCTCCAGGTTCTCGGCATCGCCGAGCACGCGCCCCTCCACGGTGAGTAGAGCGCGATCGTGCAGGGATCGGATCGCCTTCGCGGCGCGCTCCAGGGAGGGCGGCGGCACGAGGCCGAACAGGGCCTGTTCCATCAACCGGACGCCGGGCTCCCGGTGTGCGGCGCTGAGCGGACGGGACAGAATCTCGCCGCGGGAGACGGCCCCCTCCTGGAAGCGTAGCGTCCATCCGGCGTCGTGGTACAGGCCGGCCGCCAGGATCGCGAGCGCGTCCGGGGTCTGCTCGCGCACGCCGGCTAGCGCGGCGATCACCAGCGCACTGCGCGCCAGCCGCGCCGAGTGCTCCCACAGGAACACGTCCTCCTCGCCCTCGGCGGTTACGATCACCAGGTCGGATCGAGCCCGCGTCCAGATTGGGTCGAACTTGCCAGTGGACATGTCGCCCCCGCGTACGGTTAAGGAACCGACCGCTCATCCCGTGCCCCGGCCACGGGCACCACGCCAACCGACCGCCGGCTCCATTCTACCAAGGCAGTCCCCGCGGTTTCCATAGAAAAGTCGCGACTTGGCGTTCCCGCCGGGTGACGTGCACGACCGACCGGGACGCGGCTTGCGCGCTGCGGCGCCGCCAACGGTGCGCCGTTCACGGGGAGGCGCCGCGCCGCCGATTCCGATCCACCCCGCTCCTACTGGCTTTCGATGATCGAATAGTAGAAGTTGCGCTTCCGCGGGAGCCAGCCGGCGGCGGTGATGGCGCTGCGAATCTGTTGTTCCGTGAGGTGATAGGTTGTTCCCGCGGCCGAGACCACGTTTTCCTCCATCATCACCGACCCCATGTCGTTGGCGCCGAAGTACAGGGCGATCTGCCCGATTTTCACGCCCTGGGTAACCCAGCTCGACTGGACGTTGGGGATGTTGTCCAGGAAGAGGCGCGCCAGGGCGGTCATGCGCAGATACTCATGGGCGTCCGCGAGCACAAGGTGTTTGCCGTCCGGCGCGCCGGCGTGGCCGGGCTCGAACCCCCGCACCCGGCCCAGGGGCGTGCCTCCGGGCTGAAAGGTCCAGCAGATGAACGCCGTGAACCCCCCGGTCTCATCCTGCAAATCGCGGATGCGCACCAGGTGCTCGATCCGCTCCTCAAGGGTCTCGATGTGCCCGAACATCATGGTGATGCTGGTGCGCATCCCCAATCGGTGCGCCTCGCGCATGACGTGAAGGTACTGCTCGGTGCTGGTCTTGCCTTGTGCGATGCGCCGGCGCACGCGGTCGACGAGAATCTCCGCCCCGCCGCCCGGAATGGAGTCCAACCCGGCTTCCTGGAGGCAAAGCAGCACGTCCCGCACGCTCATGTGAAAGATCTCGTGGAACGCGTGTATCTCCGGCGGGCTGAAAGCATGAATGTGGATGCCGGGATACTCCCGCTTGATGAAGCGCAGCAGGTCGAGATACCACTGGAAGGGAAGCATCTCGGCGGGCACCAGGCCGCCCTGCATGAGCACTTGCGTTCCGCCGATGGCGATCAGCTCCTCGATCTTCTCTCCGATCTTCTCAAAACTCAGAACGTACCCCTCGGGAAGGTCCTTTCGTCCGGTGTTCATTCCCGGCGGGTCGGCCTTGAAGTTGCAGAAAATGCACTTGGCCGTGCAGTAGTTAGCGTAGTTGATGTTGCGATCCACCACGTAGGTGCGGTAGGGCTCGGGATGCAGGCGCAGCGTGACGGCGTGGGCCCGCCGCCCCAGTTCGTGAATGGGGCAATCACGATACAGCTCCAACGCCTCGGCGGCGGAGAGGCGGGAACAGCCCACCGCTTGCATGGTCGGCGCGGCGATGCTCATGCGAACTCCAGCTCCGACGACGCCGGCACGAGGTCGTGCTTGCGCGCCAACTCGAGGAAGCGGATCATGCCCTGGCGCTGGCGTTCCCCCAACGTGAACTTCAGCCGCGAGGTCAGGTAGCGGACCGCCAGCGCCACCGGCCAGCCCATGCTCGGCCCGAAGTCCGCGGCGATGAGCCTCGCCGCCGCCACTCCCGCATCGCGCGCGGCGCTTAGCCGACGAGCGAGGGCCGACACCTCCGCGTTTCGCGGCGCCGCCCACACCGCGAACACGAAGGGTAAGGACGTCAGCGACTTCCACGCCGCGCCCAGGTCGGTCTGCCGGTCGAAGTCGATCAGCTTGTGCGTAACCACCTTGTCCCCGATGAGCAGGACTGCCTCGCAGACATCCGCGTCCTCGTGGCCGGTATAGGGGAGAACCTCGAGCGGACGGCCGAACATCTCCAGCCAGATGACCCGCGCCAGGGCAACCGAAGTATGCGAATCACCGTCCACGTGCAGAGTGCGGACGGCCTCGGGGGCGGCGCGGGAAAAGACGCGCACGGTGAAGGTTTCGCCGTCGCAACCGATGCAGGCGTCGGAGATGACCTTCCAGGTGCGTTCGTGCCGCACCAGGTCGATCACCGGGACCAGCGCCGCGTCCACGGTTCCGTCGTCCAGCAGCGCGGGCAGGCGCGAGGGCACGTCAAAGAGCAACTCGACGCCTGGGTCAGCCTCCAGTCCCGCGATTAGCGGCTTCGCGTTGAGGTACGAGACGACTCCCAGTCGTACCGCTGCCTTCATGTTCGGTGTTCCGATTCCACCCCTTCGCCGCCCGGCGGCCCCGGGCGAGTCTGCGTCGCATTATAGAATCGGGACGGCGGGGGGAGAAGCCGCGAACGGCGGGCGTCGGGGTTTCTAAGTTTTTGGCGGGCGTGAAAGCCAGGTTGACCCGGCGGCGCGGTGTCACTATGGTGACCGCCGTGGTGCGCGGGCGATCGCGGCATGTCGACGGCGACGGTCACGGCGCGCCTCGGTCGGCGCGATGGGCGGCGTGGTGCCTCCTGGCGATGACGGGGTGCGCGCCCAAGCCATCAACGTTCCTCATCGTCGACCACCACCAGCCGGGGCAGGCGAGGCAGTACGAAGAACGGTTCCCCGAAGCCTACTACGACGTCGGCCCCGATGGCGACCTGGACGTGGTCTTGCGGCGACACCAACCGGCCGAGGGCCAGCGCCGCGAGCCGCTGACCCAGATCATCCACATCCACAGCGTCTGGCGTTCGATCCCCGGCCAGACGATCGCTGAAACGTCCCAGGTGAACGCCACCGTAACTTACGCCATTCTCAGCGGCCCCGAGGGGGAGACCTTCGAAGGCGCCGGTTCGGTCTTCTTCGAACAGAATCGGAAGCGAAACCGACTGAAGGGTTCGCTGGGGCTGGCGCTGCTTAAGCCGCGGCGCAGCCTGGCGCCGGGCGAGGCGCTCTTCGCCGGTGCGGAGGTGAGCGGCGAGTTCAAGGCGGTCCGCGATCGGCGGCGTGTGGTGCGCACCATCAACGAACTGGAGCGCCTCTTCGGCCCGCGACCGGCGTACGAGAACTCCGCGCCAGGCTACCCGCCGCCGGCGAGCCACGCCGCTTCGCCCTGACAGCCTGGTGCCCGTCCGAGAGTTCGAAATCCGGAGCTCCGCGCTCGATTTGCATCCCCGCGGCTGGAGGGGTTGTCGGTTTGGTCGTAAATGAGCGCCGAAGGAACGACGATCAGTGATCCTAACCCCGGTTTCCATTCTTGGCAGCCTTTTCGTGAATGCCGAGAGGCACTGAATTGACACGCCCTAAAGCCAGGCGCCGGCCGCTGCCGATGCCGGCGGGAAAGGAACGTGCCGCGCTGTCAGCGTGAAGCCTCGCGCGGCGCCATAGAATGGAACAGACCGCGCGAGTACCGTTGCAACCGAGATCGGGGAACACCTGCCCCTTGGCCGGCGGTCGCGTTTCGCGGCGGGTTGGGATTCAGTGAGCGCGGAGGCATCGCCGGAACCGCGGAGCGAACATGCACATCATCACCATCCTCGCATTCGCCTGTCTGTTCTGGCAGGCAGAGGAGCCGGGCCGATGGATTCTCGTCGCCCAGCATGACATCGCCGTGACCCTGGCCTCCGTGCTGTTGCTTCCCGCCGTAACCGGCGGCGCCGCCCTGCTGGCCGTGCGGCGCGCGGGCCGGCTGCTGGAGCGGCATCCGGAGGCACCGCATTGGGCGCAGTTGTTCCATCACCGTGCGGCCGCCGTGCTGCGGCTTGCGGCGCTTGTGTGGTTCGCGGGCGTCGTCTTCTTCACGCGCTGGGCGGAATGGCTGGCGTGGGGCCGCATTACGCCGGCGCTTCAGATCGTGGGCGACGCGGTCGTGCTGCTGCCGTTCTTCGCGGCGCAGATCTCCTTATGGGTGGCCGCCTTTCCCCTGGAGCGCGGCCTGCACGCCGATGCGCTCGGCGAAGGGCCGGGGCCCGGGGCTCCGGCCGGCATGCGGCTGAAGCTGAGCCGCTTCCTGGACTTCCACGTGCGGCATTACCTGTTGGTGGTTGCCGGACCGATGAGCGTGGTGCTCTTCGCCGCGAACATGACACGCGGCTATGACGACCAGCTACAGGCATGGAGCGGCTGGGTGTGGATGCCGGATGCGGTGCTGGCGACCGCGGCGGGCCTGGTCTTCCTCGCGGCACCGCTGATGCTGCGGCGCATCTGGCGCACCACGCCGCTTGAAGCCGGGGCGCTGCGGCAACGGCTGGAGACCGTCTGCGAACGTGCGGGCCTGCGCTGCCGCGACATTCTGGTATGGGACAGCGACGGGCTGATGATCAACGCCGCGGTCATGGGGCTCCTTCCCAGGCTGCGGTATGTGCTGCTTTCCGATGCCCTGCTGGCGACCATGAACGCCGAGCAGATCGAGGCCGTCTTCGGGCATGAAGTGGGGCACGTACGGCACCGCCATATTCAGCACTTCCTGGTGTTTGCGTTCGTCGGCTGGTTGCTGGTGGCGGGTATCATGGAGCTCCTTTCGCGCCTCGTGGGAACGGAAGATGCGGGCGGCGGAGTCTCCGTGCTGGCCATCCAGGGCGTGGGCGTAGCGGCGACCGTGCTCTTCTGGGGGATCGGATTCGGCCATCTTTCGCGGCGGTTCGAGCGCCAGGCGGACCTGTTCGGCGCCCAGTGCGTGACGCCGGCCACCGGCGCTTGTCGCGTCCCGTGCGGCGTGCACCTTCCCGGCGGAACGGCGCAGGGGGGCCCAGCGCGGGTGTGCATGACCGGCGCGGAGGTGTTCGCGTCGGCGCTGGATCGAGTGGCGATCCTCAACGGCATTCCCCACGAGGAGCGGAGCTGGCGACATTCGTCCATCGGCAGCCGTATCCGGTTCCTCATGTCGCTGGCGGGCGATCCGCGACGGGCCGCGGACTTCCTGCGCGGCATTCAGCGCATCAAGACCGCCATGCTGGCCGTCGCTCTCGTCGGCGCCTGCCTCTCCGGCTACTATTGGCTGGCGTTCGCGCCGCGCGGAACCGGGTAAACGGCTCCGCCACGCGGACTTTCCTGAGCCGCGGCGCGCGGCTGACGTGCCGGTAGCCACCATGGGCGCCACCATCATCAACGGCAAAGCGCTCGGCGAGCGCATCAAACAGGAGGCGGCACAGCAGGTCCGCGCCCTGGGGGAACAGGGCATCCCCGTGGGCCTGGACGCCATCATGGTGGGCGACCCCGCGGCGGGGGAAATCTACGCCCGGTCGCAGCGCAACCGTTGTCTCGAAGTGGGCATTCGCTACCAACTGCACGCCCTGGGCCGCGACGCCCACGAGCCGCAGATTCGCGACACCATTCGCCGCCTCAACGACGATCCAGCGGTCACGGGTATCCTGCTCAACCTGCCGCTGCCGCCGGGGATCGACACGCCCGCGCTCCAGTATTGCATCGACCCCTATAAGGACGTGGAGGGCGTCAACCCCGCGAACATCGGCCTGCTGTTCTACGACAACCCCATCATTGCGCCGTGCACCGCCACCGCGGTGATGGAGGTTCTCAGGCAGGCGAAGATCAACCCCGGCGGACTGCATGCCGTCGTGGTCGGCCAGGGAGCCATCGTAGGCAAGCCTATTTCTCTGTTCCTGCTGCACGAAATGGCGACCGTGACCTCTTGCCACATCGCCACGCGCGACCTGCTCCAGCACACGCGCAGCGCCGATCTGCTGATCGTGGCGGTGGGCAAGCCGGGCCTGGTACGTGCCGAGCACGTCAAGCCGGGCGCCGCCGTGATCGACGTGGGCATTAACTCGGTGGTGGGTGGCGACGGCAGACGCACGGTCGTCGGCGACGTGGTGTTCGACGAGGTCAAGGAAGTAGCCGGCGTGCTGACGCCGGTGCCCGGCGGCGTGGGACCCGTGACCGTCGCCATTCTCCTGCGCAGCGCCGCCGAGGCGGCGCGAAAGCAGCTTGCCACGCCACGCCGTCTCGACGGGTGATGCGCGGTCTGGCCCACACCGGATCAGGCCGCCTGTCGTGGGGCGCCCGGCGTGCCGGTCGAGCAGCAAGTCGTCAGCCGGTGAACCGCACGCGCGTGCCGACGCGAACCATCTGCGCCAGTCGCAGAGCGTCCCAGTTGGTGAGTCGGAAGCACCCATGCGAGCCCGTCTTGCCGATAAGCTCCGGGTGCGGCGTACCGTGGATTCCGTACCCGGGGAGGTTCAGCCCGATCCAGCACAACCCCACGGGGTTGCGCGGGCCGGGCGGGATGAGCAGCTTGCGGGTTACGTTCTTCACCTCCGGCCACATCTTGGGGTCGAAGGTGTACGTGGGGTTCGGCGTAATGCCGACGACGGCGGCCTCGCCGCTGGGCCGCTTGGCCTTCTTGGCGGCAACGGAACAATGGAACAAGCCCACGATCTGTTGCTGCCGGTTCAACACGCGAATGACCTTGTTGTTCAGGTCGACGTGCAGTAGTTCACCGCGCGGCGCGGGCGGGCGTTGCGGGACTGCCGGGACCACGACCACATCGCCCGCGACCAGGCGGTCCAGGTCGCGCTTCGGATTGAGCTGTCGCAGCAGGGCACGCGAACAATGGAACTTCTCCGCCAGTGCCGAGGTCAGCGACTCATAGCCAAGCCGCCGGAGTTTGCTCCTGGCTTCCCATCCCTCGGGAACGGGGCCGATGTCATGAAAGTCCTCCGGCTGGACGGTGTAGGTTCCCAGCGCAGCGTCCGGGTCGACCCCGAGGGCCTCGGCCGTGCGCGAATCGAGGCCGCCGGTCATCGGCAGCCCCTGCACCCGCTGGAACTCGCGCGTGGCCAGCCGCGTCTTGCTCCCGATTGTCCCATCTATGACGCCGGGGGAGAGCCCGACGCGCTCAAGCGCGATCTGCCAGGCCACGCGGGCACAAAGCGGCAGGTCGTTCTCGCCGGCGTGGGCCGGGTGCAGCGCACCGTTGCCGGCCGCCACCGCCGCGACTAATGGAATGACGCATTGGGGTCGCATTCGGTCGCCCTCATCGCGCGAACCCGCGGGGCACGGGCCGCCCCCGCCGCCTTCCGCTGCGGACTCCATCGACAGGTCGTGGCGGTTTGCTCCAGCGTCCGCGGCAGGCGGTGCCACGCGCGCGGCCGCGGTACCGCGTGCAGCGGCCTTGGAGCAGGGGACTCGTGCAGGTTTTGCGGCGTCGACGTCGGGCCGATCAGACCTGAGAATCCGGCGCCAGCGTTGGCTGGACGTCTCCAAACCGCCGCTCGCGGGCGGCAAAATCCCGGATGGCCGCGTCCAGCTCCGCGTCGTCGAAGTCCGGCCAGAGCGCCTGGCACACGTAGATCTCGGCGTAGCTGATCTGCCAAAGCAGGAAGTTGCTCACACGGCGCTCGTTGGCGGTGCGGATGAGCAGGTCGGGATCAGGCAGCCCGGCGGTGTACAGGCAGTCGGAGAATAACCGCTGGTCGATTCTCTCCGGCGAGAGCACGCCATCGCGAACGCGGCGGGCGATGTCCCGAACCGCATCGACTATTTCGTCGCGGGAGCCGTAGTTGAGCGCCAGGCAGAGTTTCAGCCCGCTGTTGCCACGGCTTAAGTGAACGATGCGGTCCATCTCCGTAAGCACGGAATCGGGCAAGCCCTCGCGCCGCCCCACGTGCAGGAAGCGCACGTTGTTGTTCATGATGGTCGGCCGCTCGCCGACGAGGTAGCGCACGTAGAGGTCCATGAGGAAGTCCACCTCGTCGCGGGGGCGCTTCCAGTTTTCCGTGCTGAAGCTGAAGAGGGTGAGGGCCTCGATCCCCAGGCGGGCGCAGCGGGTGACGACGCGGCGCACGGTCTTGGCGCCTTCCTCATGCCCGCGGATGCGCGGCCGGCCGCGCGCTTTGGCCCAGCGCCCATTGCCGTCCATGATGATGGCGATATGCCGCGGGAGTTGCTCCCGCGCCAAGTCGAGCACCTCGCGTGGATCCAGCGGCGGTTCGCCCATGCGCGGTAGCCTATCGCCCGACGGTGATCGTGGCGAGCCGAATGCTCCGCGAATGCGGAACGGTGAATGTGGAATGCGGAAACCGGGCCGTCCGGATGAACTCGGGATGACGAAGCGGGCGTTAGCGCGCTCGGCCTGAAAGCAACTGCCCGTACAGGGCGATGAGCACTTCCGCATGGCGTTCCCAAGTGAATTGCTGCGCCAGGGCGACGTTGGCGCGACCCATCCGCTGCGTCAATTCGCGGTCTGCCCACAGCCGGCGGACGGCGTCCACCAGCCCAGGCAGGTCACCGGCCACGATGGGCACACCCTCGTAAGGCAGGGGGATGGTGGTGATGATCGCGCACCCCGAAGCCATGGCCTCCACCAGCGCAATGCCGAAGGTCTCGGCGCGCGAGGGCAGGAGGAAGATGCGCGCCGCGGCGAACGCTTCGCGGAGTTTGGCGCCACGCTCGAAGGTGACGAACTCGACGTTGGGCGGCGCCTGGCGTTTCAGCGACGATTCCTGCGCTCCCCAACCCATCACGCGGAATTGCGCCTCCGGCACCGCCCGCGCCGCCTCCAGTACGTCGAAGATGCCCTTGCGCACCTCGAGCTTGCCTACGAAGAGGATCACGTCCTCCTTGACCGCCGCGGGGCGATAGAGCTCGAGCTCGATGCCGGGGTTGTTGACCACCGCGATCTCCGGCCGCACGCCCAGTGCCACGCCCTGGTCGCGGGAGTAATCGCTGGGAAACAACACGCGATCGAAGGGGCGCGTGAGCAGGTAGCGCTCCCACGCCATCCACGCCCGCCCGGCGAGGGTTCCGCGCATTTCCTTCCACGCCTCGCGAAACAGGGCGAGCATCAGGCACACCACGGGAACCCCGACGCTGCGCCCGGCGCGCAGCGACGGCAGGCAGGCATGGTAGTTAAACGTGTGAATCAGGTCTGATTCCCGCGCCAGATCACGAATGCGCCGCCAGGCGAAGTTCAGGCGGTAGCGGTGCAGCGGCAGACGGATGGTCTCGATTCCCTCGTAATCGGTGCGGCGCGGGTCTCCGGCGGTCAGTACCCGCACCTGCACCCCCTTGCGTTGCAGGCTGCGCGCCGTCTCCAGGGCCACGTACTCGCCGCCGCCGGCGAAGTCCGGGGCGAATCGTTCGTGCGTGATCAGCACCTTCACGCCGCGCCGCCTCCGCATCCCGGCCGTAAGCGGTGACACCGAAGTGTCACCATTGTGTCACTCGATGTCCCACGATGGCCGCCACCTGGCGGATCTGCTCCATGAGGGCGGTAAAACGGGCGGGCAGAACGGCCTGCGGGCCGTCGCACAGGGCGCGGTCCGGGCAACTGTGTACCTCCACGATGGCCCCCGCTGCCCCCGCGGCGATCGCCGCCAGCGCCAGCGCCGGCACCAGGTCGCGCTTGCCCGCGGCGTGCGAGGGATCGACGAACACCGGCAGGTGCGAGCGCTCCTGGATCACGGGCACCGCAGATAGGTCCAGGGTGTAGCGCGTTTCCTCGGCGAAGGTGCGAATGCCGCGTTCGCAGAGCATGACCCGGTGGTTGCCCTGGCTGAGCACGTACTCCGCCGACATCAACAGCTCTGTGATCGACGCCGCCAGCCCGCGCTTGATGAACACCGGCTTGCTCGTCCGCCCCACCTCCAACAGCAAGTTGTAGTTTTGCATGTTGCGGGCGCCGATCTGGAGGATGTCGGCAAACTCGCACACCACGGGTACGTCGCGCGGGTCGGTCACCTCGGTGATGGTGGGCATGCCCAGCTCCGCGCCCGCCTGCTGGAGCAACTCCAGCCCCTCGCGCCCCAGGCCGCTGAAGGAGTAGGGCGAGGTGCGCGGCTTGTAGGCTCCGCCGCGCAGGATGGCCGCCCCGGCCTGCTTCACCGCCCGGCCCACGCTGAACAACACCTCCCGGCTTTCGATGGCGCAGGGGCCTGCGATGATGTTCACGTGCGGGCCGCCGATGCGCACGCCGCGAATGTCAAGGATGGTGTCGGCCTCGTGAAACTCCCGCGAAGCCAGCCGGTAGGGCTGGGTGATGGCCATCACGTGGTCCACGCCGGGGAGTTGCTCGAGCTGTTGCTGCAACTCCGGCGTTTTTTCACCCACCGCCCCCACAATGGTGCGAAACTCCCCTCGCGAGGTGTGCGGCGTGAGCCCCAGTTCGCCGACACGTTCCACGACGCGTTGCACGTCGTCGGCCGCGGCGCCGGATTTCATCACCACCACGAGGTCCATCGGCGTACCCCATCGCGTGCCCGGCGGTCGCCG
Source organism: Planctomycetota bacterium (assembly GCA_016208685.1). Lineage (GTDB taxonomy): Bacteria > Planctomycetota > Phycisphaerae > UBA1845 > UBA1845 > JACQXM01. Next base: position 76,186 of record JACQXM010000051.1, on the reverse strand, counting down.
GGGCGCGCCGGTGCGGCAGTCGTCTTGCCCCGCTGTCTCGCTCGGCGAGTCCGTCAGCCAAGGACGCCTCGCGCCGCCGGCGCGAGTGTACGAGTCACCTGCGCCGTGGTCAACCAAACGACGCGCTCTCCATGCGGCGCGCCGCCGGTTTCCCGGGGAGTCGGATACCACGGTGCGGACCTAAGCGAAACGAACTGCACCGTCCCGGCGCCGGCGGCGCCGCTTGCCCGTCTGGTCCGGAAGCCGGAAGCTACCGCCTATGGGATGTCAGCCGCGCGGCAGCTTCCTGGCATCGGTGGCCCCGGCCGCCGTCGTCTACCTGACCTTCCTGGTGCTCGTGGATGCCAAGCTCTGGCGTCCGGGCGTAATCTTCACCGGCCGGGAGAACATTCAGATCGTTGAGGCGCGAAGCTGGTGGTCGGGCCGGCTCGACCTTCCGGAGCGCGTGCATGACACCGCCCTGCACGAGGGGCGAATCTACAGCCACTTTCCCCCGATGTTCACGCTGATTGCGGCGGCGCTGGTGCCGTTTTTCGCCGGCGTGCCCCACTGGTTCGTCGTGGTCGTCCTCGTCCTGCCGCTGCCGTGGCTGGCGTACAGTCTGTTTCGACGTTTGACCGGCTCACGGTGGTGGGCGGCGCTGCTGGCGATCGGGCTGATCTGCGGCACGTCGCTGTGGCCGGTGATCGACCGCACGCTGCGCGGCGGCGCGCCCTATCAGCTCAACCACACGCTGGCGGTGCTGGGCACTCTGGCTTTCCTCACGGAGTACTTCGACCGGAAGCGCGTGTGGGTAGCGGCGCTCGGGCTGCTCCTTGCCACGCTGTCGCGGCAGATGACGATGGCGCTGCTCATCCCGCTGGCGTGGATGGCGCTGCGTCGGTTCCCGGCGCTGGAGCCGGCGGCAAGCAGAGCCGCGACCGTAAGGGAGCGGACCGTGGTGCCGGGGGCCGAATGCCGGGAGGAGAGGGTCGAAACGGCGGTCATGGCAGAGCGGCGCCTCGCCCCACGCATCGTGCAGCTCGTGGCCGCCGTGGCGCTCATCGTGGGCGCGCCGATGTTGCTGAACGCGCTTAAGTTCGGCAGCCCGTTCGAGACCGGCTACCGGCTCATCTACGAAGGGCGTGACGACGGCTTTGCCCGCGATGCCCGCGAGCACGGGCTTTTCTCGGCTGCCTTCGTGCCGCGCAACCTCTACTACGCCAACCTGGGTTTCCCCCGGCGGCACGTGATCACCGTGGCCGGGCGGGAAGAGGTGCACTGGCGGCCCAACGTACAGGGCACGGGAATCTGGTGGACCACGCCGCTGCTGCTCTGGCTCTTTGTTGACCTGCGGCGTATCCTGCGTGACCCGGCGCGGCGGGCGCTGCTGCTCGCCGCGGCGGTGACGTACGCGGCGCTGCTGTTCTTCCACGCCACGGGCGCGGACCAGCGAGGCTACAATCGCTTCTCGCTGGATTATCTGCCCGTGCTGCTCGCGGTGGTCGCGCCTTGGGACTGCACCGGCCGGCGGCGCTGGGCTGCGCCGCTCCTGGTGGCGTGGAGCGTGGTGTACTTTCGGTGGATGATCTAGGAATGCGGAAGGGCGCATGCGGAACGCGGAGTTGGGCGGTGACACCGAGGGCCTGTGATCTTTCGCCGTTCTGAATTCCGAATTCTGAATTCTGAATTGGTTCTCCGGTTGTCGTTATGTCCTTCGAGTCTGTTTTACTACGCAATCGCGGCGTGACGGGGTCCACGACGCTGAAAGTCTACGAATCCCGCGGCGGGTATCAGGCCGTCCGCAAGGCGCTGAAGATGGCGCCCGACGAGGTGGTCGAGGAGGTCAAGAAGGCCAACCTCCGCGGACGAGGGGGCGCCGGCTTCCCCGCCGGTGTCAAGTGGACGTTCCTGCCTAAGGACCGCACGCGCACGCTGCTCTGCGTCAACGCCGACGAATCCGAACCACCGACGTTCAACAACCGCGTGCTTATGGAGAACGACCCGCACCAGCTCCTGGAAGGCACTATGATCGCGGGTTACGCCACGCGGGCGCAGATCGCGTACATCTACATGCGCGGCGAGTTTCACGAGCCGTTCCACATCGTGCAAAAGGCCATCGACGAGGCTTATGCGGCCGGGTACCTCGGCAAGAACATTTTCGGGAGCGACTACGCGCTGGACGTATACGTGCACCGCGGCGCGGGGGCGTACGTCTGCGGCGAGGAGACCGGGCTGATTGAATCCCTGGAGGGCAAGCGCGGCTGGCCGCGGATCAAGCCCCCGTTTCCCGCCGTGGAGGGGCTCTTTCACCGCCCGACGGTGGTGAACAATGTGGAAACCTTGTCATGCCTGCCGCACATTATCGAGCGCGGGGCGGATTGGTTCACCGCCATCGGCCCACCGCACAGCACGGGGCCCAAGCTCTTTTGCGTCAGCGGCCCGGTGAAGCGGCCCGGCTGCTACGAGGCGCCCATGACCATCACCGTCCGCGAGCTGATCGAGCGCGAGGACATGGGTGGCGGGATGCTCCCGGGCAAGAAGGTCAAGGGCGTTCTGCCCGGCGGCGTGTCCATGGGGATCCTGACCGCCGACGAGCTGGACATGAAGATGGACTTCGAGGACCCGCGGAAGTACGGCCTGCTGGGGCTGGGCACGGCCGCCGCGGTGGTGATCGACGAGGGGACGGACATCCGCATCGTCCTGCGCAACATGGCGCGGTTCTACGGCACGGAATCCTGCGGGCAGTGCACGCAATGCCGCGAGGGCACGGCCTGGATGCACAAGATCGCCACGCGGATCGCCGCGGGCGCCGGACGGATCGAGGACCTGGATATCCTGCTGGAAACGGCGCGGAACATGGGGATGATGCCCGGGCTGAGCATCTGCGGCCTGCCGGACGGCGCGACATACCCCATCGAGGCCATCGTGAAGAAGTTCCGGGGCGAGCTGGAGGAGCGGATTCGCGCCCAGCCGCGCGGGCGGGTGGAAGAGCTGCTCAAGGTGCTGAATTGAAAAGCGCAGGCCGAATGGCAGAATGCCAACGCTGAGCCGCGTCGGTAAGGGAGCGACCCGGAGCCGGGGGCTCTGGCCCCCGCGGCGACTACGATCGCGGCAGCGATGGGACCATCCATGGGTGCAACGACAGTTGAAGTTACGATCAGAAAGACCCACGACTCGCGTCGCTCGCGCACCGTTGAGTTTCTCGTCGATTCCGGCGCGGTTTACTCCGTCGTCCCGGCGAGTACCCTCAAGGAACTCGGCTGTAAGCCGTACCGGGAGAAGGATTTCTTCCTCGCCGACGGGAGCAAGGTAAAACGGCAGATAGGCGATGCCTATTTCGAGTACAAGGGCGTCGGAGGCCCGGCCCCGGTCATCTTCGGCGAGAAGCGCGATCGCAATCTGCTCGGCGTCACGACGCTGGAAGCACTGGAGCTGGTCCTCGACCCATTCCGCGGCGAGCTTCGACCGATGACGATGAACCTGATGGGAGCGGTGCCGGATTATTCCTTGCGCACCGTCGTGCGCCGGAGGCAACGATGAGGATCAGCCGGCCTCCGGAAGGCTGGAGTGAGGAGCGGGTCCGCAGGGTTTTGGAGCATTACGACAAACAGTCGGAAAACGAGGCAGTAGCCGAGGATGAAGGGGCGTACGAGGACGGAGCGCCCGCCGTTCGCGAGCGGATCGCGCGGCATCGCAATCGCGGATAGGACCGGGGAACCGGCGCTCCGGTTTGCCCGCTCTTGGTTGCCTGGTACCACGGGGGCAATTAACGCCCTACCACCATGCCCAAAATCACCATCGACAAACAGATGATCGAGTGCCGGGCCGGCGTTCCAGTGTTGCAGGCGGCGTTGGAGGCGGGGTGGGACGTGCCGCATTATTGCTACCACCCCGGGCTGTCCATCGTGGCCTCCTGCCGGCTGTGCCTGATGGAAATGCAGATGCCGGACCCCAAGACGCGGGAGATGGTCTGGTCGCCGAAGCTCATGCCCTCCTGCCAGACGCCCGTCAAGGACGGCATGGTGGTGCGCTTCGACTCGCCGGCGGTGCGTAAGAATCAGCAATCGTGCATGGAGTTCTTCCTGCTGAACCACCCGCTGGATTGTCCGGTGTGCGACCAGGCGGGGGAGTGCTATCTCCAGGACTACAGCTACAAGTTCGGCCAGCCGAACTCCCGCATGGTCGACCCCAAGCTCAAGAATCCCAAGAAGGACATCGGCCCCAAGACGCTGCTCTACCAGGACCGTTGCGTGATGTGCAGCCGTTGCGTGCGCTTCACGCAGGAGGTTTCGGGCACCGCTGAGCTGTGCATCGTCAACCGCGGCACCCGCGCCGAGATCGACGTCTTCCCCGGTAAGCCGCTGGACAACCTGCTCCAGGGCAACGTCGTGGACATCTGCCCCGTCGGCTCGCTGCTCGACAAGGACTTCCTGTTCAAACGCCGCGTGTGGGAGCTCCGCGGGACGGATTCCATCTGCCCCGGGTGCGCCACCGGCTGCTCCATACGAATCGATCACGCTGACGGCGTCGTGTACCGCCTCAAGCCGCGCTACAACCCCAAGGTCAACGCCTGGTGGATGTGCGACGAGGGCCGGTACGGCTGGAAGTACGTTCACGACCGAAAGCGCATCACCGCGCCCCTGGTTCGCCGCGGTTTCGAGGAAACCACACCGGCTTGGGAGGAGCTCCCGAACATCCTGCGCTTCCGATTCGAGGAGCACGTTCGCGAGGCGGGTAGTGGAAAGGTCGTCGCCGTTTTCTCCCCCTTCATGGCCTGCGAGGAGGCATGGCTGCTGGCGAAGTTTATCCGCGAGGTGGCGCCGCAGGCGGCGCTGGCCATGGGTCCGGTGCCGCTGGCCGGAGAGGATCAGCACTTCCCCGTAGGGGCTTCGGGCCATGCGGTGAAGTTCACGATCCTGAAGGAAAAATGCCCCAACCGCCGTGGCGTGGAGATGGTCCTGGCGGCCGCCGGCGGCACGGTTCTTGCATACGACGAGTTCATAGAGCAGACCCTGGCCGGCGCCTTCTCCGCAGCGTGGATCGTTGGAGGGTACCCCGCGCCCTGGGTGGACAAGAACGCAGCGAAGGTCGCCGAGAAGTTCTCGCTGCTGGTGGTGCAGGACCTGTTTCCCAGCGATTTGCTCGCAGGCGCGGCGATCGTGCTTCCGGCGTGCAGTTGGGCGGAACGTGAGGGCAGCTTCGTCAATGCCGCCGGCCTGGTGCAGCCTTTTGATCGGGCCATCGACCCTCCCGACGGTGTTAAACGCGACGGGCAGTTCCTCTATGAAATCGCGGGTTTCTCGGGTATCTTCCGGGCCGAGCGCGTGCGGGAGCTGATGGCGGAGACGATGTCGGCTTTCGGTGAGGTATCGGTTCCACCGGCCGTCGCGGAATTCGCGCACTAATGGTCCGACGCACCCGATGCTGAATGTTGGGTGGCATGCCCAAGTACGGCACAGCCGTGCGCCGGCATGTCTTTCCTGGGCATGGCGGCGCTGCGCTTGGCCCTGCCGCCCGAAGAATAGGCGGCGTTGGAGCACCAGGTGCGCTTCGGTACCGACTCCGCTGGTCGCCGGCAACGATGGCGTCGCGAGTTACCTTGGATGCACGGACTGGAGGCTGCGCCCGGGGTTTCGTGAAGGGTAAGCGATCATGGTCAGACGGCATCGAGTTGGGGCTTACCGCTTCGCCGACTTTCTGGAGCTTGTACAGGCGGACCAGAAGGCCGACCTGATCGACGGAGCCATCTACATGGCGTCACCGGAGAACACTCAGCACAACGCCGTCGTTGCCTGGCTCGGAGCGTTGTTGCAGACGTACGTCGAGGCGAAGCAACTCGGGCGTTTGATGGTAAACAAAGTGGCTTTCCGATTGACCGACCTGACGTCTCCGGAACCCGACCTGGCGGTTGTGCTTGCCCACCGATTGTCCACCGTTAAGCACGGCTATGTCGACGGACCGCCGGACGTAGCCATCGAGGTCGTCTCGCCGGATAGCGTCGAACGCGACTACGAAGACAAGCGGCTGCGCTATGAAGAAGCCGGCGTGGCAGAATACTGGATTCTGGACCCCGGCGAGAAATGCGCGACGTTCCTTCTGCGACCGAGCGGTCCGGCCGCGGCATTCACGGAGGCGGCGTTGGAGGGCACGGTGTTTCGCAGCCGCGCCCTGCCCGGGTTTTGGCTGGACTCGACCTGGGTTTGGAGCGAGACCCGGCCAACGGCACTATCTGTAATTCAACGGCTCCTCCAGGAGCCGACGAGGGGATGAAAGGCGCGGCACGGCTCGTCTCGTCGGGGAAACCGACCAGGCAGCCCCAGGACGCCGGACCCACGGCGCTGCAACATGCGTGAGTTTCTGACCAGTCAGCTCGGCGTCAGCATCGTCCTGGCGCTCGTGGTGTTCGGAGTCATGCAGGGCGTGGTGGCATACTGCATCTACTTCGAGCGGAAGATCGCGGCGTGGACGCAGGATCGCATCGGCCCGAACCGCGTGGGACCCTGGGGGTTGTTCCAACCGGTCGCCGACGGGCTGAAGTTCATCTTCAAAGAGGACGTCATCCCGGGACATGTGGACAAGCCGCTGTTCCTCCTGGCGCCAGCGGTCATCTTCTTCGTGGGTTGCATCGGCTTTGCCGCCATTCCCTGGGGTGGGCAGTGGCTGCTGAACGGTAAGTTGCTGGACATCCAGGTCGCCAATCCCGACATCGGCCTGCTGTACATTCTGGGCGTGGCGTCCATGAGCGTCTACGGCGTGGTGCTGGGAGGCTGGGCCAGCAACAACAAGTACTCGCTTTACGGCGCCATCCGCGCTACGGCGCAGATGCTCAGCTACGAAATCCCCATGGGCCTGTGCATCCTGGTCGTGGTGCTCACCATGGGCACGCTGCGGCTGGAGGAGATCATCCTGCCGCAAACCAGCTACTGGCTGGGCGTCATCCCCCAGTGGAACGTATTCCTGCACCCCCTGGCCTTCGTCATCCTCTTTATCACCATGCTGGCGGAGGCCAACCGCACGCCGTTTGATCTGGCGGAGGCGGAGCAGGAGCTGGTGGGCGGCTACCACACAGAGTACGGCGCCCTGAAGTTCGGCATGTTCTTCCTGGCCGAGTACGCCCACATGATCACCTCCAGCGCCCTGGCGTCCGTGTTGTTCCTGGGCGGCTGGCACCTGCCCTGGTGGTCGTGGACGCAGCCGGAGGCCACCCACTTGGGTGCCGTGCTCGCCAAGATGCTGGTGCTATCGCTGAAGATCGTGGGCTTTATCTTCGTGATGATGTGGATCCGCTGGACCATCCCGCGGTTCCGTTTTGACCAGTTGATGCGCCTGGCGTGGAAGGGGTTGATCCCGGCCACCCTGGCGCTGTTTGTGCTTGCCGCCGTCCTGCTCTATCTTGGCCGGCAGCGTGACCCGGCATGGGCCCTGGCGGTGAACGCGGCGACCCTGGCGGTTTGCTTGTTGCTCGCCGGTTCGCGGCGCCGAGAAGTAACGGGGCGGGCGGCGAACCTGCCGGCCGTGCCCGCGCCGCGGGCCGGGCAGTGGAGCGCGGCCTAGCGCGGCGCCGTGCTCCCGGCGAAGGGATCCGCTGCCGCCGACAGCGTCCGATGATTCACAACGACGACATCCTCGAGCTTGATGAGCCGCAGCTCAGCGCCGCCGAGCGACTCTACCTGCCGCAGATCCTGGGCGGTATGAAGACCACGCTCCGGCACCTGGGCCGCACGCTGCTCAACCGGCCCTTTACCGTGCAGTACCCCGAGGAGCAGCGCACCAACCAGCGGGCGGAGAACTACCGCGGCGTGCACCGGCTGAACCGGGATGAGCAGGGTCGGGTGGCCTGCGTGGCGTGCTATATGTGCTCCACGGCCTGTCCCGCGCACTGCATCCACATCGAAGCGGGAGAGTCCCCCTGGCCGGACCGCGAGAAGTACCCCGTGAAGTTCGACCTCGATGAACTCCGCTGCATTTTCTGCGGCATGTGCGAGGAGGCGTGCCCGGTGGACGCCATTGAACTTACGCCGCACTACGATCTGGTCGGCCGGTCCCGCGAGGAGATGATTCTCGGGAAAGAGGAGTTGCTTGCCATCTACGACGAAACCAAGGACCGCAAGCTTCGCAAGAACCCGCACATCACCGGTTACTCCGGCACCGGCGGGCGCGGCGCGGCGCAGGGCCCGCAACCGGAGACGGCGTACGGGTGAGCACGCCCACCGCTTATCTGCTGTACGCGGTCTTTGCCCTCGGCGGCGTCGGTTTGTACTTCCTGCTGCCGCGCGGGCGTGACACGCGAACCGGCGCCGGCGCCATCTTCGGGCTTGGCGCTCTTGCCGCCCTGCTGCTGGTTCTCGCGGCGCGCTCCGTGGCGGGCAGCGCCCAGGCTGCTTCTTTCTACCTGTTCTCCGCTTTGGCGATCGGGGCCGCGACGCGGGTGATTACGCACCGCAAGCCGGTGTACAGCGCCATTTACTTCGTGGCGGTGGTGGTGTCGGTGGCGGCGCTGCTGGTGCTGCAGCGCGCGGAGTTCCTCGCCGTTGCCCTTATTATTATTTACGCCGGTGCCATCCTGGTGACCTACCTGTTCGTCATCATGCTGGCGCAGCAGAGCGGCGAGCCATCGTACGACGTACGGGCGCGCGAACCCCTGCTGGCGGTGGTGGCAGGCTTCCTGCTCATGGCAACCGTCGCCGTGCGTGGCAGCGAGATACCCGACGCACCGGCACCCGCGCCGCGGAAGCTGGCGTACCTGACCGGTTCCGGCGCCGATCGCGACGCCGTGCGGAGTCCGGGCGAAGCCTCCCCGGGAGCACGCGGCGCCGCGCCGGCCTCGAACCTGCGCCAGGGCGCGCCGGGCGCAGAGGTAGAGGAGAGCAACACCCTGGCGCTGGGTGCCGCGGTCATGACGCGTTACGTGGTGGTCGTGGAGCTGGCGGCGGTGCTGCTGCTGATCTCCATGATCGGCGCTATCGGACTGTCGCGCAAGCGCGTCCCCGCCGAGGGGCCGCGCGCAGACCACGCGCCGCTGGGACAAGTGGGCAAGGAAGTCGCGCCCTATTAAGGGAAACCCGCCGTCGTGAGCGACATCACTCCTTACATCATTCTGGGCGCGGTGCTCTTCGCCATCGGCGTGGTGGGGTTTCTTTCGCGCCGCAACCTGATCGTAATGTTCCTCGCCACGGAAGTGATGTTCCAGGGCGTGGTGGTCAACGCGGTAGCGTTCGCCCGGCTGCATCAGAACATGGACGGCCAGGCGTTTGCGTTGTTTCTGCTGGTGATCGCGGCGGTGGAGGCGGGTTTGGCGCTGGGCATGGTCGTACTGCTGTACCGGCGGCGGGGTACGCTGGACGCCGAGGCCTGGGCAACGATGAGCGGCTGAGACGCAATGCGGAATGGTGAATGCGGAACGCGGAATCCGTGCGAGGATGTCGGCGAACGTCCCGGCCGCCGCGCTGGGGAACCGGCGTTTGAGCCGGTCTCCAGCACCCTGCGCGGATCCGCGGCAACCGCGTAAGGTCAAGCGGACGAATTCGTGAATGCTGAGACGCTCAAACTCTGCGGGTTGATCATCCTGCTCGGGCCGCTGGTCGGCGCGCTGCTCGCCGGCGCGCTGGCACCGGTGCTGCGCGGGCGTTCGCACTGGCCGGCGATTCTCGGCGTGGGCGCGGCGTTCGCCGGAGCCGTCCAGGTACTGCGGGTGATCTCCGGCGCGCCGGTGGGCGCGCGGCACCTTCGGGTGCCGATCTACTCCTGGATCGCCGACGGAGCCGGATCATGGTTCAACGTCGAGTTCCTGTTCGACCCGCTCACCTCCGTCATGTTGCTCGTCGTCACCGGCATCTCGCTGCTGGTGGTGATCTACTCCCGCGACTACATGCGCCACCACGATCACCCCGAACGCGGCTATGAGCGGTTCTTCGCTTTCCTGGCGCTGTTCGTGTTCGCCATGTGCAACCTGGTTCTTGGAGGGAACTTCCTCCTGCTGTACCTGGGCTGGGAGGCGGTGGGCCTGTGCAGCTATCTGCTGATCGGCTTCTACTACGAGAGGCCGGCGGCGGCCGCGGCAGCCAAGAAGGCCTTTCTGGTGAACCGTGTGGGGGACTTCGGCTTCGGCCTGGGGCTGCTGCTGATCTACCTGCACTTCGGCTCCCTGCAATACGACGTGGTGTTCGACCTGGTGCAGCGCGGCCTGGACGCCGCCGGGCAGCCGCTGGGTGAGGGGCTGTTGACGGCGATCGCGCTGCTGCTTTTGTGCGGGGCGTGTGGAAAAAGCGCGCAGTTGCCGCTGCACGTCTGGCTGCCGGACGCCATGGAGGGCCCGTCGCCGGTTTCGGCCTTGATCCACGCGGCAACTATGGTCACCGCCGGAGTGTTCATGATCGCCCGTTGCGGCGCCATCTTCAGCGCCTCACCCACTGCGATGCACGTGGTGGCCGCGGTGGGGGCGCTGACGGCGCTGTTCGCCGCCACCATCGCCCTGGTGCAGACGGACATGAAGCGCATCCTGGCGTACTCCACCATCAGCCAGTTGGGTTACATGTTCCTGGGCGTGGGCGTCTACGCCGCGGACTCGGCCGTGTTCCACCTGTACACGCACGCGTTCTTCAAGGCGCTGCTGTTCCTCGGAGCCGGGAGCGTGATGCATGCCATGGGCGGCATCATCGACGTGCGACACTTCGGCGGACTGCGCCGGCTGCTTCCCTGGACGTTCGCCACGTTCCTGATCGGTTCGCTGGCGCTGGCGGGCTTCCCGAGTTTGAGCGGGTTCTTCAGCAAGGACGAGATCATCCACCACGCGCTTACGGCGCACTGGCTGTTGGGAGGGATGGGGCTGCTTACGGCGCTGCTGACGGCGTTCTACACCTTCCGCATGGTCTTCCTGGCCTTCTTCGGGCGGGAGCGCGTGCCGGAGGGCGTGCACGCGCATGAGTCCGGCGCGTGGATGTTGCTGCCGCTGGTAGTGCTGAGCATCGGGGCGATCGTTGCTGGCTACGTGGGTTTCGAGCCTGTTTCGCGCCGGTTCCACGAATTCCTGTCGCCGGTGTTCGCGGGGACGTTCGTGGCCAGGAACCCCGCGCATGCCCACGGGGCGCACGCGGCAGTCGCCTCCGGATTCTGGGCCCACTACGGGTTGATGGTAGTTTCGGGAGGATTGGCGATTGTCGGGATCCTCGCCGCCTACCTGATCTTCGTGGCCGAGCCGTGGCTGGCGGGGCTGGCGCGGGCCACTTGGCCGCGGGCGCATCGGACGCTGTGGAACAAGTACTACGTAGATGAACTGTACGCCGGCGGCATCGTTGGGCCGGCGCGGACCACGGGGCGCGTGTGCGTGGGACTGGATGATTACCTGATTGACGGACTGCTGTGGCTGATTACCGCGGTGCCGCAGGGATTGGCGTTCGCCCTCCGCGGGTTTCAGGGCGGGGCGATGCAATCGTACGCGGTCACCATGGTGGCGGGGGCGGCGGTCATCGTCCTGGCGGTTTTTTGGATGTAACGGGTTTCCCGGCACCCGGCCGGGCGGAAAGGACGTCGGGTCGCCCACCGCTTCGGCCGTGGGGGAGCCGAGCGCTTCGCGAATGAAGAATGGGGAATGCGGAATGCGGAAACCGAGCTGCGGCTTCAGGGCGTGTCGATTTAGTGACTCTCGGCATTCACGAAAGGGCTGCCAAGAGTGGAAACCGGGGTTTGGACCCCCGATTGTGGTTCCTTCGGCGCTCGATTAGGACTAAATCGACAGGCCCTTCAGCGGTGGGGGAGTCGATTTGCGCCCGCCGGCGCGGGTACTTTCGGAAGCCTCGGCGGTCGCGGTGGACCGGTTCGGCACGATAGGTAGAAAGTCGTTAGCGTGGAACAGCAGACCTGGATTCTGACGGCCGTGATCTTCGCCCCGCTGGTCGGCGCGTTCCTGCTCTGGCTGCCGCCCTATGGTGACGACCGTTCCGTGCGCCGCAGCGCGTTATGCTTCTCGCTGGTTACGCTCGGGCTAACCGTCGCCGCCGTGGTGCAGTTTTACTCCGCCTCGCGGCAGCTTGGCCGTGGAGACCCCGCCTATCTGCTGCAACATTATTGGCCGTGGATCGTCAGCGCCGCGGGCGAGGCGCGGATCGACATCGCGTACCGCGTCGGCGTGGACGGCATCAGCATCTGGATGCTGGCGCTGACCGCTCTGCTCATGCCCCTGGCAATCTGGTCGAGCTTCACGGCCGTGCGGACGCGCACGCGCGAGTACTACAGTCTATTACTGCTGCTCCAGGTGGCGCTGGCGGGCGTGTTCTGCGCCCTGGACCTGCTGCTCTTCTACGTGTTCTTCGAGTTCACGCTTATCCCGCTGTTTCTGCTCATCGGCGTTTGGGGTGGGGCGGAACGGCGGCGGGCGGCGAACAAGTTCTTCATCTACACCCTTTCGGGCAGCGTGCTGACCTTTGCGGGGATCGTGTACCTGGCGTACTACTCCTACACCGACTCGCAGTACATCACGCTCAACATCGAGGAACTGACGCGCATGGGGCAGACGGGGTTCATCTCCCCGCGGGTGCAGATGTGGCTCTTCCTGGCCTTCGCCGCCGGGTTCGCCATCAAGGTTCCGCTGTTCCCCGTGCATACCTGGCTGCCACTGGCGCACACCGAGGCCCCGACCGCGGGAAGCGTGATTCTCGCCGGCGTGCTGCTGAAACTGGGCACGTACGGCTTCTGCCGCATCAGCATCCCCATGCTCCCGGACGCGGCGCGGCAGCTCGCGCCCGCGGTGGCCGTGTTGGCGATTGTCGGCATCCTCTACGCCGCCCTGGCCGCCTGGGTGCAGCGGGACGTCAAGAAACTGGTGGCCTACTCCTCGGTGTCGCATCTAGGTTTCTGCATGTTGGGGCTGTTCAGCCTGAAGGTGGCGGGCGTGAACGGGGCGGTGCTCTACATGGTCAACCACGGACTTTCGACCGGAGCGCTGTTCCTCATCGTGGGCTTTCTGTACGAGCGCTACCACACACGTGACATCGAAGCCATCGGCGGGCTGGCCCGACCCATGCCCTGGCTGGCGTTCTTTCTGGTGTTCTTCACGCTCAGCAGCATCGGGCTGCCCGGGCTCAACGGCTTCGTCGGTGAGTTCCTGGTGCTGCTGGGAACCGCCACTTCGCGTCTGACGCTCGACGGCCGCGCCGCCGGGCCGCTGGGGTACGGCTATGTCATCCCCGCCGCCGGGGGGATCATCCTGGGCGCCGTCTACATGCTGTGGATGTGCCAGCGCGTGCTCTTCGGGCCGCTCAAGGAGCCGCCCCATACCCCGGATACTGCGACCGGATTGAGTCGCGATTTGACCGGGCGCGAGATCGGCATCCTGACGCCCATCGCGCTGGCGTGCGTGTTCATCGGCGTCTACCCCAAGCCCATGCTCGACACTTTCAAAGGCGCCGTGGTGCAGCATGTGCTGCGCAGCCCCGCGGCCACAGTCCATACGCAGGACACGCCAGGTTCGGATCGCAGTGGGTTGGCGGCCCTACTCGGCGACGAGACGCCCGTCGCCGTTAGTGCCGGCTCCACCGCAAGTTACCGGTCGCCGGCGGGAGGCGAGCCTTATGAATAGCAGCCGCTTCCTGACCGACTTCTCTCCTGAGCTGATCCTGCTCGTCGGCGCGTGCCTTACGCTGCTGGTCGGCCTGCGGCGCGGATCGCCGTCGCGGGCGTGGGAATCGGCGATGGGGCTGCTGGTGATCCTCGCCGCGCTCTTCGCCGCCGTTGCACTCGGCCTTCCCAAGGCCGCGGAGCCGGCGCTGGGCCTGTGGCCGACGCCGCTGACGTTTTACGTTCGCGGAATCACGCTCCTGGTCGGCACGCTGTTGGTCCTCGTCGGCTGGCATCAGCCGGCCGCGGAGGAACGCGGCGAGTACGTGGCGATGCTGCTCTTTTCGCTGCTGGGCGTGCTGCTTACGGCGAGCGCGAACGATTGGGTGGTGCTGTTTTTCACCATCGAACTGGTCAGCGTGCCTACGTACGTGCTCATCGCCTTAAGCCGCCTGGACCCACGCGCGTCGGAGGCATCAGTCAAATACTTCTTCCTGGGCGCGCTGGCGGCGGCCATCCTGGCCTACGGGCTGAGCTTCCTCTACGGCGCCACGGGAACGACGACGATCCACCAGGCGGCGTCGGAGGGCGTGATTTCGTCGCTGCCCGCGGGGCGGATGCTAAGCGGGACGGCGCTCATCGGGCTGCTTCTTACGTTCGCCGGTCTGGCGTTCAAGATCGCGGCCGTCCCCTTCCACGTTTACGCCCCGGACGTTTACGAGGGCGCCGCCTCGCCGATCACCGGCCTGCTGGGCTTCGTTCCCAAGTTCGCGGGGTTCGTCGCCCTGGTGAAGCTGCTTGCCGCCTGCCAGTGGGAGCTGCCGCGCGAGGTGCTCTGGGTGCTGTGGTCGGTCGCCGCCGTCACCATGACCGCAGGCAACGTGGTCGCCCTGCTCCAGACCAACGTCAAGCGCATGCTCGCCTACTCCAGCATCGCGCACACCGGGTACATGCTCGTCGCCCTGCTCGTGGGGCCGACGTCCGGCGAGGGGCCGATGCGCGACGGTGTGGTGGCGCTGCTCTTCTACATCGCCGTGTACGCGATCATGAACCTCGGCGTGTTTGCCTTCCTTACCGGTTTGCGGATCGGGCAGCGGGACGCGGAAACGCTCGACGACATCGCCGGTGTCGCCGCCCGCGCCCCCGCGGCGACGCTGGGCATGGCCGTGTGCGCCTTCAGCCTGATGGGCCTGCCCCCGACGGCGGGGTTCCTGGGCAAGCTCTACGTGTTCAGCAGTGCCTTCTCCGTGCCCGCGAGCCATGACTTCCATGGCCCCTTGCTGGCGCTGGCGATCCTGGGCGTGGTTAACTCCGCCATCGGCGCCGCGTACTACCTGCGCATCGTTGCCGTCGCCTACATGGGTAAGGAGGTGGAGCCGGCGGCACCTGCGGGCGGGGCTCCGGTGCGCATCGGGCTGACCCTGTGCACGCTCCCCGTGCTCCTGATATTTGCCTGGCCGACAGGGCTGATGTTGCACGCGCGACAGGCGTCGACAGCCGTGCGGGATTCGATCACCGCCGGTCGCACGCGCGTGACCACGGTGCAACCTTGGGACGCCGGAGGGCCGTCGCCGTTGCGTGCCGATTCCGGCGGGGAACCGCGTCCGCGTACCCGCGCCGGCGGCACGGCGGCCGCCACGCCCGTGGCGAGGGATGCCCATGACACCACCCGTGCTCAGCCGTGAGCAGGTTCGGCGCGTGGATCGGCTCGCGGTCGAGCGCTACGGCATTCCCAGCCTGCTGCTCATGGAGAACGCCGGGCGCAGCGCGGCGGAGATCATCGGCACCGAGTACGGCAGCGCGGGACGCGCCTTCATCGTCTGCGGATCGGGCAACAACGGCGGCGACGGCTGCGTCATCGCGCGGCACCTGCACAACGCCGGCTGGTCGGTGCGTTTGTTGATGACTTGCGATGAGTCGCGCATGACGCCCGATTTGCTTAGCAACTGGCGGATCGTCGCCGCCATGAATCTCGACCGACGCCTGGCCTTCGATGCCGCGGCCCAGGCCGCCGCCGCGCACGGCCTGGCGGACGACGAAATCCTCGTTGACGCCCTGTTGGGGACCGGCTTTTCGGGCGAGGTTCGAAGTCCGATGGCGGAGTTGATTGCGTCCCTCAACGCCGCCGGCAAGCGCGCGACGGTGGCCGTGGACGTGCCCTCCGGCCTGGACTGCGAAACCGGCCTACCATCGGCGGTGACGATCATCGCCGACCGGACGATCACCTTCGTAGCCTCGAAGGTCGGCTTCCTGCGTCCCGCGGCGCGCCCGTACCTCGGTCGGGTGAGGGTCGCGGATATCGGCGCTCCGCGGGAACTCGTCGAGCAGATCGCAGGCGGGCCGGCATGAGCGAAACACCGGTCAGCGCCGGAATCGAACGCGTGCGGCAAGCGCTCCTGCGCGCCGGGGCGACCTCGCAGGTGTTGGAACTGCCCGCCTCGACGCGCTCCGCGGCGGAGGCGGCCCACGCCCTCGGCTGCCACGTTTCGCAGATCGCCAAATCGATCGTCTTTCGCGGCCGCAGCTCAGGCGAAGCCATCCTGGTGATCGCCAGCGGCGCCAGCCGCGTCGACGAGGCGCGGGTCTCGGCGCTGGTCGGCGAACCGATCACCAAGGCGGACGCCTCGTTCGTGCGCGAGCATACCGGATTCGCGATCGGCGGCGTGCCACCGGTGGGGCACGTAAATTCTATTCGCACGCTGCTGGATGAAGACCTGTGGCAGTACGCCTGTTTGTGGGCCGCGGCGGGAACGCCGCACGCCGTCTTCCGAACGACGGCGGAGGAACTGCTGCGCGCCACTCAGGGGAGTCGCGCCGCGGTGGCGGCTACAACGGCTCCTCCACCTCCGCGGGGCGTGTGATGCGAATCGCGAGGTGGTCCTTGTGCCGCCCCAGCTTGCCGGCGAATTTGTTCTCGCCCTCGACCTGGAGGATGATGTCGCCGCGGATGGGCTTGGCAGTCTGCACGATGTCCCCCACTTGCAGGGTCAGAAGTTCGCGCACGGTCATGGTGGTCTCGGCAAGATAGGCAGCCATGTTGACGTGTGTCACGCCGATGGCACGGGCGATGTCCTCGGAACGGTCGGCGACCGCCGCCCGGCGCTGATAGGCCACCCAACCCTGATTCACGAGCTTCTCCATCATCGGCTCGATCACGGTGAAGGGAAGGCACAGGCTCATGGTGCCGGCCCGGCCGCTCATCTTGATCTCGAAACCGATGACCACCACGATTTCGTTGGGGGCCACGATCTGCACCAGGTGCGGGTTGCTCTCCACTTCGGCGATCTTGAAGTTCACCTCCACCAGCTCGCGCCAGGCCTCGGTGAGAGACGCCAGGGCTCGTTCCGTGATCCGGCCTACCAAGCGCTGCTCGATCATGGTCAGCGGACGCTGCGGGATGAACAGCTCCGAGTTCGAACCGCCTAGGAGGCGGTCGATGATGGGGTAGATGATCAGCGGGCTGATCTCCAGGCACACCTGCCCTTCCAGCGGTTCGACGGTGAGCAGGTTGAAGTTGGTTGGGTTGGGCAGGGAGTAGATGAACTCGCTGTAGGTGAGTTGCTCCGCCGTCGCCACCCGGATCTCCACGATGGTGCGCAGGAAGCCGGAGAGCGAGGCACCCAGGTTGCGCGCGAAGGACTCATGCATGCCCTCCAGGGCGCGCATCTGCTCCTTGCTCACGCGCTCCGGACGTTTGAAGTCGTAGACGTGGACTTCGCGACGGACGGGGGCGCGGGGGGCGACCTCACCGCCGGCGGTTTCCACGCCGCCGGCCTCCACCGCCGCCAGCAGGGCATCCACTTCGCTTTGATCGAGCACGTCGGCCATCGACCATGATTATCGGGACGGGCGCGGCGCGGCCTTGAGGGGCGATCGACTGGTGGTGCAACTTCCAGCGTTGAAACGCGGACCAGGAGTCGATCGGTCGGTCATGGCGGGCTGGGACCGAACCGAATCCGGCAGGGCGCGCTGTCCCCGGCCGTGCCCGCGGCCGAAAGGAACGGGCGCACCCGGTCGTGATACGGAGCGCCCTACACCGACCCGCGGAGCATGAGCTCCCAGCGCTCAAAGAAGTCGGGAAAGGTTTTGGCGCAGCATTCCGCGCCGTCGAGGAGCAACCCCTCGCAGCCAAGGCCCGCCAGCGCGAAGCTCATCGCCATGCGATGGTCGTCGTACGTGTCAATGGAGGCGGCGTGCGGCTTGGCCGGAGGGTGGATGATCAGTCCGTCGGCGCCTTCCTCGACGGCGGCGCCGAGCTTGCGCAGCTCGCGGGCCAGCGCCGCGATGCGATCCGTCTCTTTGACCCGCAGGTTAGCGACGTTGCGAATGGTCGTCGGCCCATCGGCGAAGAGCGCCAGCACCGCCAGGGTGGGCACCATGTCGGGCATATCGTTGAGGTCCACTTCCAGGCCGCGAAGTTTCGTGCCGGAGCGCGGCCCCGCGACCGTAAGGCTGCTCGGAGACCGCGCCACCTCGCAGCCCATGCGCTCCAGCACGCCGACGAAGCCGCAGTCGCCCTGTGGACTTTGCGTGCCCAGCCCGCGAACCGTCACCCGCCCGCCCGCGAGCGCCGGCGCCGCGAGAAAGTAACCTGCGTTCGAGGCGTCCGGCTCCACCGCCAACACTGTGGCCTGGTAGCGCTGGGGGGCAGGAACGACGAACCGCGCCTCGTGGCTGAGCGCCGCGGGCGCCTCGCCGGGCGCGGGGGTCGGCGGCTCGCCGTACTGCTCGATGACGGCGGCGCCGAACTGCGCCATCACCCACGTCGTGAGTCGAAGGTAGGGAGCACTGGGCACGTTGCGAGCATGGAGGAACACGTCCCGCGCCGCATAGGGGGCGGCGAGCAGTAGCGCGCTGGGGAGCTGGCTCGAGGCGGGCGAGTCCATGCACACTTCACCGCCGGAGAGGCCCTGGGCGTGCACCACCAGCGGCGCAAACCCCGGCGCGCCGGGGTACTCGATTCCCGCGCCCAGGGACCCAAGGGCCTCGGCCAGTTCGAGGACCGGCCGCTGCCGCATCCGCGGCACTCCATCGAGCGCGAACCGACCGTGTCCCAACGCCGCCAGCGCCGTGCAGAAGCGCAGGGTGGTGCCTGAGTTGCCGCAGAACAGCGTGGCCTCCTCCGCCGGAAGGTGGCCCCGGCAGCCGGTCACTTCCGCCACACGGTCCGATTCGTCGATGGTTACGCCGATGCCCAGGGCGCGCAGGCAACCGATCATCAGCCGGGTGTCGTCCGCGAGCAGGATATCGCGCAGGACGCTGGTGCCGTCCGCCAGGGCGGCGCACAGCAGCGCGCGGTTGGTGAGGCTCTTGGAGCCGGGCAAAATGACGTCGGCCGCAAGCGGTCCGCAGGCACAGGGACAGCGGTAACAGGTCACGGTGTTCCACGTTCTACACGCCCCGCGGAGCCTTGGGAACCCGTCGGCGGGGGTCCCCTCCCGCTGAGACGATGCGTCGCCCGGCGCGCTGCTTTGGCGATGGAGCTCGGGCGTAAAAAAGGCACGGGTCTCCGACGAAGGATCACCCTCCGCCGGAGACCCGCGGCGCACCCTTGGGGTGCGCGGGAGTCGCTGCCGAGTTTACGGCATCAGCCTACGGACACGTCGGGCATGTCAGGGGGTTCGTAGTGAACGGATACGCCGCCCCCTGGAACGCCTTGATGATGTTAAACACGTCGCCGATGTTCCCGCTCTTGTTCAGGCACGCCTCCTGCCCGGGCAGTCCCGCGCCCACGACATCCACCACAGTCACATGCGGTGCCTGTGGCAAGCCCTGGAACTTCTGAAGGGCGGCTACGAAGTCGTTGACGTTCACCGTAGTGTTGGGTGGCGTCCACTGGTTCGTATTGGTGTCAAAGACTCCCACGGTATCGCCCCAGAGTTTCGGCGAAGGTTGCAGAATGGTGTACAGGAACACCGGATCGGAGAAGAGCACGCCGTCCACCGTGGCGCTGATCTCATACGCCGCCACGGGGAAGATGGGACAATCGCCCAGGTGCACCACCGGCTCCGGCCAGACGCGGTACACCGGCGTCGCCGAGAGCTTGGAAATCCCCTGGGCGTCGGGCAGTCCGACCCAGCCGATGGGCGTCGCCGAAGGCGCATCCAGGCTGGCCAGGAACGCCACCGGCACCGTCCCGTTGTTCGGGGTGAAGGAGATGTAGCGGTTCTTCGGCGCATCGTGCGGTGCCGGTGCCAGGGCCGGTGCCGTGGCGCCGAAGCCCGGCAGGGTGAGCACGCCGATTGACTCCACGGCGTCAGTGCCGCCCTCCACGTCCCGCCCGGTCGCACCGAGGATGATGACCTCGACGTCGAAGAACTGGGCGAAGGCATGCCCTCGCGCGGACACGTCGACCGTGTAGTTGGTCGATTGTCCGGGCTGGAGCATCACGGTGTCGATCACCGGTTCGCCGGGCGGCAAGCCGTTCAGACTCACCGCCTGCGACGGCTCCCCGGTTTCCGAGTCGATGGCGGAGAGCTGCAACATCACCGACCCATCGGGATCGCCCTCGTTGGACACGGACACCGACGCCGTCTTGGCGGTGCCGGAGGCCACCTTCAGGATCGGATCGTCGATATCCACCCAGTCCAGGCACCACAGGTTGGTGCGCGACAGCTTACCGCTGCACAGCGTACCGTTGCCCGTCTGGATGTTGGTGGACGTGAACTGGTAGCAGGCCGTCTGGCCCGGGGTCAGGCCGACCGGCGCCGTGATGGTCACCGGGATGTTGACGCACTGCCCGGCCGGTATGGCCACCGTGCCGGAAGAGGGCGTGAACGTCGCGGTCAGCCCGCTCACCGTGCAACCCGGCCCCACGGGAAGCCCCGTGACGCTCCATGCGTACGTATGGGCACCCGCCGAGTAGTTGCACAGCGTCATGTTGACCACCTTGGACGACTGGTTGAGACAATAAGCAGTGCCAACCGGGACGTGGCAGATGTCCTTGCACTTTCCGGAGTTTCGTGCCCGGTAGATGCGGTCGACTTCCGCCGCCGTGATGGCACGGCGGAAGATCTGCACTTCGTCGATGTCGTCGACGAAGAAGTTCGTCGCAGGCACCGTCCGCGACGCAATCCGCAGGCCGCCGGCGTTGGCCAGGCTGCGGAAGCGAGGCGTGGGGTTGAAGGTGGAGACGGCCACGCCGTCGATGTAGAACGTGCCGGAGCCCGCGGACTGGTCACGGTTGACGGAGACGGCCACGTGATGCCAGTTTCCATCCGCGAGGTTGGTGGCGGAGCTGTCCGGATAGGTGCTGACACCACCGCCGAAGAACAGCGCCTGGTCGCCGAGGCTGAGTTCCAGCACCCCGTTGTTCAGGTAGAAGCTGTACCCGCGAGTCAGGGTCCAGAAGAACCACGACTGCGTGAACATCTTGTCCACGATGGGACGGACCCCGGTGTTCTCGCAGGTGCGCACCCAGGCGTCGATGGAAAGGTCTTCCGGCGTGCACGGTCCGAAGAACAGGCACGAGCTGTTGATATCCAGCGTGTTGTTGTCGGGCACCGCCACGAAGTCGTTCGTACCGTCGAAACGTAAGGCGTTGTTGACTTCACCCGGGATAGGCACGGGTCCGTTGGTCCAAGTGCCGTTGTTGGCGTTGACGATGTCCACCGAGGTCGCCGGCGACAGTTCGTCGAGCGGCCACCAGGCGGTCAGGTTGGCCGGCGGCCTGGCGCACGGCAGGCAGGGAATCTCCACGTCGCCGATGAGGAACTTGTCCGGCGAGAGGTAGTTCCCGTCCACGTCGATGATGATGCTCTGGAACACCGTGCCGCCCGAGCCGGGGATGTTCTGGATGCCGTAAACGTACTGCGGGCCGAATTGCAGCGCATCGCCCGTGGCCCACACGCTACCGTCCACCTCGTAGTCGACACCACCGGCGGAGTTTGTGGTGATGCCGCCGAAGAGGTAGCCGATGTCGAAGGTGTGGCCGGACGGCACCCAACTGCTGCCGTTCCAACGGTACTCCAGCACCTGCGAAACGTGAGCACCGGGATTGGTGTCGTCGCTCATGGTTCGCTCGCCGATGAGCATGCAGCCGTCCGTGGAGAACGCGAAGTCCGAGGCCGGCATCGACTCATAGGCGCCCCAGGTCGAGGGAACGTTGGGCAGGGTCACTTCGAGCGTGGGCGAAGCCTGCGGATCGAACTCACATCCCTTGAGCGGGATCGACCACACGGTGTTGTTCGCCAGAGAGTCCACCCGAATGTCCTCGGTCCAGATGCCGTAATACACCCGGCCGCGGTAGACGTGCACGCCCCAGGGACGGTCGCCGAGCGGCGCGAAGCCTGCGCTGCCGCCGTCAGGTACGCCGTGGTCATACGACGACACGACCGTGCCCGCGGCGTTGATGCGGTAGATCTTGCCGTCCTCGAAGTTGGTAACGAAGAACTGCCGGCAGACGCAGTCATACGCGATGTTACCCAGCGCCGGTCCGGTGTTGGGCAAGGTGGCAAACGTCGTCACCGCGCCGCTCAGGCGGTCGATCTTGTAGACCGCGCCCGGGCCTCCACCCCCGAAGGTATCGAGCGGGAAGGAGGTCGATGCCGTTACGTAGATGTTGCCCTGGCGGTCCAACGTCACGCCGAAGACGGAGCCGAGCGTCGCCGTGTCCCAGCCGGGAGCGCTGTAGCGCGCCGCGCCCGTCCAATGGGTGTTGAGCGGTGCACTGGCTTTGTTGTCGACATCAATGACCCATACACGCTCGGTGGCGAACCAGTCCTGCGAGGTAACCACGGCAACGGGACCGGTGAAGCCGGCATAGGCGGGATCGGTGAATTGCGGCGGTCGCTGGCAGCAGTCGGCCACGCCACAGGAGGCGGCCGGGTCTTCGCAGGGATTGGGGTTGCACAGCGTTCCGTCGCCGTGGTAGTAGCCGAACAGGTCGTTGCAATCGCGTGCGGTGGTGATCATGCAGACAAAACCGGAGGGCGGCGGGCCGTCCGGAACGCAGCACGCCCCCACCTTCGGCGGACACGGATCGGGATTGCAGGTGGTGTTGTTCCCCTGGTAGATGCCGCCCATGTTGTCGCAATCGGTGAAGGTCTCGATACTGCACGAGTAGCCGTCGCATTCGTCGTAGACGCAGCAGGCACCCGTGGGCTCCGGGCAGGTGACGTTGATGCACAGCGTCCCCGCGCCCATCCACAGGCCGAGCGCGCTTTGGCACTGGGCAAACGTGATCTCGACACAGTAGGAGCTACCGCCCGGTCCCTGCGAGATGCAGCACGCGCCCAGTTCGGGAGCGCACGGCGGGCAAGTGTACTTGGTGCTGCCATCGGCCTGCTGCGTGATGACCGGCGGCGGGCACGGGATCGGCCCGCAGGGCGGCTGGCAATCGACGGTTCCGGTGGCCGGATCCACCAGGATGGGGCGACAGGTATCCGAGCTCGGCTCACCGCAGCCGCAATCCGCCGCCCAGGTTCCGTCGGGGAGCAGCACGAGGGAGTCCGGCATGCAGGCGTCGTAGGGTGGCGGACAGGGTCCGCTGCAATGCTTGGTGCAAGTGCCGCCGGTGCAGGGGTTGCACTCGGAGATGAAATCGCACTTCGCGGGGTCCTGAGCGCCGAGGCATTCGCAGGTGTAGGTAATAGTGCCGTCAAGGTTACCCTTGCCCACGCGGGTGCAGAGCTTGTTGGGATCGGGGCAGGGATCAACGCACGAAATCTGCCCCGTCTGCTGGTTGTAGTCGAGATGGCACGTGGGCGTGCCGTTTAGGTCCAGGTCCTCGCATTCACAGCACGTGATCCCGATGAAATTACCCAGCGGATCGGCCAGGATCTCCTTCGGATTGCACACCTGGTTGGGGTTCTGGCATTGCGAGGTGCAGGCCGTACCTGTGGGGTCCGGCTCGCAAACGCCCGGCTGCGGGTTGCAACTACATGAGTAGGTGGTCGAACCGTCGGGGTTGGGTGTGTCGACTCTCGCGCACGGCCCGGAGCCCACGGGACAGACCCCGATACAGTGCGGGCCTAACGAGTCCACGACGATACGGCACGGATCGGTGCCCGGCTCGACGCAATCGCACACCACCGGCGGCGGGCCGGGTTGCGGTGGAGGCGGCACGGTGACGCTTTGCGGCAGGCACGCCGGCTGAGTTCCCGGCGGGCAGGGACCGCTGCAATGCTGGAGAACCTGACCCGGGGCGCAGGTCTGGTTGGTTTCGACCGTCCACTCGCAGGGAGGCGGCGTGGCGGAGTCGATGCAGTCGCACGAATACGTGATGGTGCCGTCCAGGTTGCCCTTGCCGACCAGTTGGCATTGCTCGGTGGCGTTGGGACAAGGCGTGGCACTCACGCAGAACAACTGCTGTGACGCGGGGTCGTAGTCGATGTGGCACCCGCCCTGTACGCAATCACAACAGGTGACGGCCAGGAAGTGCCCCTGGGCGTCGGTCATGATCTCCCGGGGTTCGCAAGCTTCGCCGGGAAGGGAACACGGCCCGACGCAATCCCGGCCGTCGGGCGTGGGGGAGCATTGCTGCGCGGACGCGAGCGGCGTCCACAGCGCCCCCACCAACCCGATCACCCACACGCCGCAACAACACGAGACTCTGCTAATGCTGCGTCCGAAAACCGATGGCATCGATAGACCTCCACGCGCGCTCGCTGACGCGCCGACCATGAAAGACGCCCCGACCTTTGCCTTCCGCTTTCGCTGGACTAAAGCGGTCAGAGCTGACCAACACGCAACAGCAGTCCCGTGCTCTCGGACGACAGCGAGAGTACCCATCGATACTCCGCGGACGTGGGGTAG
Source organism: Planctomycetota bacterium (assembly GCA_016208685.1). Lineage (GTDB taxonomy): Bacteria > Planctomycetota > Phycisphaerae > UBA1845 > UBA1845 > JACQXM01. The sequence goes on along the minus strand of JACQXM010000051.1, from coordinate 51,898 downwards.
AATCTCACCGATCCCGCCGGCTTTTTTTGATCTTTGCCCGGCCGCGAGATACCCTGCTAGGGAAGCTGGGGCTACGACCGCCGCGATTTCTCGCCGGTCCGCAACCCTGAAATGCACGGAGGGGTCCGATAATCGAAGCGTCGAGGACCACGACAACCTCGGTTCTGCTCGCTGGGCTGTTCGATCCCGCCAATCACCATGTGTGGCAGGAATTCGATGCGCGCTACCGCCCCATGATTGTGGCCTTCGCACGGAAGCTGGGGCTCAACGAGGCCGACGCCGCCGACGTCGCCCAGGAAACGCTCACGCGCTTCATCACCGACTACCGCGCCGGTAAGTACGACCGCGAACGTGGTCGGTTGCGGTCCTGGATCATTGGCATCGTCCGTTATCGCGTGGCGGACCTGAAGCGCTCGCAGGCTTATCGCCGGCAACACCGGGGGGAGTCGGCGATGGTCGATCTCGCCAGCGCCGAGCAACTCAACGCCATCTGGGACGCCGAGCGGCGCCGCACGCTGCTTTGGCAGGCGATCGGCGAGCTGCGCGACCAGACACGACTGACGGAACGGACCATCCGGGCGTTCGAGCTCTACGTGCTTCACGAGCGACCGGCCGAGGAGGTGGCGCGCGACCTGGGCCTAACGCCCCACGACGTGTACATGGCCAAGAACCGCGTGGCCGAGCGCCTCCGCGAGACGCTGGCCCGGCTGGAAGAGATCTTCGACGACGGGTGAGCCACATGTCCCAGGACGATTCACGATCATGCGCAAGCCTGGAGGAGCTGGAGTTGCTAGCGGCCGGTCGCTGCGCCGATGATCGCCTGCGCGCCCACGTCGAATCTTGCGCTGCCTGCAAACGTGCCGCGGACGAGTTGCGCGCCAACAACGCCCTGTTGCGCGGGTTCACCATCGCCAGGGACGCCCCGCGCCCCGCCGCCGTGCCACTGGCGGTCGCGGCGATCGCCGAGGTGGGGGGATATGAAATCGTCTCCGAGATCCGTCGCGGCGGGCAGGGGATCGTCTACAAGGCGATTCAGAAGGCTACCAAGCGCCCCGTGGCCCTGAAGATGCTGCTCGGCGGTCCCCTGGCCTCCACCAAACAGCGCCGGCGTTTTGAGCGCGAGGTGGAGCTCATCGCCAGCCTGCGGCATCCGTACATCGTAACCCTCTACGACAGCGGCATCACCGCCGACGGCGGCCACTTCTTCGCCATGGAGTACATCCACGGAATGCCGCTCGATCAGTACCTCTCGCCGCCGCCGGGGTCCATCACCGGTGCGGGCGTGGTGTCGATCAAACATGTTTTGCGGCTGTTCATGAAGATTTGCGAGGCGGTAGAGTTCGCGCACCAGCACGGCATCATCCACCGCGACATCAAGCCGGGGAACATCCTGGTGGACGCGCAAGGCGTGCCGCACGTGCTCGATTTCGGCCTGGCGCGGGCCCTGGGACGCGAGCCGGTGATGGGCGAGCTCCTGGCGACCCAAACCGGCGAGTTCATGGGCACCTTCGCCTATGCGGCTCCGGAGCAGGTGCGAGGCAACCCCGACATGGTGGACACCCGCACCGACGTGTATGCCCTGGGGGTCATTCTGTACGAGATGCTCACCGGTGCCCTGCCTTACCCGGTGAGCGGCTCGATCTCCGACGTGGTGCGGCATATCGCAGAGGTAAGTCCGCAGCACGCCTCGTTCTTCAACCACCGCATCGATGACGAATTGGACACCATCCTTCAGAAGGCCCTCGCTAAGGACCGCGAGCGGCGCTACCAGACCGTCGAGGCGCTGCGCGCCGACGTGGAACGCTACCTCACCGGGGCGCCCATCGACGCCAAGCGCGACAGCACCTGGTACGTGTTCCGCAAGACGGTGCGACGGCACCGCACGGCCGCCGCGGTGGCGATCGCCTTTGTGACCCTGGTCGCCGTCTTCGGAGTCGCGATGGCCGTGCTCGCCAATCGCATCGCCCGCGAGCGCGATCGCGCCAACCAATATGCCGCCGACCTCGAGCGCAGCGTGCACACGCTGACCATCGAAAGCGCGCGGAGCGCCGGCGCCGCGGGCGACCTGCCCACCGGCGAGTCGATGCTCTGGAAGTCCTTCCTGTTGCAATCGCCCTCGGACGCCGGCGAAGCCGCCGATCAGCTTTCGTCGCTCTCTGCCTCGCCCGTGCACTGGGCGCTGTGGGAGCTCTACAGCCGCGAACCCTGCGTCACCACCTGGGCCCTGGACCTCAAGGACGTGGCCGACGTGACCTTCACGCCCGACGGAAAACAGATCGTCACCGTGGGAAGCGACGGACTCGTCAACTTCTACACCCTGGCCGGCGAGCGACTCCGCAGCATCGGGCCGCTGGGAGCGGCGGTGAAATCCGTTGCCTTCGGGCGGCGCACCGGGCGACTGGTCCTGGGCATGCCCGACGGCACCGTGGAGTTCCGCGATTCGACGACGGGGGCGCTTCTCGAATCGCACCCCACGATGCCGAACCCCCTATCGCTTCTTCATGTGTCGCGCGACGAACAGACCATCGTCTCCGCTTCGGAGCAAGGCGGAACCGTGCAGATCTACGACGTCGCCGGCCGATCCTCGCGGACCATCGCCCCCCTGGCTCCCTCGGACACCATCCGGGCGGCGGTCAGCAGCGACGATTGCTGGCTGGCCACCTCGGGCGAGAATGGGCCGCTGGAGGTGCGTCCGCTGGCCGGCGGCGAGCCGATCGCCGCGCTCCGCATTCCGGAGGGCCCCGTCAAATCCGTGGCCCTCTCCGCGCGCGGCGAATACGCCGCCGCGGGAGCCGAGAACCACACGCACGTGCTGGACGTCGCCTCGCGGGAGAAGTGGTCCTACTCCCACGACGGGTGGGTCAACGCCCTGCGCTTTCACGACGAAGAGCCCATGCTCGCCTCCACGGGCTTCGACAGCGCGCTGCGGCTGGTGGACGTTCGGACGCGCGAGGTGCTTGTGACCTACGTCGCCGCGGCCAAGTGGTTGTACCGGCCGGTGCTCAGCCCGGACGGCAACTATGTGGTGGCCTCGGATCGGGTCGGCTTTATCAAGTTGTGGGAGACGCGGCCCTACCAGGCCATGCGGCCCGTCGCCCACGTACGGCCGGGCCCGCTTTGCGCCGCCCTGAGCCGCGATGGAAGGACGATCGCCGTCGCCGGGTGTGGCGAGCAGGAGCCGCACAGCGGGTGGTGCGTGTCGCTGCTGGACAAGGCGTCGGGGGAAGTGCCACGGACCCTGACTGGCCATAGTGGGCAGGTCGCATCGCTGGCCTTTTCCCGCGACGGGCGGCGACTGGTCTCGGCGGACTACGCCGCGGAGGTCCGCCTGTGGGACGCCGAGACCGGAAGTTATCTGCGGAGCTTCACCGGCCACGAGGCGTCGGTCAGCACGGTGGCGATCAGTTCCGACGGGCGATGGGTGGCGTCGGGCAGCGAGGACCACACCGTTCGGCTGTGGGACGCCGCCACCGGCGCCTGCGTCCTCGTTCAACGCGAACACCGCAACCGCGTACCAGCCGTGGCGTTCAGCCCCGACGACACACTCCTGGCGTCGGCGGCCATGGACGGCAACATCGTGCTCTGCGAAGTCCCCAGCGGCGTGGTGCGCAGGCAATGGCTCGGCCACCCCAGCGGCATCCGTACCGTGAGCTTCTCGCCCGACGGACGGCGACTCGCCTCCGGCGGGGACGACCGCACGATTCGGCTGTGGGACGTGGCGAGCGGCGACTGCCTATCCCAATGGGAAGCACACCGACAACACTTGTTCTCCGTGGCGTTTCATCCCGAGGGCCGCCTGCTGGCGTCGGCGGGGCGAGGGAACGAGATCAAGCTGTGGGACACCACGACCGGCCGCTGCCTGGCAACGCTCCTGGGTCATCACGGCATTGTGTTCACGCTTTCGTTCCATCCCGACGGCCGGCAACTGGTAACCGCCAGCAACGACGGCACGGTGGGTCTGTGGGACCTGAACTACTACGATCGGCACATCGCGGGGAACCTGGAGTTTCAGATCCGACGCGTCACCGGCGGCAACGGCGAGGACACCGCCGAGGTAGAGGCGCTTCGCGCGTGGGCGGGAGGCACGCTGTTGCGTCCTCGCACGCCGGGGTCGCCGTCCGAACGCCGCTCCGCCCGCGCCGAAGCGAAGCCGGCGGAGTAACGGCTGGGCGCCGGCGGGCCGCCCGGCGGATGGGCACTGGGTTACGGTTTGAACTTCTCTCCGGGGTCGACGCCCTCCTGGCGCGGGGCCCCGCGAAGCTCGAGGTCGCGTTTGCGGGCCTCCTCCATGCCCGGCGGCTCGTCGAACGCCAGCTCCACGGACCACGGCGGCTGCTGGGCGGCGCAGAGTTCGTGAAAGTACGCGGTGAGCAGGTCGTAGGACATCTGCCGCTGTTCCAGGGGCAGCTCCCGCCAGAGGCGGACCTTGAAGAGCGGGGCGATGTACGCAGCGCGGAGAAACTCCACGATCTCGTCGCGCACGATGACCACGAAGGGCTGCATCTTCCGACGATCGTTGGGATCGACGCGCGAGTCGTGCATCCAGTATTCGTAGGCCAGGCGGGCGCGCTCAAAGGCCGCCAGGCACGCCGCTTTCTGGCCCAGTTGCAGGTGCTTGAGGCCGCGAACCACCTGGGCGCGGATCAGCCCGTTGACGGCGCGGTAGGTATCGAGCTGCGCCAGGATGTCGTCCATGACGAACTGTTCCAGCGTCTTCTGGTAGCGTGATTGCACGGTGCCGTCCGGGTGGCGGTTGTATTCCCGCAGCCAGGCGTAGAAGTTCTCCGCCTGCGCCGCGTTCTCCTCTCCCCCCTCCAGGAACAGCATCTGAATCCAGTTCTCCATGTTGGTGACCAGACCGGTCATGTAGTTCTTACCGGGCGTGCCCTCCACAAAGTCCGGGCTGCCGCCGAACTGCTCCTTTCCGATCCGCAGGTAGGTGTTGAAGAGGTAGGGAATAAACCGCAGGTCGCTGGTGAAGTCGATGTAGGAGGCGAAGGGGTCGTCGAAGTCGGGCAGGAGCACCATGCGTCCACGAACAATGAGGCTATGGAGAGCGAAGAACATGTTCCGCGCCGTGTTCACTTCATCGGCGCGGTCCGTGTACTCGTAACCCTCGTTGGCCTTGTTGCCCCAGCTTGACCAGTAGAGGGAATGCGCGAAGGCGTTGCGCCAGTCCAGCGGGCCGTACTGGTTGACCATAAGGTCGAGCATCCACTCCAGGTTCATCTTGTAACGTTCGCGCAGCACCCGCGAGCGCAAGGCCGCCAGCAGCCGATCCAGCGCCTCGGCATAGGCAGGGTCCTTAAGCACCGCCAGCCGTTGCGCCGGCAGGGGGTCGGCCTGCTGCTGGTCCTTGACCAGGGTTCCCGCGTCGAGCTCCGGCCGTAGGTGCCGGGCGACGAATTCCAGGAGCGAATCGTCCGGCCCGAGCTTCAGGTCGATGAGCCGTGACACCAGCCGGGAGACTTCGGCATCGCCCTCGATCAGCGCCGTCACGTCGCGCGGGGCGTCGACGATCTTGCGAAACCAGTCGAAGTACTCGGCGTCGGACAGGGTCACGGGCGGCGGGCCGAGCACCCGTTCCATTTCTACGGCCAGGGCCCGCTTGTAGTTCAGGTGTTCGTCATCGAGGAAATCGCCGATTTTGTGCCAGAAGATCCATTGCAGTTCGCGGTACAGCGTGATGGAGCGCGGGTTGTACGGGATGCCCTCGTCGCGAAGCAGGGCGATGCCGTTGCGCACCCATTGCCAGCGTGCTTCCGGCGTGTACTGGTTGACGGAGATGTTGTAGGCCATGTTCCAGGCCGCCGTGGCCCACACCCGCGGAAAGCGCGGCGCCAGCTTGCAGATGGTCTTGTGCAGCTCATAGGCCTCGTAGGTCTTGCCCTCCTGCTTGAGGCGCTCGGCGCGGATGGAGGCCCAGTCGATGGCCAGGGCGCGGAAGGTCCCCAGCTTCCCGAGCAGGGACATGCCGGGCGGCAGGCCCTTGATGGTGTCGGGGTCGACCACCAGTTGCCGTTCGCGGCGCACGGCGTTCATGGGGGCCAGCAGCATTCCCGCCCCCGCCAGGCAAAGCAGCGCCGTCACCACGGCGGCGACCTGCACGCCCACTTCGCGGCGCTGCGCCGACCGCCGCGCTCGCAGGTGCTCGGGCAGGGAGTAGCGGAGAAACTGCGACATCAGAAGGAGATCTCCGCCGGCTCGCGGCGATAGAACAGTAGCATGGCCAGCCCCAGTACCAGCACCGTCTTGAGCAGCACCAGTTCGCTGAACGCCTGGAGAATCCACATCAGGCTGACGTTACGTCCGTTCACCAGGGTCTCGACGGCATCGTAGCGCCCGAAGTTCGGCACCACCCAGTGGATGGCCTCGTAGGCAAACGCGATGGCTCGGGCCAGAAACTCACTGAAGGATGCGAACGCCGACCCCCGGTCGCTGGTTACGAAGTCCAAGGCCTCCGAGAGGAACGCCTTGGAGATCGCCAGGATGTAGACGGTGAGCGACGTGAGGCAGGCCACGGGGAAGGAGAATACCGTCGCCGCCAGCACCGACACGGCGGCGAGGAACATCAGCTTGCACAACATGATGAGCAGCAACCGCACCAGGTTCCAGCCGAACGTGCCCACTACGAACAGCACCTCGATGCCGTCCGAGGCACGGATCTCGAGCACGTTGTTGAACTGCGGTTCGCCGGGGTAGGGATTGCGGTTGTGCAGCACGGCGGTGAGGGTGTGGTCGGGGGCCACGCAGTCGGCGGGCACGCGGATGGTGTGGAACCGGCCCACGACGTGCCGCATGGCCGCCTCGTAATCCACGGCGCCCTTGAGCGGGTTCCCGAACTGCCAGTAAGAGCGGAAGATCTCGTCCGTGGGGTATTGCGCCACCTCCGCCTTGTAGCGCACCTGCACCTGCTTGCTGGCGGAGCGATCGCAGAGAATGTTCTCGAACTCGAACACCCGGCGGTCCAGTGGTCCGATCACCCGCCATCGCGCCTCGTACTTGGTCATGAGGCGCTGCTTTTCCTTCGCCGGGTCGAAGTCCGGCGCGTCGGCGTACCGCCCTTCCTCCATGTTGCGGGTGAACTCCGCCAGGGCCGGCCTGCTGAAGTCGGGCAGGGTGGCGGGCGTGGCGTGCCGCGCCACCAGCACCTCGTTTTCCAGCTCCTTGCGGTCGAACTCCTCGTCCAGCGGGGGATAGGCGCGCTTGATGTAATGCACCATGCCGTAGATGGCCGCCCCGGCGAATCCCAGGAACACCGCGTTCAACACCGTCATTCCCAGCCATTTGCCCAGGACGAACCGCCATTTGGGGATAGGCTTGGTGAGCACCAGGAAGATCTGGCGATTCACGAACTCGTCGGAGAGCGATCGGGCCATGAAGATGGTCAGCAGGCTGAGCAGCGCGCCGGTGGTGATCAGCGCGTAGGACATGAAGGTCTGCACCCGCCCGGTCAGGGAGCGATCTCCGCTGACGGAAAAGGGCAGGCCGAGCACAACGGTCCCCAGGAGCACGAGGAAGACCACGGCGATCTTCATGCGGATCCCCTCGGCGATCATCTGTCGGGCTACGGACCAGACCTGACCCACGGTTCGTCCCTCTAATCCACCCGCGATGGCGGGCAGACATGCACTATTCCGGCGGGCGTTGCGTGTCCCCGCCGGCGCGGTTCACGAGCGATTGAATCACCGCTTCGTCCGCCTGCACGGGCGGCCGGGGATGCTCCGGCCCCGTTGCGGCCGCGGGTCCTCCGGGAGGCGCCGGAGCCGGCGCCGCGGCAGGTAACGCCCCGCCCGCGCCCCGCCTCTCTCCCAGCAGCTCCGCGAGCACCTGCTGCGCCGGACTGGGCGCCAGCGCCGATTCGTCCATGGGCACCGGAACCGTCGGCTCGATGCGACGCGTCGCGGCGCTGACGAGGGTGTCCACCACATCCCGCGCCGTCGGCGCCTTGAGGAAGTCCGGCATCGCTCCGGCGCCGCGGGCGCCGGAGGTTTTGACGTTGGCCGCCTGGGCCTCCTCGACGATGCGCAGAAAGAACTCCTCGAGCTTGGCGCGGGGGTGCGACACGCCCAGGATGTCCTTTTGCTCCAGGCGGAGCAGGAGGTCGCGCAGGCGCTCGATGGTCGCCTCCGCCAGCGGCGGCGTGGTGATCTGCGTGACGTCGCGCTTGCAGAGCAGTTCGCCGATGTCGCCGGCCGCCCGCTGCTGGCCGCCGTAGAGGATGGTCACGCGATCGCACACGTCTTCGACGTCGGAGAGCACGTGGCTGGAGAGCAAGATGGTCTTGCCCTTCCGCCCCAGCTCCTTAATGACGTCCTTGATCTGCCGGGCGCCGATGGGGTCCAACCCCGACGTCGGTTCGTCGAGGATGAGGAATTCGGGATCGTTGATCAGCGCCTGCGCCAGCCCGATGCGCCGCGCCATGCCCTTGCTGTACTCGCCGATGGGTCGCCGTGCCTCGTGCCGCAGCCCCACCATATCCAGCAGGCATTCGCTACGGTCGGTGCGGATGCGCTGAGGCAGGCGGAAGAGCCGGCCGTAATACTCGAGCGTCTCGCCCGCCACCAGGAAGCGGTAGAGATACGACTCCTCGGGCAGGAACCCGATGCGCGCCTTGACGCCCACGTCGGTCGGGGGCCGGCCGAACAGCGAGATCCGCCCGCGCGTGGGGTAGAGCAGCCCCAGCAGCATCTTGATGGTCGTGGTTTTGCCGGAGCCGTTTGGCCCCAGCAGGCCGAAGACCTCACCGGGGCGGATCTCCAGGTTCAGGTCCTTGACCGCCTCAACGCGGGGGCGGCGCCAGAAATCCTTGAACGTCTTGCAGAGGCCCGCCGTCTGGACCACCGGCTGCACGCTGTCGCTGGTCACTCCTCCGCCTCCGGTCCCAGGGGAACCAACCGTGTGGGGCGCAGCCGCTTGACGTCGAAGGTCTGTCCCTGGAGGCGCAGCGCTTCGTCGTGGCGCTTCTGCTCCGGATCCAGGGGGATATGCAGGCGAATCTGGCTGCCCGGCGGGCGATAGAACTTGATGACCCCCGGGGCCTGGAAGATCTCCTGTTTGGTCTGCTCCCAGAGCCGCGTAAGGAGCACGTGCGGATTGCGTTCGTACTCGGGCAGCAGCGTGCGATAGAGCTCCACGTCGCTCTGCATGTTGCCCACCGCCACCGAGAGGTAGGCGCCGGCGTCCTTGATGAGCTGCCCCGCCTTGCCCTCCACCTCGTGCTCCAGGAGCCGGTCGCGTTCCGCGAGGAGTTCCGCGTCCGCGCTTCCGTCGCGGGTGCGGCGTTCCAGCTCGTCCAGCACCTTGACCAGCCGCTGGTGCGCCGCCCCGGCGGCCTCGTTCAGCGACTTGGTCCGCTTCTGCTCCGCCTCGCGGATTCTTGCCTGCTTGGCGTTCTCCGCCCGCTGCGTGTCGTCGAAGGCCTCGCGAATCTGGAGCGGCGGCGTGGGCTCATGGATTTCCACCAGGGTGACGGCAATGCCGCTTTGCAGCTCGGTGAGGCGTTCGTTAAGTCGGCGTTTCATCTCCGTCTGCACGTGGTCGACGCGAGTGCGGATGATCTCCTCGGCGGTCAGCTCGCTCGCCACCTTGATGCCCACGTTCTCCACCATGGTGCGGAGGAGCTTCTCGGCGGCCTCTACCTTCTTCCCCAGGATGTGGGACACATAGCTGCGAACGTCGTCGATCTTATACGTGACTTTCCATTGCAGGTGCACCAGCCCCGCGTCCGCGGTGAGCAGCGCGCCATCCAGGGTGGGGTTGAGCCCCTCGGTCTCGCTCCGGGAGATGAAGGCAAGCGACTTGCCGAACTCATTCTGCTCGCGATGGAAGGTGTGGGCGTCGATCATCAGATCGTTGCTTTTCCGCGTGGGCAGGGGAACGATTTCGTCGATGGGGAAAGGAAGGGCCCAGGTCAGGCCGGCCTCGTGCACGCCGGGACGCAGGCTCCCGAGCCGCACCACCAGCGCCTGCTCGCTGGAATCCACGCTGCGGACGTTGGAAAACAGGTACAGCACCACGAGGATCATCATGATCCCCTTGAGGATGCGGAAGCTGGCGCGGAGCGCGTCCGCCAGCGACTGATTCGCCGCGTCCAACGGCTCCTCCCCATGCTCCGGCGCACCAGGAGCGTGAGGCTCGTCCGGTGCGTGCGAATGATCGTGTTCGTCGTGGTGCCAGTGCATGGAGGTCTAATCCGTCTTTCCCGGCGCAGCGCCGGCGCGCGGAGCCGCAACGTCCGTAGGTTCCACTACCTGCCTCCGCGCCCCCTCGTCGAACACGTCCCACGGCGCCTGGGTGGTATCAAGGATGAGGGTGGTGCGCTGTCGCAGGGCCTCGGCCACGGTGCGGAGCTTGTCGAGGAAGATGCGCAGCTCCGGGTGGCGGTCGAATTCCCTGTAGTATTCGCTGACCACCCGCTGCGCCTCCGCCTCGAGTTCCGCCGCCTTCTGCCGCGCCGCGGCCATGATGCGATCCTCGGCGGCCTTGGCCCCCGCCAGGATGTCCGCCGCCCGGGCCTCGCCTTCCGCGGTGTAGCGCGCCGCCTTGGCCTGTTCGTGCGACTTCATGCTCTCGAAGATGGCCGTGGTCACCGACTGCGGCAGCCCCAGCTTCTTGATCCCGAACCCCACCACCTCCACTCCGTATTGTTCCCGGGCCGCCCTGGTCACCGCCTCCTGCATCTCCGCCTCGATTTCGCGCAGCTTGCGCTCCTCGGGGTTGGTGGAGACGAACTCGCCGAACTCGCGTTTGCCCACCACGGCGTGCTTCTGCGTCACAATCGTGGTGCGTAACTTCTTCTCGCCCTCCTCCACGCCTGCGGGAAAGTTGGTGTGGAAGCGCGAGGGGTCGGCGATGCGCCACAGGGTGAAGGTGGTGAGCAGCAGGTTCTTGCCGTCGACGGTGCGCGTTTCCTCGGTGCGATCCTCGAGAATGCGGGTGCGCTTGTCGTACACCACCACGCTCTGGATGGGCGCCGGCCACTTGAAGTACAGCCCGGGCTCGGTGATGGCGTCCTTGTCCGGATGGCCCCAGGTCTTCTTGATCGCTACCTCGGTGAAACGGACCTGGAAGGTGCACATGTACAGCGCCAGCACCACGGCGAGGAAAGCCGCGGCAGCCACGGTGCCGAGATTCTTGTTCATCCCGAAACTCCTCCGGTTCGGCGCCGCCGCGGCGCTGTTTTACGCCGCGGACGCCGGCGACCGGCTACTTCTTCTTCGACACTCCCTCGGAGAGCACCTGGTCCAGACCGCCCTCCTCGGCGGTGTTGTACTCCACGATCACACTCCGCGGGTCGCCGATGATCAGATACTTGCGAACGCCTTCCAGACCGGCGTACACCTCGAGGATTTTCCGCTGCTGGTACAGCGCCGGGGCCGCCGTGTACGCCGCCAGGTCGGTGCTGAAGACCCGCACCTTCGAAGCGGCGTCGGCGATCAACTGCACGGCCCTCGACCGCGCGGCGGCGATCTCCGCCGCGGCGTTACCGCTCAGGGGCGTGATCCCCTTGCCCGGACTGCCCAACAGAAGTTCATCCACCCGGATTTGCGCCGCGGCCAGTTCCTCGGCGCGCGCCGGGGACTCGGCGCGGAGGCGATCGCGCTCACGGATGGCCTCGTCGAGCTGCAGGGCGCGGGCCTCGGTGCCGGCCACCGCGGTAAGGCGTTTCTGCGCCTCGCCGTGCGCAGCATTGATGACCGCGGCCATGCGCGTCTTCGCGGAGATCACCGCCTGAAACGTGCTCGCGACCTCTTTCTCCGCGGGTGGATGCGCTCCACGGATGCCCGCGAAGGCGACCTCGATTCCGGTGCCCAGTTCGTCCAGCCGGCGCTGGATCAGTTCCCGCAACCCGGCGTTGAACGCCTCCCGGCCCGGCCCCATCAGTTGGTCGATGTCGACGCTCGCGGCGTAGTCGCACAGATGCTGGTAGGCAATGCACTCCAGCAGTTTCACCGGGTCGTCGTAACCGTAGAGGTAGCGGCGGATGTCCTTGATGCGGAACTCGATGGGCACCGAGACCATCAGCAGACTGACGGCGACGCTCTCGCTCGCCGGCCGCGCCTCGCCCGATCCGGTGCCGGGTTCGGGCACCGTGGGCACCAGCGCCGGGGAAGCAACCAGGAGCATAAGCTCGGGCACGAAGTCGTGAGACTCGGTCCATACCACCGCCTGGCGCACGTCATGGTCGTCTTCCTTGGTTGCCTCGCCGACCACCAGCTCGCGCACGCGGCGTACCGGAGCCCGGTGCACCACGTCGACGGGGAAGGGGAGCTTCATGTGCAGCCCCGGAGCCAGCACTCCCTGCTCGCCGCCCACCTGCCGGCCGAAACGCTCCACCACCACGTCCTCATCGGCGTCGACAATCACCACGCTGGTCAGCAACAGCACCACCACGCAGGTAGCTACCATGAGTGGGAAGAGCCAGCGTTGCAGGAGCTGATAGAACCAGGTTGAGCTGACCTCGAATCCGAACTGGTAGTTGATCGCCTCGGCCAGCGAACGCGCGATGCCGCCGGGCTCTCCGATGAGCCCCAGGAACCGGCTCTCGAACGAGGGGCGCGGCACCACGCCCGGCGCCCGCGGACGGTAGAAATCGAGCACGAAGTTGGCGGTGAACTCAACGCCCAGTACCAGCAGCAGCACACGCACCAGGTACGCCACCAGCGGTTCGGCCCAGGCGAGGGTGGTGCCCGCCATCAGCGCGATCGCCAGAGCCAGGCAGGCCACCGCGTTTCCCGCCATGCAGATCGCCCCCGCGCGCAGCAGCCGCCACTCGGGCATGCGGGCCAGGGCCAGCGAATAGCGGGCGTAGAGGAAACAGAGGAAGCCGGCGAACACCACGAACCACATCATCAGAGTGGGCTGCTGCGTACGGTGCACGCCGCCGTCGGCAACCGAGGCGAAGGCGTTCTCCAGCGTCCACCCCCAGCCGACGAAATGCCCCCCCAGCAGCACGACGGCGAGGATGACCGTGACCAGGGGCAGCAGCCAGCGCACCATCCACTGCAACCGGCTCTGTTCGATGAGCAGCGCCTCGGCGTCGAATTCGAAGATTCCGGTCCCCCCTCCCGCGGCCCGCGCGCGCTTGAGCTCCGCCGTCTCCAGCGATTCAGCACTCACGCGCCGCATCTGCTTGAATACCAGGAAGAGGATGAGCCAGACGGGAAGCCCGATGATCATGAAGCGCGACACGGCGGCCACCGCATCCGACTCCGCCCACAGCGACACGCCGAGCAGCGCGGCGTAACAGGCAAGTTGCAGCACGAAGCCGAAAGCGGCCACATGTTGTGCCCGGCGATCGTCGGATGAGCGTGGTTCGGTCATGTTGGTGCTATCCGTGTCCGCGGTCCCGCGCTGGACTTCAGGCACCGGCCGGGATCAGCCGGCGAACCGGTCGATTCGAGGCGACGTACCACCGACGGGCCGGTTGACGCTCAACGTACGGCTTGTCCGGACGCAGGCGAAGGTTAGTATAAGCGGGTGACCATGCCAACCGCGAGCCACGCCAGCCCGTTTTGATGCCCTGCCTATGCTCACGCGACTGTACACCGTGGCCGCCAACGCCTTCGTGGAAACCATCCGCCAGCCCATTTACGGCGTCATTCTCCTGGCCACGGCGCTGCTGCTGGTGTTCAACGTCTCCCTGGCCGCCTTCACCCTTGACGACGACGACAAACTCCTGCTGGACCTGGGACTCAATACGCTCCTGCTGAGCGGATTGTTCTTGGCCGCCTTCAGCGCTGCCAGCATCGTGAGCCGCGAGATCGAGAACAAAACCGTCCTCACCGTCATCTCCAAGCCGGTGGGGCGACCGCTCTTCATCGTGGCCAAATTTGCCGGTCTGACGACCGCGCTGATCCTGGCGTTCTACCTGAGCAGCCTGGTGTTCGTCCTCTGCCAACGGCACGGGGTGATGGACTATACCACCGACCCCTGGGACGGGCCGGTGTTGGTGTTCGGCCTCACGAGTCTGGCGGTTTCCGTCCTGGTTGCCGCCTTCGGAAACTACTTCTATGGCTGGTACTTCTCGACGACCGCGCTCGCCGTGGTTACGCCGCTGCTGACCCTGGCCGTGATTCTGGTGGGGAAGTTCGACGCCGAATGGAACGTCATACCCTTCGCCAGCAAGTTCGTCGGCGGGCAGGTGCTCATCGCCGCCTACCTGGTGCTGCTGGCGGTGGTGATCATGGCCGCCATCGCGCTGGCGGTGTCAACCCGGTTCGGACAGATGATGACCCTGCTCATCTGCACGGCCATCCTCGGCCTGGGCGTAGTTTCCGACTATGTCTTCGGGCAATACGCAGGAACCTCGACCCTGGCGAACCTCGCCTACCACGTGGTCCCGAACCTCGGCCCGTTCTGGGTCATCGACGGCCTTATGGCGGGCACAGAGAAGACCACCGTTCCCCTTCAGTACGTGGGATACGCCACGGCGTATGCAGCGCTTTTCACCACCGCCGTCGTCGCCCTGGCGGTCGCCGCCTTCCAACACCGCGAAGTCGGATGACGGGTGACGGGCGCGGACCCGAACCTCCATCGGGTTGACACTTGCTGCCCGGACTCTAACATAGCAGTCAACGTTGACCGGCCTCACCGCGAACTCCTCGACCTGCAAGAGCGCGACGCGGACCGGCTGGTCAGGGCTGGCCCCAGGCCCTTTATCATCGAACCACTGGCGCGGGCAGCGGGCCCGCGACTCGCTGACGGCCTGGGACGCCCATCGACCCGCGCTCGCCTGCGGTTGAAAACCGGGGCGATGAATGGCCGGGACGGGCACGAAGCGATCGTCTCGTTTGCGCAGCATGAGTAGTCTCGCGTTGGATCGCACCGAAAAAACCGCTGTTCTCACGACTCACCCCTGCGCGAAAGTCAATCTGACGCTCGCCGTGACCGGCAAGCGTGACGACGGCTACCACGAGTTACGCTCCCTGGTAGTGGGTGTCGACTTGCGCGATTCGCTCACGGCCGAACCGGTCGCCGAGTCGCAGATCACCCTGAGGTGCAGCGACCCGACCCTCGGCGGCGAGGCGAACCTGGCGTGGAAGGCCGCGGCAGCTCTGGCGGCCCGCGCCGGCGGGCCCGTCGGCGCGCGCGTCGCTCTGACAAAGCGCGTGCCCACGGGCGGCGGGCTTGGCGGCGGAAGCAGTGACGCGGCGGCCGCCCTTCGCCTGTGCAACCGCCTTTGGAGCCTGGACCTTGGCGTACGAGAGCTCGCCGCCATCGGGGCCGAGATCGGCTCCGACGTCCCCCTGTTTTTCGGGCTCCCCGCGGCGGTAATGGCAGGCCGAGGAGAAATCGTCCGGCCGGTGACGCTTGCCTGGCATGGTTGGTCACTCCTGGTGTTCACCGGTCCGGGAGTGGCGACCGCCGACGTCTATCGGGCCTACCGCCCCGCCGACAGCCGGAATCTCCCGGACGACACCGCAGCCGGCATCGAGCACGCGACCTCGGTTGCCGAAATCACGCCGCTGCTGTTCAACGACTTGGAGCCCGCGGTCCGCCGCGTAGCCCCGTGGGTGGGCCACGTGCAAGTCGCCCTGGACCGCGACGGGCTCGGCCCCATGCGCATTAGCGGGGCCGGCTCAACCCTCTTCCGCCTCTTCGACGACGAAGGCGCCGCCCGAGACACCGCTGGGAACGTCGAGCGGATGCTGTCGGCACTGGAAGGAAGTCTCCCCCACGGTGGGGCGGCCACGGCTATCGGCGCGCCATCGCGACCTCGCGTGGCCGTCGTCGCCGCCCCCGTGGAACACGGACCTATTCACTTGCAAGGAGAACAACATGGAAATCACCGACGTACGCGTCAAGCTGGTTAGCGACTCGACCGACCGACTCAAAGCTTATTGCACTGTCACCTTCGACGATCAGTTCGTGGTGCGGGACATCAAGGTGGTGGATGGAACGAACGGGCTCTTTGTGGCCATGCCCTCGCGCAAACGGTCCGTACCTTGTGGGGGCTGCGGCCACCGCAACCAGGTTCGGGCGCGGTTCTGCGAGGACTGCGGCGTGCGCATGCCGGCGGAAGCGCCGCCGGTGGAGACCGATGCCCGCTCGCGGATTCATCGCGACATCGCCCACCCCATCACACCTTCCTTCCGTGAGCTGCTGCAAAACCGCGTGATCGAGGGTTACCGCCAGGAGCTGCGGCGATCCCGCGATCCTGACTATCTGCCGCAGGACGAGGAGGTCGCCGAGGTGGCGGAGCCCGTCGAGCCAACGGTGGCCGCGGAGCCCGTAGACGAGGCGGAGACCGTGGAACTCAACTATGGAAACAGCGAGTATGATTCGCTGATTGCCGGCTTGAAGAGCGGATATAAGGAAGTCGACGACGCGCCTGCGTCGCGGCCGCGGCCGGCTCCGGCCGGACGCCGCCCCCAGCCCTCGCGCGGCCCCGAGCGCAATCGTCAGGACCAGCCGCAACGGAGGCAGCCTTCCGGCGACCGCCCGCGCGAGTCGGGCCCGGGGGGAAATCGCGGGCAGCGCCCGCAGGAGCAAGCGGGGCGACCGGGCCAACGGCCGCCCATGTCCAAGCCGCGCTCAGCAGAGGGCCGCCCGGATGCCGGCCGGCGGCAGGAGCGTGCCGCGGCGCCGGCTGGAGCCAACGGACCAGACCGAGGTCCGGGGCGCGACCGACCTGCGGAGCCGCGCCCGGCGCGCGAGCCCGTGCGTCAGCCGGTCCCCGAAGCGCCCAAGGAGGCGCCGGCAGCCTCCTCGGGTGGTGAGGATGAGCTGCCGTTCGGCGCGGGGATTTTGTAGGGAATAGGGAATGGGGAATGGGGAATTAGGAATTGGGGATTCGGATTTGGGTTTTGGGAATTGACGGAACTGAATTGATGTGCCCAACACAGCCCCGCCGAAACAGAGCCGCGACCGTAAGGAAGCGGGCAAGGCAAGCGACGGGGCGACGGAGGGGCACTGTGGCATGACCAGTCGCAGCGCCGCCATGCTGAATTGGAGGCCAAGAGGCACGAAGGCACGAGGGAACAGGGACGCGGGAAGAGCGACGACGCGACGGGAGATGAGCACCGCGACAGTATGGAGCGGGCAATTGGAGCCGCGACCGTAAGGGAGCGGGCAAGATAGTGCAGAGCGGCGAAGGCTCGCGCAGAGTTATTCGCCGCTCGCCCGTGCGGGGACGCCCGGTGCGTTCTCGCACAGCCCGCGATAGCGGGCGGTACCATCGTAGCCCATGGCGTGAGCCGTGGGGTTGGCGCGGTGGTGCGTCGCCCAGCCCCGGCAGGGGCGGCACAATAGCCATGGTGGTGCGTAACTTCCCACGTTCGGTGTGTATCGCCCCTGACGGGGCTTGTTTGGTATGAGGCCTACCCCACGGCTTACGCCGTGGGCTAGGCATGTGACGCCCCTGACGGGGCTAACCCGGCTCCTGGAGCGGTGATGCCTACGCAAACGGAAATCATGGAACGGATCGTGGCCCTCTGCCGCCGCCGCGGCTTCATCTTCGGCAGCAGTGAGATCTACGGCGGCATCGGCGGCTTCTGGGACTACGGGCCCTTAGGCTGCGAGCTCAAGAAGAACATCAAGGACGTGTGGTGGGAGGACATGGTCCGCAACCCGCCCCCCGGCCCCGGCGGGCGGGAGTTTCAGATGGTCGGCGTGGATTGCTCGATTATCATGAATCCGAACGTCTGGGTCGCCTCCGGGCATGTGGGAGGGTTCAGCGATCCGATGGTGGACTGCACAGAATGCAAGAAGCGGTTTCGCGCAGACAAGGCCTGGGTAGCTCGCCTCGCGCAAGACAGTGTGGTCGTGTTCGTCGCAGTGGAGGCCGAAAGCAGGGAGGAGGCGGTCCAAGCGACGATGCAGGCACTTACGGCCCGCCAGAAGAAGGACCTCGGTATGCCAGGGAAGACATTCACGGAAGAGTATGTCGCCGCCGGCGCCCTTCCGTCACATTGGAAGCGAATTTGTCCGGCATGTCAGTCAGATGCGCTCACCTCGCCTCGTTCGTTTAATTTGATGTTCGAGACTTTTGTCGGCGCCCTCCAGGATGCTGCTTCTAAAGCCTACCTCCGCCCCGAGACGGCCCAGGGTATCTTCGCCAATTTCCGCAACGTCATGGACTCCACCCGTGTGAAGATCCCCTTCGGTATCGCGCAGGTAGGCAAGGCCTTTCGCAACGAAATCAACCCTCGTAACTACACCTTCCGCTCCCGCGAGTTCGAGCAGATGGAGATTGAGTTCTTCTGCCACCCCGGTGAATCGCGTATGTGGTATGAATATTGGCGCGACGTGCGCATCAACTGGTACACCCAACTGGGCATCAAGAGTGATAAGCTCCGCCCCCGTGAGCAGGGCAAAGAGGAATTGGCGCACTACAGTTGCGGCACCACGGATATCGAGTATCTGTTCCCCTTTTCCGAGGAACCGCAGGAGTTGGAAGGCGTAGCCCATCGCGGCGATTTCGACCTCAAGGCCCACGGCAAGCACGCCAAGGGCGATGAAAACGCCTTCGCCGTGGTCGACGACGACAAACAGAGCCGCGACCGGCAGGGAGCGGGCGGTGCGGCGGAGAAGACCCCGGCGGATCGCTACGTGCCGCATGTCATCGAGCCCTCGGCCGGCGCCGACCGCTTCACGCTCGCCGTGCTCTGCGAGGCGTACTCGTTCGACGAATCGCGTGCCTCACCGGAGTTCATGAAGTTCCATCCCCGCCTGGCGCCCATCAAGGCCGCGGTGTTTCCCCTGGTGGCCAAGGACGGCCTGCCGGAAATCGCCGAGCCCATTTTCCGCGAGATCAAGAAGCACTATCCGTGCCAGTACGACGCCAAGCAGTCCATCGGCAAACGCTACGCGCGCATGGACGAGGCGGGAACGCCGTTTTGCTTCACCATCGACGGGCAGACGAAGGTGGACGGCACGGTGACCGTCCGCAGCCGCGACGACGCCAGCCAGGTCCGCATCGACAAGAGCCGGTGCCTGGAATATCTGCGCGAGCGGCTGAGATTAGGAGTCTAGTAGGATGGCGCAAGCGGGTGTGGGGCGGAGGCAGGTTCATTCGCTCAGCGACTTGATTGACGCTTGTGAGACGATCTCACGCAGCAGAAGTGGCCCAGTCTGGTTTCGTGGCCAAGAGTCAATGCAGAATTCGTGCCTTCGGCCCAAGGTCTTTCGTGATTCGCCTGCCGATGACTTCAACTCGACGGTGCAGTGGGAAGCACTTTTCAAAGAACGCCGCTTGGCTTGGCGGTTCATGGTTGCCGCCGCTTCCCGGTACGCCGATTGCCCACCGGTGGGTGCGCATTCCCGGTGGTTAACGCTCATGCAACACTACGGACTTCCGACCCGATTACTTGATTGGACGCTCTCTCCGTTGGTTGCCACCTATTTTGCCGTTGAGAACGCCGCCAGCAATTTCGAGAGAACCGACGGTTCGGTGTGGGCACTTCGTCCCGAATTGCTCAACCGCCATATGGTGAAACTGATGAACTCTACGTTTCCAGACGCCTACATGGGAGCGCTTGTACTCGACGACAGTACCGATCCCGTTCGAAAGCTCACAGAGCCCGTGTTTCTTGGCGACGATTTGGGAGCACCTGTAGTTCTGGCAGTTGTTCCACACGAAACCGATCGAAGGGTGACCGTGCAGCAGTCGGTATTCACAATTCATGACTCGACCTGTCCGCTCGATGAACCTCACGGTAGTCTTTGGGGGCCGATGCCAGGCGAACTTCTTACTCGGCTTGAGATATCCGCCGAGGATAGGGAACAGATTCGTGAATCGCTCGAAAGACTGGGAATTACTCGGGCCTCGTTGTTTCCGGATCTTGACAACCTTGCACGGTACCTTGCGATGTGCGAATGCTCTTTGGCTGCTCAGTGATTCGATCGCTGTGCGCAACTCAGGCCGTTGGGTGTAGAACCATCGTAGGGCGAATCCATCGGATGTCGACGCGTGGTCCGGCACAGGGTACCACGATTGCGAGGGCGATCGATCGCTGATTATGGCCGACGGAGTACCGTAAGTGCGAACAGGAGCGAGCGTGGGGAAGCGGGTACGATGCGTGGCGGTCGCAATCGCCTGCCTCATGCCGCCATTGCTGCCTGCGGCGGTCCGCGCGCAAGTCTCCAACCACGCGCTGCGTTTCTACGGAACCGGCGTGAACCAGCAGGACCGAGCACGCATCCTCATTGACGACAACGCTCCGGGCCCGGACGCCAGCGCTCCGTGCGACGTTGGCGCCGGCAGTTTTACCGTAGAGTTCTGGCTCCGCGGCAATCTCGCCGACAACAGCACCGCCAGTGCCGGCGGCGACCTCGAGCTTCCCGGCGTCGGCTGGATCTACGGAAACATCGTCGTCGACCGAGATATCTGGGGCGACAGCAACCGGGACTGGGGCATCAGCCTGGCCGGCGGCTTGGTCCGCTTCGGCACCGGCTCCGGTGACGGCGGCGACGACCCCGAAAGCACGCTCGAGGGCGGCGTCAACGTCCTCGACGGCCAGTGGCATCACGTTGCCTGCGTTCGGGACACGGCCACGGGGCGCAAGTCCATCTACGTCGACACCACGCTGGATTTCGCTACGGTGAACCTGTTCTCCGACGACGACATCAGCTTTCCCAACGGCGGCGTGGCCAATCCCGTCACGCCGTGGAACCCGTACCTCGTCATCGGCGCGGAAAAACACGACGCCGATGTGGGCCAGTTTCCGTCCTTCGCCGGGTACTTCGACGAACTCCGCATCTGGAGCGTCGCGCGCCCACCCGCCGAGCTCCAAGTCACATACAACCGCGTGACACCCGCTGCCTCGCCGGGGTTGGTGGGCTACTACCGATTTGAGGAAGGCTCCGGCTCCACCGCCGTGGATACCAGCGCGGCCGGCTCGCCCGATGCCGAGGTTATCGCCGGCGCGCCCGGCAACGGCGAATGGGTCGCGCGAGCGACCAATCCGAACAACACGGCGCCGCTCGTTTCGGGCCCCGGCGTGGCTATCCCCACCGTGTCTTACTGGGGCGCCCTCGTCATGCTGCTTACACTGCTTGTAATCGGCACGGCGGCGTTCCGAGAGCGAGCTTGCCAACTCGAGGTGTGTGCGTTCGCGTCCGCCATGCTGGGCCGCGACGGTAAGGAGGCGGAAAGCGCCGAAGACCGGCGCCTGCGGAACGCGCACACGGGGCTCAGCAGGGTACGTTGATCGCGGATCGAGAGTCTGCCCGCGTACGGAGACCGGCGCGGGACTGATCTGTCCGGGTTGTGATTCGAGGAGGTACGACGGTGGGAGCGCACGGCGCGGACGAGGACCAATCGGCGGTTCGCCAGGTGGTCAAGAGACTCAATCTTGCCTGGCAACACGGCCACTTTCAGGACCTGACGGATTGCTTTCATCCCCGGTGCACGATTTCCATTCCCTGGTCCGGGCTGCGCTGTGAAGGCCGCGAACGATGCGTTCAAAGCTACGTTGACTTCACCGCGGCGGCGGACATCACGCGCTACGCTGAATCCGAGCCGATCGTGGACGTCATTGGCGATACCGCGGTTGCGGTCTTCGAGTGGGACATGGAGTGGACCGTAACGAGCGGCCCGCAACGCGAGACCGGATTCGACGTCTGGGTGTTTACACGAGAGGCGGGAAAGTGGTGCGCCGTCTGGCGTACCCAAGTGAGCCGCTCGCCGGCAGCGACGTAGGGTGAGTGCTTTGCTCCCCCCGCGTCGAATGGTGGGTTCCGAGGACCGACCCTCCTTGCCGGCTGCGTACCGCAAACGGCATTCGCAGTTCGCTGCTCATTCGGCGCCGCAAGCGCCGCCCCTACAGCCCCACCACGCTGTACCCCGCGTCCACGAAGATGTTCTCGCCGGTGACGCCCGAGGAGAGGTCGCTGGCAAGATACACGGCGGTCTTGCCCACTTCGCCCGCTTCGATGTTGCGGCGCAGCGGCGCCTTCCTCGTCACCCAGTCGAAAATCTCGTCGATGCCCCCCACCGCCATGGACGACAGCGTTCGCAGCGGACCGGCGCTGATGGTGTTCACGCGAATGCCGCTTTCGCCCAGCTCCGCCGCCAGATAGCGCATGCAGGCCTCCAGCGCCGCCTTGGCCACGCCCATGACGTTGTAGCCGGGGATCGCCTTCTCACTGCCGTAGTAGGTCATCGCCAGGATCGATCCCCCGCGCGGCATGATGGTCTTGAATCGCCGGGCGATTGCCACCAGGGAGAAGGCGGAAATATCCAGCGCCTGGGCGAAAGCGGCGCGCGGCGTCTCCACGAACATGCCGGGTTTCAGGTAGGCGCGGTCGGCGAAGGCCAGGGAGTGTACCACGAAGTCGATGGAATCGAAGCGCTCGCGCGTGGCCGCCAGCGCCGCGTCCAGGTCCTCATCCCTGGACACGTCGCACGGAATCAGCCAGGGCTTGGCAACACCGATTTCCTCCAGCGCCTTGGCGGCGCGGCGTTCGTTCTTCTCACCGGGTAAGTAGGGAAACCCGCACGCCGCCCCCTCGGCGAGGTAGCTCTTTGCGATATGGCAGGCGATGCTGCGATCGTTCGCCACGCCGAAAACCAGACCCTTGCGACCTTCCAGCAATCCCATGCGGATTCCTCTCCCACAGATGCCCGGCTCCGGGGCGCTAACCCGATCGCCTGCGCCCAGGCGCCGTCCCGGCAGCAGTCCGATTCCTGTGCACGTTTGGCCTGGGAGCCGAGAGTTTTTCCACGAAACGCGGGTTACTGTCAATGTGCCGACCGCCCGCACGAGCCGGGGCGGTTGGTGGACCTCGGAACGACTCCGCTCCTTCGTCGCCACACCCGCGCGGCACGAACAAGCGGCAACCTGACGTGACCCGCCCTGTCGGGCTGCGTACAGTTGGTCACGTTGTGCCGTCACGCGGGGCCGCGGGCAGGGGCGCCGCCGCACCAAGCTGAAGCCCCGCGGGACCGGTCGCGGCACACGCGCCGATACGGATGCCTTACACCGCGGACACGGCTATCTGTCGCCGGCGCCATTGCGCCTTCGCCGGTGCGTTCGGCGATTGACCGCCCGGCGCTGCCCACCTAGAGTACTAAGAGGGGTTACCACGCACTGAGGTCCGAGAAGTGCGTGCATGAGGCGCAGCGTGTCGAACGCGCGATACACATGTCCTTGACGGTCATGCACATCCGGCCGCAGCCCGTCGGTGCGCCGTCGTTGTCGTCCCGTTCATCCTCCATCGAGAAGTGGTTGGCGCCAGGAGGGTGTCGCGTCGAGGCGTGCGGTGATGTTTACCGCGCACTGGCCCGGCTGGGCCGGCGCCGCGGACCGGGAACTAATGTCAGCGACGTGAGCGCGGTTCTGCTCGATGTCGACGCGCTCGCTTCCGACGAATTCGAGTTCATCCCGTTGCTGAGCCAGGTGCGCCGACAGCTTCCGGTCTACGTTTACAGCAGCCTGGGGTCGGCGGAGTACGTCGCCCAGGCGTTGCGGGCCGGCGCCGCGGGCGAGGCAACGGAAGCCGTTGTTCGAGCCCTGCTTCGCGGCGGCGAGTCTGCTGCTTCACCCGGGCCCGCGGCGATCGCGCCGACCCCGCCCCGCTGTGAGCCTCTCGCGCCGGCGACGGAAGATGTCCCGCGATTCGGTATGGCGGCATCGCCACTCGCGCGTGTCATCGAAACCTCCACCGGTTCGTCGGCACCGGTTGCCGCGCCGCCGGTGGAGATTCCCGTCGGCCAGGTCCTGCCCGCGGAAATCGAGGTGGAGGAGGAAGAGGACGAGGACGACACCGAGGAGTTTCCTCCCGACGATGATTCCAAAGACCCACCGCGGGTGCGCGTTCCCTGGTCACGACCGGGCGAGGGCGCATCCCGGAGGGTGCCGGTTCGCCGCCCGCCGCCTCCCCTTTCGCCCGCCAGTAAGCCGGGCTCCCCGGGCGGCGCGTCCGTACCCGCGGGAACGGAGCCAACGGTTGGTCACACTCCTCTGCTGACGCCGGAGGAACTGCGCGCCCTGCTCGGAGATGATGTCGCAGCTCTCGCACCGAGCGGCCGCGAGGCCCCGCCTCCGCCCCTGGAACCCCGGTCCGGCAAGGGAGCGCGGGGATGACGGCGGGCCTGCCGGGCGACGATATTCTGACGCGGCCGCGGTTGCTGGTGGTCGCGGATCGGCTGGGCGGGGGGCGGCTTGTCGACGAGCTCAGCGACCGCTACGGCGACTGGGCGGTCGCCGGTTGTGACACGTATCTATCCGCGATAGCCGATCTATGCCGGCGGCCCGCCCCGGCGGTGCTGGCGTGCGTGCGTCGCGATCTTTCCCGAGCGGCGGAGGCGATCGCCGGCTTGCGGCTTGCGGCAGGGCCGGACGCCAGGCTTGTGCTCTGCTGCACTTCGGACGCCGAGCCGCAGGCGCGCGAGCTGCTGCCCTGCGGCGCCGACGATTACCTGCTCTACCCGCTCCAGGCGGAGGAGCTTGACGCGGCGCTCGGGAGGGCAGTGCCGTCGGAGTCCAACCTGCGCGTCGCGCCCGCGGCAACCTCGGAGGAGATCGTTCTGCTGAGCGAGGTACTGGCGTCCCTGGGCGAGGCGCCGATGACCGTCCTGCAGCGGCTGGCGCACCTGGTACAGGCGGGGCTGGGAACTCGCGGAGCGACGGTAGTCGTGGAGGGCGCGGCCGCCACGGCCGGAGCACCAGTAGCAAGCCCGGTACTGACCGCCCCCATCAAAGGTCCGGACGGTCAGCGCGGGCGCCTCATGATTGCCGACCGTCGCGGAGGCCCGTACACGCCGGCAGACGTCGCTAAGCTGACCCACTACGCGGGGCTGGCGGGGCACGTGCTCCACGCGGCCGCCCGGCAGCGGCACCTCCATCGACTGGCGGTGACCGACGAGTGCAGCGGGTTACCGAACCGCCGCTACCTCCACGAACGGCTCGATGGCATCCTGGCCCGTGCAGCCGCGGAGCGTTTCCCGGTCACCATGCTGCTCTTCGACGTGGACGATTTCAAAACCTACAACGACACCTACGGACATGACGCCGGGGATGAGATTCTGCGGGCCACCGGGGCGCTGTTCCGGCAGCATTGCCGCGAACAGGACGTCGTCGCGCGGTACGGCGGCGACGAATTCGCCGTGGTATTCTGGGATGCCGAAGGCTCGCGGGTTGCCGGTTCCACGCATCCCGGCTGTGCCCTGAAGGTCCTCGACCGCTTCACGGCGGCATTGCGCACGCATCGTTTTCCCAAGCTCGGTCCGTCCGGTGTTGGGCGACTGACCATCAGCGGCGGCCTCGCCACCTATCCCTGGGACGGCGCCACCCGCGAGGCGCTTCTGGTACGCGCCGACGAAGCCCTCCTGGCGGCCAAGCGGGCGGGGAAGAACCGCATCTTCCTCATCGGCGGCGGCGACGCCGGCGACAGGGCCCACCCGGCAGGCGACTGACGCGGCGCGCCGCCACGCCCACGTGCCGTTCCGCACAGTAAAGCGGCTCGACGACAACCGAACCCCGCCGGGCGCAAGGCGTTTGGTTTCGCATCACGACCAGGAGCGCTGGGCCCGGCCGGACGCAGCGCCCCAGGCCGCGCCGGCCGGTAGAATCAGTATCTCACGGCGCAGCGTGCGCGCATCCCGTTGCGCCGGACACGGAACGGAGTGCGGAAGGTGGATGTCGCTACTCTGCATTCGCCTTTCGACATTCAGGGCCTTCGGTTGCGGCCGGGGGCCGCAGCCGGTTGAGGTCGAGCCATGATCTACCTGGACAACAACGCCACCACCATGCCCCTGCCCGAAGTCGTCGAGGCCATGAACACCGTGATGCACACGGGGTACGCGAACCCTTCCAGCATCCACCAGTTCGGACAGTCGGTGCGACACCGGGTGGAATGTGCTCGCGAGCAGGTGGCGCGGCTCATCGGCGCCACGCCGAGGGAGGTCCTGTTCACCAGCGGCGGCACGGAGAGCATCAACACCGCAATCCGCGGCGCCCTGGCGGAACGGCCGGACAAGCGACGGTTTGTCACCACCGCGGTGGAGCACTCCGCGGTGATGCGGCTGACGGAAGAGCTCGGTGACGAAGGCTACGCTGTGGAATATGTGTCCGTGGACCGCGAGGGGCGGTTGGATGAGGCACATTGGGCGGCGGCGATCTCCGAAGATACGGCGCTGGTCTCACTGATGGCGGCCAACAACGAGACCGGCGTGATGTTTGACGTGCCGCGCCTGGCGGGCGTGGCGGCGGAGCGCGGCGTGCCCGTGCATGTTGATGCCGTACAGGCGGTGGGAAAGTTGCCCATCGACGTGAGCACCTGGCCGGTCGCCTTGCTGAGCCTGTCGGCGCACAAGTTCCACGGCCCCAAGGGGGTGGGAGCGCTGTTCGTGCGGCGGCGAACCAGGCTGCGACCACTCATCGTGGGGGGCAGCCAGGAGCGGGACCTGCGTGGCGGCACGGAGAACGTGCCCGGCATCGTGGGGATGGGCGTGGCCGCCGAGGCGGCACTGCGCCAGGGCGGGGAAGCTGCCGTCCGGGTCGCCGGTTTGCGCGACGCACTGGAGACCGGCGTGCTTCAGCGCGAACCCGCGGCGCGGGTCAACGGCGCGGGAGCCCCGCGGGTCTGCAACACCAGCAACATCTCCTTTCCCGGACTCCAGGCGGAAGCCATTCTCATCGTGCTCAGCGAAGCGGGCATCTGTGCCTCAAGCGGATCGGCGTGCAGCAGCGGCTCGCTCGAGCCCTCACACGTGCTCAAGGCCATGGGGATCGAGGATCACATCGCACACGGTGCCATCCGGTTCAGCCTCTCGCGCTTCACCACGCGCGAGGAAATCGACCAGGTGCTCCGAATGTTGCCGGAGCTGCTTGCCCGCCTGACGGCCCTCGGTCGGCGGTGATGGGTACACGTCGAAGCCCCTGAGCGGAATTGGTTACCAACGAGGGTCGAACACGGGATCGGATCGGACGCGAAGATTCGTACCATCGTAGCACGTCGACGGCACGGCGGGGCTCAACCGGTGACTTCCACGACCAGTTCCAGTTCCACAGCGGCGTTGAGGGGAAGCTCTGCGGCGCCCACAGCGGAACGCGCATGCCGCCCCGCGTCACCGAATACGCGCACCAGCAGATCGCTGGCGCCGTTGGCCACCTTGGGCTGCTCGAAGAAGCCGGGACTGCTGTTCACATAGACGCAGACGCGCACCACCCGCGCGATGCGGTCCACGCCGCCCGCGGCACCGGCGGCGGCGGCTAGCGCGTTGAGCATGGCGATCGACGCCCCTTCGGCCGCCTGTGCCAGACTGACATCGCCGGGCACCTTGCCCGTCCACACGACCTTTCCGTCGCGAAACGGCAATTGACCGCTGGTGAGCACCAGGTTCCCACAGCGCGTCGCGGGCACGTAGCTGCCCACAGGAGCGGCCACCTGGGGAAGGGTCAGGCCGAGCTCGGCCAGTCGTTCACTGGGTTTCATTGGGAATCTCCACCGCCTGACTCGCGGCGCGGCACTCATCCGGGGGCGAATTTCCGCCGGGGTCGGTCGGCGGCATCGAACGCCCTTCGAGGATGGCATCCAACTCGTCGTCGGACATCTCGTGAATATCGGGCATCGCCGGCAGCTCCTCGTCGCCGGGCAACTCATCGTCCAGAGGTGCGTCGCGGGCGTCCAGGATGTCCGCACCGTCGGCGTCGTCCGCGGCTACGGCGGGCAGGGGCGCGCCGGCGCGATCGTCGCCGCCTTCCTCGGTTTGAGTACGGCGATACTCGTAGTCGAGATCGTCCACGGCGTCGAGCGGCGTGGCATCGAGCAGGCGCACCAGAATGGGCGCGAACGGACGGTCCTGCGTGACACGAATGCGCTTCTGGCGGATGAGCTCCAGCAGGGCGAGGAACAGCCCGATCATCTCGGCGCGATTGCGCCCGCGGAAGACCTCGTCAAAGTTCTGCGATCCCCCCGCGGCCTGCAGGGCGTCGAGAATGTCGTCGGCGTGCAGAGCGATGGGCGTGTCGTCCACGCTGACCTGGTGCACGGCCCCCAGCTTGCCCGTCTGCTCCAGGAGCCGCTGGAAAGCCTCAAACAGCGTCCAGATTTCCAGGCTCTCGATCTCGTATTCATCCGCACCCAGCTCCGGCACCACCGCGCGGCGCGGGTGCTTGAGGGCGTGTACCGCGGCGGCGTTCTCCAGGTTCCGGGCCGCATCTTTGAACTTCTTGTACTCGAGCAACTGCCGTACCAGTTCCAGCCGCGGATCGACCAGCTCCTCCGCCACCTCTTCGACCGGCGGGCTGGGCAGGAGCATCCGCGACTTGATCTCCATCAGCGTGGCCGCCAGCACCAGGAACTCCCCGACCGCATCCGGGTCAACCTGCTGCAACAGCCCCACGTATTGAACGTACTGCGCCGTGATGCGCGCCACGGGGATATCGTAGATGTCGATTTCCTCGCGGCGGATGAGGAACAGCAGCAGGTCCAGCGGGCCGTTGTAGACGTCGAGCGCGACCTTGTATTCGTTCACCGGTGCGTGTCCTTGCCGCTCACCAGGCCGCAGGCGTCACGGACCTCGGCCATCACTTCACGGGCGATGGCCCGCGCCCGTCGCGCCGAGGCCTGGAGCACGTCTTCCACGTAGGAGGGATCCTGCTCCAGTCGCACGCGCCGCTCCCGCGCCGGCCCCAGGACGCGCTCGAAAACCTCCGCCAGGGCCTTCTTTGCCTCGCCGTAGCCCATGCCTCCGGCACGATAGCGGGCCTCGAGCGCCATCGACTCCTGCCGCGAAGCCATTAGCCGGTAGAGCGCGAACACGTTGCAGGCGTCGGGATTCTTGGGCGCCTCCACCGGCGTGCTGTCGGTCTTGATGCTCATGATCCGCTTGCGCGTCTGCTCCGGCGGGTCAAAGAGGTTGATGGCGTTGCCGTAGCTTTTGGACATTTTCTGGCCGTCGATTCCGGGCACGATGGGGGCCTCGTTGAGCCGCGCCTCGGGGCGCTTGAGCACCGGCCGCCCGAAGGTCTGGTTGAAGTAGCCGGCCATGTCTTGGGCCATCTCGATGTGCTGCACCTGGTCCTTTCCTACCGGCACCACGTCGCTACGGTAGATGAGGATATCGGCCGCCATGAGCACCGGATAACAGAACAACCCCATGGTGGGCGAGATTCCCTTGGCCACTTTGTCCTTGTAGGAGGTGGCGCGCTCCAGCAGCCCCATACCCGTCACCGTGGAGAGAATCCACGCCAGCTCCGTGACCTCCGGAACGTCGCTCTGGCGGAAGAGGCTGGCCCTCCCGGGATCCAGCCCCAGGGCGAGGTAGTCCAGCGCCACGTCATGGGTCAGGGCACGATGCCGCTCGGGTTCCTGGACCGTGGTGAGCGAGTGGTAATTGGCGATGAAAAAGAGGCACTCGTTCTCCTGTTGCAGCTCGAGATGCTGCTTCATGGCGCCCAGGTAGTTGCCCAGGTGCAGCGTGCCGCTGGATTGAACGCCGGATAAAACCCGCATACCTCGCCTCCACACGGAAGGTCGCGGCTGGGTGCGCGGTTGTCAAGGCAAAGCGGAGGCGCTGGGTCGGTCACCCGCCCGGCGGGAGGCCGATCGCATTCAGAGCCGCAACCGCGGGCGAGCCTCGTGGAGCTCGCCGGCGGGCGTCCGTTTCACCGCCGAGAGGCGCCACCCACGATCCGGCGCCGCGCTTCCGCATGACCGCCGCGGCGCGGTACAAGAACTCGCGTAGCGGACCCGTACCGCAAACCGACATCCAGACGGAGGCAACATGAGCGCCACGGAAAATCGCATCGGGCGACTACGCGAAGAAATCCGCCGCCACGACCACGCCTACTATGTGCTCGGCAAGCCCACCATCACCGACCGGCAATACGACGAACTACTCGCCGAGCTTCGCGGCCTGGAAGAGGAAAACCCGGATCTCGTCACCCCCGACTCGCCCACGCAGCGCGTCGGCGGAGCGCCCATCGACGGCTTCGCGCACGTCACCCACTCGGTGCCCATGCTCTCCGTGGACAACACCTACAACGAGGCCCAACTGCGCGAGTTCGACCAGCGCGTCGCCAAGGGCCTGGGCGGCGAGAAATACCGCTACGTCGTGGACCCCAAGGTGGACGGGGTGGCCGTGGCGCTGCACTACGAACGCGGCGTCTTCAAGCTCGCCGCCACCCGCGGCGACGGCCGCACCGGCGACGACATCTCCCACAACGTCCGCACCATGCGCTCCGTGCCCCTGCGGCTGCTCGGCGACGACGTGCCCGAAGTGCTCGAAGTCCGCGGCGAAATCGTCTGGCCACGTGCGGACTTCGACCGCTACAACGCCGAGCGCGAGAAGCTCGGCGAGCCCACCTTCGCCAACCCCCGCAACGCCACCGCCGGCACGCTCAAACAGCTCGACCCGCGGAACGTCGCCGGCCGCGGGCTCATCGTCATCGCCCACAGCTTCGGCCGCATCGAGCCGCTGGCCGCGGCGATGGACACGCAGCTTTTCAAGGACCTCGCCCGTTGGGGCATACCCGTCAGCTCCTATCGCGCCGCGTTCGATTCCATCGACGAGATCATCGCCCGCCTGCCGGAGTGGGACGAGCGGCGCTGCAAGCTGCCCTACGAAACCGACGGGTTGGTCATCAAGGTGGACGCGTTCGACCAGCGCGACGCGCTGGGGGCGACGAGCCGCTACCCGCGCTGGTGCATCGCCTACAAGTTCGCGGCCGAGCAGGCGGAAAGCGTGCTGCTCAAGGTGGACTTCCAGGTGGGCAAGCTGGGGACTATCACGCCGCGGGCGGTGATGGAGCCGGTGCAGCTTTCCGGCACCACGGTGCGGCACGCCTCGCTGCACAACTTCGATCAGGTGGACCGCCTGGACGTGCGCCTCGGCGATACGGTGATCGTGGAGAAGGCCGGGGAGATCATTCCGCAGGTGATCGCCGTGGTCGCGGAAAAGCGGCCGAAAAACGCCCGAAAAATCGTGCGCCCGACGAAGTGTCCGGAGTGCGGCGGCGAGGTGGAACAGGACGAAGGAGGCGTGTACATCCGTTGCATCAACCCCTCATGCCCGGCGCAGCTCAAGGAGCGGCTCATCTTCTTCTGCGGCCGCAATCAAATGGATATCGAAGGCGCAGGGCAGGTGCTCATCGAGAAGATGGTCGACAAGGGGTGGCTCAAGTCGTATGCGGACATTTATGACCTTCCGCGGCGGAGGGACGAACTCATCGCGATGGAGTTCGAAGGCAACTTCGGGGCGAGAAACGCGGACGCGCTCGTCAACGCCATCGAGGACAGCAAGAAGCTCCCCCTAGCCAACGTCCTACATCGCCTGAAGATTCGTGCGCTCACCCCTGAGGTCGCGCGCACCCTTTCGCAGCGGTTCCACTCCTTCGAGGAATTGCTGACGGCCGGCGTAAGTGGCCTCGGACTTAACTCCGAAGCTGCCCGAGAAATCGGTATGGTTGCGAGGCCGGCCCCGCCGTCGCTCGCGGGTGTGTTGGTGAAAACTGGCCGCGCCTTGGGAATCAAGGGTTTGGGGGAAGGACTCGCCACCCGCCTTGTCGAACATGGGCTTGTCACTTCGACGGCGGATTTGTACGGACTACGGGAACTACGCGCCCGCGTTGTCGACCTGCCCGTGGTTCGCGCATTCGGTGAGAAGAACACAGACGCTCTGCTTGCCGGTATCCAACGGAGTAAGCAGCAGCCGTTGTCACGTCTCCTTGCCGCCCTGAACATCCGCCACGTGGGCAGCAGCACGGCGGAGCTGCTCGCCGAGCACTTCGGGTCGATGGACAAGCTGGCCGGGGCGGATGAGGCGGAGTTGATGGAGGTCGAGGGGATCGGCCCGGAGCTGGCGGCGAGCATCGTCCACTTTTTCCGTAGCGACGCGGGTCGCACGGTGGTGAGGCGCCTTGCCGAGGCCGGCGTGAACATGACGCAGCCCAAGCGCAAGGTCGCGGGGGATTCGCCGTTCAAGGGAAAGTCGGTTGTAGTGACGGGGACGTTGTCGCGGATGGGCCGAAAAGAGGTTCAAGATCTCATCAAGACACTAGGGGGCAAACCCTCGGGAAGTGTCTCAAAAAGCACTGACTATCTGCTTTGCGGAGACAGTCCGGGTTCCAAGCTTGACAAGGCCCGGGAGCACCATGTTACCATTCTCACTGAAGATGAGTTCTTTGCGATTGTCGAGTCGAAGGATGGCGCGCCGTGATTGAAGGAACGGAGTTCGCGGTTGTGGACACCGAGACCACCGGTCTGTTTCCGCGCCGTGACCGCATTGTGGAAATCGCGGTCGTTCGCTGCAACCATCGGGGCGAGATCCTGCGGCAGTATGAAACGCTCGTGAACCCGAAGCGCGACATGGGGCCTACGTGGATCCACGGGCTTACCGCCGCCGACGTGGCAGAGGCTCCAACGTTCCAAGAGGTTGCCGGCGATGTCCTGGCGATCATGCAGGGCGCCGTCTTCGTAGGACATAACGCGGTCTTTGATTGGCGGTTTGTACGGGCAGAGTTCGAGCGGGCTGGGCACGCGCTCCCCGACCTGCCGCGTGTCTGTACGATGTCGCTTGCCCGCCTGGCTGAACCGGCAATCCCGAGCCGCGGACTCGACCGTTTGTGCGAGTTTTTTGGTATTCCGCATCCTCAGGCGCATGGCGCCACGTCGGACGCGGTGGCGACGGTCAAGCTGCTCGCCCTCTGCTTCAAACTGCTCATGCGCGATGGGGCGACGCACCTTGACGAGCTCGGGATCAAGTCAGCGACGGTTTCGACGCAGTGGCCTACCGTCATACCGACGGGGCGAAGCCAGCCCCGTGGGTCAAAGAGTATGGCGCGTCAGGCAGCGGCGGACTACCTCACACAACTCGTTGCTCGCCTGCCGGCACTGGGGGAGGTAACGCCCGCGGTTGAGGAGTACTTGGCCCTGCTGGACCGATGCCTGAGTGACCGGCGGATCAGTGGAACCGAGGGGAATGAGTTGTTGGATTGCGCACGAGAGCTCGGGCTCGTAAAGGAACAGGTGGTCGCTGCCCACGAGCACTACTTGCGCGATCTGATGCTGGTCGCGATGCGGGATGCGACGATGACGCCTGCCGAAATGAAGGATATCACCGAGGTCCGAGGACTGCTGGGCGTTCCCGATGGTGTTTTCGCCGACATGCTGAGGGACTGCCAATCACGGGCTGGCGCAACGGCGATTGCTGCCGCTCCGAGAGCAGCAACCGATTGGCGTGGAAAAACGGTTTGCTTCACCGGGGAAATGAATGGACGAATCGGCGGCACGCGCGCCACACGCGAGTTTGCGGAGAAGGTCGCTGCAGACCGAGGAATGATCGTAAAGGCAGGCGTGAGCCGTAGCCTCGATTTTCTTGTTTGCGCCGACCCCGATTCGATGTCCACCAAGGCCAATAAGGCCCGTGATTACGGCGTCCGGATTGTCGCCGAGCCCGTGTTCTGGCGGCTCATGGGCGTCGATGTCGAATAGGCTTCGCTACGTCGGTCGAAAATGCTGGTAGCCTATGAAACCACTTTGGAGTACCAGAAATGCAGCGAGACATGGAATTGGTGCGCCGAATCCTACTGGCGGTCGAGGGGAGCCCGGGGGGTTTCGCTCCACGCGAGATTCAGCTGGAAGGCTATTCTACCAGGCAAATCGCGTATCACGCGCACCTTATGATCGAAGCGGGATTGATCGAGGGCATCGACACTACACACCCAGGGAGCGATGGGCCGGAGGCCATTCCGCGGTCATTGACTTGGGCTGGGCACGAATTCCTCGACGCAGCACGGGACGACCGCCGATGGAAGAAGGCAATGGAAACAGCAAGGTCGCACGCTACCGCTGTGACATTTGATGTATTGAAATCCATACTCGTCGCCCTGGCGAGAGACGCAATCCCCGTGCTCAGTAGCGCGTTGCGAGGAACTTGAGTTCCTAGCCGGTGGCATTCCCACGCTTATGTGGGCATGAAGAGGCCGACGCGAGACGTGGAGTTCCGGCGCGCCGGAACGGAACCCGTGGGACGGGGGTTGATTCTATCCTTCCTCCGCCCCGGCCGGGGCGGGGGAACCACGCGACATCGAAGTCCACGGGTTTCGCTCGTCCCTGGCGGGACTCGCTCCACCCGTGGCAATAGCCCTCGACCGCTCCGCGGTCGGTGCCAGCGTTCCTCAACCGTATCGCGGTTGCCACGAGCGTTCCTGGACCGCGTCGCTGTCGGCGCGAGCGACGCCACCGAAGGGCACGATCCCCTCGCATGCCGCGCGTCGTTCCTCGAGCGGCTTGAAGGGAACCGCGGCAGCGGCGGCACCCCGTTAGCCCACGGGCGTGAGCTGCTGGTTGGCAAGGCGCGGTGTTCATAAGCCACGTCAGGGGCGGCACAGGGCGCGTTCCGCGCGGCGGTTCATGCCGGAGCGACCTACCGTACAACGCCATATATGTGTCGCCCCTTGCGGGGCTTGTCCGTCGGGCGGCGACGGTTTCCCACGGCTCACGCCCGTGGGCGACTCCGGTTTCGCCCCTGGCGGGGCTCGGTTTTCACGAGCTGCCGGTACACACGCCTACGCCGTCGGCTCGTCCGGCTCCGCCCGTGGCGAGGCTTGATTTGCGCGCCGCAGGACGGCGCGGATTGGCAGCCGCCGGGTAGACCCCACACGCTGCGTCGCGCGCAATCTTACACCGCGCGGCGGATCGGCCCGCGCAGCGCCTCGACCGCCGCCGGGCCCAATTCGTAGCGCACGCGCATCGTCGGCTTGTTGATCTTCAGCAGCTTGCCCAGGTCGATGGGCGTGCCGATGAGCACCAGCTCGGCGTCGGAGGCGTTGATGGTCGCCTCCAGCTCCTTCATCTGCCGCTTGCCGTAGCCCATGGCCGGCAGAATCTCAGTCAAGTGCGTGTAGGCCTCGAAGGTCTTGCGAATCGTCCCCACCGCGAACGGGCGCGGATCGACGATGCTCGCGGCTCCGAAGGAGGTGGCGGCCACATGCGCCGCGCCGTAGGTCATCTCGCCGTGGGTGAGCGTCGGGCCGTCCTCCACCACCAGCACCCGCCGGCCACGAATGGAATCGGGGTCGTCGACGGAGACCGGCGACTCGGCGCGGATGATCCGGGCACGGGCGTTGACTTTGCGGATGTTGCGTTCCACCTCGTCGACGGCCTCCGGCCGGGCGGTGTTCACCTTGTTGATCACCACGATGTCCGCCAGCCGGGTGTTGGTCTCTCCGGGGTAATACGTCAGCTCGTGTCCCGGGCGGTGCGGGTCGGCCACCACGATGTGCAGGTCCGGGCGGAAAAAGGGCAGGTCGTTGTTTCCGCCGTCCCAGAGCACCACGTTGGCCTCCTTCTCCGCGGCCTTGAGGATCAGGGAATAATCCACACCGGCGAAGACCACGTTGCCGGCGCGGATGTGCGGCTCGAACTCCTCGCGCTCCTCGATGGTGCAGCGGTGACGGTCCAGGTCTTCCAGGACCGCGAACCGCTGGCAGATCTGCTCGGTGAGGTCTCCGTAGGGCATGGGGTGCCGAACCACGGCCACCTTCTTGCCCATCTCCTTCAGGATGGTGGTGACGGCGCGCGAGGTCTGGCTCTTGCCGCAGCCGGTGCGCACGGCGCACACTGCGATCACCGGCTTTCGAGAGCGCAGCATGGTGTTGCGATGGCCCATGATGCGGAAGTCGGCGCCCGCGGCGTTCACCAGCGCCGCCTTGTGCATCACCTCGGCATGCGGCAGGTCGGAGTAGGCCATGACCACCTGATCGGCACCGTGCTTCTTGATCAGGGCCTCCAGCTTGGACTCGGGCTCGATGGGGATGCCGCGCGGGTAGCGCTTCCCGCAGAGCTGTTTGGGATACACCCGCCCGTCGATGTCAGGAATCTGGGCCGCGGTAAAGGCCACCACCTGGTAGCGCGCGTTGTTGCGCCAGAAGGTATTGAAGTCGTGAAAGTCCCGGCCCGCCGCCCCAACGATAATGACCTTGATCCGCTTCGATGACGATGCCGCCATAAACCGTCCTCTGGCTCGCTGTTCGTTTATTTCAAACCCCGGGCGCGGGGCCCGATTTCGTTGCGGCGACTCTAAGTGAACCCTCCCGGCCGGGCAAGCCGGGCCTCGGCGCCTCGCACGCACGGGCACACGCGGGATGGCACACCAGTTCCATCCAAACGCCGGGCGGCAGGGCGACGGGCTCATGTGGCTCCCCTCTCGGGGCCACGCCATCGCCCGAGATACTGCGAAAGTGTAATAAGATCAGTGCGGATCGCTTACGCGGAACCCGTTGGCAGGTGGGTACGCCTTGGCGTGAGGCGCCACGGCGCGCAGGTGGGATGCGTGGGCAGGCCAGGGGTCTGACGTGCGTCCGGAGTACGCGGTTGCCCCACGAACGGGTGCCGCGCGCCGCGCCCGACTCTCGGCTATAATCCGCCGGCACAAAGCGCCATTGAGCAACGACCCTTCTCCCGGAGCGTGGTATGCGGCCATGTCGCTGGTTATGCGTCCTCGGCACGTGTTTGTCGCTGCCGGCCACAGGTCAAGAGAGCTCTGACGCCTCGCGGCCTGCGACCCCGGCGGCGGCATTGCAGGCGGACATTCCTGACGACGCCTCGGAGGCCTCGCTCATCGAGGCAATCCGCGACCTTGATGATCGTGTCGGCGGAGGGGCGGGAAGCAGCAGCACCGGCCGCTGGAACGACCGCGAACGCATCGTGGCCTATGCCGACGCGCTGCTCGCTCGCTTCCCCGACACAGAGCACCGCGACGAAGTGCTGGTCACCAAGCTGCACGCCCTGGGAAACCTGGCGTGGGGCTCATCGGACTACCTCAACGAGCTTCTGCGATTGACGGATGGGATGGAGCGGGAACGGCCCTCGGAGTGGCTGGCGAGAGAGAGCGCTTTCTCGGCGGTGCTCGCGTTCTCGCTCGCCGCCCGGGAGCGGGGTTTGCCTTCCGCCACACGGCTGGCGGAGGAAATCCGGCGTTACGAGGCCTTTCTTCACCGCTTCGGCGCGGCCGAGGACGGTTGCCGTGATCGCCGGCCGTTGGTCTATCGCTATCTCATCGAACGGTATCTTGAACTTCACGAACTCGATGCGGCGCAGCGGCGGCTGGCGTGGATGGAACGGGAGTATCCCGCGCTGCGCACCACGCGCGACATGCGCGCCGCCGTCCAGCGGGCGCTGGGCGTGGGGCGCCCCTTCGATTTCGAGTATCGCGTAGCTCCGGTGGAGACCGTCCGTTCGCGGGATTACGTGGGCAGCGTGTTCGTCCTGCGCGTGGCGTCGAGTATGCACGACGTGGACGCGCGAGCCCTGGCGGAACTGTACGAAGGGGCGGAGGAATTGGAGATCGTACAGATCAACTGGCCGGACGGGGCGGAACTCGCGGCCGTGCCCGACAAGCCCGTGCCGCCCTGGCCCGTGTACGTGTTCGACGACCGGCTCAACCGCGACGTTCTACCCTTCATCGGCACGCTGAACACGCACGCGCACTATCTGGTCGATCGCCGGGGTGTGTTGCGGCACGTTGTCGGGTTCAACGCGGACGTGGCCGATTACGTGCGGGCGCTGCTCGCCGAGGATCCCGGAAGCGGCGCCCCGGAAAACGACAGTCTAACGGAGCCGTCCCCATGAGAATTCGGAACGGCTCCGGTCGGACGGCCCCGCGGCCGAGCCCGGAGTGGCGAACCGCCGCGTGGTGTTTCTGAAACGAGGTGCGCGACCCAGCGCCGCAGGAACAAATCCGCGACCGTGGGACGGGAGCGGACGAAACCGTGCGGCGTTGCACAGGATCGCGCGCGGTCATCTAGTCAAAGCAGGTGATCTGCCCGGCGTAGTCCTGATAGCAGCAGGGGTCGCACGAAATGCGGTGCGCTCCCTGGTAGGTGCACTCGCACCAGGGCCGGTCCTTGCAGGGCCGGCAGGGCTTGGCGGCGGACGCGGCGCCGGATGCCTCCGCCGCCGCGGCGTCGCTGGTCAGGCACTCGCCGGCCTCGTCCGCCGCCGCGACGGCCGCCGGCGCATCGCCCTTGAGCAACGCCGAGAACCCCGGGCTCAGCAGCAGAGCCAGACCGAGGACCCCGAACAACACCGCGACGCTCACGACACCGAATTCGCGCGTTCTGGACATGATGACGCTCCTTTCGTTGGTCTTGAGACGCATCGACACGACCGGGCGAACGCCGCCCGGCTGCGGCATTCGGTAGCGGGCCCGCAGGCCGTTGTCAAGCGGATGCCGGAGCGAGACGAAGGCTCGAAGGCACAACCGTGGCGACTCACCGTCGAATCGGATGCCCGCGGCTCCAGAGTGAGAAACTCCAGGTCTACGCTCGTGCCAGCGCCTGGCCCTGCGAGTAAGCGTCCAAGTCGAGAGTAGCAAGATGGCCGGCCGTGAAACGGTGGTATCCCAGTGCCGCGATCATGGCAGCGTTGTCGGTGCAATACGCCGGCGAGGCGGCATGGAACGAAAGATCGCGGGACACGCACGCCGCCTCCAGCGCCGAACGCAAGGTTCGATTCGCCGCCACCCCGCCGCCGAGTACGACGGTCGAAATCCCGCTGCGCGTTGCCGCCAACATGGTCTTGCGAATCAGCACGTCGATGACCGCCTGCTGGAAGCTGGCGGCGATGTCGGCGAGCTGCGCCGGTGAGAGCCGCTCCAGGCCGCCGCTGGTGCGCCCCTGACCATGCACATGGTAGAGAACTGCCGTCTTGATGCCGGAGAAGGAGAAGTCCAGCGAATCCGGACCCAGCATGGTGCGCGGGAAATCGACGGCCCGAGGGTTGCCGGCCCGCGCCGACTTCTCGATCTCCGGCCCGCCGGGGTATCCCAACCCCAGGATGGTGGCGACCTTGTCAAAGGCCTCGCCGGCGGCGTCATCGGTGGTGGCCCCCAGAAGCTCAATTTCACAGGGCCCGGCAATGGAGAAGAGCGATGTGTGCCCGCCGGACACGATCAGCCCGATGGCGGGCCAGGGCGGGTCAGAAAGTCCGATGGCCGGGCTGTAGGCATGCGCCTGGATGTGGTCGACGGCGACCAGCGGCCTTCCCCACGCCCAGGAAAGCGTCTTGGCCGCCGTAACCCCGATGAGCAGGGCGGGCACCAGCCCCGGACGGTTGGTGACCGCGATGGCGCCGATCTCCGCCGGCGCGACGCCTGCCCCGTCGAGTGCTTCCTGGATGACCGCGTCAAGACGTTCGATGTGCGCGCGCGACGCGATTTCGGGCACGACGCCGCCGTACTTGCGGTGCAGGTCCACCTGCGAGGCGACGACGTTGCTCCGCACCTCCACACCGTCGATCACGATCGCGGCGGAGGTTTCGTCACAGGAAGTCTCAATGCCCAGAATAGTAGTCATGGAACTTGGCGCGTGCGGGCGCAGCGGCGCAAAGCCGGGCACCCATGACGCTCCGGCCCGCCCGGGCGCGCCGAACCTGGGTCCGCGCCGGCGCGAGCCTTCCCACCGGAGTGAGCACCGGCGCCTTTCTCGGCCGGCGACGGAGCCTGGACGCGGACCGCCGGGGCCTTACCCCCACCAGTCTGCGGCGAAACCCCCGACATGGGCTTCCGGCCGATGATCACACGGGCAAGATGCGCGTGCCACACCCTCGTCCCGGCGTTTCGCAGCGGGCGGCTATGCCAGTTGCCGGGCACAGGCCAGCGCGGCGTCGTAGTTCGGATGGTCGGCGACTTCGGGCACATACTCCGCGTGGCGGATGACGCCCGTCTTATCCACGACGAACACGGCGCGGCATTCCACCCGCAGGTCGGGAATGAGCGTGCCGTACGCGCGGCCGAAGCTGGTATCCAGGTGATCGCTGAGCACCTGAAGCCGCTCGCGGTTGATGTTCTCGGCGCCGCAGAAACGAGCCTGGGCCGTGGGCAGGTCGGCGCTGATGGTGAAGAAATCGACGTTGGCGAGTTTCGCGGCTTCCTCGTTGAAGCGCTTGGTCTGTAGGGCGCACACCGGCGTGTCCAGGGACGGCACGACGCTGAAAATGCGCGTTTTCCCGTGCGTGGCGCTGATGGCGATGGAATCGACCAGGCTCTTTTTCAAGGTGGCGTCCGGTGCTTTGTCACCGGGCTTGAGCTGCGGACCATCCAGCCTCAGGGGTTTCCCCTTTAGCGTGCATTGCCTTGCCATTTCTCTCTCTCCTTCTGGGCTGTGAAGACCGTTGGAACCAAACGCGGGACCGGCCGTGCCGCCGACCCGACGAGCACTCCCCGCCG
Source organism: Planctomycetota bacterium (assembly GCA_016208685.1). Taxonomy (GTDB): domain Bacteria; phylum Planctomycetota; class Phycisphaerae; order UBA1845; family UBA1845; genus JACQXM01. The sequence goes on along the minus strand of JACQXM010000051.1, from coordinate 11,778 downwards.
GCGGGGCGCCGCCACACCGGACCACGGCGCGTGTACGCCCGTCGCGCTGCACGTCGGGCGGCCTGGACACAGGGGCACGCTCGCTACGGGCACGGCAACCTCCTGGCGCGCCCGCCGCCCGGTGATCGCCACCGCCACGCGCCTACGGAGTTCCTGCTCTAGGCCAAGTTCGAAAAGGCACTATAGGACCCCGCGCGCCGCAGGTCAACGCGGGCAGTTCGCCTCGGTCTGCCGCGGCTGTGTGGCGCCGCGGCCATCCTTGACGGGACATCTGCGCCGACTTTATCATGGCCTGCGGATGATGGAACCCTACGCAAGCCGCGGCGGGTTGGGGCAGCGATCCGCCGAGTGCCCACCCTGGATGTTGTTCAGTTAATCCGTCCGGCTCGGTGGCGGCGTTGGCGGCAGGGTTCCCGGACCGCAGCCGGAAAGGGAGTTTGCCCCATGGTCAAGACGGTGCAGCGCGATGAGTGGACGAGCGGGCTGCGTGCCCTGCTGGCGGCCGGTCTTCTGGCGGTGGCCGGCACTTCGTGCACCACGGCGCCCACGCCCTTTCTCGTCCGCGGCGCTGAGGTGGGCACCAACGACCCGCCCAGCCTGGAGATCGAGGAACCGATCGACAACCTCACCATCGACCAGGGCAGCAACTTCCTCATCCGCTGGACCGACAGCGACCTGGATTCGGACGCCCTGATCTCGTTTTCACTGGTGAACACCGCGACCAACAACGTCATCCCGCTGGTCAATCAGATTCCGGAGAATGACACGCTCGGCGTGGATTCGATCACCATCGGCACACGGCTCATCCCCCTGGGCACGTACCACCTCTTCGGAACCATCGACGACGATGAGAACCCGCCGGTCACGGCCTTCGCCGAGGCCGCCGGCACCACGGGGTCCCCGCCTGCGATCATCACCATCGTTGAGCCGGGCCAGGGGCCGCCGACCCGGCCGCCCACCGTGTTCGTCACCGAGCCGGCGTTCAACCTCAGCGTGGCACAAGACGACCAGATTCGCGTGTCCGTGCAGCCGACGGCTCTGCCGCCAGACGCCACCCGCCCGTTCGACAGCGACAGCACGATTACCCTGTATATCCTACTGGACCGCGATCAGAACCCCAACAATGACGATCCCGCCAACCCCGATGCCGACGAGATCATATTGCTGCGCGAAAGCGACCTGCCCTCGGGTACGGCCGAAGCCCAGGTGTTCGATATCACGATCGACCTGGCGACCGTGCCGCCCCGCCCCAACGGCGAACCCTACTTCATCCGTGCGACGGTGGACGACCTGACAAATCCCCGAGTGCACCAGTATGCCACGGGTACCATCAGCGTCGTAGAACTGGCCTCGGGGCTGGTGGATCTGTTCGACATCGGGCGGACCAAGTCCGGCGCTCGCTTCTACGGTACGACGCCGGGCGCCAGCCTGGGTTCGACCGTCGCCAACGTGGGCGATTTCGACGCCGACAACACCGCGGACTTCGTGCTCGTGGCGCAGTATGGCAACCCGCGAAACTTCGGGTTGGTGGGCGAGGCGTACGGCGTGTACGGGCGCCCGCGACAGCGGTTCGGCGGCGCCATTTCCGTCGCCTCCATCGGGGCGACCATCAGCGGCGTGGTCTTCGAAGGGCCGCCCATTCGCGACCGCCTGATCGCCGACCCGTCGCCGCGCAGCGACGGCATTACCGACGTAAGCTTCATCCGCGATCTCACGGGCGACGGCCGGCCGGAGCTGCTCTTCGGAATGGCCCACGTACACGGCGCCGTCGACACCACCGACTACGACCCCGCCGACCAGGACCTCGCCTCTTCCGAGAACACCGTCGACGTGGAAGTGGTCATCCGGCAGGGTGAAGTGCGAACCACTGAAGGCGGGGAAGATCCCACGTTCGATCGCAACTATCGCGGGGTGTTGGACGCCACCATCAGCAGCGAAACGCCGGGCACGGCGCTGGGTTCGTCGAACGAACTGAGCTGGCAGGACAATGGTGTCAACCGCCGCCAGTGGGCGCTCATCAAGTTCGCCGATGTACTGGATTCCATCCCGGATGCTGCGTCTTCGATGGAGCAGGGATCCCTGACCGCGTCACTCGATCTCCGGGTGTTCCGCATCGGGGCCGATGCCACGCTGCACCAGTCGCTCACGAACTTCACGCAGCAGACGACCTTCAGCAACTATGCCAAGGGTGGCGGAGAGCCGGTGGGCGGAATCCGGGGCGACACGGCCGCCGACTACCTGCTTGCCGACCTCACCGGCGGCGGCATCGGGGCGATCACCGCCACCCAGGCCGAAACCGTCTCGGTCGACGTCTCGGCGCTGGTGCAGCAGCTCCTGGACGGCGAGCTGCGGAACTCCGCCAACAACGAACTGCGCTTCATCATTGTGCCCAGTGCCGACGAGGGGCAGTTCGAGGCCTCCGTTCGCGCCAGCGAGTACAGCACGGACATCGACCGCCCCACACTCACCATTTCCTACACCCGCACCAGCGGCGCCGGCTTCGGGGAGGACTGCTACCCCGACAATATCGTGAACAACCGCACGGATTCCGAGGACGGAGGACCAGACCCCGACACCAACTTCTTCGCGGGCGGAATGGGAATCATCCTTTCCAGCCAGAACCGCGATAACGACGGCACCAACATCAACAGCGCCCGGCTGGAATCCACGGTGGTGTCCCTGGAGCTGGTGGGGGAGCGCACGGGTCTTCTGCTTGACGCCAGCGGCCTGGAAGAGGGAGGCGGCGCCCCCATCTTCGCCCGCGCCGACAACTCCGCGCCCGAGCCGGCGGGAGACGACGCGGGACAGGCGGGGCGCATCGCCGGCGCTCGGTTTGTGGTGGGCGGGTTCGACCTGGTCGACGCGCGCCGCCTCAATCAGCCCCCGCGCGAGGACCTCATGGGCCAGACCATCGGCTCCATTGGCGACCTGAACAACGACGGCCTGGACGAAATCATCATCTCTGCGCCGGGCAACGAACTGGATTTCCAGAATTTTACCGAGGACTTCGGGTTCCAGGGCACGCACCGGGGGTCGACGATCCTCCGCGGCAGCATCGCGGTATTTCCCGGAACGAACTACAACGCCGGCGAATGGCGGGATAAGAACGATGAGGCCAACGGGACGGCCACCCAGCCGTTCCTCGACCAGCAGGTTCCCGGACACGGGCAGCCTAACTACGGTTCCTGCCAGCCGCCTGTGGCCCCGCGACACTATGACATTCCGGCGGATGCCTTCGAGGTGTTCGCGGAGAACGTAACCGACCACCTCGGTGGCGCCGGCTCGGCAGGGGACTTCAACCAGGACGGCCGCGAGGACATCCTCTGCGGCGCCCCGCTCAACGACCGCAGTTCCGCTCTGGTGGACACCGGCGCGGTGTACATCCTGTACGGTAAAAGCGCCATCTTCAACTACGATCTGCGCGACGCCAACGACCGCCTCCAGCGCTCTCCGATGCTGCGAATCCGCGGCGTTACCCCGGGCGACCGCATCGGCTGGCGTCAGGTCCGCGGTCGGGATGTCAACGGTGACCGCATCGACGACGTCTTCCTTGCCTCCCCTGCCACCGACTTCGGCGACGTGCGCCGCACCACCTGCGCCCGCGACTTCAACGGCGACGGCGTCACAGACACCGCCGATCTGGACGCCTTCCCATCCTGCCGCAGTACCTTCGGCGATGAAGTCTTCACCGACGATGCCTGCAAGGTCTTCGATTTCAACAACGATACGCGCCTGGATGACGAGGACGAAGAGGTCATTCGCTGCCTGCGCGATGGACTCGGCAACTGCTGCGGCAACCTGGTGGACAACGGCTTCGTCGGCATTCTGTTTGGTACGGTCACCGGCGACGGCGATCGCACCATCGACCAGGTCGCCACCACGGACCTGCCCGGCGTGGTGTTCTTCGGCAGCGGCGTGGGACATCGTGCCGGAACCGACGTGAGCTCAGCGGGCGATTTCAACCAGGACGGTTTCGGCGACATTCTCATTGCCGCTCCGGGCGAAATCCGCCTGGATCGCGCCGGCCGGGAACGCGTCGGCGTCGTGTACCTCATTTTCGGCGGGACGCACCTGTACAACACCACCTGGAGCCTCGAACAGGTAGGCTCCGCGGACCTGCCGGGCATCGTATTCGTAAGCCCCTATGTCAAAGGCAGGCCGAACGAGGCTGCCCCGACCAAGGTGTCCTTCGTCGGCGATATCAATTCCGACGGCTACGGCGACATCGCCATCGGCAACCCCAAGGCCGATTTCATCGACCTGAGCTTCCCCCAGGGGCCGGATGCCACCGATGCTTCCGTGGGTCGGCGACGAAACGCTGGCGACGCCTACATCGTTTACGGAAACAACTTCGGTGCCAACCGAGAACTGCCCTGATCCCGCCGGTCGACCTGCCTGACCGACGCGTGCATGCGCTGCGGGAGCATTCGGACTCGCGCGCCAATCCGAGGCCGCGCGAGGACGCACATTCTGCCTTCCGATGGGTTTGCGCCACACCGGGGCCGACCTCGGCGCGGCTCGGCGGCTTCACTGCGGAACGCCCTTTGCACTCGCGGTGCTGATCCCGTCCGCATACCTTCAAACGAGGCGCGCTGATCCTGTAACGCGAACCCGCCCGCCAACCGCCGCGTAGTAGTCCCAGGCTGAACCTGCAGCGAGGCTAACCTCGTAGCATGGAGCTTCCAGCCCATGGTTTCACGGGCAAGATGCCCGTGCTACATCGCGTAGGCCGCTTTTCGCCACGGGCTTCTAAGGGGGCGTGGAACGGCCTTGTGGCCCGACCGGCTGCGGAAACAGCTCCGTGCCGACCGGGGAATCCGCAGGAACGGCCGGCGCCTCGGCCCTGCGGCCGTGCTTTGCCGGCGGGGCGGCCGCGGGTAGACTTTCCCGCCTCGAGTCCGAGGCCGAACGACAGAGGGATGGCGGCGGTACGACCGGCGCTGCACTCCGGAGCCTGCTGAAGGCGGATACCCCCTGATGGCTCACGCACACCTGAAGGAGATCGAGGCTGAAACCCTCAAAGCGAGCGGCCTGCTCATCGGGACGCTCCTGGGCGGGATGCTGGTGGCGAGTTCCTTCATCGTCGATCTTCCAGCCGTCTCCCGCCTGCTGTTCCAGACTGAATTGGGCAGCGGCGGCGGGGGGCGGTCGAGCTCGGATTACTCCGACCTTATTGCTCTTACCGGAGCCCTGCTTCTCGGCGCGCCGCTCGTCTGGCACGCGGTGCAGTGCCTGCTGCATGGGCACGCGCACATGGAGGAGCTGGTGGCCCTGGCGGTGGTCGCGGCGATCGCGCTGGGCGAGTACCGGGAAGCGGGGATCATCGCGTTCTTTATGGTGATCTCCAACCTCATCGAAACCCGGACGGCGCTCGGCGCCCGAGCGTCGATCGAGTCGCTGCTGCGGCTGACACCGGACAAGGCGCACCGCATGCTGCCCGACGGCCGCGAGGAAATCGTCGAAGCCCGGCAACTCCGTTCCGGCGATCTCATCCGCGTGCGCCCGGGCGACAACATTCCCGCGGACGGCCAGGTGGTCAGCGGCGAATCGACGGTGAACCAGGCGAACATCACCGGCGAGTCGATCCCCGTCGACAAGGCCGTGGGCGATGAAGTCTTCAGCGGCACCAACAACCTCACCGGGGCGCTCGACCTGCGGGTGACCAAGGCCGGCTCCGACACCACGCTGGGGCGGGTGCAGCAGCTCATTCTCGACGCCGAGAAGACGCGCATTCCCCTCATGCGCCTGATCGACAAATACGCGGGGTGGTACACCCCCACGGTGGTCATGCTCGCCGCCATCGTGTTGTTCTTCTCCGACGACCGTAAGGAAGGCATCCACAAGGCGATCACTATGCTCATCATCGCCTGCCCTTGCGCGCTGGTGCTGGCCACGCCCACCGCCATGGTCGCCGCCTTAAGCTGCGCCGCCCGGCTGGGCATCCTCATCAAGAACGTCGTACACCTGGAGTTCGCCCGCTCGCTCACCGCGGTCATCTTCGACAAGACGGGAACGCTCACCACCGGCGAGCTGGCGGTCACGCAGATAAAGCCCGCCCCAGGCGTTGACGGCGCCGATCTGCTCTGTGCCGCCGCCTCGGCGGAGCAACTCAGCAAACATCCCGCGGCGCTGGCCCTGGTGGACGTGGCCCGCCGCGCCAAGATCAACCTTAGCCGGCCCGAGGGCTTTCAGGAAACTCCGGGGCGCGGAGTTCGCGCCACCGTCGCGGCTGATGCGATCCTCGTGGGCCGCAGCAGTTGGCTGCGGGACTGCGGAGTGGACATGAGCATCACCGCCGATCCGGAATTCGCCGAGCCCGAAGGGGTGAGCATGCTCTACGTGGCGCGGAACAATCGCTGCCTCGGCTGGGTCGGCCTCGAAGACCGCACCCGCACCGAGGCGCGATCGGCCATCGACGAGCTTCGGAAGCTCAGGATCCGCAACCTCTCCATGGTCACCGGCGACAAGTGGTCGGTGGCGCGGCGCGTCGGCGCCGAAATGGGCTGCACCGAAGTTCAGGCGGAGGTGCTGCCGGAACAGAAGCTGCACCTGGTGGATGAGCTCAAGCGCCGCGGACATCGCGTGGCGGTGGTCGGCGACGGCGTCAACGACGCCCCCATGCTCGCCGCCGGGGACCTGGGCATCGCCATGGGCGCCGCGGGCAGCGACGTGGCCATCAACTCCGCCTCCATCGCCCTCATGAATAACGACCTGAGCCGCCTGCCGTTCCTCATCAAGCTCTCCCGCGGCACAACGCGCGTCGTGTGGCAGAACATCCTGTTCGGCGTGGCGTTCATCGTGGTGACCATGACCCTGGCGATCTGGGGGCCGCTCACCCCCATCACCGCCGCTATCTCCCACACTTTCGCCACGGCGGTGGTCATCTTCAACAGCGCTCGGCTGGTGCGCTTCGGCGAGAACGCCGAGGTGCAGGTCGCCGGCTACCTCGCACCACTTACCGCGCAGCCGGCGACGGCCTAGCGCCGACCGGCCGTTCACCAGTGCCCCCAACGCGGCACACCCTTGCGCTCGTGGGGCGCATGGCTCCCCCGAGCCAAACCTGCACCGTTGAACACGCGGGGCATCGCGGACGGCCTTCATGGCGCGACCGGCCATCAGCGGCGCAGGGCAGCTTGCCTTTTTTGCGCCTTCCCGCTATAGATCCGCAGCGCACGAACATGGCATGCAGGGAGGCGCCACCATGAAACCCGCCAGACGGCTGGGCCGCGGACTCGATTCGTTGATCACCAACCTTACCGTTCCCGCTCCGGCGACTGAACCGGCGGCAACCCCGTTGCGATTGCACGCCGCGGCGCCGCCGGGCGAACCCGCCGACCCGGCCGCGGCCCCCACCACGCTACCCACGGAGTTGCTCGCCCCCAATCCCTTTCAGCCGCGCTCCAACGTCAGCCAGGCAGACATCGCCTCGCTGGCGCAGTCCATCGAGCGCAACGGTTTGCTCCAGCCCATCGCCGTGCGCCCCGCCGGTGGAGGCTACGAAATCATCGCCGGCGAGCGCCGCTGGGCCGCGGCCAAGGCCCTGGGATGGGCCGCCGTCCCGGTGGTCATCCGCGAGGCCGACGACCGGCAGATGTTGGAGCTGGCGCTCATCGAGAACCTCCAGCGCGAAGATCTCAACGCCGTGGACCGGGCCCGCGCTTATCGTGAGTTCTGCATGCGCTTTTCACTGAAGCCGGAACAGGTCGCGGAGCGACTGGGCGAGGACCGCACCACGGTAGTCAACTACCTGCGCCTGCTGGAGCTGCCGCCGGGAATCCAGGCGCATCTCGCCGAGGGCCGCCTGAGCATGGGCCACGCGCGCTGCCTGTTGGGTGTCAGCGACGCCCGGCGGCAGGCGGCGCTGGCCGAGGACGCAATGACTGCGGACTTGTCGGTACGCGCCCTGGAAGAGCGGGTCCGCCGGGAGAAGGCCCAGCCCGATAAGCTGCCCTCCCAGCCGGCCGTGCGGCGCCCGCCCCACCTCGCGGACCTGGAGCGCCGCTTTGAGCAGGCGGTGAAGACCAAGGTGCGCATCTATGAGGGCCGGCGAAAGGGCTCGGGGCGGATCGTGCTGGAGTACTACACGCTCGACGACTTCGACCGCATCTCCGCGCTGCTCCAGGTACCGGCGGATGATTGACCACCAGGGGCGGCCGGTGCTCCGTGCGGAGGTTAGCACGCCGCCATGATTACGCCTCGTGCTTCAGCCGCCGGAGATGATCCCGTCATGCCGAAGCGACCTTCCACGCGCACACCGGTGATCGGAGTGATGGGCGGCTCGAAGGCGGCGCCGGCGGTGGTCGCCATGGCCGAGGAGCTCGGCGCGCGGATCGCCCGCCGCGGCTGGGTGCTGCTGACCGGCGGGCGGAACCAGGGGGTGATGGCCGCCGCGTCGCGCGGGGCCAAGCGCGCCGGCGGGACGGTGATCGGCATCCTCCCGGACACCACTGCCCACCGCGCCTCGCCGGATCTGGACTTCGCCATCCTGACCGGCATGGGCGACGCGCGGAACCTCATCAACGTGCTCTCCAGCGACGTGGTGATCGCCTGCCCGGGGAAGATGGGGACGCTCTCGGAGATCGCCCTGGCGCTGAATCACGCCAGGCCGGTGATCCTCCTGGGCTTCGAGGCCGGTCCGCTGTTTGATTCCTATATCCGCCGCAGCCTGCTTACCTCGGCCGCGAGTCCCGCGGATGCAATTACGCAGACCGCCGCGATCCTCGGCGCGACATGACCGCGCGGGGCACGCTGCGCGTAGAGAATCGCGAATTCGGCATGAAACTACCCGCCGATCCGTCGTTCTTGATTCGACCGCCCGCTGGGGCCGTCGCGCCTTGCCGTGTTTACAACAGCTATAATGGGATAGCGCAGGTTCGGCCTCGGAGAACGAACATGAAGCGCGTGCGCCTTCCGCATTCAGCATGCCGTGCGCGTTCGGAACGCCCCGCACGGCTGGGTTCGTCGTCGGATCGCCCCACCGGGGCGTCGAAAAGTCGGCATCGTGGTGAGCGACACCGCCGTCGGCGCACCGGGGTTCACACACCTCACCCACTTATCCGGATCACCGTGCGCGACTCGTCGCCAGCCAAACAGAGCCGTGACCGTCAGGGAGCGCGCAGCGCGCGCCGCCGCGATGGAAGACCCGTACTGCGACAGTGCATGCGGAATGCGTAACCGGCGACGCCGGCGATCCGTACCGCGACAGTATGGAGCGGTCCGTGGATGCGGCCGCGGCACGGGCAGGAGGGCCCGGTGACCGCTCGTTGGCACTCGCGGTACGGATAGCGCGCCAGTCGTTCCCACGCGGCGAAGGCCCGCTTCGTCATCCCGATTCCATAGGGACGGCTCGGTTTCCGCATTCCGCATTCACCATTCTTCATTCGCGAAGCGTTCGCCTCCCCCACCGCTGAAGCGCTGGACCACCCCGCCGTTGTCGGTAGTTGGCGAGCCGCGGGCTTTAGCCCGCGCGGCCTGAGGTTCTTGCGCGGGCGGCGCATCGGAGCAATCGCCTCACCCACGGCGCCGCTGATGCACTGGGCCGCTGCCCAGAAGGTCGGCCATCTTCGTGCCCTTCGTGGTGAAAGCAATTCCCACGAAGGAAACAGAGTACACGAAGGAGGACTGCGCTGAGGAGTCAGGCTGCGCATGAGTGCCGCAGGCATATCATCGGTCCGTCGGCCACGCGCCGATCGACCATCGACGCTCGTTAATCGGTTTGCGAATCGCCTCCCCCACCGCTGAAGCGGTGGGCCACACACCTTCGTTCAGTATCCCCGGTTTTCAGGACTTGGCTGGCATAGAATATGCTGGGGCTTCTATCGGGCTAGCGTTGGCTGAAAGGACGACCGACATGACAGCACGCCGAAGCTGGACTCCAGGAGCCCTGGCGGGGTTGGTTCTGGGCCTCGTCGGCAGCCCTGCCGGTGCGGAGATCATCTACGTCGACGCCGACGCCGTGGGCCCGGCGCACGATGGCGCGAGCTGGTGCACGGCGTTCACCGATTTACAGGAAGGGTTGCGCGCTGCGGCGGAAAGCGGCGGCGCGATCACGGAGGTGCGCGTAGCGAATGGCGTGTACCGGCCGGACTCCGGGAGCGGCGATCGTACCGCATCGTTCCAGTTGCTCAGCGGTGTATCTATCCGCGGCGGTTACGCCGGCTGCGGTGCTCGCGATCCCAATTGGCGCGACTACCAGCGATTCGAAACTGTCCTCAGCGGCGACCTCAATGGCGACGACAGCGGAATAGACTGCGCCGTGGGCTCCGACTGTTGTGTGCCGCACCTTGGCGCCGGCTGCGATGACGACGTCTGCGCGCAGCGGATCTGTGCCCTCGGGGGCAGCTACGCCTGGTGCTGCGAACCCGGTCCGCCGTGGGGCGATCCGGGCTGGAGCGCTAACTGCGCCAGAATCGCCCGTCTCGTCTGCTGCGACTTCGGCGAGAACCGCTGCGACAACAGCTACCACGTGGTGACCGCCGAGGCCGTTGATGCCGGCGCCGTGCTGGAAGGCTTCACCGTCAGCCGGGGTTTTGCCAACGACGTGCGGCGCTTTCCTGCGCCATACATTGATGCCCGCGGAGCGGCAATACTGCTTCGTAACGCAGCGCCAACCATCCTCGATTGCCGTCTTACGCAAAACGCCGCCGAAACCGCGGCAGCCGCGTACCTCGAGGACTCTGTGGGGGCGACCTTTGCGTACTGCGAGTTCACGGGCAACTATGCGCGGGCCACCAGCGTCCTTTCCACCGATGATTCGTTGCTTCTGCTCGACGGCTGTTGGTTGCATGGCAACGACGCCCTGTTGGAGACCGTCAGGGTCGACGGGAGCCCGGTGGGGTCGTACGGCGGCACGTTCCGAGATTGCACCCTGGGCCCGAACCTCGAGCGCGACGGAATCGCCAGTTCGGGGTACGCCGACATTCGCCTTGAGACCTGTGAATTGTCTGACTACATAGTCGGCGCGGCGGTCCGAACGGGCACCAATGATCGACTTACAGTTGAGGACTCTGTTTTTGCCCGGAATAGCGTCGGTGTTAGGTTGGACTTTACATCTGCGACGCTCCGCGGGAGCCGCTTCGTGCGGAACGGCTTCGGGTTGTTCGTCAGCTTCGCGGCTGCGGAGGTTACCGACTCCGTGTTCGTCCACGGGAACGGTGGCTGGGCGCAGCTTTTCACGGCGGATTCCTACCTGCGGCTTGAACGAGTTACCGTAGCCCTCAACCAATCGCTCAGTTGGATTGCGGGATTGTATGTCCGCGATTCCACGGCCGACGTCCGCAGCTCAATCCTCTGGGGAAACACCTCGAGCATTCAGGGCGAGATATCGGAAATCGACGTCAATCGGGGAACCCTGAACATCGACTACAGCATCGTCGAAGGCTGGACCGGCGCTCTTGGAGGCGTGGGCAACAGCGGCGACGATCCACTCTTTGTCGATCCCGACGGCCCCGACGACATTCCCGGCAACGAAGACGACGACTTCCGCCTGCGCGCCGGCTCACCGGGCATCAACGCGGGAGACCCCGACTATGCGCCAGAGCCCGGCGACGTGGACCTCGACGGTCACCCGCGCCGGCTGTGCGGCCGGGTGGACCTCGGCGCCTACGAATTCGGCATCGGCGACTTCGACTGCGACGGAAGCGTCGGCCCGTCGGACCTCGCCGACTGGGCGGGCTGCTGCAACGGCCCCGGGAAAAAGTCCGTCGCCTCCGGCTGCGAAGCTTTCGACTTCAACGCCGATACCGACGTCGACCTCGCCGACTTTGCGGGGTTCGTTCG
>JACQXM010000018.1 GCA_016208685.1 Planctomycetota bacterium | reverse complement strand
CTAGCTCCGCCTCATCGCCTACACGCTCGTCCAACGCCTGTTTTTCCAGCACACTCAACTCACACTCGGCCATGTTCAGCCACGAGCCGTGCTTGGGCGTGTGCACCGGCTCGATCTTATCGATCAGCCGCCGCGCCTCGGTCGGTTCAAAGGCCTCATAAAGGCTCGACAGCCGATGCGTGTTCAGGTTGTCCATCACCAGCGTAATCCGCTGGGCCTTGGGATAATGTACATCCACCAACTCGCGGACCTGTTCCGCAAAATCCGTCTTTGTCCGATGCGTCGTCACGTTAACATGCCGCCAGCCCCCGAGCGGCTCGACCATCATGAAGAGGTTGGCCGTGCCGTTGCGAACATACTCGTAATCGCATCGCGCTACGACGCCCGGCCGCGCCGGGATGGGCTTGCAGATTTCACCCACCAATTGCTTGCTCTTCTCGTCCATGCACACCACCGGGCGGTTCGAATCGTAGGGGCGATGATACACTTCCAAGACGTTCTCCATCGCGCAGACAAACTCGGCATTGGCCTCCGGCGGGATGCACCACATCTTCTTTTGCCACGGCTTCATCTCGTTTTTTTGAGAACACGCCGCACCGTCTCATCGGAGCAGCGCTCGACGATTCGCAGGACCACCACCCGGTCGGCCAACAACTCCATCGTCCAGCGCCTTCGGCCCTCCGGTGCCGGGCCGCAGGCCAACGCGATCAGCTTCGCCTCCTTCTTCCCGTCGAAGAGGGGCTCCACGCTCGGTCGCTCCTGCTTCTTGCGGGCCAGACATGCCTCCAGCCCTTCCTCCACAAATCGCCGACGCAGCATCTCGATCGAACGCGTCGTCACTCCCAGCGTCTTCGCCACCTCCGCATCGGTCCGTCGCCGGCCACTCGGTGATTCATCCACCGCAAGCAGCACGTTCGCGTGCCGAATCTTGTAAGCCGCAGCCTTCCCGCCGCCAACCACCTGTTCCAACCGCTGCCGTTCCTCAGCTTCCAGCCGAACGATCCATCGTTTCATCGTGATCCTCCCTGATCTCGGGCCTCCTGCCCTTCAGGAAGAATCGGCTATCTGGTGCTCTTTACCCGAAATCTCATCCGTGGCGGACCACTAGGCGCCCAGGGTCTGTCCGAACAGGCCCAATGTTCCCGGCGCGCACGGTGTGGCCGCGCCCGCCGGCGATCGAGTGCGAACCTCCTCGCGTCCGCTACGGCGGGCAATGGCAATCAGTACGCCGACCGCGATGCAGAACATGATCAGTCCGCTGCCGCCGGCGGAGACAAAGGGAAGCGAAACGCCGGTGGTGGGCGTGGTTACGGTTACCACGGCGATGTTGAGGGCCGCCTGCAAGCCGATGGTGGCGGTGATGCCCGTGGCCAGCAACCGCTCGAACGGCGTGCGCGCGTGCCACATGGTCCGCAGCCCCAGCCACACGAAGGCGCACACCAGACCGATGATCAACCCACCGCCTACGATTCCCGTCTCCTCCCAGATAACGGAGAAAATGAAGTCCGTATGTCCCTCGGGCAGGTAGCCGTACTTCTGGACCCCCGTTCCCAGCCCCTTGCCCAGCCACCCTCCTGAGGCGATGGTGGCGAGCGACTGTACCGGCTGGTATCCGTCGCCGCGCGGATCGCTCCAGATGTCGCGGAAGGCGGTCAGACGCGCCATGCGGTAGGGGGCCATGATGAGCAGTACGCTCATGCCGCACGCGCCCAGGGAGCCCATCAGCAGCAGGTGAATCCACCGGCACCCGGCGGCGAAGAGCATCATCCCTCCGACCCCGGCGATGATGAGCGAGGTGCCGAAATCCTCCTTCCCGATGAGGCCCACGGTTACGCCCACGGCAAGCGCCGCGGGCAGAAACCCGCGGTGAAAGGACCGCGGGTCGGCTCCGCGTTCCGCCAGAAGAGAGGCAAGCGCCGCCACCATGGCCAGCTTGGCCAGTTCCGACGGCTGAAAGCCCAGCCGCACTGACTCCGGTCCGAAGCGCAGCCAGCGCTGCGAGCCGCGCAGCTCGCCGGCGATGCCCGGATGCAGCACCACCGCCAGCAGCGCCAACGCGATCACGAAGAGCACCAGGGGCAACTGCCGCCGCCAGCGCGGGCGATCCAGCACCGGCAACGCCAGTCGCGCCGCCAGCAGCATCGAGACGATGCCGATGGCAATGAAGATCGCCTGCCGGCCGAACACCGTTCGCCACGGAGCGACGTCCCAGAAGGCCACATCGAGGGGAGCGGTGGCGGAGGTGACCATCACCAGACCCATGGCCATCAGCGCGAAAGTGACCACGATGAGAGGCCCGGGGTGGATGCCGTTGTCCGTTTCGAGGTGCAAGACGAATCCTCCGTGATCCCCACGCGCCGCCCGGCGGTCAACGCAGCTTGATGGTCGCCAGCGCCAATCCGGCGAACAGCGCGCTGACCAGCCAGAAGCGCACCACCGTCTGCGGCTCGCTCCAGCCGCCCAGGTGGAAATGGTGGTGGATCGGCGCGCAGCGCAGCAGCCGCTTTCCGCCGCTCCACTTGTAGTAGCCCACCTGGGCGATGACGGAAAGAGCCTCGATGACGAAAACGCCGCCCGCCACCAGCAGCATCAGCTCCTGGCGCGTCACCACCGCTACATAGCCGATCAGCCCCCCGAGCGGGAGCGAACCGCTGTCGCCCATGATCACCCGCGCCGGATGGCAATTGTACCAGAGAAAACCCAGCGATGCACCCAGAATCGCGCCGCAGACGATCACCAGCTCACCGCTTCCCGGCACGAAGGGCAACAACAGCTTCTGCGCCAGGTCCTCGGTTCCTACGATGTAGGTGAGGATGACGAACACCAGCGCGCACATCGCCACGCACCCGCTCGCCAGTCCGTCCATGCCGTCGGTCAGGTTCACGGCGTTGGAGGTGCCGGCCATCACCAACACGGTCAGCACCATGAAGCTCAGCGCTCCGAGGTGGAGCCCGGCCTTGTAGAAGGGCACGCTCAGGATGCGGTACGCGGGAATCTCCGCCGGATCGGCGAGGGGATACAGCACCGCCATGTTGTGGCGCCCGTGCTGGTAGATGTAGAAACCCAGTACCACGCCCAGCCCGATCTGGAAGAGCAGCTTCTGATACATCTTCAGACCGTCGCGCGCCCCGCCGTGCCGCTTGCGGGTCAGCTTCAGCCAATCGTCGATGGCCCCCAGCGACACCAGCCACACCAGGCATACCAGCCCCATCTGCACGTAGAAGCTGGTGACATCGGCGAGCAGCAGGATCGTCAGCGCCACGCTGCCCAGGATCATCAGGCCGCCCATCGTGGGAACGTTGGCCTTATCGCGCGTCAGCTCGTTCAGCGAGGCGTGATCGAACTCCGGCAGGTCGCCGATCTTCCACTGCACCAGACGCCGGATGCCGCGCGGGAGCAGTAGCACCATCAGCACAAAGCAGAACAGCGCCGCGCACGTACCCCGGAACAACGGGTTCTCATAGGCGTAGTGCTGACCCTCGAACAGTTTGCCCAGCAGAAGATACAGCACTTCCCGTCGAATCCCCTTTCCTGGTGTCGATCGTCGTCGCGCGCGCCGCCCCCGGCACGATCCTAGGCCACGGCCGCCTTCGGCTCGCGGTGCGCTTTGAGGTCTTCCACCACCCGGTCCAGCCGCATCGCCCGCGAGCCTTTGATCCACACCACGTCGCCGGGCGAAAGCAGACTCAGCAGCACCGCCCCGGCGGCGCTCGCGTCCTCGCACAGCACCAGCCGCGTGCTCCCCGCAAATCGCTCGCAGACACGTGCCGCGGCGGAGGCGTGCGGGCCGACGGCAAGTAGCACCTCGATGTCCGCCGCCAGTGCCTCGCGCACCACCCGCTCATGGAACGCCGCGTGGTCCGCTCCCAGCTCCAGCATGTCACCCATCACCAGCACGCGGCGCCGCGGCGCCGCCTGCCGCAAGGAGGCCACGGCCGCCGCCATGCTCGCCGGGTTGGCGTTGTAGGCGTCGTCGATCACCGTCAGTCCGGCGAACTCCAGCACCCGCGTCCGTCCTTCCGGCGGTGCAAACGAACGCAGCCGTTCGATGATGGTCTCCGGCGCCAGCCCGAACCAGCGGCATACCGCGAAGGCCGCCGCGGCGTTGGTGGCGTGGTGCGCCCCGGGCATGGGCAGCTCCACGTGAAACCGGCCATCGAGCTCGAAGGACATGGTGGCCACCGCGGCGCGGGCCTTGGCCACCCGCAGCTTCGCCGCGGGATCGAACCCCACGGTCACCAGCCGCGCGGCGATGGCTCGCGCCAGGGGTGCCAAAACTTCCGGCCGGTCCACGTTCACTACCGCCAGGCCCAGCGGACGAACGTGGTCCAGCAGGGAACATTTCTCCGCCGCCACGCCGCTCAGGCTGCCCAGCCCTTCCAGGTGGGCCTCGCCGATGGAAGTCACCACGCCCACGTCGGGCGAGGCCAGCGCCGCCAGCGCCGCGATTTCTCCCGGCGCGTTGGTTCCTACCTCCACCACCAGGTAGCGGTCGGTGCGTTCGGCGGAAAGCAGCGTGAGCGGCACGCCGATGTGGTTGTTGAAGCTCTTAGGGGAACAGCGCCCGGGCAGCACGGACTTAAGCACATGGTCGATCATGTACTTGGTGGTGGTCTTTCCGTTGCTGCCCGTGACGGCCACCACCACCGTGCCCGTGGACATGACGCTGCGGCGGTAATACGCCGCTAGCTGCCCCAGGGCCCGGATGGTGTCCTCGACCACCAGCGCCGGCAGGGGCAGAGCGGCGCGGCGATTCTCCCACCACTGCCGACGGCACACGCAGACGACGGCGCCCCTGGCCGCCGCCTCTTCGATGAAGTCGTGTCCGTCGAAACGCGCGCCGGGAACGGCCACGAACAGATCGCCCGGTTGCACCTCACGCGAATCGATGCAAACGCGGCGCAACAGCGTGGTCGCCGCCCCAGCGGCCGTCCCGCCGCGCGGTTCGGCATCGTGGATGCTCGCTCCCAGGCCCATCGCCGCCTGCGCCGGCGAAAGATGAATCATGCCACCTCCTCCATGACCGCGGCGGAGGCCTCCAGACAGGTGCGCGCGACGCTTGCGTCGTCGAACTCCAGCACCGCTCCGCCGATCAACTGATAATCCTCGTGACCCTTTCCGGCGATGAGCACGGTGTCGCCGGGGCGCGCCTCGCCGATCGCCAACTCAATCGCCCGCTTGCGGTCCGCCTCCACCTGCACCCGGCACGCACCGCCGGGCTCGAACCCGCGGAGAATCTCGGCGATGATTGCCTGCGGATCCTCGGAACGCGGGTTGTCGCTGGTCACCACCGCCACGTCCGCGAGCTGCCCCACCACCGCGGCCATCCGCGGGCGTTTGCTCCGGTCGCGGTCGCCCCCGCAGCCGAAGACGCACAGCACGCGTCCGGTGGTCAGGGGACGAACCGCCTGCAACACGTTTCGCAGGGCGTCATCGGTATGGGCATAGTCGACCAGCACCGAAAACGGACATCCGTCGCGTTCCACCCGTTGCAGCCGCCCCGGGACCCCGTTGAGCTGTTCGAGGCCGGTCCGGACCGCGGCAGCACAAACGCCGATTGCCTCCGCCGCCGCCGCGGCGCACAGTGCGTTGAGCACGTTGTGCCGGCCCGGCAGCCGACAATGGATTTCGGTCTCGAAGGTCCGTCCGCGAAGGACGAACGAACTTCCCATGCGGCCCATCCTCGCCATGTGCGCGGATACGTCGGCAGCACGTGCGTCCATGCCTACGGATACCACCCTGGCGCGCAAATCCGCGGACATGAACGCCGCGGCGGGGTCGTCAGCGTTGATGATCGCGAAAGCCTCGCCGCCAAGGCCGGTAAACAGCCGCCGCTTGGCGGCGCGATAGGCCTCCATCGTGCGGTGATAGTCCAGGTGATCGCCCGTCAGGTTGGTGAACACCGCCGCCGAGAACCGTAGCCCATCGGTGCGGCACTGGTCCAGGGCGTGGGAAGACACTTCCATGACCGCATGCGTGGCGCCGGCCTCGCGGGCGCGGGCCAGGTGACGACAAAGCTCCACGGCCCCCGGCGTGGTGAGCGGCGCCCGCAGCCGTTCGCCCACCAGATCGTACTCGATCGTTCCCAACAGGGCCGGCCGGGCGCCAGCGGCGCTGAGGATGGAACGAAGCATCCATGCTACCGTGGTCTTGCCGTTGGTGCCGGTGATGCCCAGGAGCGAAAGCCCGTTGGCCCCGTCGTTCCCGCCGCGCAGGTCGTGGAAGGCGGCGGCCAGACGCGCCAGCGCCGAACGCGAATCCCGCACCGGGATGGCCAACACGCCGCGCGGCAGCGGCACAGAATGTTCGACGACCACCGTCGTCGCCCCGTTGCGAACCGCGGCATCGACGAACTGGTGCCCGTCCACGCCCGCGCCTCGAACTGCCACGAAGCACGCCCCGGGCCGGGCCTTGCGCGAATCATCGGTGAGCAACGTCAGCGCGACACCGGGCGGCACTTCCGCCGGGACTTCCAGTCCGGCGCGTGCGAGCAGGTCCGCCAGCATCCGCGGTCGAATCGAGGACTCTTCGGTTGCGCCGAGCATGATTCGCCTACCCGAGTACTTTCCACGTGACGGCGGTCAGGGCGGTGCGGTCTGCGCCGGAGCCCCGACCATCGCCACCGATTCCTCCGGCGGAACCTGCAAGTAGGCCAGCGTCTCCGCCAGGATTCGCCGCACCGACGGCGCCGACACCGTGCCGCCATAATACCCGATGTCGGGGTTCGGGCGACGGATCATCACCAGGACGACCACCTCCGGCGCGCGTGCCGGGGCGGCGCCGATGAACGTCGAGAGATAGGCGCGGGGCTCGTAACCCTTGCGGTCCTTGTAGGTCAGCTTCGCGGTCCCCGTCTTACCCAGCACGCGATACCCTTCGATTTTCGCCTCGTGCCCCGTGCCTTCCTCGACCACGCTCACCAGGACTTCGTCCGCCAGGTAGCGGGCCACGGAGGAGGACACCGAGCGGCGAACGACGGTGGGGGAGTCGAACGCGGCCAGTACGTCGCCCTCGGGACCCAGCAACTGTTTCACCACGCGCGGCTTGATCAGCACGCCGTCGTTGACGATGGCGGAAAAGGCCGCCGCCAGTTGAAGCGGCGTCATGGTCACCTCGTAACCGAACGAGACCGACTGTGCCGTCAGCGACGACCAGTGCCGCACGGGATAGACCAATCCCGCGTCCTCGCCGGGACACTCAATTCCCGCCCGCGTGCCGAAGCCGAAGCGCCGCAGCGTGTCGTGCAGGGCGTGCTTGCCCATGCGCTCGCCCACGATGGTCATGCCGATGTTGCTGCTCTTGGTGATGATCCCCGCGAGGTTCATCATGCCGTAGGGGTGCACGTCGGTGATGGTGCGGCTGCCGGTGTGGTAAGTGCCCATGTGGCAATCGATGAGCTCGTGCGGCGAAAGGTGCTTGCCCTCCAGCGCTCCGCAGGCAATGAACCCCTTGATGGTGCTTCCCGGCTCCACCGGGTCGGTCACGACGCGGTTGCGGCGCACCTCGGCGTCCACCTTCGATGGATCGTGCGGATCGAAGCTCGGCACGCACGCCATGGCGAACACTTCGCCCGTAGTGGGCGACATGACCACGCCCACGCCGCTTTCCGCCTCGAAGTTCCGGATGCCCTCGGCGAGGGCCTCGTTGACGATGCGCTGAATCTCGGCGTCGATGGTGAGCACCACATGCCCGCCGTCAGCCGGCGGCGTGAAGCCGTCCTCGGCGCGCCACAGCGCGCGACGGCGGGAATCGCGAATGGTCGACCGCTGCCCGTCGCGCCCGGCCAGGTGCTTCTCGTACGCCAGCTCGATGCCCTCCATGCCGTGCCCGTCTCGACCCGTCCACCCCGTGACGTGGGCCAGCGACTCCCCCAGGGGAAAGGTGCGGACCGGAGTATCGGCAAGCCCCACGGCGGGATTCTTCAAGGCGCGGATTGCCTCCTCCGTGGTCTCGTCCACCCGGCTGGCAACCACCACGTAGCGCGAGTTCGGGCGGCGGCGAACCGCGGCGAGCAGCGCGTCGGGCGACTCGTTCAAACGGACGGCGAGTTCATGCACCAGGGTATTCAGATCGGTGGCCTGTGCCGGATCGATGAAGACGTCGGACATCCGCCGGCTGACAGCCGCCACGCGTCCGCGGCCGTCGAGGATCATCCCGCGCCGCGCCGGTATCACGGTGCTGCCCTCCTGCTGCTGCCGCGCCAGGTTGACCAGACGGGGGCGCATCACGCTGTTGATGTACACCAGGCGCCCGCCCAGCCCCAGGAGGAGAAACATGAGCACGACAAGGACGAAGGCGGCCAACCGTCGCTGACGCAGGTCGATCAAGCCGCCGCCGAGTGACATGGTGTTGACGCCCTCACGGTTGGCTGGAGGCTAGACGTTTGGGCCGAGGGCCGGTCGCAGACTGGGCGACGACGGCGGGAGGCACCAGATCGCTCTGAAACCATCCCAGACGATCATGCACCTGCTCCGGGGCTTGAAGCCGCGCCACGCCCGTTTGCGCCTGCCATAGCTCGCGGCGCAGCTCCACCCAGCGCGACTCCAGCTTCAACGTGCGCGCCGCGCTGCGCGTCTGCTCCGTCCGCAGGTAGACCACCGCCAGCGCCAGCAGTGCCAGCGCCGCGAACAGGACACACACGCGAAACGCGGTCAACGGCGGCGCTCCCGGTTCTCCGCCATCCGCGTCGCGGGGAGTTTGATCCTCACGCCCTCGCGAATCTGCCCCGCCTGCGG
This sequence comes from Planctomycetota bacterium, assembly GCA_016208685.1. GTDB lineage: Bacteria > Planctomycetota > Phycisphaerae > UBA1845 > UBA1845 > JACQXM01. The sequence goes on along the minus strand of JACQXM010000018.1, from coordinate 115,656 downwards.
GAAGCGATCCTTGTTCAACTCGTAGATTTCTTTCCAGCGGTCCTCACGGCCAAGCTGCTCGCGGGCGATGCTCAGGTATCGATCGTTCTTCTTCACCTGGTACCAGCGGAACGTTGGTGGCGTGTTCGAGGCCGAGGTGGTGGAAGGATGGGGATCGGGCGCCGCGGGGGCATTGGATGCCCGGCCCTTCTTCCCTCCAGGTTTGGCGGGCAACAGTGCCGGCTTCCCCTCCGGGGTGGAGGGGGACGGTGGCGGCGGTTCCGCATCCGCCGCGGTTGTCGACGTTGCGTCGTTTAAGTCCGGCAACACCAGCTCCATCCCCACGCGCAGCGCGTTGCGATCCGGGAGGAGGGTGTGATTGGCGTCAAAGATGGCGTTCACGTAGACGTTGGATCGGCTGCCATAGTGCTGCGCTGCGATCTTCGACAACGTGTCACCGGCGGTCACAGTATGTCGCCGCGGTGCGATGGCCGCCGGTCGCGCTGTTGTTCCCGATGCCGTGGGCGACGCCGTTAACGTGACCGCCGGCTCGGAAGCGGTGGGGCTCCCCGCGGCGGGGGCCGGAGCCGGACGGGTCGAAGCGCCCGCCGTCAACTCATTGAGCTTCTGTTCCAGGAGTCGAACCCGCTCCGCGGCGTCCGTGTACCGCGGCTGGCCGCCGGCGCTCGTCGCCGGTCCGCCGTCGGCGGGAGCGGCACCGGACGGCACCGCGGCCGGCGCGCTAGTGGTGTTGCCCGGGACGGTGAGTTCGCGATCCACGCGGGGCGGGACGTGAGTGGGCGCGGCCGTGGGGGTGCCGCTGCCCGGCATGCCCGGCGCACGTGATCCCCCGCCGCGGTCCGCCATCACCGGCAGTTGTTGTGACAGCATGTCCTGCCGCCCGCGGTTGGCGAGAATGATGGCGAAGCAGATGATGAACGCCAAACCGGCGAGCAGTCCGACCTTGGTTTCCCTCGCCATCCCTGGCCTCTCCCACGCGCGTGACGGAAAGCGTCGCGCCAGACGCTCGCGGCGATCTTAAGCCTCGGGTAACCGCTCGGCAACCCGGAACTTGGCGCTACGTGATCGTGGATTCGCGCGGCGTTCCGCATCGCCGGCCACGATCGGTTTTTTCGTCACGATGCGATAAATGCCTTCACTTTTTCGCCGGCGGAAATCAGCCTTGACCACCTTGTCCTCAACACTGTGGAAGGCGATGACACCGATGCGTCCTCCGGGACGCAGCAGATCCGGCGCCTGCCGCAGCAGCGCCTCGAGGTTGGGAATTTCCTCGTTCACCGCCATGCGCAACGCCAGGAACGTTCGGGTGGCGGGGTGGCTCTTGGACTTCCGCGACGTCGGGTCCATCCCCACGGCGCTGCACACGATCTGCGCCAGCCGGCCGGTAGTGGTGATCCGCCCGTCGCGCCGCGCGGCACAGATGGCATCCGCGATCCGCCGGCCGGCGATCTCCTGGGCGTTGTAATAGAGGATGTCCCCCAATTCACGGTCGCGCAGCCGGTTCACCAGGTCCGCGGCGCTGGCGGAAAGGCGCGGGTCCATCCTCATATCGAGCGGTCCGTCATGAAGGAACGAGAAACCCCGCGCGCCTTCGTCCAGTTGCGTGGAACTGACGCCCAGATCCGCCAGCAGCACATCGACGCGGGAAATGCCCCGCGACATAAGCACCGAGGAGAGTTCAGCGAAGTTGGCGTGACAGAGCTCCAGGCGGCAGCCGCACCCTGCGAGCCGCTGCCCGGCCTGTTGCAGGTTCGCGGGGTCGACGTCCAGCCCGATCAGCGTTCCCGCGGGCCCCAGCGCCCCGGCGATAAGTCGGGCGTGCCCGCCCAGCCCCACGGTGGCGTCGACGACCACCTCCCCGGGGCGGACCGACAACAGCGCGCACACCTCACGCGGAAGCACCGGGGTGTGCCCCACCGCCTCGTCTGTCACTGCCGTAAGTCCGTTTCACCAACAGGTCAGGGGGGACGTCACGCGTCCGTGGTGACAAAGCCGCCCCTAACGCGGTCGGGAGTACCGATCACGTTTCGCAACGTGATATACCGCGAGAGCCGCACGTGCGCCCACGCGCGGCCGAGATCTCGCAGTCGGCGAACTCGCGATTCCAGCTCCGCCGCCTCGTCGGGAGCCAGGGATCGTGGCGTGCCGCCCGCCGGCAACGATTGCAGTTCCCGCTGGATTCGCCTGATCAGACGCTCCTCACGGTCGGCCATCGCTTGCGCCCGCCTTCCGGTATCCCGCCGCTCGCCGCGGCGCGGCGAATCCTTTCGCTTCCACGCCGCAGCGCTGTCGGTTCAGAGACCTAGTGCTCCGACGCACCCAAGTCTTCGGGTTGAGTGCCATGCCCAAGCACGGCACAGCCGTGCGCCGGCATGTCTTTCCTGGGCATGGCGGCGCTACGCTTGGCCATGCCACCCTAAGAATAGGCTGCGTCGAAGCACTCGACTTTGCTGAACTTACTGGCTCCGACGGAGCACGCGCCATGCCCCGCGGAACCCGTCTCGATTGCCCCGCTTCTTCCCCACGAACCCACTCGCCGCGGCGCCATAGTGGGCGACGGTACCCCGCCGCCCGCGCACGGCCACGTGCGTCACGTCAACCCGACGGCGGCCTGGCAGGGCGCATCCGCAGGAAGCTCGCCCACTGCTCCGGCCACTCGTCACCTTCCCAGTCAATGCCCAGGCAGCGATCGAAGTCGACCCGGTTCCAAAGGTCGATGCGATACTTCTGGCCGACCAGGTAGATCTCGTCCTTGAGCCCCGCCTTCTTGCGAAGGCGATCGGGGATCAGGATCCTCCCCTGCTTGTCCAGGTCCACATGCGACGCCAGCCCGTAAAACTGCAACTCGAACGCCCGCGACTCGGCACCGGGAATGAACTCCGTCTCGATCCGCGCCGCGATCTCCTCGAAAGCCCGCTCGGTGAAGAGGGAGAGCGTGCCGCGATGCTCGCCGAGCGTGACATAGACACCGGCGCCATCGTGCTTGGCGTCGATCTTCGCCCGGAGCTGGGAGGGGAGTTGGATGCGGTTTTTGCCATCGAAGCTGCGGTCATACTGGCCTGTGAAGATCCGCATTCGCCCGCGTTCACGTCAACCCATTCCGCGCCACAGAGGTACACAATCTACCACTTTGGACCATAAGGTCAACAAAAATCTCGCGGAAATCTAGAGATTTCCCCACGCACGCAGCCATGCGCCCGCACGACGATTGGTAGTGGGATGCGGTCCTTCCTGATACAAGCAATCGGGGCCGATGCCGGGCGCAGAGGTTGCGCCGTAGCGCGGGCGAACGGCGTTCTCGGGTCGGAACGGTGCCGGTTTCGGGGGCCGCGTACGGTGGGTCGTTGTGGGGCTCAGGAATCGCTTCGGTTCGCGCCGCGCTCCTCGGTCGGGGGGGGTTCAACGGTGGGCGCAGTGGCCGCCGGCACCGGAAGGCGTAGGGTGAACGTCGTGCCCCGGCCCGGCTCGCTGAGGAACGTCAGGCTGCCGCCGTGCGCCTGGACGATGCGCTGCGAGATCGACAGGCCCAGTCCCGTGCCCGTCGCCTTGGTCGAGAAAAACGGTCGAAAGACCTGACCGTGTGCCTCCGGCGCAATCCCCACGCCGGTGTCAGATACCTGCACGGCGACGCCGCACGCATCCGCGGCGACGCTCAGCGTAATCGTGCCGCCGCCCGGCATCGCATCCTGGGCGTTGAGAATCAGATTCAGCAGTGCCTGCTCCAGCAGCCGTTCGTCGGCCAGGCACGGAACCGGTGCCGCGGGCGCGTCAAACCGCAGGCTGACGTTCTTGCCGTGCGCCAGCGGGGCGACGAACTCCGCGAGGCGCCGGACCGCGGCAACCACGTCCACCGCGGCAAGCTTCGGCCGGCAGGGACCCATCAGCCGCAGGAAGTCGTCGAACAGGCTCTGCAAACGCTCTGCTTCGCGGCGCAGGGACGCGACCTTCAGTAGGGCGCGGCGGCGTATGTCGTCGGGGTGGCCTTCGGGGCTGCGGAGGTCCTCCTCTAGCAGCTTGAGGTTGATCATCACCGTGGAGAGCGGGTTGCGCAGCTCATGCGCCAGCCCGCCGGCCAGCTCCGTCATTTCGACGATGAGCCGTTCATAGGCAGCGATCGTCGCGCGCTGATCCGCGGCCCGCGGCTCGCTCGGCGTCTCCACACAGCCTCCACCAGGGCGCAGCACATGCAAGCGCAGCGAACAGGGCCGCCCGCGCAGGGGCTACGGCGCCGCCGGCAAGGGCGGCGCCGCGCCAACAGGGCCGCGACCGTCATGGAGCGGGCGGCGGGGCACAGCTTGGCGTTGGCTCGCGCGCCGTGATCGCCTCGCCCACGCCCCCGCGGCGGTAACGGCCACCTTGCCGCAATCCGCCCTCACCCTCTCGTATTCTCGGTGTGTTTGCGTCGCCCGCCCCGAAGGTGCGGGGCGGGCGCGCCACATCCATCGTCGCTCCGTCGGTCACCCGCCGGCGCTCGCACCATCGCGGCTCGGTCAGTTGGCGGCCGCGAGTTCCTGCTCGTCCATCGCCGCCTTCCGCGAGAGCTTGACCCGGCCCTGATCGTCGATGGCGATCACCTTCACTCGCACGGTGTCGCCGATCTTCACCACATCCGTCACCGACTTGACGTACTCGGAATCAAGCTCGCTGATGTGGCACAGCCCGTCCTGGCCGGGCGAGACCTCGATGAAGGCGCCGAAGTCTTTGATGCTGCTCACGCGCCCGGTGTAGATCTTGCCCACCTTCAGCTCGGCGGCCACCGCCTCGATCATTTCCAGAGCGCGCTGCGCGCCCTTGAGGTCCAGGCAGGAGATGAGGATCGAGCCGTCGTCGTTGATCTCGACGTTGGCGCCGGTTTCGGTTTCGATGGACTTGATGTACTTGCCGCCCGGGCCGATGACCTTCCCGATCTTGTCGGGGTGCACTCGGGTGGTGATGATCCGCGGGGCGTACTCGCTGGTGGTGGGACGCGGGGCGGGCAGGGCCTGCAACATGGTCCGCAGGATTCTCAGCCGTGCCTCCTTGGCGAGCTCGAACGTCTGCACGATCAGCTCCTGGGGCAGGCCGCGACCCTTCAGGTCGAGCTGCACCGCGGTGACGCCACGCTGTGTGCCCGCCACTTTGAAGTCCATCTCGCCGAAATGGTCCTCCTCGCCCAGAATGTCCACGATCAGCTTGCGCCGCCCGCCGAGCTCGAACATGCCCACGGAGATGCCGGCAACGGGCTGCTTGATGGGTACGCCGGCGTCCATGAGTGCCAGACACCCGCCGCACACCGACGCCATCGAGCTCGAGCCGTTGGACTCCATAATCTCGGAAACCAGCCGAATGGTGTAGGGGAACTTGTCCGGCGACGGCAGGACCGACTGGAGTGCCTTCTCCGCCAGATTGCCGTGGCCGATCTCGCGCCGGCTGGTGGCGCCCACGCGCTTGACCTCACCCGTACACAGGGGCGGGAAGTTGTAGTGCAGGAGGAACTTCTTGCTGTACTCCTCGGTGAGCCCGTCGACGATCTGCTCATCGCGCCCCGTCCCCAGCGTGGTCACGCAGAGGGCCTGGGTTTCCCCGCGTTGAAAGAGGGCCGATCCGTGCACCCGCGGTAGAACGCCGACCTCGCAGGTAAGCGGTCTGATGTCCTTGAGCCCGCGCCCGTCGGAGCGTTTCTCCTGATTGATGACCATGTCGGCCACGATCTCGCTTTCGATGTGATCCAGCAACTCGCGCACCGTCGACCAGCTATGCTCGGGCTTGGAGGTGGCGTCTACGGGGAGGTAGACGGCTTTGGCCGCCTTGTACACATCGTTGACCGCGGCGTAACGGTCCTGCTTGCCGGGAATCGACCGCGCGGCGCGAAGCGCGTCGCCGTACTTGGCCCGCAGCTCGGCGAGCAAGGCGTCCGTGGGCGGCGGGGGCGTCCATTCCTTGGGCTTGCCGGCTTTCTTCTGCAACTCGTCGATCATGCCGCAGATTTCGACGATCGCCTTGTGGCCGAACTCGATGCCGCCGATGATCACCGACTCGGACACCTCGTTGGACCCGACCTCGATCATGTTCACCGCGTCTTTGTGGCCCGCGAGCACCAGCTCCATGCTCGAGGATTCCATCTGGCTGAGCGTGGGGTTCAGCACGTACTCGCCGTCGATGTACCCGACGCGACACGCGGCGCTGGGTCCCTCGAAGGGAATCTGCGAAACCGCCACGCTCGCCGCGCCGCCGATCATGGCCAGCACGTCGGGGTCGTTCTCCTGGTCCGCGGAGAGGACCATCACCTGGATGAGCACTTCGTCCATGAAGCCCTTGGGGAACAGGGGCCGCAGCGGACGGTCGATCATCCGCATGGTGAGGATCTCCTTGTTGGTGGGGCGGGACTCCCGCTTGAAGAAGCCGCCGGGGAACTTCCCGGCGGCGTAGGTCTTCTCGCGGTAATCCACCGTCAGGGGGAAGAAGTCCACGCCCTCGCGCGGCGGTCCGGTGACCGACGCCGCGAACACCACTGTGTCCCCGTAGGTGAGCAGCACCGCTCCCGCCGCCTGCCTGGCGAGCTTGCCCGTCTCCAGCCGCAATACCCGGCCGCCGATGTTTCGTTCAACGATCGTGTGTTCCATAGTCATTCCTGCCATCCAACTTTCCGTCTGTCCGACATCTGTCACTTACTGGTTTCGTTCAACTAGCACTACGTTGTCCTAGTCTGATTCACTGAATTCCTGCGTGGGCTCCGCGGGGCGGCGTCCGGGCGCGGCAGGCCCGGTCGCGAGGGCGTCTCGCCGGCCGGCCACGCGTAAAAGGGAAGCGCGCCGCGGAGTGGTTGACTCCCACCGGGGCGCGCGCGAGGCACGGCCGGCGGGAGTTACTTGCGGAGTCCCAGGCTGTTAATGATGCTCTTGTAGCGGGTGCGATCGGTCTGCGTCAGGTACCGCAACAGCTTGGTACGACGACCGACCATCATGAGCAGCCCTCTACGGGCGGCATGATCCTTCACGTTGCTCTTCAGATGCTCCGTAAGGTCCTGGATACGCGCCGTCAGCAGCGCGATCTGAACCTCCGGCGATCCCGTGTCCTTCTCATGGACCCGGTGCGAGCTGATGATTCCGCTCTTGGCTTCTGCTGTAATCGACATCTCAACCAACCAATCCAACGCCCCTGCCGCCACGGCGGCAAGCGCAACTCCTTGCATCCTAATCAGTTATGGATGCGCACCCTACCACATCGCCTCTCTTCACCGGTGAACTGTACCGGGGGACGCCGGCCGATGCAAGGTGGGTAGCGGAAAGTTGTTGGGCCCTACGGCGGGCTGGTGAACCCGGAGCTGCACTGCCCACCCGCGGCACACCAACCCCAATGGGCCGGCCCTTCCGAAGCCCGACCCCCGAATTCCGACGCGGCTTATCGGCCCGTGGCAAAACTCGTTGCATGGGTTTCCATCGCTTGGTCTCACGGGCAGGATGCCTGTGAAACATCGCGTAGGCCGTTTTTCGCCACGGGCTGTTATGGGACCGGACCCGCAGGGCGCGCCAAGCACTACGGCGCTGACGCAGGCTGTCCGATCTTGATTCCCGTCACGGCGTTCGGCCCCGGCCGCGGCCCGCACCCACGAGGCGGGGCAGGGGCTTCTTCGGGGCGCCGATAACCGACGGAACCACACGGCGCGGGGAGCCGTCGGACGGTTTTCGGTTCACGCGGGCAGGCTCGGGGTTAGGGGTGGGCTGGGGCCGCTTTGCGGGTACGCGGCCAGGACGCCGCCCCCCCGCGATCGCCGCCTGCGCGGCGGCCAGCCGGGCGATGGGCACCCGGAACGGGCTGCACGAAACGTAGTCTAGTTCCGCCTGCTCGAAGAAGGCGATGGAGCCCGGGTCGCCGCCATGTTCGCCGCAGACGCCGAGCTTGAGGCGCCGGCGTTGCAGCCGACCCTTGGCGCACGCCATCCGCACCAGCATGCCTACGCCGTCGGCATCGATCGACTGGAACGGATCGTGCGGGAAAATAGGTGGACGTTGAGCTTCCGCGCTTGTCGCCGTGCCGGCGATGCGCGGCGCGTGGAGATAATCGGGCAGAAAGCGTCCGGCGTCGTCGCGCGACAGCCCCATAGTCATCTGCGTCAAGTCGTTGGTGCCGAAGCTGAAGAACTCCGCGGACTCGGCTAGGCGGTCGGCCAGCAGCGCCGCGCGGGGGGTCTCGATCATGGTTCCCGCCAGGTACGGGATCTTCACGCCCCGCTCCCGCAGCACGGCGTCCGCCACGTGACGGACCCGCTCGAGCAGGAGCGCCAGCTCCGCACCGTCGATGCTCAGCGGGATCATGATCTCGGGAAGGACCTTGATGCCCCGCCGGGTGCCGTTGGCGGCGGCCTCGATGATGGCGCGTACCTGCATGTCCAGGATTTCGGGGAACGTAATGCACAGGCGACAACCGCGATGACCGAGCATGGGATTCGCCTCGTGGAGCTGCGAGACGCGGCGACGGATATCGTCGCGCGTGACCAGCTTGGCTTGCAGCGACTTGCGCAGCAGCTCGTCCCATCCCTCCACTTTCGCCAGCGCCTCGTGCACCGGTTGGTTGAGTTCGTCCGCGACCGCCTGCTGGCCGTCGGGGTTGTCGTCATGGGGCAGGAACTCGTGCAGGGGCGGATCGAGCAGGCGGATGGTCACCGGCAGGCCGTTCATGGCGGCGAAGATGCCCTCGAAGTCCTGGCGCTGGAAGGGCAGGAGCTTCTCCAGCGCCGCCCGCCGTCGCTCCGCGCTGTCCGCTAGAATCATCTCGCGCATGGCGCGGATGCGCTGCGGCTGCGCCGGATCGAAGAACATATGCTCCGTGCGGCACAGACCGATGCCCTCCGCACCCAACCGAACGGCGTTGACGGCGTCGCCCGGAGTGTCGGCGTTGGCGCGGACGCGCAGCCGGCGGCGCTGGTCGCACCAGCCCATGAGCGTGTCGTGTTCCGGCGGTGCGGCGGGCCGCACCAGGGGGATTTCTCCCTCGTAAACCGATCCGCTGCCGCCGTCGAGGGTGATGATCTCGCCCTCGCGGATCACCCGTCCATTCAGTGACAGGGTCCGCTCGGCATAGTTGATGTTCAGGGCGTCGCAGCCCACGATGCAGCATTTGCCCCACCCCCGAGCCACCACCGCGGCGTGCGAGGTCTTGCCCCCGGTGGCGGTGAGGATGCCCGCCGCGGCGTGCATGCCGCCCACGTCCTCGGGCGAGGTTTCCTTGCGCACCAGGATCACCCGCGGGCCTTGGTCGGCGCGGGCGCGTGCCTCGGCCTCTTCGGCGCTGAAAACCACGGCGCCGCAGGCGGCCCCGGGCACGGCACCGATTCCCGTGCCCACTCTCCGCCGCGCCAGCTCCGCGGACTCCACACGCGGGTCGAGCACCGGGTAGAAGAGCCGCTCCACGTCGGCGGCGGAAATGCGGTTGATGGCCTCATCGCGGGTGATGATGGGGCGCGAGGCGGCACGGGCGTAGCGCGGCGGCAGGTAGTTTTTCTTCACCAGGCGGCGGGCATCGCCGGCGGTGAGCAATCCCCGCGATGCCTGGTCGACGGCGATCTTGAACGCCGCCTGGGGTGAGCGCTTACCCACCCGGCACTGGAGCATGTACAGCTTGCCGCGCTCGATGGTGAACTCGAGGTCCTGCATGTCCTTGTAGTGGACTTCGAGCATGACGCGCATGGCCTCGAGCTGTTCGTAGACCTCGGGCATCCGCGTTTGCAGCTCCGCCAGCCGCAGCGGGGTGCGGACGCCGGCCACCACGTCCTCGCCCTGGGCGTTGATGAGCAGGTCGCCGTAGAACACGCACTCCCCGGTGCTGGGGTCGCGCGTAAAGCACACGCCGGTGCCGCAGTCGTCGCCCATGTTGCCGAAGACCATCTGGCAGACGTTCACCGCCGTGCCCGTCAGACCGGTGATGTTCTCCACGCGGCGGTAGGTGACGGCCTTGTCCGCCATCCAACTGCCGAACACGGCGTCGATGGCGCCGCGCAACTGCGTGAAGGGGTCCTGGGGGAATTCCTCTCCGGCATGCTCGCGGAAGATGCGTTTGAAGGTGCCGACCAGCGCCTCCAGCTCGCCGGCGTCGACCTCGGTGTCCAGGATGCGTTCACCCGCGGCGCGCGCCAGTCGAGGCCGCGTTCGGGTTTCCTTGATCTCGCTGAGCGCCTCCTCAAACCGTGCCCGCTCGATGCCCTTGGCCGTCGCGCCGTACATCATGATGAGACGGCGGTAGGCGTCGAACGCGAAGCGGCGGTTGCAGGATTCCGCCGCCAGACCCTCGACGGAGGCATCGTTGAGGCCGAGGTTGAGAATCGTTTCCATCATTCCCGGCATGGATCGCGCCGCGCCGGAGCGCACGGAGACCAGCAGCGGACAGCGCGGATCGCCGAGCTTTCTGCCGCAGGTTCGTTCCAGGGCCGCAACATGGGCGCGGACCTCCTTCTCCAGGCCCGCGGGCCACTGCTTGCGCGCCTCGTAGTAGGCGGAGCAGGCCTGCGTGGTGATGGTGAACCCCGCGGGCACAGGCAGGCCGATGCGCGTCATCTCGGCGAGACCGGCCCCTTTGCCGCCGAGCAGTTCCTTTTGATCACCCCGGCCGTCGGCTTTGCCGCCGCCGAAGAAGTACACCCAGCGTTGGACTTTTCTACTGTTGGTCATGGGCGCCTCCAGGGAGAGACCCGAATGTCGTTATGGTCGTACCGCTACAACGTGCGATGGTACCGCCGGGCGCCCGCGGGCGGTAGGGCGGGCGCGTACGGGCGGCGCCACGCTCGACGCATTCTTAACCGTCGGCTAGATTCCGGGGCATGTTGAAGCTCTTTATCGTTTACTACAAATACCAGGTCGCGGGCGAGAAAAAGCCCGGTCCGGTTCGGCAATACCGGGTCTACGCCAACTCCCTGGAGGAGGCCCGGCGCCTGGCGGGCCAGCAGGCGAACTACCCCAACGTCGAGGTGCTGCGCGTCGAAGCCAGGCAATCGGGATGAACGGGGGCGTCCGCCGCGTGCTGGCCCGAGGACGTGGGGGGTCGTAGGATGCGACGGGGTCTCCGCGGCGGTCGCGGGCTGGAGGGCGTCGGAAACATGGGTGCGGCGAGCCCGCCCATCGAAGCGGTGGTGCTGGGCAGCGGCACCTCCCACGGCGTGCCCATGATCGGCTGCCGCTGCGCCGTCTGCACCTCGCCCGACCCGCGCGACCGGCGCACGCGCCCCAGCCTGTGGGTGCGCGCCGGGGAAACGCGGCTGCTTATCGACACGGCGCCGGAGCTGCGGCTGCAATGCCTGGCCTGCGGCATTGACGCCGTTGACGCCGTGCTCTTCACCCATCACCACGCCGATCACGTCAGCGGGCTGGATGACCTGCGGCGCTTCAACTGGCTGATGCGGCGTATCGTGCCATGTTATGGCACCTCGCGAACGCTGGAGGCCCTGCGGCGGATGTTCGCCTATGCCTTCGAACCGGCCGCCGACTCCCCCCACAGCCGGCCGCAGATCGAGCTTCGTCCCATCGACACCCGCGCCTTCGAGGTCGAGGGGGTGCGAGTGGTGCCCGTGCCGCTCCTGCACGGCCCCATGCCGGTGCTGGGGTTTCGCATCGGGCGTTTCGCTTACTGCACCGATTGCAGCGCCATCGCCGACACCTCGCTGGAACTGCTCACCGGCCTGGACGTGCTGATTCTGGACGCCCTGCGCCGCACGCCGCACCCGACGCACTTCAACCTCGAGCAGGCGGTGGCCATGGCGCAGCGCATCGGTGCCGGCCGCACCTATTTCACTCACATCGCTCACGAATTAGCGCACGAGGCGACCATCCGGGAGCTCCCCCCGGGCATGGCCCTGGCGTACGACGGGCAGCGCATCGAGGTCGCGGGCTGAAAACGGCGCCCCCGCCACGACCCTGAACCCGGGGGCGCCTTTCACGCCTCCTGCATGGGCCGAATGAGCCCGCGAAAGGCTTTGCGCGGCACGTCGAGCGTATCCCACTTGGGTGAGCGACGGCGGGCGTGTGCCGCGTAGTCCTGGGCTGAGACCCAGGCCAGGGCGTAGTAACGGTTTCGATAGCTGTGGATGTCCGCGGTCGGGTCGGGGTGGGTCAGACCCAGCAGCCAGTAGACGAACACAAAAACCGGTTCGAAGTCGGCGCCGAATACCCCCTTCCAGCAGCGCAGCCCCTCCAGGTCCTCGCGGGGAACCCAGTTCTCCCAGAAGCGCGGACCGCCCTTGCACTCATAGGGGAACTTGCGCCCCTTGATGTCCACCAGCCACGCGCTTTGCCCTGGCCGGTAGACGATGAAGTCGAACGACTTGATGCGCGCCCCGGCGAAGATGGCCTTCCTCTGTTCGTCCACGGGAATGTAGGGCCAGCCGCGAGAGCGGATGTAGTCCTCGAAGGCGGCTTCGTAGTGAATGTGACGTTGTGCCATCCTCCCGCCTCCCTGCTGGACGCCGCGGCCGCGCCGCCTTACGGCGTGGGCACGGTCACCACCTTCTCGTGCCGCCGGCCGGCGGTGTCGTAGATGGCGAACTCCACGTCCGTCGTGCCGAAGGGGTTGAGTTGCCCGGCTTGGGGGCGATACCGAACATGGTAGAAGCCTCCGGCATCCGGCCCGCTCATGGTAAACCCGGGGCGGCCGGGTTTGTCAACAAACACCGCTGAGGTGCCCTCCGTGCGGTGCAGGCGCAGCACTCCCGTCTCCACGTCGAGGTCATCGGCGGGACGTACCACGGGCAGCTCGATCTCGGCTTGATAGGCGACCAGGGTCAGGGCATCGGAGGCGACCTTGCGGTCGCTTTCTTCGTAGGGACTTTCGCTGCGCATCCAGACGCCGCCGATCCGCATGAAGTCCTTATTCGCCAGCTGGCGATAGGCGAAAACACGAACTTCGACCCGCTGCCCGGGCTGAAGGTCAGCGAAGGTGTGTTCGAAGTGGAAGTGACCGGTGGCGTCCGGCATGGACTCGACACGTTCGCCCGCGATGATCGCAGCGCAGTAGTCTGCCCGTCCCGTGGCGTCGACCAGTCGTCGGAAGGCGTCCTGCAACACGAAATCGAACTGAACGGTCTCACCAACGTGCACCGGTTGCCGCGGGGCGACGGACCAGCGGTGTCCGGGCGGACGCGGACCGGTGGAGGACGCCAACGATCCCGTCACGCAACCGCCGGTGCCCAGGACGATGCCTGGCCAGAGCCCCCAGAGCAGGTACGCCGATGCCGCCGTCGGCCGCAAGGCACAACGGGCGTAGCTGCCGCCCTTCGGGGGAGTGCTAAGCGAGCACATGCAAGGCCAAACCGGACCCGGAGGTCCTGGATCTCCGCCGGCGCGGCGAACGCCGCAGCGGTGCCAGCCGCTTCCCGGTTCGCTGTTCGTAGAATTCCTCGACCTGCCGGGCGTGGGTGAAGATGTGTTGGTAGCCGTAGGTGCCGCCGGCGTAGTCGCAATCCCCCGGTTCGTACTCGCGGCAGATGTCCGGGCGGGTGTCGTAGATGCCGCAACGGTTGTCCGCCGCAAGGTTCTTGCAACGGGTGGAGAACTGGATGTACCAGTCGCCCTCTTCCACGAAGACCAGGATTCCCTCGTGCATGAGGTACCAGCGGATGTCGTCGTAGTCCCTGGCCGTCCGCGGCTTGTCGAGGGGTATGGCGAGGTAGCGGCAGCAGGCCGCGGTGCAGTGTTCGCAGAGGATGGTTCCCATACGCGGCGTATCCGGCCCGTTCGTTGATTCCCGCGCGCTGAGTATAGAATCAGCGGTCTGGACGGGTCAACATGAGGATCATCGCGGGAAAGTGGCGTTCGCGGCTCATCATGCAGCCGCGAACCTCGGCGACGCGGCCCATGCCGGATCGCGTGCGCGAAGCCTGCTTCTCCATGCTGGGTTCGCATTTCGGCAGTCCCGGCGCGCTGCCGCCCCTGGTGGTGGCCGACCTGTTCGCGGGCAGCGGTTCCATGGGGCTCGAAGCGCTTTCGCGGGGCGCGGCCCACTGCTGCTTTTTCGAGCGGCAGCGCGCGGCGCTCGATGCCCTGCGGCGCAACATCCGGGACCTCCAGGCCGAATCGGGCGCGGAGGTCATCCTGCGCGATGCCTGGCGCGCGGCGGCGACGAGCCCCGACGGGCGGGCGTATGACTTGATCCTGCTCGATCCGCCCTACCGCGAGTCCAAGTGCCCGGACGCCGACGGACCGGTGCGGCGGCTGCTGGCGCGCCTCGCCCTGAGCGCCGACGCCCGGCCACTGGTTCTGCTCCACCATGAACGGTCGGTCCTCTACGAGCTTCCCCCGGACGACGCCTGGCGCATTCTCGACCAGCGGACGTACGGTTCCAACACGATTACCATGTTCCAGCGATGAGCGTGGGAAAGCACAGCGGCTGGGACGCGGCACTGCGGATCATCGAGGCCCTGCGCGCCCGCGGACATCGTGCCCTGCTCGCCGGCGGATGCGTGCGTGATCGACTGCTGAACCTCACCCCCAAGGACTACGACGTCGCCACCGACGCCACGCCGGCGCAGGTGGTCCGCGTTTTCCCGCGGGCCCGACTGGTGGGGGCCGCCTTCGGCGTGGTTATGGTGCGCAAGTTCGGGCACGACGTGGAGGTGGCCACCTTCCGCGCCGACGGCACCTACAGCGATGGGCGGCGTCCGGATGAGGTCGTCTTCGGCGATGAAACGCAGGACGCCCGGCGCCGCGATTTCACGGTAAACGGTATGTACTTCGACCCCATCGAGGGGCGGGTCATCGACTACGTGGGCGGACAGGAAGACCTGCGCGCCGGCGTTCTGCGCACCATCGGAGAGCCTGCGCGGCGTTTGGCCGAGGACCACCTCCGCATGTTGCGCGCCGTTCGCTTTGCCGCGCGGCTGGGCTTTCAGTTGGAATCGGGGACGTTGGCGGAGATCCGCCGGCTGGCCCACCGCCTGCGAGATATCAGCCCGGAGCGTATCTGGCAGGAACTGGAATTCATCATCACGGCGCCGACGCGAACCGTGGGCTGGAACCTGCTTTGCGTCACCGGTCTGCGGCCCCATGTCGCCGCCGCCTGGGAGGCGAACGACGCCGACGACGCGACCATCGCCGCGCGGCTGGCGGCACTACCCGCCAAACCGGTGGATTCGGAACTGGCCCTGGCGGTGTTGCTGGTCGGCCGGGCCATGCCGCAGGTGCGCGCGATCTGCCGCGAGCTGCGGCTGAGCAACCGGCAGGCGGCGGCCGTGCTCTGGCTCGTCGGCTCCCTGGATGCCGTGCGCAGCGAGGCGGCGCTGGACTTGGCGGCCTTGAAACGCCTGATGTCCGGCGGAGACTGGAGCAACCTGTGCGCGCTGCTCCACGCCGATCTGACCGCCCGCCACGTCGATACCTCGCCGTGGCAGCGCCTCTGCGCCCGTGCGGCCAGGATACCGGCGGAGGAGATCGCACCGCCCCCGCTTCTCAACGGCGATCGGCTCAAGGAGCTGGGCATGCCCGCGGGACGGCGCTTCGGCGAAATTCTGAGGAACGTCTATACCGCCCAGCTCAACGAGACCGTGCGTACCAGTGCCGAGGCGGAGTCGCTGGCGCGGCGGCTGATTGCCGGACCGGAATCCTGAAGATTCGGAATCAACCGACCGTGCGCGATTCCGTGTGGTCTCGCGCCCTTCCTTCCGGCGCACCCGTGCCGTATCTTCGCCAGGCACCCGTGACCGCCGCCGCTGACGAACGACCGTTGCTCGAGGTAGTGGACCTCCGCGTAGAGTTCTCCACGGCCGCAGGCACGTTCACGGCCGTGGACGGCGTGTCCCTTCGTGTGGCGCCTGGTCGGACCGTGGCCCTGGTGGGCGAAAGCGGCTGCGGCAAGAGCGCGACCTCCCTGAGTATCCTGCGGCTCATCTCTCCTCCGGGGCGCATCGCCGGCGGGAGAATCCTCTTCCGGGATGCCAACGACACTCCCCCTGTGGACCTGCTGGCTTTGCCGGAGCCGAGGCTGCGCGCGGTGCGCGGCAGCCGCATCGCCATGGTCTTCCAGGAACCCATGACGGCGCTGAACCCGGTTTACACTGTGGGGTGGCAGATCGAGGAGGCCATGGAATTGCACGGAGTGGCGCGGGGCGGCGCGAAGCGGCGCCAGGCGCAGGAGTTGTTGCGCCGCGTAGGCATCGCCGATCCCGCGCGCCGCATGGCCGACTACCCGCACCAGATGTCGGGCGGCATGCGACAGCGGGTGATGCTGGCCATGGCGCTCGCCTGCCGGCCGGCGCTGCTGATCGCGGACGAACCGACGACGGCCCTGGACGCCACCGTGCAGCAACAGATCCTCGACCTCCTCCGTGCCTGCCGCGCGGACTTTCACCTGAGCATGCTACTGGTCACGCACGACCTTGGCGTGGTGGCGGCGATGGCCGACGATGTCTACGTGATGTACGCGGGGAGGATCGTCGAACAGGGGCCGGTCGATGCCTTGCTGAGCGCGCCGGCACACCCCTACACCCGCGCGTTACTGAGCTGCGTTCCCCGACTGCAAGATGCCCGCGGCCGGCTCGAGGTCATTCCCGGCACGGTCCCCGATCCGTCACGCCGACCGGCGGGCTGCGCGTTCCATCCCCGCTGCGCCCTGACAAGAGAGGCAGCCCGGACCGGCAGGCGAGCCACCCTGCATCCAGCCGGCGAGCTGGACGGCTCCGTACTCCGCCGCTGCGTCGAAACGTACGCCGGCGAGGAATCCGGAGCACCGCACCTCATGGAGATTCGCCCGCGACACTTCGTCGCCTGCTGGGAGTCGGCGCCCACGCTCCCTTAGCAGCCCGTGGCGAAAAGCGGCCTACGCGATGTAGCACGGGCATCATGCCCGTGAAACCACGGGCTGGAAGCGCATGCCACGAGTCTTGCCACAGGCTGCCAGCCCGGGCGCCGGGTCGCCGGTTATTCCGGCCCGGTGCGCGACGAAAACCGGCGCGCCACGTGCACCGCGATCCCGCCGTCCGCCGCGCCGCGCATGATTGACACTGCCTTCGTGCGCGGCGACCATGCAACGGGTCATGGCGGCGGTTCTTCTGTCGTGGCGCGACCGTACCAGGCGCGGACGTCGCGACCTCGTGCTCCCGAAACCCCTGGCGGATGCAGGTTGACACATGATCGTGTGGTTGTGGATCGGGTTCATCCTCGTCATCCTCTTCCTGCTGGCGCTGGACCTGGGGGTCTTCAACCGCAAGGCTCATGTCATCAGCACCAGGGAGGCGCTGTGCTGGACCGCCGTATGGGTGAGTCTGGCGATGGCGTTTACCGTATTCGTTTACTTCGCCTACGAAAACCACTGGATGGGCATTGGTCGGGAAAGCGCCCATACCGAGGACGGCAAGACCGCGGCCCTGGAGTTCCTTGCCGGGTATCTCGTGGAGGAGTCGCTGAGCCTGGACAACATCTTCGTCATAGCCCTCATTTTCGCCTACTTCCGCGTTCCGCCGCAGTTTCAGCACCGGACGCTGTTCTGGGGCATCGTCGGCGCGCTCATCATGCGGGGTGCGATGATCGGCGCCGGCACGGCGCTCATCAGCCGCTTCGAGTGGGTCATCTACGTTTTCGGCGTCCTGCTCATCGTCACTGCGGTCAAGCTGCTGCTTGCCGGCGACGAACAGGTGGACCCGGAGCGCAACCCTCTGGTGCGCTTAGCGCGGCGCTTCTATCCGGTGAGCAAGGAATTCGAGGGCGAGAAGTTCTTTACCCGCGTTGATGGCCGGCCGGCGGTCACGCCCCTTTTCCTCGTGCTGCTGGTGGTGGAAAGCACGGACGTGCTGTTCGCCGTGGACTCTATCCCCGCGATCTTCGCCATCACCCGTGATCCGTTCCTGGTGTTCACTTCGAACGTGTTCGCCATCCTCGGCCTGCGTTCGCTGTACTTCGCGCTGGCGGGCATGATGGACAAGTTCCGTTACCTGAAGATCAGCCTGGTCTTCGTGCTGGCGTTCGTGGGCGTAAAGATGCTCCTTTCGCACCACTACCCCATTCCCATCCTCGTCTCGCTGGCAATCATCGCCGGGATACTGTCGGTCGGCGTACTGGCGTCCGTGGTTCGCGCTCAGCACGTCGCCGGTCGCGGGTCGGATCGGGATCAGCGCCCGCGATGAAGCGTTTCGTGAACATGACCTGGAAGCACGCCCGCCGTGCCGTGGTGCTGGTCATCGGAGGTAGCCTGGTGCTACTGGGCGTGGCCGCCGTTCTGCTTCCGGTCATTCCCGGCTTCTGGTTCATACCGCTGGGCCTGGCGTTGCTGGGAACCGAGTTCATCTGGGCCCGGCGATTGCTGCGGGCCGTCAAGCAAAGGGCGGCCGAGCTTACGGGCAGGCCTTCGCCCCTGCTCCCGGTCATCCCCGGCTTCTGGTTCATACCGCTGGGCCTGGCGCCGCTCGGAACCAAATTCATCTGGGCCCGGCGATTGCTGCGGGACGTCAAGCAAAAGGCGGCCGAGTTTACGGGCCGGCCTTCGCCGCCGGGCGACGCCGTGCCGCCGCGATAGACCGCTGCAGGAATTGCCGGGGGTTCCGCTCGCCGCAACCGCTGCACCGGCGGAGCGGTATCATTACGTGTGCGGCCGCGTACGGCATGGTCAGGTGCGTATTGATGACTCGTCTTACAGGCCTTGGGTTGGCTTTCGTGCTCGCGTTGGCGGCGCGGGCCGCGCAAGCGCAGGTACCGAGCGAATCGGTGCCATCCGCGGCGTCGGCCGATGTCGAGCAGGACCCAGTGGTGGCGCGGCAGGAACAGGCCGCCGTGGTCTACCGCGAACTCACCGGGCCGTACTGGTCCGCCGGGCCGCGCTTGGCGGACGTCCGCGAATACCAGCAGCATCTGGGCGATGGCGGAGCGCTCTTTGTTCGTTACCTGGATGACCCGACAGCGACGGCGCCTTCATCGCTGCGCATGCAAGTCGGCTTTTTTCCCGTGCAGGACGTGGAGGTGGCGCCGCCGTACACGAAGGTGCTGCGCGACGGGGAGTGGACGGTGTCGCAAAGGCTCCCGCGTCACGCCGCCGCGATTCCGCGCGTGTACGAAGTGCTGCGTCGCGTCGCAGCCGCCCGAGGGTTCCAAGCCGCCGGTCCGCTTACGGAAGTTCATGTTCCGCCCGAGGAGGGTGCGGCACCCGCGGCCGTGTTGGTCGAGTTCCGGCTGACTTTGGCCCCCGAAAGACACGCCGAACGTTCCTCCCTGGCAACGACGCCGGCACGCTCCAGCGAAGACGCCGACGGGTCTACCTCGTCGGCCGAAGGCGAGGTGGAGGCATCGGTCGCGTCGATGTACGCGAGTCAGGAGTATGAGCGGCTAGCGGAGCGCTTGATCCCGGCCGGCGGGAATGAGTCGTCCGCTGTGTGGATTGGGCAGGCCGTTCTGCGTCTGCGAGCCCTCGCGGACGGGGTTGAACGGGTGTACCCCGGTCAGGGTGTGTCGCTCGGGGCGCTTTGTGTCGCGCTGGAACACCGCTACCAGACGGTCGCCGGTGCATCTAAGCGCCGGGCGTTGGATCAAGCCACCATTCGGGTGGACGACGGAACGGACCCGCGGGCACGTGAGAAACGTGCTGTCATTCGCGACTTGGATGCCCTCCTGGGTCGGCTCCCCCACCGAGGGACAACGGCGGAAACCGTCGCGACCGAGATTATCGGTCTTTTGGAGCGTATCGAGACCTTAACAACGGATCGACTGGAGCGGCAGTAACCCGACGGCCGATCTGTAACCTCATACGTTTAGGTAGTTTACGGGTATTAAAGTTATCGGTCCTTTGGCAGGCGCGTACTTGGCCGTGATTGGCTTTTTGCTTGCCTCCGATTGATTATGGGTTATGCTAGCGCAAACGTGCTGGGCACCAAAGGGCGCGGTGGGGCACGCGGGCGGCGGCAAATCTGGACGCCTGCGCTCGGTCGGCGGGTAGGGCAGTCCCCGCTGGGATGCGGGCCACCCAGGAGTGAATGGACTCTATGAGCGTACGACCGGCTACCAAGGCGAACGATCCTGCGCCGCTTGGAATGAGCGGGCTGCTGGAGTTCGAGAAACCTCTCCTGCGCATTCAGCATGACGTGGAGGAAATGGAACGCGAGCAGCGGGAAACGGGTCGTGATCTATCCGCCGAGGTTCGCCAGCAACGAGCGCGGCTGACCGCTACGCTCAAACGCCTCTATGCCAGCCTCACGCCCTGGGAGACGGTGCTGGTCGCGCGGCATCCCAAGCGCCCGCAGACGACTGATTACCTGCGGCTGGTTTTCCGCGACGTCTGCGAGCTCCACGGCGACCGGCTGTTCGGCGACGACCGGGCGATCATCACCGCATTCGCCCGCATCGGTACGCATCGCGTCATGGTTATCGGGCATAACAAGGGCAAGGACATCAAGGAACGCGTCGCCTGCAACTTCGGGTGCGCTCACCCGGAGGGCTACCGCAAGGCCCTTCACAAGATGAAACTGGCGGAGAAGTACCGGATTCCCGTGGTGTGCCTGATCGACACGCAGGGGGCCTATCCCGGCATCGGGTCCGAGGAGCGCGGCATCGGCTACGCCATCGCCACCAACCTGATGGAGATGTCGCGATTGCACACCCCGGTGGTGTGCGCCGTGATCGGCGAGGGGGGCAGCGGCGGCGCGTTGGGGCTCGGCGTGGGCGACCGCGTGTCCATGTTTCAACACTCGTTCTATTCCGTCATCTCGCCCGAGGGCTGTGCCGCCATTCTCTGGAAAACCGCTGAGGAGCGCAAACACGCCGCAGAAGCACTCAGGCTCACGGCGTCCGAGCTCCTCCGGCTGGAAGTGATTGACGAGGTGATCGCCGAACCACTCGGCGGCGCCCACCGCGACCCGGAAACCGCCGCCGGGAGCCTCGAGCGCTTCATCCTGGATTCACTCACCGACCTGAAACGTGTTCCGCTGGACACTCTGGTTCGGCGGCGGCACGAGCGGGTCCGTCGCTGGGGCAGCTTCTACCACTCTCCCAGCGAGGCAGCCCATCCCAGCAGCGCCCCGGCCCGCAGTGTGCGCCGGGCGTCGGCGCGCACGGCACGTTTCAGCACGCGATTTGCCGGAGGAGAGAAGGTTTCGGTATAGCCGCTTCGGGCCCGCGGGCGGCGGCCCGTCGCCGGCGCCGGCCTCCGTACTCCATCGCCGCGCATGATTCGAACGCTTGTTCTCGGTAGGTCCGTCGAGGAACGGCCGATCTGCGCCTATGTTCGTGGTGACAGCGCGCGGAAGACCGTCCTGGTATTGGGCGGATTTCACGGCGACGAGCCCAAAAGCGTGCGGCTTTCGCTGCGGTTCGTCGAACTTTTGCGCGGAGCCTCGCAAGCGGCGGCGCCTGGACGGTGGGTCGTCATCCCCCTGGTCAACCCTGACGGCCTCGTGCGTCGTAAACGACGCAACGCGCGGGGCGTGGACCTCAATCGCAACTTCCCCACGAAGGACTTCGCCCCGGGGTCGCCCCGCAGCCGAATGTTCGGGGGCAGCGTCCCGGCAAGCGAGCCGGAGACCCGCGCCGTGCTGACGGCGGTGCGCCGCTTCCGCCCCGGCGCCATTGTCACTATCCACTCCATCGGCGCTGGGCGCTTCTGCAACAACTTCGACGGACCGGCACGAGCCTTGGCGCAGGCGATGGCGCGGCGCAACGGCTACCCGGTTCGTGGTTCCATCGGCTACCCCACACCGGGGAGCTTCGGAACCTGGGCGGGGCGCGAGCACCTGATTCCCACGGTGACGCTCGAACTGCCCTCGCACCACTCGACGAGTCGGTGCGTGCGCGACAACCTCGATGCGGTTCTTTGCGCGGGGCAATGGGTGACGCGACGGCACGGGGACGCGGCCGGCCTACCGTAGGCGGCGGGAGCAAGCCCGGCCGCGGGGATGCTTCCCTTCGAATCGCCGCCTACCGCGAGGACGGCGCAGTGCCGCCCGCAGCGTGGGGCAACGCCGCGACGTGGTTCGCCCACGCCAACGCGAGATCCGCATCCAATGGACCGAACACCGCCTCGAACCCCGCCAATTCCGCTTGTGGGTTGCCGCCAAGCCCGCGATCGCGCGTAGGGGGCCGTGCGAGGTACTCGGAAAGCGCCGGGCGGCGCGCGGTCAGCAGGTAGTGCAGGAGGCCCCACGACTGCGCGAAGCGGTACGGGGCGTTGGGATTCGACGCCGCCAGCGCCGCGGGATCGGCGATCAACGTGGGCAGGGAGACGAGCCGACCCGCGTCGATCGCCGCCTGTAGCGCGGCCAGGGTGACTTCGCGGTCGGCGTCACCAAGCGCCAGCGCCGCACGCAGGTCCGCAACGCGATACGGATTCGGAGTCGTCGCCGGGTCCGCAGACGCGCCGGCGGTTTCGAAGAGGCATGCCAGCCCTTCGGTCAACCATGCAGGTTCGTCGACGTCACGTCGGAGTACCCCCAGGTTGTAGAAGACCTGGTGGGCGGTCTCATGGCGAACCACCAGGGCGGTGAATGCCTCGTTCAGCGCGTCGAGTCGGCGCTGAGCCGCTTCCGCCCGGCGGCAGAGGGCGTCCAGTTGCGGCGCAACGCGGCGGGCCAGTGGCCCCAGATAACGCACGGGCTGGGATCGCGTTTGCCACTTCGCCACTTCGTCCGCGAGGACGCGCAGCTCCGGCCGGGCCAGGCTGCTGAGGAACACGGAGAGATTGCGATGCGGCAGGTAGAGCCCGGCCGCGCCGTCGTCACCCAGTCCGAAGCGCTCACGGAAGGCGGCCATATCGCTCGCGCGGCTGAACAGTATGACGGGCATGCGTTCGCGTGGCGGATCGACCGCGAGGTCAAGCCGTTCGCAGAACGCCGTCACGGCGGCGAACGTGCGTTCCAGTTCACTAACCAGCAGGGTCCGCTCGGCGTCCGGAGCGTCAGCGAACACGAGGAAATGCGGCGTCTCCCGAGGGTCGACTCGGGGCGTAATAGGGACCTCGTACGGGGGTAGCGCTTCCGGGGGGTCTGATGCCCGGGCCGGCGCCACGACCAGGCAACAGAGAACCCCCCAGGCCGCGATTACGGCGACCCTGGGACGCGCGTTTCGGGTGCATGCGAACCGAACTCGGGGAACCGCCCCGAACCTCGGCGCCGAACGACTCCGGGCGACCGGCCGCGAATCGAGCCGACGGACCGCGAGGTACGCGCCCGGGGCTCGGGCGGCGTTCGGCGATTCCGGTGTCATTTGAACCTGCGGGTCTGTTCGTCGGTGACGATCATGGACACATGTCGGTCGAGCGGACCGACGGGCAGGGCGGGGAGCATCTGTTTCTCCAGCGCCAGCCCGCAGGTGACGCCGCGGCATTCCGGATGCGCCAGGAAGCGGTCGTAAAACCCCCGGCCGCGACCCAGTCGGTTGCCATATTCGTCGAATGCCAGCCCGGGCACGATCACCATGTCGATGAGCGGAATGGGAAAGGGGATGCCGGTTACCGGTTCGCGGATGCCCATGGAGGAAACCGTCAGGTCGTCGGTCATGGAGCGGATCTCCACGGGCAGCATGCGCCGCTGGCTCCAACTCACCTTGGGCGCCAGCACACGTTTGCGATGTTGCCAGCAATGGAGCACCACCGGCGTGGTATCGACCTCATGGGGCAGGGAGAGGAACACCATGACGACTTCCGCCTTCAGGTATTCGGGCTGTTCTACCAGGCGATGACAGGCGGCCTGTGAACGGCCTGCCAGCTCGCCGGGAGGGATGTCCCCCAGGACTTTCCGCAACCGCTGTCGTAGTTCGGTCTTCACGGTTGGGTCAATGCGTCCCGCGGAACGTGCCGGTTGGAGGCCGGCAAAGAACCTGTGAGCGAATCCTCGGGCCACACCCGCCCGCCGTGCGGCGCGTGGCTCGATCTCGTTCGCTCACACAAGGGATCAGGTGACTCGTCATGCGGCATCCCGTGCCTGTCTGTTTCTTCCATTGTTGCCGCGGGCAGCCGCCCGAACTCATGGCCTCGTAGGCTGGTGCCTTCGCGGCCCCATCTCGGACCCGGGCTCCCGGGTTCGCGGCGCGGGTCAAGGTCAGGCCTCCGGGCTATGCGACCGCGCATTATCCCGTCGTCGCCGCACCTCCGCGAGGTACCGGCCCAGCGCCGCCTCCGCACCGCGGTCGGTGGGGGAATAATACACTTTGTCCACGCCGAGATAGTCCTGAACCACGAACCCATCCTGGGACTGGTGCGGGTACTGGTAGCCCTCGCCGGCGCCCAGGCGCTTGGCCCCGGAGTAACCGGTAGCCCGCAGATGACGCGGCACGGGCAGCGTCCGGCCGCCGCGAACGTCCTCACAGGCGCTCCAGATGGCCATCGCCGAGGCGTTGGACTTCGGGGCGCACGCCAGGTAGATCGCCGCCTGCGCCAGGGGGAGCTGGCACTCCGGCAGTCCGATCATCTGCGTGGCCTCGGCGGCCGCCTGAGCGAGCACCAGTCCCCGCGGATCGGCGTTGCCGATGTCTTCCGCCGCGGCGATGACGATCCGCCGTGCAATGTACCGTGGGTCCTCCCCCGCTTCGAGCATGCGCGCCAGCCAGTAAACCGCGGCATCGGGATCACTTCCGCGGATGGACTTAATCATGGCGCTGATGGCGTCGTAGTGCGCGTCGCCGGTAGGGTCATATTGGAGTGCCTTGCGCTGGATGGAATCCGCGGCCGTCGCCAGGTCCACCGTGAACGGCTGCCCCCCCGGCCCCACGCCCCGCGAGAGTACGGCCACCTCCAACGCCGTGAGGGCTCGGCGCGCGTCGCCATCGGACATGGTCGCCAGGTGCTCCGCGGCATCGGCGGCCAGCGTGAACGGATACGCGCCCAGCCCGCGCTCCCGGTCCGTCGCGGCACGCGTCAGCAGCGTACGGATGTCCTGGTTGGACAGCGGTTCAAACTGGAAGATCTGGCTGCGGGAGATCAGCGGCGTGTTGACCGCGAAGAAGGGGTTCTCCGTGGTGGCTCCGATGAGGATGATGATTCCGTCCTCCACGTCGCCAAGAAGCACGTCCTGCTGCGCGCGGTTGAAGCGGTGGAGCTCGTCCACGAACAGGATCGTCCGTTGGCCGACAGTTTCCAGGCGCTCGCGTGCGGCGGCAAGGATGTCACGGATCTCCTTGACCCCCACCGAGGCGGCGTTGACGTGCGCGAAATGGGAACGGGTGGCGGCGGCGATGATGGTGGCGAGCGTGGTCTTTCCGGTTCCCGGCGGCCCGTAGAACAGGGCGCTGGTGATGCGGTCGGCTTCCAGCATTCGCCGCAGGAGCTTGCCCTCGCCGAGGAACGACTCTTGCCCGACGAATTCATCCAGCGTTCGCGGGCGCATGCGCACCGCCAGCGGTTCCACCCGTGCACGGTTCTGGTTTCGCTGCTCCGCGAACAAATCCAAGGGCGCTATCCCCTGCCGATCACGCGGGCATTATAGAGCCGGCGGTCCGGAGTGTCGCGTCGCGTGTCCGGCCGCAGGGCCCGGAGTGTCCCGTGCCCGACTCCGCACGTACGCGCTTCCTTGACCGCGAAAGCACCGTCCCCTAAAGAGCGCCTGGGTCCGTGACGGGAGCTGCAAGCGTGCCGACCATTCGCGCCGTAGTGTTCGACCTCGACGACACTTTGTACCCGGAGCGGCAGTTTGCGTTCAGCGGCTTTCATGCGGTTGCGGAGGCGTTTGCCACGGTGTTGGGTGATGCCCGGACGTCGGCGGCGAGGATGCGGGCGCTCTTCGAAACCACCCAACGCGGACGCATCTTCGACGCCATCCTCGCCGAGGCGGGGCGGGCCGATGACCGCCGGCTTCGTGACGCGATGATCGACGCCTATCGCCGTCACCGCCCGAACATCTACCTGCATGCGGACGCCGACTCCGTCCTGCGGCAACTGGCGGGGCGCTATCGGTTGGGGATCATCACCGACGGACCGGCGGCAATGCAATCGGCGAAGGTCGATGCCCTGGAGCTGCGCACGCGCATGGACGCCATCATTCTGACCGACGAGCTGGGCCCGGGAATGTCGAAGCCGCATCCGCGGGCGTTCGAGCACATCGGCGATCAACTGAGAATTGCGCCGCGGGCGTGTGCGTACGTGGCCGACAACGCTGCTAAGGACTTCGTGGCCCCGAACGCGCTGGGGTGGCTGAGCGTGAAGGTGCGCCGGGCCGACGGCGTCTATCGCGACCACCCCGCCGCCGCAGGCGGCGTCCCGCAGTCGGTTCTGGAGGACCTGACGTTGCTTCCGGCCCTCCTGGCGGCGGCGCGGGAGCGCCCGGCGCCCTAGGCCTGTGGCAAAACTCGTGGCTTGGGCTTCCAGCCCATGGTTTCACGGGCAGGATGCCCGTGCTACATCGCGTAGGCTGCGTTTCGCCACGGGCTGTTACCCCATCCTCACCAGAATCTTCAGCGATGCCTGCGACTGTGCCGCGGCGAAGGCATCGAGCGCCTGCTCGATGGGGTAGACGTGCGTGATCAGCGGCCGGACGTCCACGGCGCTGCGGGCGAGGGCATTAATGGCTTCGGGAAAGGGGCCGCAGCGACTACCGACGATCCGCACCTCGTGAACCACGGCGGGAGCCAGGTCTATCGGGACGGCGTGGGCATGCGTGCTCTTGAGCACGACGGTTCCCCGCGGGCGGACGATCTCCAGCGCCAGCTTGAGGCCCTCCGGTGTCCCTGTGCATTCGACCACCACGTCACGATCCTGCCGCGGCACCAGTTCCTCGAGCGCCACCGTCTGGATGCCCCGCTTTTCGCAGCATTGCAGTTTCTCGCGATTGCGTCCCACGACGCTGAGCTTGCAGCCGGCGCTCGCCAGAACCTGGGCCACCAGAATCCCCAGTCGCCCGGACCCCAGAACCGTGACACGTGTATGTCTTTCGACCGGGCACTGTGCGATTACCTGAAAGGCGGCGGCCAGGGGTTCGACGAACACCGCCTGCCCACCACGGTGCGCTTGCGGCAGTGGTTCGAAAGCCCGCCCAGGCACAGGTCGCACGCGCCGCAAACGCAGTTGATTTCGCCGACTACCCGCTTGCCGCGCCAGGCGAGGGACCCGGCGGACACGGTCCCGACGAACTCGTGGCCCACGATGCCGCGAAAGCCCATGTAGCCCCGGGTGATTTGCAGGTCGGTACCGCAGATTCCGGCGAGGTGGACGCGGACGAGGCACTCGCCGGGCTCCGGGCGGGGGTCCGGGTGGCCCGCCGAGTAGGTCAATCGTCCATCGAAGGTCACAGCCCGCAAGAACGACACTCCCCGCGACACACCGCCCGGCGCTGGCGACCGGCGCCGCAGACGGGTATGTCGGGCCCACGCCTTGGGCGCCGGCCTTCCCTGAGAATCGTATGTCGGCACCCGAGCGCCGCAAAGCGAGGCAGTGTCACGCGACGCGGCGACGGTTCGTATCTCGGCGCGCGGGCCGCGGCTGCGCGTCAAAGGATGAAGCGGCTCATATCCTGGTCGCGGCTTAGGTCGGCCAGGCGTTGGCGGACGTAGGCGGCGTCGATGCGAATGGTCTCTCCGCGACGGTTGGGGGCGTCGAAGCTGAGGTCCTCCATGAGCCGCTCCATGACCGTCACCAGGCGTCGGGCACCGATGTTCTCCGTGCCCTGATTGACGCGGAAGGCGGTATCGGCCAGCTCGGCAACGGCCTCGGGCGCAAACTCGATGAAGACGCCTTCGGTGGCGAGCAGGGCCGTCTGCTGTTTGGTCAGCGCGTTCTGCGGGTCGGTGAGGATGCGCACGAAGTCGTCGCGGGTGAGAGCCTCCAGCTCCACGCGGATGGGCAGGCGACCTTGCAGCTCGGGCATCAGGTCGCTGGGCTTGCTCATGTGGAAGGCGCCGGCGGCGATGAAGAGGATGTGATCGGTGCGCACCGGACCGTGCCGCGTGGAGACCGAGCAGCCTTCGATGATGGGGAGCAGGTCGCGCTGCACGCCCTGGCGGGAGACATCCGGGCCGTGCGCCGAGCTGGGGCCCGCCAGCTTGTCCAGCTCGTCCACGAAGATGATGCCGGATTCCTGCGTGCGCCGGAGGGCGATCTCCGTCACCTTCTCCCGGTCGATCAGCTTGTCGCATTGCTGGCTGAAGACGACCTTTCGCGCCTCGCGGATGGGCATGGCGCGGAGTTTCGTCTGCGGCGGCATGAGGCGATCCAGGAAACTCTGCATGTCGGCGTCGCCCTGCTCGGCGCCCAGGGTGGCCAGGACGCCCACGGGCGCCGTCTTCACTTCCACGCGGATTTCCACCACCCGCTCATCAAGCTCGCCGCTGCGCAGGGGGGCGCGGAACTTCTCGCGGTTGCGCTGTCGACGTTCGTCGGCGCCGGGCGACTCCGCGGCGTGGGCGGCGTCGCCGGGGGCCACGGGAATCAAGGCGTCGAGCAGCACCTCCTCGGTAAGCCGCTCGGCCTCCTGCCGGACGGACTCCGCCTGTTCGTCACGCACCATGTGGATGGCAAGGTCGAGAAGGTCGCGGACCATGCTTTCCACGTCGCGTCCGTGGTAGCCCACCTCGGTGTACTTCGTGGCTTCCACCTTGATGAACGGCGCACGCACCAGTCCGGCGAGCCGCCGGGCGATCTCCGTCTTCCCGACGCCGGTCGGACCGATGAGCAGCATGTTGCCGGGCAGGACCTCGGCGCGTAGCGATTCCGGAAGCTGCTGCCGCCGCCAGCGGTTGCGGATGGCGATGGCCGCGGCACGCTTGGCGGCGGTCTGGCCGACGATGTACTTGTCCAGTGCCTCGACGATCTGTTGCGGGGTCAGTTCTTGCATGAATCAGCATGTCGGCGCCAGCCGGCGGACCGCGTACCCTTCTCGCGGGACGCGGGACGGTGAGCGCTTACTTGAGCGTTTCAACGATGATCTCGTGGTTGGTATAGACGCAGATATCCGCGGCGATGCGCAGCGCGGCGTCGACGATTTTCTCCGGGGGAAGCTCGGTGTACTGGAGCAGGGCGCGGGCGGCGGCGGCGGCGTACATGCCGCCGGAGCCGATTCCGATGACACCGTCCGTCGGCTCGATCACGTCACCGGAGCCGCTGAGCATGAGCGTTGCATCACGGGAGACGACGACCAGGAAGGACTTGAGTTGCCGCAGGGCTCGATCGGTTCGCCACTGCTTGGCGAGCTCGATGGCCGCCCGCCGCACGTTGGCATGGTGTTGTTCCAGGTACCCCTCGAACCTCTCCAGCAAGGCGAAGGCGTCGGCGGTGGCGCCGGCGAACCCGCACAGCACGCTGCCGTCGGCGAGGGCGCGGATTTTCCGTGCGTCGTGCTTGATCGCCGTGTCGCCCAGGGAGACCTGGCCATCGCCGCCGATGGCGGCGGATTCTTTCCGTCGGACGGAGAGGATCGTCGTACTGCGGATCACGGATTGCGAAGGCGTCGTCATCGTGCACACATCTTACGGCCACCACCGCCGGCAGACAAAAAGAGCGATCGGGCGCCACGTCGCCTGCGGCCACATTCGATGTACCGTGGCACGTGCCATCCGCCAACGCGCCGCAGCGCACGCCGAAGGAGCTCGATGGAACGAGCCGGGGTCGAGTCCCGGCGCGCTGGGACGAGATCTCCATTAGCCCGGGCCCCAACCACCGCGAGCCTGTAAGGCTCGAATCCTCGCGCGCCCATGGTTACGACCCCGTAGTCGGTGCGAGCGTCGAGTTCTATCGTTCGTCCGGCAGGCTGTGGCCGGAATCGTGGCATGGGCCGCCAGCCCATGAGTCCACGGGCAGGATGCCCGTGCCACATCGCGTAGGCCGCTTTTCGCCACGGGCTGCTATGCTTGTTGCAGGGTGTCGGCGCGACTACACTCCGCCCGGTTCGGCGGCACGCGATGGCGGAATTCAACCAGAACCTGTGGGCGCCCTGGAGGATGGAGTACATCCATTCCATGGCCGACGAGGCGCGCGAAGGCGGCTGCTTTCTCTGCGACTACTGGGCGGCTCCCCATCGCGACGGTGAACACCACGTCGTCTGGCGCTCGCCGTGCACTTTCGTGGTGATGAACCGCTTCCCCTACACCAACGGACACCTGATGGTGGCGTTCGGCGCTCACCGTGGCGATCCCACGGAGCTCACCGAGAGCGAATTCGGCGAAATGGCCCGGGGCGTGCGCGACGCAGTCTCGCTGCTGCGCCGCGCCGTGAAGCCCGAGGGATTCAACATCGGCTACAACATCGGGCGCTGCGCCGGCGCCGGCCTGCCGGATCACCTGCACGCTCACATCGTGCCCCGCTGGTCGGGAGACACGAACTTCATGGCCGTGTTGGGCGACGTCCGCGTGGTGCCCGACGCGCTCGATGCCCTCTACCAAGAACTGGTGGCGCACGCCCGCGCCCTTGGGTTTCGCACCTGAGGGCCGCCGGTCCGCGCGCCGAGGCGCGTGCCACGCCGCCGCGACTCAGCGCTCCAGCCCCAGCGCCTCGACCATGACGTGGAAGATCACGTTCTGCTCCAGCACGCCGTGGAATAGATGCGCCTGGGGTCCGTCGGCGAAGAGGACCACGTCCTCGCCGCCGTGCGTCTCGCTGCCCAGGGGGACGGTACACTCGAAAAGGTGCTGCGGCGCCTGAGTATCCACGGAGGATAGGTCCGGCCGGCCGGTGGTCACGCCCCGGTAGCCCCGGCCGAAGTGGGGAAGCCGCTTCGCGCCCTCGGGCTGTTCCTCCGAGGCCCCCGCGTAGCCCGGCCCGTTGGCATAGCCCAGGGTGGTATAGGTCAACCCCAAGGCGTCGTGGGCGAAGTCCTTCTCCGCCGTGCCGCTTTCGTCGTTGTTGATCACCTTGCCCAGAATCGGATTGCCGCGCGTGGGATAGCCGGCGAGGGTGAACACGTGGCTGTGATCGGCGGTGACGATGATGAGCGTCTCCCGGCGATCCGTCTTATCCATCGCGGTCCTGACGGCCGCCGCGAACTCGATGGTATCGGTCAGCGCGCGATAGGCGTTGGCGGCGTGATGCCCGTGGTCGATGCGGCCGCCCTCGACCATGAGAAAGTACCCCTTGGGGTTCCGCGCCAGGATGGCCAGCGCCTTGGCGGTCATTTCGCTGAGCGACGGCTCGCCGGACTTGTCGCGTGACCGGTCGCACTCGAACTCCATGTGCGAGCGCTCGAACAGGCCGAGCAGATGATCCGTCGTGGTGGGATCGACGGCCTCGAACTGCGCCGCGTTCCATACGTACGCGGCCGCCGATCCGCGGAGCCACTCGGCGGTAAGATCGCGCCCGTCCAGCCTGCGGCCGGAGTGACCCTCGTCCTCGGGGTCGGGCGTGCTCGTGGGGAGGAACGCGGAGCGCCCGCCGCCCAGGGCGACCTCCAACCCGTTGCCCGCGGAGAACTCGATGAGCTGGCGAGCGATATCCGGATATCCGGCGGCGCGGGCCGCGTCGCCCAATCGCGAGTCGTCCTCCCAGTCGCGATGCACGCTGTGGGCATAGCAGGCCGCCGGCGTGGCATGGGTGACGGTAGTCGTCGTCACCACTCCCGTGGACAGCCCGGCGCGTTCCGCCAGTTCCAGGATGGTCGGCAGTTCATGGCCGCGGGCCGTGGTGTGGTCACCGGGCGTAACCTCCTGATCGACGGACAGCACTCCGGCCTTAGTCTTCACACCCGTGACCATGGCGGACATGGTGCCCGCGGAATCAGGCGTTTGCTGGTTGGTGTTGTAGGTTTTGATGAGCGCCGCATAGGGGAGCGTTTCGAAGCTGAGCGCGTTCTCCTCGCCCGGCCGACCGCGGCGCTGGCCGTCGAGGATCCGGGCCGCGGTGATGGTCGCGATTCCCATACCGTCGCCCACGAAGAGGATGACGTTCTTGGCCTTGCCGGTGATGGGGGTCAGCCGCCGCGCCGCCTCCACCGCCGCCCGCCCCTGCTCTAACCACTGCCGCGCGCTTTCCTCCGGGGCGGCGAACGCCGTAGCGATGACTACGGCGCCCCCGGCGACCGCGCCGATGCTCCGCCTCCGCCACTTTCCCGGTTCCGCTTGTTTGCCCCTCCACCGGTTCATTCATCGAGCTCCTTGAGTGCTTTGGCCTTGCGCCTCAGGGCCTTGATCTCCGCCGCCGCGAGTCGATCACACTCCTCGTTCTCCGGGTGGCCCTGGTGCCCGCGCACGTGTTCGTAGGTGATGTCGTGTCGGCTTGCGAGTACGTGGAGTTCCTTCCAAAGGTCGACGTTTTTGACCGGCGGCGAGTCGGGCTTCTTGCCGCGCCGCCAGTGGTTGGCCAGCCAGCCGGACATCCATGTTGTAAGCCCGAGGATGAGGTACTGGCTGTCGCTGACCAGGTGCACGCGCCAGCGTTTCGATGCCTTGAGCGCCTTGAGGCCCTCGATGGCCGCCGTGAGCTCCATGCGGTTGTTGGTGGTTGCCGGATGACCTCCGGACAGAACCTTCAGCGATTGCGTACCCGGGTGTTTGAGAATCGCCGCCCAGCCTCCCGGACCGGGATTGCCGCTGCATGCACCGTCGGTGAAGAGATACACGTCAGGTTCGGGTTCGACCATCCGTCCCTCGCGCTGGCGCCTGCCGTTCGGTGGGCGGGGCTGCCGCTGTCGTGTCGATTCCTACCGCACGCCGGTTTCTTCGTCGGAAGTTTAGGGCAGACACGAACCAAACGTAACCCGCGATCCTCTGCGCCGGTCCAGGGAGGCCGTCGGCCCGTTGGCGGGGTGCTCTCGGCCCCAGCGGTGGGGAAGCCGAAGATGGGCTCCGGGTGCCCCTACCGATCCACCTCACCCATCACCACGTCGATGCTGCCGATGATGGCGGGCACGTCGGCAAGCAGAATATCCTTGCAGGTGTAGGTGGCGATCGAAAGGTTGCAGAAGCTCGGGCCGCGCGCCTTCACGCGGTAGGGGATGGCCGAGCCGTCGCCGCGGACGTAGAAGCCAAGCTGCCCGCGGGGGTTTTCCACTTCGACATAGACCTCGTCGTTGGGCAGCTTGAGGCTGGTGCTCTTGGGGGCGCGGAACTCGCCGGCCGGCAGGCGGTCCAGGGCCTGGCGGATGATGCGCACCGACTGCACCATCTCCAGCACGCGCACGAAGTAGCGGTTCCAGCAGTCGCCCACCGTGATGCCCTCGGGGATGCCGTTGCTGCCGCCCGCCTGGCCGATGGGCACGTCGAACTCGTACTGTTCGTAGCCGTCGTAGGGCAGGACCTTGCGCAGGTCCCAGCGCACGCCGCTGCCGCGCAGCACCGGCCCGGTAAGTCCGAAGCCGACGGCGTCCTCAGGGGAAATCACGCCCACACGCCCGGTGCGCTTCACGAAGATGTGGTTGAAGCTCAGGAGGTTGTTGTAGTCGTCGATCTTGGGCTCGAAGTAGTCGAGGAACTCGCGAAGGCGATCCACCCACCCTTCAGGCAGGTCGTCGTGCACGCCGCCGATGGTGATGTAGCTGTAGGTGAGCCGCGCCCCGCAGGCGGCCTCGAAGAGGTCCAGGATCATCTCCCGCTCGCGGAAGCAGTAGAGGAACGGCGTGAAGGCGCCCATGTCCAGCCCGTAGGTGCCCAGCGAAACCAGGTGCGAGGCGATGCGGTTGAGTTCCGCGAAAATGACGCGGATGGCCTGCCCGCGGGGCGGGACTTTCAGGCCGCAGAGGCGCTCGACGGCGAGCGCGTAGGCCTGGTTGTTGTTCATGCCCGCCAGGTAGTCCATGCGGTCGGTGTACGGGATGTACTGGTAGGGCTGGAGGTTTTCGCCGATTTTTTCGGCGCAGCGGTGCAGGTAGCCGATGTGGGGGATCGCCTCGAGCACCATCTCGCCGTCGGTGCGCAGCACCAGGCGCAGCACGCCGTGGGTGGAGGGGTGCTGCGGGCCCATGTTGACCAGCATCTCCTCGGTCCGCAGGTCGCCTTGCACGGAGCGGTCGCGGTCGATCTGGACGTCCGGCGTTGTTTGGAGCATCGTGTCAGTCATGGTCCGTTGATCCACTCGAGGCCGCTGCGTAGGTCCGCGCGGCATCCATAGTGCGAGGATTCTCGTGGCGACTGGGCGGCACGGTCAAGCCCCAGCGGGCGCCATGGCCAAGCTCCGGTGAGTGGATCAGGCAAACCCCTTTGGGTGCCATGGCCAAGCGCGTCCGCCAGAGGCGGACAAGCGCCGCCATGCTCAGCCACGACGATGGTCCCGTGGCGGTAAACTCTCGGTATCCGGGACGAAGGGGACATCCTTCATGCCGGCAAATAGGCCGCGCTCGACCAACGCCACTCTTCCGGCAGCGGCGCCAAGCCACGTCGCACCGGGTTGGCGTGAATGTAGTCGATGGTCCGGTGAATCGTCGAGTCGCTAACCAGGTTGCGGTCATACCCTCCGTCGCGCTGCCAGAAACGATATTGGGTTCGACCGTTCGGTTGTGCGTCGCGCATGTGCACAAGGAACGACGGTGCGTGAGCCTGCACGTGGCGCAGCGTTTTGCGCGCCACGGGTCGTTTGACGGACATCAGGAAGTCCGAAATCGAATACTCGTTCCCGATCGGGTAGATGAGGAGGTGCACGTGTTCGGGCATGATAACGAAGGCCCAAACCTCGAACCTGAGCTTGCGGCGGGCGTCATCGAGGGCCTCGAGAAACCAGAAGCGTGCTCGATCGCCGCCCAAAAACGGTCGTCGTTGGAAGCAACTGAACGTGAGTGCATGGGCCTCGCCCGCAGTGTTGTAGCGTTCGCACAGTTTGCGTTTCAGGTGCTGGTCAAACGCGTGCGTGCGCGATGGGCCAAGCGTGGTCATGGGCGACATTCCACGGCAAATCGACTGACTCGGCATGGCGGCGCTCGCTGACGCTCGCTTGGCCATGCCACCCCCGCGCGGGCTGAAGCCCGCGGCTCGGGTTAATGCCGCGGATTCGTCAGTTCATACTCCGTCGTCGACGGGATGCCGTGGTATTCCAGCGGGAACTCGTAGTCCTTACGCAGCGGGTGCCCGTCCCAGTCGTCCGGGCAGAGGATGCGCCGCGGGTCGGGATGTCCGGCGAACTCGATGCCCATAAGATCATAGGCCTCGCGCTCATGCCATTCCGCCGCCGGCCAGACGTGCGCCACGCTGGGGATCACCGGCCGGTCGCGGTCCACCATCACCCGCACCGAGAACTCCGTGGTTGCGGTTTTCAGCTCGGCGGGCCGATCCAGCGAGACGTGCATCAGGTCGTACACGCACGCCAACTTGTTATCCGACAGCAGGTCCAGCGCCGAGATGCACCGCAGCATGTTCAGCCGCAGCCGCGCGTCGTCGCGCAGGAAAGCCGCCACCCGCGGCCAGGCATCCGCGGCGATCACGGCGCACGGGTGCCCGCCCCCCAGCGTGGTGTCCACGACCGCCTCGCCGAACTCGCCCTTGAGCAGTTTGCAGATCTCTTCCGGTACCATCGCTTCCCTACCTGACCGCTGCCGACCGAACGCGGACGCCCCCGCCGGCCGGTGCAGCGCGAGCAGCACTTCTACCGCGCCCGCGTGACCCCCGCCAGATTGGCGGCCCTTGCCGCCCGGGAACGGCGGATTGCCGCAACAACGCTCAGCTCCGCGGCATCTTGCGGCGGGTCGGCATCGTCCCCGCCATCCGCGGCCCGCCCGGCCGCGTCCGCGTTCGGGGGTACTCCGGTCATGTCCGCGACCACCACCGTGCGGGCGAAGATGTCGCCCAGCCGTTGCCGGCCGGGAGTCATGGGAACCAGCAGCACCAGGGGCGGGAAGTAGAATTCCAGCACCCGGGTTGCGTTTCGCATCAGCGCTGCCCCCCAGCCGCAGGGCCGGCCGTCATGGCCGACGACGTACAGGCCCGCCGCCCGCTTGCCCAACGTGGAACCCGTCAGCCGCTCCAGAATCGCCGCGTACATGCCGTAAATGCCGCCCAGCATGGGCAGGAACCAACCGAACCCACCGCTCTCCACCTGCGCCGGGTCGCGAAGATAGTCCGCCATCGCCAGTCCCTCGCGCAGCCACAAGCCGTACAACAGCAACCCCCACACGGGAAACAGCGCGGTAAGGTCGATCAGGAAGGCCGCCGCCCGCCGACCCAGCGGTGCCAGCATCCGTCGCTCCGGAGCCGGGGCCGTCACGAGTACGCTCTCCCGCCGCCAGAGAAACACGCCGAACAGCATCGCCATGAGCACCAGGTACTGAAGCAGCGTGCTGGTCTGAGGGCTGACCAGCGGCGGGGGACGGCGCAGCAGTGGCGTAACGGTCGCCGGAGGTTCGAGCGGCCCTCCACCTTCCAATCGCCAGAGCCCCACCCGCAACTGCTGCGCTTCGTCCACAGTGGCTACAGCGCCCTGCCCGCCAAACACCGCCAGGGCAACAGAGCTGGGGAAGGTCGGCGTCGCGCGGCCGGGAATCGAGAAGCTCTCCCCGGCGGTCCAGCGGTTCTCGGCGAAACGCAGGGCGCGGATCTCGCAACCCTCTGCGGCGCGCTCCGCCGACAGCAACACCGGAACATCGCCGGCCCACCCGGCGGCACAACCGGCGGGCATGGATGCCAGAGGCAGCGCGATCGGCGGGCCCCAGGCACCCCGCGACGAAGGCGAATAGCGGTGCACAAACCGCGGCGCACCGTCACTCGCGCGGTACATCAGGAATAACCCTCCGTCGGCGGCCAGCAGGGCGAGCAGATTGGCCTCCAGCGTCAGGTCCGGCGGGCCGTCGCGATCCACCTGCCATCGCCCGTCGACGTAGGCCGCAACGGCGTGATCACTCGACAAGGCCGGTGGCTCACGGACCGGTTCCGGCGGCGCGTCACGATCGGCATTCGCCTCCGGCTGCGGCGCCGCGGCGATGATCTCATGCGCCTGCCGTACCGTGACCAGCGCGTATAAGATCCCACGCGTCGCGTCGCAGGCGACGGCGGCCGGCACGGCCGATTGCGGCAAGGTCACTTCCGTGAACTGCACTGCGGGCACGCCTCGATCCCAGGTGACACGCCCGGGGGTGTAACGTTTGTGCGTGCCGTCGCGATAGAATACATGAAGGTCTTGGCCGCACACGGCGGCGTGCGCCGCTCCGCCTTCGACCGGCGGCATGCGGTGAGCCCGGAACGAACCGTCGGCGCCGCGGCCCGCCAGGCGCAGCGCGTAGCGCAAGAGCACGGTACCGTCCGGTTCGGTCTGCCGCTGATACGCCCAGAGGGCGGAATCGCTGCCCGCCAGGCCGAAGCGCCGGATTTCCGCGGCCTGGGCTCTTGCGCCATCAAACGGCGCGTAACCCGGTGTGACGACGACACCCGCGGCGAACGCGACAGCGGCGAACGAGCAGGCAGGCCGGGGGAGATACACCGGGCGTGGCATTGAACGGATTATGCGAGGCCCATGACGGGGGAGCAAGCGCTGGCGGGACGGGAGGCTTGTGGGCTTGGTTCCTTCACGGGTGGTGACGCACCGCCCTGACGATGCGTCCGAGCCCTACGTCCGTCCGGGCGGCGAGCTTCGCCGAACCAAGAGCGCCGCGAGTCCGCCGGAGGCGATGGTAGAGCCGAACTGCGGAGGCGAAGCGGCGGCGGATTCGCGCGACACCGGTGCCGGGCACCGCTCGACGAGACGCCCAAGGATACGCGATGCGCATTGGAACGCTGATACAACGCGGGCTCGCCCACCATCGTCGAGCGCATCTTGCGGCGGGACTCGGGGTCATGACCGCTACCGCGACGCTGACCGGTGCGCTGCTCGTGGGGGATTCCATGCGCGGCAGTCTGCGAGAGACGGCCGTCGCGCGGCTCGCGGGTGTGGACTATGCCCTGCATTCACCAAGATTCGTCCGCCTCGCACTGGCTGATGAGCTGGCACGGCGGCTCGCGCTGAGCGCCGGTGCGGAACCTGGTTCCGCGCATGGCGGCAGCACTTCGTCCGACCCAGGCATGGCACCGCCGGCGGGTCAAATCTCGATCTGCCCGGCCATCCTGCTCCGCGGCGGCGTGGTGCATGCCGCCTCGGAGTCGCGCGCCGGTCACGTGAACGTGCTCGGCGTTGATGACCGCTTCTGGCAACTAGGAGAAGGGAGCACCGGCGACCGCCCGCTGCCGCAACTGACCGGCCGCAATGTGATCCTCAACGAGCCGCTGGCGGAGGAGTTGGGAGCATCCGTCGGTGACGAGGTCCTGCTCCGCGTGGGCGGCGTGGCCGACGTCTCGCCGGAAACCCTGCTGGGGCGGCGCGACGAGACAACCATGACCCTGCGGGCGCAGGTCGTGGCCGTCGTTCCGGCGCAGGGTAGCGGCGCGTTCAGCCTGCGGCCCGCCCAGGGCGCTCCACGCAACGCCTGGGTCGCGATGGACACGCTCCAGCGGACCATCAAGCAGCCACAACGCGTGAACCTCATCCTGGTGGACGCCGCGGCGACGTCCCATGGTGTCGAGGATGCGACACTGTCCCGCCTGCAACAGGAACTGGCAGCGTCGCTGACGCTGGCGGACCTGGGCCTGCGGCTGCGAACCGATCCGGTGCGGGGCTATGTGGCCCTGGAGAGCGATGCCATGCTGCTGGAGCCGGCCGTGGAGGAGGCGGCGATGCAGGCGGCCGCGCCCCCCCTGGTGGCCACGCCGATCCTCACCTACCTCGCCAACCGCATCACGCTCCATCACGAACCGGCGCTCGACGGTTCGCCGACCGACGCCCGCGCTATTCCCTACTCGATCGTAAGCGCCATTGAATCACCCTCGGGGGCCTCTGCGGCGCTGCGCTTTGTCGGCGGCGCGCCGCTCGATGTGCTGTACGAAGGTGAGATCCTCCTGAACGAATGGGCAGCGACGGACCTGGGCGCTACGCCCGGCGATACCATCGACTTGACATACTACGTCACGGGTCCGCTCGGCCGGCTGGACACGCGAACCAGTCGTTTCACCCTGCGCGGCATCGTGGCGCTCGACGATGCGGCCGCCGATCCCGGTTTCACTCCGCGTTACCCGGGCATCACCGACGCCGAGAGCCTGGGCGACTGGGACCCGCCGTTTCCCATCGATCTCAAACAGATCCGCGAACAGGACGACGCCTATTGGAAGCGGTACCGCACCACGCCCAAGGCGTTCATTGCACTCTCGGAAGGTCGACGGCTCTGGACGGAGCAGGGCAGCCGGTTCGGGCGGACAACTTCCGTGCGCTTCGTGGGTCCCTCGGGCACGGACGCGACGACACTGGCGCGCCAACTGGAACAAGACCTGGAGCAGCGGCTCAAGCCGGAACCGCTCGGTCTGCACTTCGACGCCGTGCGCCGCCGCGCCGAGTCGGCCGCGGCAGGCAGCACCGACTTCGGCATGCTCTTCATCGGCTTCAGCTTCTTCCTTATCGCCGCCGCAGTCATGCTCACCGCTCTGCTCTTCCGCCTGGGCGTCGAACGCCGCGCCGCGGAGGTGGGGACGCTCGTCGCCGTCGGGTTTTCACCCGCGGGCGTCATGCGGCTTTTGGTTGCGGAGGGTATGGTCGTAGTGCTCGCAGGAGCAGCCGCAGGGTTGATCGGCGCCGCGGGCTATGCCTGGATGATGCTTGCCGGCCTGCGCACCTGGTGGTCGGACGCGGTCAGTGCTTCGTTCCTTCGGTTGCACGTCGAGGTCGCAACGCTC
This sequence comes from Planctomycetota bacterium, assembly GCA_016208685.1. GTDB lineage: Bacteria > Planctomycetota > Phycisphaerae > UBA1845 > UBA1845 > JACQXM01. Next base: position 76,204 of record JACQXM010000018.1, on the reverse strand, counting down.
GGCATCGGCTTCAGCGCCAGCGTTATTGTGGCCCTCGGCGCCATTGTCTGGTCGGTCCGCGGGCTGACACGCCGCGCTCCTCGCGCGTTGCTTGCCGGCGACGTCGGCTCCGCCACGGGTTCGGTCCGCACCGCGCGCTCCCGTCGTGCCGGAATCGCAGGCGCCGCCGCCGCGTGCGCCGGCACCGCGGCGGTGCTGCTTTCGTTGGCGACCCAGTCGATTCCGACAGCGGTTGCGTTCTTTCTCGGCGGCGCCGCGTGGCTGGTAGCCTGCCTGGCATTCGTCAGTCGTCGGCTGCACGCCGCGCAACGCGGCATCATCTCCCAGGCGGGACTCGGTGGCTGGCTTCGCCTGGGCGTGCGTAACGCGCCGCGGCACCCGGGTCGCAGTCTCCTGACCTCCGGTCTGATCGCCTCAGCTACATTCGTCATCGTGGCCGTGGGCGCCTTCCGCATAGACGCTCCGGATGACGCTGATCGCCGGGACGGCGGCGACGGGGGGTTTTCGCTTCTGGCGGAGTCCGCCGTGCCGCTCCCTTACGACCTCAACACGCCGGCCGGTCGTGAATCACTGGGGATTCCCTCGACGGCCGAAGCCCCGCTCCATGCGACGACGGTCGTCCCCTTCCGCCTGCGGTCCGGCGACGAGACCAGTTGCCTGAGCCTCTACCGTCCCACCACGCCGCGCGTCCTCGGAGCCTCCGAGGCGATGATCCAACGTGGCGGGTTTCGTTTCGCGGCCACGCTGCCGGCGACGCCCGAAGAGGCGGGAAACCCCTGGGGTTTGCTGCATCGGACGTTCCCGGACGGCGCCGTGCCGGTGATCGGCGACGAAGCCGCGGTCAAGTGGCAACTTCACCTCGATGTAGGCCGAGACCTGCTCCTTCCCGACGAGCGCGGGAGGTTGGTGTCCCTGCGCTTCGTCGCCCTGCTGGCGGGCAGCGTGCTGCAAAGCGAGCTGATCATCGCCGAGCCGCGGTTTACCGAGTTGTTCCCCGCCGTCAGCGGGCACGCGTTCTTCCTGATCGACGCTCCGCCGTCCGCCGCGAATGCGGCACAGGTGTTGGAGCGCGAGCTTTCGCGCTTTGCGTTCGACGTAACGCCGACCGCCGACCGGCTTGCCGCCTATTCCGCCGTGCAGAACACCTACCTGGCGGCGTTTCAGACCCTGGGCGGATTGGGATTGGTGCTGGGCGGCATCGGCCTTGCCGTCGTCCTGGTGCGCAACGTCTGGGAGCGGCGCCGCGAGCTGGCGCTGCTTCGGAGCCTGGGGTTTTCGCGGCGCGCTCTGGGATGGGTGGTGCTTTCCGAGAACGGGGCATTGGTGCTGGCGGGCGTTGCGTGCGGGCTGCTGCCGGCGATGCTGGCCCTGGTGCCCCAGCTTGTCCAACGCCCGCAGAACGTTCCCTGGACGTCATGGGCGATCACCGTGGCCGGGGTTCTGATCATGTCGCTCGGTGCCGGCGCCGCGGCACTGCGACCCGCGCTCCGGGCGCCCCTGCTGCGGGCCCTGCGTTCGGAGTGAAACCGGCAGCTCCAGGCGTTCGCGCGCGGAACGCCGCCGGTCAATCGGTGCACGGGCTGACGGTACCCGTTGCACGTCGCGGCGGGTCGTTGTACCTATCTTCCGCTGCCGCAGCGCCTGGCTCGAAAGCCGCGGCGCCTGCCCGGCGAGCTTGCTTTGCCCAGGAGTGACCCTAATGCCCCGTGTCCCACGAATGCGCTTCGTCCGTTTGGCGGCTCCCCTCGTTTTCGTCGGCAGCGCCGCCGCGCTCGCCGAACCGCTGAGCTTCGACTTCAAGGACCCCAAAGGGGTCAACACCATCACCTTTCTGCTTGACTCGCTGCTCGAGCCCATCGCGGGCATCGCCTCCGGGATCTCCGGCACCGTGACCTTCGATCCCGCCAGCCCCAAGAGCGTCAGCGGCAAGCTGGTCGTCGCCGCCGATAGCCTGCACACCGAAAACGCCCAGATGAAGAAGGTGCTGCACGGCCCGGACTGGCTGGACGTCCAGAAGCACCCGACCATCGAGTTTACCTTCAAGGATGTTAAGGAGGTTAAGCAGACGTCCGAGAGCGCCTGGGAGCTCCAGGTGGCGGGGGACTTTACCTGCCGCGGCGCCACCAAGCCGCTTTCCGCTGCCGTGCGCCTCAATTACCTGCGCGATAAGCTGGGCAGCCGATTGAAAGGAAAAAACGGCGACCTGCTGGTCCTTCGCTCGGACTTTGTCATCAAGCGTAGTGACTACGGCATCAAGCCCGGCGGCAACGACGTGGTGGCCGACGAAATCCAACTACGGGTGTCCATTGTCGGCAGTGCCGTGAAGGAGAGCCCGGCCGCCCCCACGGGCGACGGCAAGTAGAACGCCGGCACGACGCCGTGTTCCGGCGTTCCGGCGGGGCGCCGGACGCCGTCCGCCACCCGGCAACGTTACGCTCGGCGGCGTCAGGCCATGGCGCTAGTCGAGGTACCCAAGGTTGCGGATGCGTTCGACCACCCCGGCATCGAGTGACACCTCGACGGGCGCTGCGGCCTGCCGCGCTGTTTGCCCGCGACGATCGTCAGTGCCGGTCAAGGACGGTCGTGGCGCCGGACACCAGTCGTCGAGCAGGGTGGCCAGTTCGCGCATGATTTCGCCGCACGCCGCATCCCCGGCACGATCGGCTTTCTCTCCTGGGTCGGCTCGCAGATCGTAGAGCTCCTGCTGCAACCGGCAACCGCCGGCACGGATTCGCGCCTGCGGCGGCGGGCGCGGGCCCGTGCCCTCGCCGCGCGGACCGGTGAACTGGCGGTGGAGCTTCCAGTTCCCGTGGCGAACGGTCTGCACGTAGCGGGACCCGACGCTCAGTTCGGCAAACACCGGTACCGCCGGCCGGACAGGCTGCAACAGGCTTCGCCCCGGCAGGTCGGCGGCGAGCCCCGCGGCGTGGAGCAACGTGGCGGGAAGATCCGTCAGGCTCACCGGTTCCTCGCGGCATGGACCGGCGGGAAGGTCGGGCCAGTGCATGATGAGGGGTACGCGAAGCACCTCCTCGTACAGGTGGCGCCCATGTCCCAGATCGCCATGATCGAAGAACTCCTCCCCGTGATCCGCGGTGACGATCACCGCGGAGTCGTCGTGCAGGCCAAGGTCGCCGAGGCGGCGGAGGATGACCTTGACCTTTCCGTCCAGGCGGCGGACGGCGGCATCGTAGAGGTCCACCATCTGTCCCAGGTCGGCATCGCTAAAAGGTGCCCCGCCGTAGCGCACGCGGCGGCGAAACTCCGCATAGTCTCGCGCCGAGAACTCGCGGAACCGGTTCGTATCGCGACTCCCGTCGAAAAGCGCCACGTGCCTGCGGCGGGGCTTGTAGGGCCAATGGGCCTCGAGGAAATGCAGGTAGGCGAAGGAGGGCTTCCCGACGTCCTGCCGCATCCAATCAGCCCAGAGTTCGATGATGTTGTCCGCCTTGCCGGCGGTTGGGACGTAAGCGTCGAAACCGCGAGCCAGACCGCTGAACGTCCCCAGTTGTTCGTTGTCCATGAACGCCCCGCAGCGCCAACCGTGACACTTCAACGCCTCCGCCACCGTGGGGACGTCGGGACTCAGGGCATCGGTGACGGCGCCCGCACCGGCTTTGCTCCGCTTGATGCCCTGGTAGACGCCGTGGGCGTGCGGAGAGAGCCCGGTCAGCAGCGAGGTGACGGCGGGCTTGGTCCACGAGGTCACGCTGTAGGCGTTTCGCCACAGCATTCCCTTCCGCGCCAGGCCGTCGAGGGTGGGGGTGGTCGCACGGGGGTATCCGTACGCGGATACGTGGTCGGCGCGCAGGCAGTCTATCAGGATCAGCACGATGGCGCGCGGCATCTACGCGGTTCCCCCTCTCACATGGGGCGCTGGCGGCCGCCCGTTGCGCGTGGGCGCGCGCCGGCCGGGGCTACGGGAGGCACTTGGCACAGGGCGCGAATCCTTCGGCGAAGGCCTGCTGCGTCGACTTGAGCGTCACCAGCCGCTCCGGTTTTATGTTCCGCGCGTCCTCGCAGGAGGGGCGATGGAAGTTGCCGTATTTGGGATCCGCCGGGTAGCTGCTCTCCGGTGCCCGCGGCGACTGGCTCCACAGACCGCGCTTGTGCCTGCGGGCATCCTCCTGGGCCGCCAGAAGCTGTTTGGCATAGCGCTTGGTCGCGGGCGTGAGCCGCACGTACGCCAGGCCCTCCCGCACCAGGGCTTCGTTGACAAACTGCCCGTCCACGTACACGTAGGCCTGCAAATACCCCTTGGCGTCACGCTCCTGCTGGTCGAAGCGCAACCGCACCTTCTTCTCGAACACCAACTCGGTGTTGCGCCGCTTGGCCTCCTCGAACAGCGGCTCCGGCTGGAACGGGGCGCGAATGCCGGCGTAGACCAGGTGTTCGTCGGACTCCAGCTTGATCTTGTTGCCGCTGACCACGCGATCGACCTCCGCGCGCAGCACCGGCGGTTCCACGTGGATGCTGGCTTCCCCACGCCAGGAACGCGCCAGGAAGAACACGGTGAGGAGCAGCAGTCCGCCGGCGGCCGTGCCCTGCATGATGCCGCGCCGGTGTGCATTCAACAGTCCCATGAGTGCGGTCATCGCGTTGCCCGATCCAAAGCCTGCCAGATGTCTCGAACCGTATCATTGTCCGCCCGTTCGAAGGGATGCACCAGTTCGTTGTCGGTGAGCAATCCCGGGTCCGGCACCCACTGCGCGTGCCCGTCGAGGTACCCGACGTTGACGCCCGTGCGATGCCCGGAACGCACCACGCTGGGAAGGTGCAGGATGTCGGCGACGATCGCCGCGTTGTTCTTCAGGCGCGTCAATGCCTTGCCGCTCAGATGATGCCGCCGGCCGTAGCCGGCACGCGTGTCCAGCAGGGGGATCACCGGCCAGGGATTCTCCGGCGTTGCGAAGCTGTGGTACGGGTCCTCCTGCACCGGGCAGAACAGCTCATCCACTTTGTCCATGGACTTGCCGTCGTAGATCAGCGGCCCGAAGTTCTCCTCGAAGTCGCGCCCATCGAAGATGATGTAGTTGTACTGCCACGCTCCTTCGTCGGGTTCGTTATTGAGTTCCGGCAGCCGCCCGTGGTTCTCCAGATACAGCAAGTTGGCCATGGCGATGGAGCGCACGTTGGTCAGGCACTGCGTCTTCCGCGCCGAGGCCCGCGCCTTGGAAAGCGAATTCACGGTCAGCGATATCAGCATGCTGATGATGGCGATGACCACCAGCAGCTCCAGCAGGGTAAACCCGCCTCGTCTCGATCTTGATCGGCTCATGCCCCTACACTCCCCGCGGATCGTAGCCCGGTGCCCGCGCCGGCGGCTCGCGGCGCCCCGCGCCGCGGCACGGATACCGGCACGCGGCATCGGTCCATCGCCTCCTCAGCGGCCTTCCACAGCGCGCCCGTAAACCGGCACGTGGCGCTGCGCAGCGAGTGAATCGCCCCCAGCCGCACCAGCGCCGAGGAGAAGTAAAAACTCAAACCCCGGCGATCCACGCCCTGTCCGTCCGCTTCGTAGCAACGCCGAAACGCCGCAGCGTGGCGCGCGAACTCCGCCGGGGACCCGCCTGAGGAAAGACAGCGCATCAACAGGTGTGCCAGGAAGTTCCCCAGGTCGACGCTCGCGCTGCCGCGGGCCAGGGTGTCCAGGTCGAGCAACACCGTACGCCGCGGACCCAGAATCATCTGCTTTTCGTAGAAATCGCGGTGAATCGTCCGTGGCGGTTCGGCAGGCACCGCCGCCGCTGCCTCGCGCAGCCGCTCCACCAGGCGTCCCATACGCGGCGCGTGCGCCGACCCCACCAGCGCCAGGAACCGCGCCCAGCGTTCGACGATGCCGCACTCGTCCTCCACGGTGAAACGCGGCAAGTCGCCGGGGAGGGTCGCGTGCAGGGCGGCGAGCGCCACGGCGGCGGCCTCCACCCGCCGCCGTTCGGTCAGTGCTCGCTTGGCGGCGGCGTCCTTCGCGACCCCGCCGAACAGTCCCATCTTCAGATCGTCGAGGTACGCTACCGGCGTCGCCACGTCGACGCGAAACGACGTTGCTCGCCGAAGCTGGTCGCCGAGGCGCAGGTGCAGCGAGAGCAGTCGCGAGGCGCGGTCGTCGCGGAACGTCTTGCCGATCAGCGAGTCGCCGTCCGCATCCGCCCAGGTAAATCGAATCGTGGCCCGGCGCCCGGCGCGGTACCCGAGCAATTCGGCGGATACCTGGTGGCCGGCAGAGGCGCGGCCGGTTTCCGGTCCGCCCAAGGCCTCCGCCAGGCGTCGCGCCATCGCCGCGCCGTCCAGGCAGCCGCGGAGCTGTCGCAGTACAGGGTCGGTATCCGGCGAGTGGACGCACAGTCCGCTTTCCGGCACACAGACACGCACATCCCAGAGCCGGCCCGCGACCCGCCGCGGCGCCGGTTCCGCTTCCGGCGGCTCCGCACGGCACGGCTTCTTCCCGGTGCCCAAGTCCAGATGGCCGAAGAGCGCCAGCGGCGGCCCGGCGCCCAGGCGGAACGACCACTCCAGCGAGCAGGCATCCTCGCTCGCCGGCCAACAGCGTTCCACACGCACCGCGCGCGGCGCCGGCCCGCCCTCCGTCGCAGGCGGCAGGCAGCGACGCAGCAATCGCGCCACCTCCGCGGCGCTGGGTATCGCCGCGGCGAGTCGTCCTGACTTGCGTCGGCCGGTGAGTGCGGCGCTCATGCTCCATCCTCCGCCGGAACCGCACCGTATAGGTCCCTCCCCGCCTGCTCCAGGCAACGCGTCGCCAGCCCGCGCCACCCGGGGCGCAGATGGCGCATCATCCCCCGCGCCAGTTCCAGGCGCGACAGAGCCGCGTAACACGCGAAGCGCGGCCGATCCAGGGCCTGGCCGTCCTGCCGCGCCCACTCGCTGAGAAACGCCTGGCGCCAGCCCGAAGCGGTCTGCGGATCGATGCCGAGTTCGGGACGGTCCCCCAGCATCTGTAGCTGGGTGGCGAAGTTGGCAACGTCGATCAGCGGGTCGCCCTCAGCCATGCGCTCCAGGTCCAGCAGGGTGTAGTCATGCCGCTTAATGGAAAGCTGGTTCCAGTGAAAGTCATTGTGCAGCGTGGCGGGGCACGGCGCGTGCACGTGCCGCAGCCGGCGCTCCAGGCCGCCTCCGAGCATGTGAAGCTCGGGCGCCAGGTCCGGGCAGGTGATTGACAAATCGCTGATCGCATCATGGCAGCGTGCCGCCACCTCCGCGGGCCCGACCGCGGGCAGAGCACCGACGTGCGTGTCGTGCAGGGTGCGCAGGCGGGCCACGACGTTGCGCATCACCTCTTCGGTGTCACGCTCCGCCAGCACCTCCACCAGCGAATCGCCACGGATCCACTCCACGCCGATGAGCGCCTCGGCCGGCCGCACGCCCACCACGCGGGGGACGCGAAAGGCGGGAGATGACGACCCGGTGTCCTCCGAAAGCGCCGTGTGCCGGTTCAGCAGTGCCGCGCATACGGCATCGGCGGCGGAACGCACCGCAATCCGGGAGGGGGCGGACACCCCCGTCCGGCGGTCGAGCCGCTCGGCGCGGAGGCGCGCCAGCCACTTCTGCTCCGGAACGTAGCGCACCAGCAGGCGCTGCAACGAGTCGGGCTCAATGCGGTAGCGCTCCCCCTGCGGGTCGAGCCACTCCTGCCACACCCGGGCGGCCGCCTCGCGCCGCGTGAAGCGCCGCAAACCGCGCAGCCGGCGATCGTTGGGAAAGCAATACGCCTCGGCCGTCGTTCCTTCGAGCACCAGCGCCGTGCCGCGCCGCGAGATGGGATCGCGCAGCGGCGTGTGCAGGTACACCAGGTCTCCCTCCGGCCACAGGCGGCGGTCGGGCGTGTCGGCATCGTCGAGGAACGCGTAGACCACGCGCAGGTAACGCTGCGGATCGTACAGCGCCTCGATCATGCGCGCCGTTCGCCAACGTTCCCGGCGCTGGACACCTACGCGGGTGAACTGTTCCCGGCACGCCTCCAGCACCAGCCGCGGCTCGAGGCAAACGGTCGGCTGATGGGGCAGCCCCTCCCGACGAATGTCCGCCGCCTCGGCTAGCACGCCAGTCGACCTCCGAAGGAATCCGCGGGGTCGGGACGGAACGCGGCGCGGATCATGGCCGCGTACTCGCCGTCGCGCGCCAACAGCTCGGCGTGCGTCCCCGACTCGCACAGTTCGCCCTGCCGCAGCACCAGGATGCGATCGAAACGTTCCATGTCGCGGAGGCGGTGGCAGATGACCAGCGTGGTCGCCTTGTTGTCGGGCGCCAGCCACGCCTCCTCTACAAGCTGCCGCGAGATGGCGTCGAGCCCCGTCGCCGGTTCGTCGAGCAGCAGAATCCGGGGGCCGGGCAGCAGCGCCCGCGCCAGCGCCAGGCGCTGGCGCTGTCCGCCCGACAGGGAGGTGCCGCCCTGGCCGAGCACGGTCTCGTACCCGGCGGGCAGCCGGTCGATAAACTCATCAGCGCGAACCCGCTGCGCGATCTCGCGGATCCTCGCCCCATCCGCCTCCGGACAGCCCAGAGCGATGTTCTCAGCGATCGTCATCCCGAACAGAACCGTGTCCTGGTGCACCCACCCGATCTGGCGGCGCAGGGAATCCAGGGAGACATCGCGCAGGTCCACGCCGTCCAGGCTGACGCGTCCGGATTGCGGGTCGTAGAAACGCAGCAGCAGCTTGGCGAGGGTACTCTTGCCGGCGCCCGTATGGCCCACAATGGCCATCCTTTGCCCGGGCGCCACGGCAAAGGAGACATCGGTGAGCGCCGGCCGATGGTCGTCGTACCAGAAGGACACGCCCTCGAAGCGAATTTCCCCCCGCACGTCGTCGAGCCGCGTGGCGCCGGGACGGGTGACCACCGCGGGCTCCAGCTCGAATACCTCCGCCACCCGCTTCCCGCAGGTGGTGGATTTGGCCATTTGCCCCGCCAGCTTGGTCAGGTTTCGTACCGGTTTGCCCAGGCCGCGCAGGTACGCCACGAACACCAGCAGGTCGCCCGCGGTCATGGCGTGGTCGAGCACGGAGCGGACTCCCACATAAAGAATCAGACACAGCGCCAGCGCCGAGGCTACGGAGACGATGCCGTAGAGCCTGGCTTCCAGCCGCGTGGTCTTGACGCCGGCGCGGACGGTGGTGCGGTCCTGCCGTGAGAAGCGCCGCCGTTCGATCTGCTCGCGGTTGAAGGCCTGGATGATGGACATCGCCCCCAGCACGTCGTGGGCGATGCTGGCCACCACGCTCTCCTTGTCGCGCTGCGCTTCGCTCGCCTTGCGAATCTGGCGCGAAATGCGCCACCCCGCGAAGAGCGTGATGGGCATGGTCACCAGACCCAGCGCCGCCAGCAGCGGATTGAGCCAGAACATCGCGACAATCATGGCCACGATGGTCAACCCGCTCTGACAGACGGTGATCACGGCGGGCACCAGCATCTGCCGCAGCATCTGGATGTCGCCGGTGAGGCGCATGAGCAGGTCGCCGGTGCGCCGCTGCTCGAACACCGAGGGCGGCAGCTTCTGAAAGTGCGAAAACAGGTCGCGGCGCAGCCGCCCCACGACGTCGTGACCCACCCGCGCCAGCGTGACATCGCGAGCCTGCGAAAGCACCGCGTCCAGCAGCGCAATGAGCAGGATCGCGGCACACGCCCACCCCAGAAGCACGCCGGGCGTGGAGCCCACGCCGGAAAGCACGTTCGCGATCCAGGAGCGCCGCGGATGATCCGCGATCACGTGGTCGAAAATCAGTTGAATGGGCCAGGGGGCGGCGATCTGCATGGCCACCGCCCCCAGGGCGGCGCCCAGTGCCACCACCAGCGACAAGACATGCGGCCGGGTGTAGCGCCCGAAGCGCCGCCACACTACTCGCGTGTCGTGCAGGTCCAGCCTGCCGCGCCGGGTTTTGATGATCCACTGCACCATTACGCGGCCTCGTGTGCCAGCGCGGCGACCGCCGGGGCGACCGCCGGCGCCGGGACCGGCGCATCCGCCAGCCAGTGACGATGAATGCGGACGTTCTCCGCCACGTTGAAACGCCTCTCGGCCCGAAGCCTCCCCTCGCGCGCCAGCGACTCCGCCAGCAGCGGGCGGGAGAGGACGCGGTGCATCGCCTCCGCTAACCCACCCTCGTCGCCAGGCTCCACCAGCAGGCCGCTGGTCTGAGATTCGATGATCTCCGGCACGCCGCTGAGCCGCGTGCTGATGACCGGGCAGCCGCAGGCCATCGCCTCCAGCAGCACCGTGGGCAGGGCGTCGACGTTGCCGTCTCGGGCCTGCACGCAGGGCAAAACGAAGCACGCGGAGCGCTGCATCAGCTCTCGCACGCGATCCTCGCGGATTGAGCCCAGCAGCTTCACCGACCCCGCCAGCCCCAGGCGCTCGATCTCCTCGCCCAGCGCCCGGCGCTCCGGGCCATCACCGGCAATGCGGCCGATTACGGGCATTCCCTGCTGCTTGAGCCGGGCCACGGCGCGAACCAGATGCACGAACCCCTTCTTCTCGATCAACCGGCCCACGCCGAACACCGAGAGCGGCTCGCGCGGCCCCTCGCCCGGCGCGAAGCGCGTAAGATCAATGCCGTTGTAGTTGACTCGAACCTTCGCGGGGTCCACGCCGGGGATATGCTCCAGGATATAACGCCGGTTGGACTCGCACACGGTGACGGTGAAGCGCGAGGCGTTGATCTTCCGCGCCAGCAGAGCACGGTCCACGTTGTCGCGGAAAATGTCGAAGGCGTGCAGGGTCATGCTGAAAGACAGCCCGCCCAGCCGGTTCGCAAGCAGCGCCGTGGTGGCCTCGTTGGTCCCGAAATGCACGTGCACGTGCTCTACAGCCTGCTTCCGCGCCCAGCGCAGCAGGTGACCGGCCTGGAGCAGATCGAACCAGCCGGCGCCGCGGTGCCGCGCCACCAGGCCTGCGGCGCCAAGCAGCGTTCCGGGGGCCCGGCGCAGCAGGTTCCACTGCGTAGACAGGTGCTTGAGCGCGTCACTGAGCGCCGTTTCCGGTAGATAGTGGGCCCGCGCCTTCACCCGGGCCACGGTCTCGTGGAACATTCCCTCGTCGGGCTTGCGCAACGACACGATCCGCACATCCACGCCCTGCCGCTCAAGCTCGAGGATCTCGTTGACCACAAAGGTTTGCGAGAAACGTGGGTACATCCGCAGCAGGTAACCCACGCGGAGGGGGGCGGCCTTGGAGTCGGTTCGCTCGCCCGGTCGGATCATCGCAGCGCCTCCGCCGCCGGCTCAGGGCGCAGGTCACGCGGCGTGCCGGCCCTGGCGCGGTGCCCGGCGAGCGCGGCGACGAGCACTTGCTCCACGCGCCCGGCGGTGTGCTTCCAGGTATATCCCGTTTCCACCGTGGCGCGGGCCGAGGCGCTCAATCGCGCCCGCAGCGCCGGTGAGCGCCGCGCCGTCTCCAGGCTCGCGGCCAGCGCGCTGACGTCGTCCGGAGCGCAGAGCAGGCCGCTTACCTCGTGTTTGATCACTTCCTGGATTTGCCCCAGCCGCGACGCCACCACACAGGCACCCGAGGCCATGTACTCGAATAGTTTGATGGGCGAGAAGTAGAAGTCCTCGACGGCGCGGAAGGGGGCCACCGCCACGTCCATCGCCGCCAGTAGCGCCGGCACGCGCTCGTGGGGCACGGCGCCGGTGAAGATCACGGCGCCGCACAGCCCCAGGGTATCCGCCATCTGCCGCAACATCGGCTCCGCCGGGCCGGTGCCCACGATCACCAGCCGCGCCTTAGAGTCGCGGCGCCAGGTCTCGCGAAAGGCGGCAAGCAGCACATCTACGCCGTGCCACGCCTTCAAACTACCGGCGAAGCCCACTACGAATTCGTCGCGCAACCCCAGCGCCGCACGACACTCCTGCCGGGGCGGAGCGGCGGAAAAGGCATGCACGTCAACGCCGTTGGGAACTACATGAATCTTATCCGGATGAACTCCCTTGGCCGTCAGTCGTTCCCGCAACGCCGCCGAGACCACCACCACGCGATCGGCGCGCTCCAGGACGCGGCGTTCGATCTCGCCCGCCAGGGAACGCAGGTGCAGGGAGCGGAATTCGGCCGCTTCCTTGGTAAGCGGCGCGTTGACCTCGACAACGAGCGGCACGTCGAAGGCGGTCGCCAAGTCGAGCCCCAGGTGGCTGAAGAGCGACAGCCGCTCGACGATGGCCTCCGGCGGGCGGTTCGCCATCGCCGCCGGAGCCTGTTCGTTGGCCCAGGCGTTGTAGAGCAGGGAGCGAAACTCCCGCGCCACGCCCTCGTCCAACCCGTGCTCGAGCAGCCAGTTTTTCAGCGGGCGGACGGCCGCCGAGATACCCGGGGCATCCGGCAGGACCGCCGGTGCCGGGTGATCGCCGCCTGGTGCCCCGTTGGGCGAAAGCACCTGCACCTCGTGCCCCAACCGCGCCAGACCGGCGGTGATGGCACGCAGGTGCACGGACGCACCCTTTACGCCGTCGGGCTTAACGCCGTGATCGCTACACACGTAGAGCACGCGCATCGGCGGTCTCCGGGTACCAGAAGGAGTGAAAACGATCGCGAATCCGTCGCAGGCCGTGGAAGTCGAGCCCGGCGTCCTCCGGCTCGCGCCCGTCGAGCACCATGGCGGCAACGTGCGCGCTGAGTTCCGAGGGTGTGAGCTCCGCGGGCTCGACCACCTCGACGATGCCTCGACCGGCCCATAGCCGCGCGCGAATCGACTGCTCCAGGCGGGGATAGATGCGCGGCACGACCAGCGAGCGCTTGCGGTTCCGCGCGATCTGACAGAGGGTGTTGTAGCCGCCCATGGACACCACGACGTCGGCGCGGCGGATGCGGCAGTTCATGCACGGATCGAAGTCCACCCAGTCGACGCCAGCGGTGGCTGAGGCGCGCCCGCGCAGTCGTTCCGCCACGTCGTCGGGAAGGTCCGGCCCGCCCACCAGTGTGGAACGCACGCCGTGCCGGGCGAGCTGCACGGCGGCCTCGTTCAGGTAGGTAGACAGAAGGAACTCGCCATCCGTCCCGCCGCCTACCGTGACCAGCACCGACCTGGACGCCGAACCGTTCAGCGGAGGGTGCCCGCAAGGCTCCTGGGCGACGTAGCCCACGAAGCGCAGCTTGTCGGCGATCGCCGGCGACAGCCGGTACTCGGCCACCACGTCGAACACCGAGCGCATTCCGTAGCACCATATCTCGTCGTAGACCGCCTCCAACGCCGCGGGCACGCCGTCGGCGTCCCACTGGGCGACGGTGGCCTCCGGGGAATCCTCGATGTCGCGCATGCCAAACACGATGCGCGTCTGCGGGCGGTTCCGCCGCAGCCAGCGCAGCGTCGGCAGCAGTTCGCGGCAGACGCCCAGCGGCGCCTTATCCACCAGCACCACGTCCGGCTCGAAGTGCTCGACGGCCTGTTGCAGAATCCCCTCGCGACAGCGGATGAGTTCATCCGTGGCCATGGTAAGGTATTTGCTGCGGTAACGGTGACTGGCTTCCTTCGCTAGCGTGGGGAGTTTGATGTAGTCCAGCCGCGGCAGATGTTCGAACATCGACACGTACGGGGTGCCGGTTGCCAGGAGGAAGGTCGTGAACGGGTACTCGTGCCCAAGGTGTTTGCAGATGTTCAGCGTTCGTGCCAGGTGCCCGATGCCGACGCTGTCGTGGCAGTAGGCAAACACCCGGCCGAGGTTTGGTTGGATGTCCTTGGGCACCGTGCGGTCCTTCGTGGGTCCCGAGGTTCGCCGCGTTCGCGTGCTCCCCTGCACCGGTCGCGGCGACCGGGGCCAAGACTGCCGAAGGCACGTTGCGTGCCACGCATCAACAGACGAAAAACTGCCCGCCCACGGCTGAAAAACGGGCCATCACCGCCATGTAGCTCAAGTCGCGCGGTGCACCGGGCCCTGGGGGTGCCAGCCTACTCGCACCCAGCGGACCCGAACCGCGAGCAGGCTCGCAGTAGGGTTTCGCCGCGCGTCCTATAACTCCGGCGCGGCGACGCCCGCGTCTTTGAATTCCCCGCATGGCGTGCCAAGGATCGGTTACGCCCACGATCCGCCGGTGCTGGCACGGAGTTTGCTATCCCTCGCGGTCATTGCGTCGGAACGTCGGTCCAACTCGCGGCTGGCGGAGGGGACGTTTTACTCGCGCGGTGGCTATCGAGGAGCAAAGGATGCAGGGGACGAACGGAGTGTTGAGAGGTTTCGCCTGGGCGGTCGTGGCCGTCGCCGCGATGGCGCCCATCGGCCATGCGGCCGACCCGAACCACCCCATCATCACCGAGGTTTACACCGATCCGCCGGGGCTCAACGACGGGCCGATCGGACGCGACCCCTCCAGCGAGCACCAGGAGTTCATCGAGATCTTCCTACCGCTGCACCAGCCGCCGGGCGCCCCTCTGGCATCGGCACTCGCGCCGCTTAAGGACGCCTTGCGACTGACGTTCTACGAGATCGAGGGCGACACCAGCAGCAGCGGGCCGGGCCTGGTGAATTACCGCTTCGACCTGCCGCCGTTCGATCTCGACCCGAGCAATGGAACGGCACCGGGAGCCGTCGCGCGGCCCACCACCGGCGTGGTGGTGCTCGGCTGGGTGGATTACTTGGGCAGCTCGACCACGGAACTGGCAGGGACGGCCGCATCACGAACGGCACTCATCCGCGGCGGCATTACCTCCCTTCCCGCCCCGCCCAACGACTACCTGTTCATCGCCATCAACGGACACCATTCCCCCAGCGGAACGACGAACTTCCTCAGCCTCTCGGCGACCACGGAGTCGAAGATTGACTTGCCGGCGGAGGCCTCCTCCGGAATCGTGCAGAACGGTTCGAGCGCTTATCTGCTGGTGGCCCGCGATCTGGGCGGCTACGTGCAGCTCTGCGACGACGCCCACGCCGCCGACTGTGCCGCCGGCTCCGATCCCAACCTGATCCAACAGGGCTTGGGCCTGGACACCGGATGCCACCAGGACGGTTACGCCGGTAACGACGACGGCACCTTCGATTACACGCAGCAGCCTTTCCCCTCCGGCGGCGGCGTGGACCTGGACATGGTGCTGCCGCTCGGCGGGGCGTTCAGCCTTCTCGTGGCCCAGATACCGGAGTTCCTGGCCCTGCCACCGGCGCCGGGAACGGCGAGCGGTTACGCCCGCGTGTTCGTTGACGTAGCCAAAACTACCGAGACCGCGGCGATCGACGATCCAGCCGCCGATGCGGCGCTGGCTTATCGCCACATCCGCGGCGTCGGGCCCTTCTTCGCCACGCCCGGCCGTGTCGTGCGCACGACCTCTCCGCCCGAACTCGCGGTCGCGACGGGCGCCGAGCAGATGTTCCAGGTGCTGGCACAGACGACGGGGCGCCCGGGCGTCCTGGCGGCGAATGTCGGCGGGAACTACGGCATCAACATGGCTACCTCGCCCGGTGCGTCCAGCAACCCTTCCGTGGTGACCTTCGCCCCGGGCACTTCGGCGCTCGGTGTGGCGGGTCAGGCATACGGCTTACCGATGGTGGCGATTACCCCGGGCGCGTCCGCGGCGCACGGCAGCTCGGCGAGCGCCACGGTGACCGTGACCGCGACCAACACCAACGGAGGCGATCCGGCCGTGGTATCCCCGGTGCAGGTGACCACGATCACGGCAACCGTGCTCAAACCGACAACAGGACAGAACGCCGCAGGGCAGCCCTTCCAGACCACGGTTTTCGCCGCGGTTCAGGCTGTGCCGGCACAGGCCGGCGTCAACAATGAATTCCGCGCTACAAGCCTCGGCACCTACGTAGCCGCCAACCTGGGCGGCGCGGCGCAGGACACGCTCGGCCACGGGGCGATCCTCATCGACCCGGCGTCCGACCTGAACAACGGGCCGTTCGTTCAGCTCGGGTTGGTGAAGGACTTTCCCGATCCCGGCGCCTTCGTGAATTACCCCGGCCCGGGCTTTCCCAAGCTCGATCTGCGGCAGACGGTGCTGCAATCCGCGGAGTCGGTCAGCGGCGCCGCGACGTACGTGGACACGGTGGACGCCGTGGGGGTCCGCGCCGTGCGCCTCAATCACCCCGACACGCTGACGTTCGGCGGTACGTTCACCCCCAGTGAGCCCCTGCATTTTGTCGATGCCGTCGGCGACGTCGGCCAGCCGCGCAGCGGACTGTCGAACGCCGCTACGACGCGCACCTTCGAACTGGCCATCGTGGAGTCGAACGTTCGCGATGACAGCTCGCTGGAGACGGGTGCCACGGACGACTTCGGAATCGTCGTCGAGGTGGCGCAGGTGGAGGCTGGGGCTCCCGTGGTCCCGGGCGAGTTTGTGTTCCTCAGCCTCACGGGCGGCTTGCAGGGTGCCGACGTGGACACGCTCGACGTTCCGCCGTATCAGAACGTGGCCAACATTGTCTTTCTGGACCTCGACAACCTGCACACCGTTCTGGGCATTCGCGCCCTTGAAGCGGTGTATCTCATTGATGCCAGTGGAACGGGCGAGATCGACCCCATCGAGCTCTTCAGCCTCAATCCTGCGACCCAACCGACGGCCCTGCAAGGCGCCGAGCCGTCGACCACCAAGAGTTTGTGGCGCTCGGCGCAAAACACCATGCGCCTGACGTTCACCCAGGATATTACGGCCCCGCCCGCGGGCGCGGTGCTCATCCAGCAGATGCTCGCCGGCGCGCTTTACGGCGGGGACCTTTCCGCCGGGTTCTCCTTCGCCCTTGAGAACGACGGCCAGGGCAACCCGCGCATCCTCAAGATCGTCGACACCGGGCCTTCGGACCTGACGCATCGCCAGTGGTACGCGGTGCGCAACACCGGCGGCTGGACAGGCGTGGCGCCCTTCACCGTGCAGTACGTGGTGCAGGTGGGGGACGCGGACAACGACGGCAAGGTGCTGAACCTCGACGCAGGCGCGGTGAACGTCGGCGTTCCGAACTTCAGCGCCGCGGACAACGATCGCCGCGACGTCGATGGCGACGCCCGGATTCTCAACGGCGACGTCAGCCTGGTGAATGCCAGGATTCCTTCCTTTACGGTTCAGAAACCAACGGGGCACTAAGTGTCGAACAACCGATTCATGACAAGGGGCGGACCGGCTTCACGCAACGGCTCACGCGGCGCGCTGGGCGACCGGGTGGCAGCGGCATTCGGCCGCAGGCGCAGGCGGCGATGGTGGCCGGCGCTGGTGCTTTCGGTGAGCACCGTCGGCGCCTGGGCATCCACCGCCACATTCACGCCCGTCGGTCCCACCACCGTGGCACCCGGCACGCCGCTGACCTTCCAGGTCACGCTCGCGGTGAGTGCCCTGGCGTCGTTCGATGCCGCCGATGTAGTCATCGGGTGCGCCCAGGCAACGGACTTGTCCTTCGCGTATAGCGCCGCTTGGACCGCGGCTTTCGCCAATGTAACGCCGCCGACAGCCGACGTGGGGTTCTACACCCAGGACGTTTTCGTCGGCGGCAATAACCCCAACCCCGTGGGAACCAACCTTTCGCTGGGAACCGTGACCGTGAGCACCACGGGTATGGCCGAAGGGTCGTATACCGTCCGCATCGATCCAAGCGTCGATCGAGGTGTCAGTCGCTTGACACTTGACGGCGTGCTGGAGCCGCTTTCCGGGAGCGCGACGTTCACGCTGCTTTGCGTCTTCAACCCGGATTGCGACACCGACGTGGACGCGGCCGACTACGCCGTCATGTATTCATGCGCTACCGGCCCGGGCGGCACGGTGTCGAACGCTTGCCGCCGCTTCGACGTCAACAGCGACGGTCACGTGGATTTGAAGGACTTCAGCACCTTCACCCGGCAGTTTACCGGCTCACATTAGACGGGAGGACGAGTCATGGAACGACTGGTTAGGCAGGTGTGGGTGCTGGCTCTCCTGTGCGGCACCACGGCGGCCCGGGCGGCGACGGCCACGTTCACGCCCGTGGGCCCCACCACCGTGGACCCGGGCACGGACGTGACCTTCCAGGTAGCGGTCAGCGTGGCGTCCCTGGGTTCGTTCGACACCGCGGATGTGGTGATCGGCTCCCCCACGGCGACCGACGTTGCCTTTACCTACGACGCCGCCTGGACCGCCGCTTTTGCTAACCCCACCACGCCCGCCTTCGACAACGGCTTCTACCCGCAGGACGTGTTCGTGGGTGGCAACAACGCCACTCCGGTAGGCGCTACCCTGCCGCTGGGGACGGTGACCGTCAGCACCACGGGTCTGGGCGGCGGCCTGCACACCGTGCTCATCGACTACGCGCAGGATGCCGTCAGCGCTTTGGGGCTGGCCGGGCAGCCGGAGACACTGAGCGGGAGCGGGTCCTTCACGGTCACCGGTCCGGCCGCCAACCCCGCCGCCTCCGCACCGCCGCCGCACGATCGACCCAAGAACCGTTACATCTCCTTTACACCCAACAACGGCACGAACGTCGTCGCCTTCCGCGTCGACCGTACGGCGCCGGCCCCTCCGATCGCAGTCGGCTGGGTGGGCACGCCCGACGCCGCCGGACTGGCTCAGGTAGTGCCGCAGCCTGTCACCCGAGTATGGACGGAGGCGGTGATTCACGCCGGGGATTGTGAGATCAGTCCGTTGGCGACGTACGCCATTCTGGCGAGTTCCGACGGAGGGGGCTCGTTCACCGCGGCGCTGGCGGTGAGCACCATCGGGCAGCCGGTGCCCAAGGCTTGGGGCGACACCGTGGGTGAGATTCAGGGCGGCGCCTGGACGGCGCCCAACGGCGTGGTCAACGTCAACGACTTCATCGCCGCCTTGCAGAAGTTCCAGGCGACGGCCACCGCGCCGCACATCACAGTAGTGGACGTTCAGGCGGTCAGCAGCACCGACCCGTGTCTGAATCGACTGGCGAACATCGCGGACGTCTTTCTGCTTATCAAGGCCTTCCAGGGGGGCGCGTACCCGTTTACCACCGATCCCACCGCTTGCCCGCCCTGCCCCTAGGCGGCTCCCCGGGGGTACGGCAGGCCGCGGGGCGGCGCCGGATCGCGTGCGGAGTCAGAAACTGACCCGCATCCGCACCCCGGTGACGATGGTATCGTTGCCGTCGTCCGTGCCCCCGGTGTTGGCGATGTACTGCACGTCGGGGCTGATCACCACCCACGGTGTCACCTGCCAGGCATAGTAAAGCTCGTAAACAAGTTCGCGATCCGCCAGGGGAAGGGCCTGGTCGCGGAGCATCGGGGAAAGGTCCGTTTGCGCGAAACCGAAGGCGAGCGTATCGGCGTCCCGCCCGGGAATCAGGCCCTTGTACTGTACCCCCGCCGACCAGAAGCGCGCCAGGCGATTGGCCTCCGGCGTGCGGTAGCCGAAGCGCGCGAACGCCCCCAGACCCTGATCATCCCGCGGGCTTTCGCGCCAGAGCACCTGGTCCAGGCTGATGAACAGGCCGTAATCGCTGTTGTCCGTGGGCGGGGTCAGCCGATCGCGGGGGAAGCGCGCCTTGGGGCGCGGATCGTAGATCATTCCCAGCCGGTATGTGCCCGCCAGCGGGCCGCGCTTCGAGGGAATCTTGAGAGCGATCGCCTGCTCGGCGTACGCGAAGAACCAGTCCTCATCGTGGAACGCCGTCGAGAAACCGGGCTTGTAAAGCACCGACTGCGCGTCGCCGATTCCCGCCTGCAACGTGTACCACGAGGCCGGCTGCCAGGCGAGAACGGCGCCCAGACCGATGTTCAGCGGCACCAGCGGGTTGTTGTCCAGCGCCTGGTGCCAGAATTGCTTGTCCTCGCTGTTGGCGAAGGCGTTGCGATCGACCAGCGTCTGGTAGTCGAGAAACCCCAGCGTCAGCGAGAGTTTCCGCTTGAGGAAATGCTGCCGATACCAGAGCTGCGCCACGTGCGTCTTCTTGTCGCCGTCGGCGTCGTCGTTGACCTCCAGCAGCGCACCCGTCTGCGGGTTCAGACCGCGCGAGAAGTTCGATTGCAGATGCAGCAGCACGTCGGCCTGCGGGACGAGCTCGAGTTTCTCCAGGTCGGCGGTGATGAACATGTCCAGCGAGGCCGCGTGCCGCCCGCCGCCCGTGCCTCGCCCGCCGTGTACCACGGCCTGGAACTGGCTGTTGAAGAACAGGCTGAACGTCACGCCCTGATCGGCCAGCCGCGAACGAACCCCGCCCCATTCGCCGGTAAGCGTACGCGAGCTCAGCGAAAGCGGCCGGTCGGGTTTGCGTTCCGGTGGGGGGGCAGGAGGCGGCTCGACCGGGGTGGCCGGAACCGACTTGGCGGGCTCCGCGGCCGGCTGCGGCGGGGAGGAAACGGCCACGCAGAACGACAGGCACGCGGTCCCGAGGAACAACGCACTCACCAGGGCGGTCTCCTAGGGGCCCCGCCTGGGCCCGCGAGCGCCGGGTATTGACCCCCCGGCGCGGCATCGTATCCCCACAACCCCGTTTCCACCTAGCAAGGCACGTACCAACCGGGCGCACGCCGCAGGGGTTTGCCTTCCGATGGCCCGATGCGGCACGACCGAACCCTCCGCCGGCGGATCGGCCAGAGCCACGCCGGGCTTCGCGCCGGACTGTGCCTCGCGCGGGCGCGCGGCTGAGGCGGCGAATTGTGCCCCCTAGACGGCAGCCCCTCCGCGCGGTCTAATACCAGGCGCCCACAGGACGACACTTGCCATGACTCAACGTTGTCGGCCGGCCGGATCATCACAGCCGCCTCGGCAAAGAAACTCGCTGGAGTTTCGCTGTCTCGTCGTTGCCATGCTGCTGGGCGCGGCCGGATGCCTGGCGCAGTCCGCGCGCCGCGCCGAAAGCGACGCACCCGCCGCCGAGGACAAAGGCTCGCGACATTGGGTCTACGACCGCCAGCTTCGCGACATCATGGTCGACCTTCAGCGCGGTACCGACGAACACTGGCCACAGGAACTCGACGAAGAGCACGTTGCCGGTGCCTCGCCACGCTACCGCATGGCGTTTGAGGAGGCTGCGCCGCTGGCGGCGGCGCTGGCCCACGCCGCGGATCGCATTCCGGGCGTCGTGGGGCATCTGAAGATGGGCGCCGCGGACCGGCGCAGCTTCGCGGCGCAGGCGGATACGCTTCGCGACCAGGCGCGACAGCTCGAGGCCGCCGCACGGGATCGTGATCGTGATTCCATGCGGAACGTGCTCGACGCCATCAACGCCACCTGCCAGTCGTGCCACGCACGGTTTTTGGACTACAGCGGCCCGCTCTCCGCCAACTACGCCGAACGGTAACGCCGCCGCGGACGTGGTCGCATTGTCTGATCCCAACTCGGCCCCGCGGCCACACTCGCCGGTCATTCGTCGACCGCCTCGCCGTCACTACGCAAACGCCCGGGCGTCCGGCGCCACACCGCCGCGAGCCGCGTGCACGACGCCCCGAAGGGGTTGTGGCCACGAGTAAAGTTCGCCAAAGACGAACGGAACTCGTGGTAACCGTGCGAGAGAGCCAACGCCGCGCCAGAGGCACGGAGGAATCGCCAACGGATGCCGACGTTCCGTCCCATCCGGGTTGGCGACCATACACGCATGCGCCGGCTCGTGTTGCACGCCGCCTGTGATTCGGCGGATACCGCTTCACCTGTGTCCGGAACCCGCGCCCCCAGGCGCGATGGATCCGCTACTTGCTGTTGCTGCCACGCCCCCTTCGTTCCCCGCTTGACGTACCGGCGTGGGCGGGTAAGGTTCCTGTAGAGCCCATTCCCGGGGGGCAGCGTGGTGTTACGATCGGCCCTGCCCCCGGGTCCACCGGGACCGGCTCGGTTCGACAGCGGGGACGTAGCTCAGCTGGGAGAGCGTCGCGTTCGCAATGCGAAGGTCGAGGGTTCGAATCCCTTCGTCTCCAATCCGCGGCAGTGACAGCTAGTGGCACCGATTGCCCATCGTTGACTTTTCCCTTGTTTTCCAGGGTTTCCAGATAGTCGCCGGTTTTTGCAGTCATCGGCTGACACTCATTTTCCGCCGCTGACTGCTGCGCTTTTTGCTGCGCCTTTTCCGGTAGCCCGGCCGCTCGCCTGAAGTCCGCGTTCAGGTCAACCGAGCTGGCATAATGTTTAGCCGCCACTTCCGGGGAGTTTCCGATCCACTTGCACACCGTCGCCAGGTCGTACTCCCGCATCAACTCGGTTTCCCGGCTCGCCCGCAGGTTGTGGAACAACCGCGGCCAGGGCGTAATCCCCGCCCGGGCGAGAATCCGCTCAAACTGTGTCCGCAGGTTGGAGCACCCCAGCCGATGCCGGGCGATGACGTACTCGCTTCCCGGTTCGGCTTGTTCAAACAGCGCCAGCAGGTGCCCCCGCAGCTCGGGGAACAGCGGCACCACGCGGACCGCCTTGCCTTCAAACCGCTCCAGCTTCGGGCAGGTCACGCGGATCGTCCCCCGGTCCCAGTCGATGTCGCCCCAACGCAGTCCGAAGTGCTCGGACGGCGTGCGCAGCCCACCGTACCGCGACAGGGCAATGATGCAACGCCACTCGGCGTCCGGTGCCTCGGCGATCGCCCGCTCAACCACGTCCCGCGGAATGAATACCTTCCGAGCCTCGTTGCCTTGGCAGCCGGCCCGGATTCCCTCGAACGGGTTCTCGCCGATCAGCTTCCACCGCACCGCACGCCGAAACAACATCCGCCCCGTTTTGACACGCCGGGCCACCGTTGCCGGTGCCAGCCCTTCGTGCGCCACGAGCCACGCCTTCCAACCGTCAGCATGCTCGGGCTTGATGGTCCGCAGCGCCCGAGCTGGTCCGAAGTGCGTTTCAAGGCAGCGGCGTACGTGGCCGTAGACCGTCACGGATGCGGGCTTGACCGTCATCGCCGCGAAGGCACGGTCTAGGAATGCCCCCAGCGTGATGTCCGAAGCGCCCACCCCCTCGGCGAGCCCGGCGGCTCGCAGCCGGGCGAGCATCTTCTCGTCCAGCTCGGCCAGCCACTTCGCCACTTCCGGTTCGTGCGGCTTGCGGGCCAACCGATCGGCGAGCAGCGATTCGATCTTCGCCTTCCACGCATCGGCCGTCTTGGCGCTCACCCGCCCCAGCCGAACGGTCCGCCGCCGCTCACGCGGGCCGAAAGCGAAGTCAATCCGCCGCAGCCCGCGCGCGTAAACTACTACACTCGCCACTCGTCACCTCTGCGATTCGCTCCGGGAGGCGCAATCCAGGTAGGACTGCGACGCAATACAGCAGAAACCAGCACCGCTACTTCTTCTCCCCCTTCATCCATTCTTCCGCCAGCTTCAACACTTCGTCATCCGGCTTGGGCGCTTGTGTCTCGGGTTTCCGAGCAACCTCGATCCAATGGTAGCTCGGAACACCGGATCGGCTGCCGGTGTCGTCCAACAACCAAACACGCCCGAGAAGCCCATCGCAGAGAACCGGGCCGCCCTTGGGAAACATCACGACTTGGAACCGGCGCGCCAGAGCAACGCCCATCGGCACACCAAGAGCTAGTCCTGCCAGGAAGGCAACTCCAACAGCCATCGTCTGCAAGCAACGTCTAGCGGTCATGGAACCCTCTCCGGTTGCGCCGTTCACATTTGACTCCGAAGTGCGCCGCCAGCCTGTCCGCCATGTCGAGCCGTAGCGATTGTCGCCCGCTGACAAACCGAATCAGTGACGCCTTTTGCACGCCCGTTGCCTTCGCCACGCCATACAGCGAATCGGCTTCCCGCAGCGCTTCGCGGAGCAGCTCCGTCATCGTCTTACCGCTCTTTTGGGTCCGCACGGTGAGGATTGTCACCCAAAGGCGCGGCGAGTGTCAACCCTTTTTCCGCGTGCGTGGTGCGCCAGCACGTACACGCACGCCGGTGTATGCGTAGCATACTGTGATACCGGAAGCCGGCTTCCGTAAGCAGCGGAAGTTTCTTTCCCGTTCAAACCGGAACTTCCCTTCCTGTTGTAACCGGAAGAATCCTTCCGGTTGTCCCGTCCGGCTCCGGCGTTGCCAGCCGCCAGATTGACGGTCCACCGGCCAGCGTCCCACGTTTCAACCGCCGTAACAGTTGGCGGGATCGCAACCGCTTGAGCGCCGTCTGCATGGTTCGCGGCGTACACCCCGCCCGCCGGGCAAGGTCGGCCACGCTAGCCGTCACGATGCCGTCGGGTTTGGCGTGTCGGTAGAGAATCAACCACGCGGCCAGCTCCGCCCGTCCCAGCTCCCGCAGGGCGAAGTCGATGAACGCATTGAGCAAAGCGAAACGCCTGCGGACGGCCCCGCCCCGGCTTCCCGCGCCGACACGTCCGCCCGTCGCACGCTTCGCGGTTGCGTTCGCACGGCTGCGAGCTGGCGGTCCCGGCTCCATCGCTGGCAGCTCCCCGCCCACCGGTATGATGCACGGTGTATCGCTCATTCGTCGCCCCCGTCGTCATCGTCCGCCGGTGTGGTTCGGCCCCATACCGCGGCGAGCTGCGCCAGCGACACGCGCTGCGACGGCTCCGCCGGTTCCGGGTCGACGGGCGTTAACCGCTGGTAGCGCCGCTCGAATCGCAGCGACACGTCCTGCGGCTCGCCGTGCCGATGCTTCAAGCAGCGAAGCGTCACCACATCGGACGGGTCGCGTTCCGGCACCAACACGCCCGCCCAGTCCGCGCCGTATTCCAGCTCGGATGATTCGCGGAATGACGCCAGCGAAAGCGAATCGCCGTCATAGGTCGAACGCCCGCGACGGTCCTTGCTCCGAGCCACGGCCGAAACAGCCAGCACCGCGCAGCCCGCGTCCGCAAACTGCCGCAGATAGTCCATCAACGCATCGACACTTCCGCGCCGGTCGCCGTGCTCACCGGGCGGTCGGATGCGTTGCAGATAGTCGAGAATCAACAGCTCACCCCCGAAGTCGTCAGCAGTCGCGGCGATGTTGCCCAGGTCGTACGGCGGTTGCACGAAGGCCAGCCGGTCCGCGATCGCGTCCAGCGTCGCCAGCCCGGCGTCGATACGGGCCGCGTGCTCCGCGCCGAGCTGGCGCCTGCGAATGGCGTCCAGCGGCACGCCGGACAACCGGGCGAGCTGGCGGTCCAGCAGCACGCCGGGCGTCATTTCGACGTTGCAGACCACGGCTCGCAGCCCGCCTTCGGCTCGCAGTGCGTCAACGACAAGCTGCATGGCGAGCGCCGTCTTACCGCCGCCAGGCAACCCGCCCACCAGCACCACGCGGCCCGGCCCCAGCTCCACGGATTGCAGTCCGCCGGTTCCCACGCGATACAGCCGCGGCGCGGTGCCGTTGAAAAGCGAGTCCTTCCAATCGGTGAGCACGTCCGCGCCCACGGTGTAGTGTGCCTTCGCGCTCACACAGCACCGTCGCTTTCAGCGCTGGGCAGCTCCACGCCGACCACTTCGCCCTGCACAGCGGCGAGAACGTCACGCACGCGCGGCTGCACGCTCGCCCACCCGTTTTCGATCCCCCGCCGTACGTCCAGCGGTGTCAGCCCCACGTCGAGCGCCGATTCCGAAAGCAGCGCAGCGCACAGCGGCAGCGGTGCCCCCAACTCGGCGAGATTCGCGGCCGCGGAGTACAGCAAACGATGCCGGTCCCCGTCGTTCGCCCCTTCGCGGATGAATGCGAGCGTCGCGCGATTCAGCTTCGCCGTGCCGTTGCCTTCGGCGAGTCGCGTTGCCTTCGCCTCGGCTTCGGATTGCACGTGCTCCGCGGCTTCACGCCAGAGCTGCGCCGCCGCTTCGCTCCGGTAGCTGGGCTGCAGAATCTCAAACGGTTCCGGCATTGCGGCGAGCTGGACGATGCGCTCGGGCGAAAGGTGCAGCAGCCCATCGACCGTCAGACGCCGTTTATGCAAACCGGTTCGCGGGTGCCGACTGTTCGGGGCGCGGAAGCACCGCACGCGGTCGTACACGCCGGAGTCGATGCCCACGCCCGCCCGCTCGGCCAGGGCCTCGGCGAATCGCCTAGCGACGCAGTGAAACTGGTTTCCCGGCTCCGGCGCCCAGGTCGCCGTCGGCAGCCCCAGGTGAAAGCCCTTCGCGCCGCTGAAGAAAGCAAGCACGTCGTTCTCACGAATGCCCAGGGTTTCCGTCGCCGCCGTCGCCAGCCTTCGGGCCGCGTCGAGCGCCTGCCGCGGCTCACCCTCGGCGTCCACGTCGAACCACAGCCAGGGCGCCCAGCACGCCCCGACGAAGCCCTTCGGGGAGCTGTTGCGCTTCAAGTGCTCAGCGAAGTCGCCCGCGAATTGGAACGCCGACAAATACGATTCGCGGTCCAACTCGCAGCGGCGGTTGCACGCGACGTAGGCCGCAAACGCCTTGCCCGCGTCCACCAGCCGCCGCGGCTGCCGGCAATCCCCCAGTACCCGAAACCCGAAGTAGAAGTCGTTCATCGCCGCACACGCTCCGGCCGCAACCGGCCGTCACCGTCCGCGGGCGATGCCACGTTGGCGCCGAAATCGAATGACGTGTCCAGCGGTTCATCCGGCACCGGCCCCTCGGCAGCGGCCCCCGCTCCGTCCGCACTCTTCGCCACGTCATCAGCCGGCGCGAACGGGTCCGGAGCCGGCGGGCCGTCGATGCCCAGCACGTCGAAGCCGCGTACGCGGTTGCGTTCGGTGCCGTCATCGTCGCGGCGGAGCGCGACTCGCACCTTGCAGCGGATTCGGCCCGGCTCGACCTCCAGGCCGTCGAGCTGGTCAATCGCGGTGATCCCGAGCTTCAGACAGTCCCGCTTCGTTTGCGGCATAGCGGCCGGGGTCAACCAAAGATCAATCCACACAAACCGCCCGGCGTAGTCACCCTCGCACACCCTGAAGGCGAGTTTGACTCCCGGCGTTCCGGTTTTCGCGGTGTGCAACCCCGCGGAATCGAGGTGAGCAATGTAGGTGCCACTGGGCAGCGGCGAGAATTCGCTCGCGGCGTCGGTTCGCTCCCACTGCTTGCGAATTGCTTCGGTTTGTCCGGCCAGGATATCGACAAGCCGCCGCCGAGGAGTATGCTCATTGTCGGCGGATGTTCGCCCCGCCAAGTTCTCGCCCGGTGCCGCGCCGCCCGCGCGGGCCGGGCCATTGTTTTTGGGAGTCACGGCGCGCCTCCCTTCTCACCCTGTGACGGGCAACCCGCGTCGAGCCAACGAAGCAGCTCTTCCCGCCGCCAACGCCGCAACGCACCCAACTTGACGCCCCGTGGCATCAGTCCGGCGTCCGCTTGCCGCAACACGTGCCGCGCACTGCAACCGAGTAGCTCGGCCACAGCTCTTACATCCAGCAATTCTGCCACTCGTTCCTTGGTTTCAACCACCATTCCATAGCCTCCACAGCGCCACGGTTCGGCGAGCACGCCGCTCGCCGTACGGGTGCAGTCTCGCAAACTGCCCAGCGGAGTGTGTGCGCGGAAAGTACGGGTGGCGTTCGCGGTCGCCGCTGGTCAAGCCTTTGCGGGTTTTGTCGATTGGTCGGAAGTAGGCCGGAAGTAGACCCCGCTACTTCCTGGAACGCCGCGCGCGGATTCCCGCCGTAAGTTCGCTGATCCGATCGGGTGTAGGGTCGGCGTCCGTCGGCAGGTTCTCTTGCCTGTAACGCAACCAGTCGCCTATGTGGACGTTCAGTCGCTGTTGGCTCGGTTTGTAGCGGCGTATTTCGGAATGTTTGTCCAAAACGGCACGCAGGTTCTTCATTGTGAAGTCCGGAGGGGCGAGGTCCGAGACGATCTTGGACGCGGGCAAGTAGTCGTTAGGGTTCACTACCGCACCACCCGGAGCGTCGGCCCGACGCGACTCACCTTCCGCCCCACACACAGCCGCGGTCGCGTCCCCCCCGGCCCACGGTGCCGCCGTCGCTTGCTCCGGCCGCGTTGGCTCTACCTTAGCGGACAGCCGGTCCGCAATCCGGTCGAGCTGGTCCATCGCACTCGTGGGAATTACGCCCTGCGCGATCATTTCATCGGTCACGATACGCAGCGCCTGTCTGAGCAGCTCCACCAGCTCCGGGGGCGCACTCTGTGCAATGGGAAACTGCGGTTCGTCATCCGCGGGGATCACTGCGCGAATAACATCCGCAGGGTCGGCGCCGATCAACGCCGCTGCCCCGCAGAGCGCCACCATATCGTCGTATCGCTTCCGCGTCCCGCGGGCGCCGCGCGCAAGGTTCACGTTGCCGGCTGCATCCGCCGGGTGGGCCGCGCGAACGTGCGCGGTGAAGTCGCGGATTGCTTCGGCCGCCCGCTCCAGCAGCCCCGGCCAGCTCTCCCCGCCGATTTGTACTCCACGCTCTGAGTTGTCAGACCCGAGTTGTGTTTTTGCCAACCACACGGCCCGTTGCAGGTGCGCGATGCTGTCAGGGGTGAAGCGGATCGCGTCTGTGCCGTGTTCTGCCGCTTCCCAGCACAGCTTGGCCGCGTGCGCAGCGGTGTCAGGCTTTGGGCTGTAGCGGATTGTATGGCTTACGTGTCCGCCCTCGGTTTTCCATATTAGAGTGCGGTAGCCGGGTTTGATATTCGCAAGCACAAGCGCGTTGAATTCAAGGGTCTTGTCAAGCCGAAAACCCCCGCATCCATCCGGCCTGCCGTTTCGCCGAATAAACCGCAGAGCTGCGCCATAGTCCGTGGGTTCGTCCCGTGCGTCCGGGGGTGGCTGCTCCCAACCGTCCGACTCCATATCGCGCCGCTCTTCAACGCCGGGTTCGCTACGCTCTGCCTTCGGCATATGAACGTTAGCGCCCCGGTCCACCGAAACAATCCTGCATTATCGCCCAGTCGGCAAGGTCCAAGTCGTCGTCACCGTCGGTGTCGAACGGACGACAGTCGAGTGTTGGTTCGCCTCCGGCGGGGACGAACGCGATACTGGAGACCGTTAGGGGGTTGAACCCGAAGTTCCACGAACCCGTCGTCGTGCGGGCGCCGGTCACTTGATTGATCGTGTAGAACGTGTTGTTGTCTGAAGCGTTGAACTGATAAAGGATGTCATTCGATGGATCCCAAAACAGGGCTGTTGGATACACTAGGCCGCCGCCGATTCTGAACGGCATCAGGTCGGGCAATCTGACGATCGTTAGTCCCGTGTATTCGAGTGTCGCAAGCCCGGTCAACCCGCCCGTTGTGGCACGTATGTAGGCAAGTCCGAAGGAGCTGAAATTAGCAATCTGGGAATGCGATCCCGTTCGCGGATCAATGCGATGAATGCTGAATTGGTTAGACGCATAGACCATGTCGTCGTCAGGGCTATAGGTGAGGAACGTCGGCTCGATGGTGAAGGCGCCCAGGGCCGTTCCGGCTCCACTGGTGGGATTGATCTCAAGCCAAACGTCGAATTGATCGTCGAAGCCATATAGACGGCCGTGCTCCCAGTCCCAGACTAGTTGACGTACGGACGACCAACCAAGCGCCCCTTCTGCACCGATCGGCGTGACAGTCCCATTCCAGTCGATGCGGTAGACTCGGTCTTTTCTATCCGGCGGTTCCAGCACATAAAAGAACGAGTCCGTTGGGGACGCACCTCCGAGCGATGTGAACGCGGAAATCAGGGAAACGATAGCGGGTAGCATGGTTCGGCCCTCCAAACAGGGCTGCCGAGCGGGACGGGTTACGTACGTGCGTGCGTTCGCCCGCACTGGTAGCGCAAAGCCGCGCGGCCTCCGGTTGTGCAACGCCGGTCGCAAGACTGGGTTCCGCAGGTCGCGCGGCGTTTGGTCAGGTACGTTTCGGATTCAACGAGCGTTGCACGGCGAGAGTGTAGCGAAACCGGCGATGGAATGCAATGCGGCGGAGCTGGAGATTCCCGTAGGCTGCTACAGCACTTCCGCCGGGGAATCGCCCGCGCGGTAGGATTCGTACCCGCCCGGCGGCTCGGGAAACACGCGGTCCGGGCCGATGGTGATCTGCACTGGGGGCACGTCGAATTCGCTCACCGGCGCGGGCCGGCCGATGGTGCGGTCAAGCAGCTCCCGGATTGCCGCCAAGTCGCCCGCTTTGGCCAGCTCGACGAGTTTTTCCACCACGAGCCGGATGTCGTCATCGCTTACCGCCTCCAACAATGCCCGCCGCAGCGCCGCCGAATGCCGGGCGCGTGGGTTCCCGGGTCCGCCGGCGTTGCCCGGAGCGAACCGCCCGGCAGCGTCGCGTCCGTTATCGCCGTTTGGTGACGGATTATCGCCCACGGCCGACGTCCCCCGTGTCGTCCGGCGATGCGCCGTCCTCGGTAGCTCCCCCCGGCCTGTCACCTTCGGCCGTAGCGGCGTCGCCGGGACGCGGCGGGGCGAAGAAACGCCCGGCCGGGCTACCGGTTTCAGATTGGGGCGGAATGCCGAGTCGCGCCCGCGCCAAAGGGTTCATACCGATCCGGTCTTCGAGCGCTAGGAGCTGCTTCTCGATCCGCAGCAGCAATCCGGCTTCCGGGCGTAGCCGGGTCGTCACGCCGCCGCGGTTGGAGCGGCGTTCGTAGGTTTCGCCTTGTTCCTTCAGCCACGCGGCCAGCTTCACCGACTCGGCCAGCAGGGTCGCGTAGCGGCCCAGCACGGTCGAATCGAGAAAGCCCACACGCCCGCCCGCGCTGAGCTGCGGCACGATTTCATCCCAGTACTTACGGGCGTCCGCCCCTAGCCACGGCGGGGGCTGGGGGACTCCCGGCGCCCGAACCGCCTCGGTCGGTCCTCGCCCCGCCGCCAACCCGCTCCCGCGAAGCCAGAGCCCCTCGGCCGATTCCGGCAATGGTCCACGTAAGCCCATTCTTCGCCTCCAGTTGCTTTCGGAAAACCCTCGAAACGGTGCGCGGCCCTGTGCCAGGGTCAACGCCGCCGCAAACACCAGAATTCTGACCCCCCTACCCTCCGCTCACCCTCGCAGCCAGCAGCCGCCGCACGGCCTCGGCCCGCTCCGCGTCGGTCAGCCCCGGCAGCCGGGCAATCAGGGCGAGCGCTTCGGCGAAGTCCCCGCCCGCGGGCTTTGCCGGCGAGCTGTCCGCGGCCGCTCCGGGTCCGCTCCCGGCCGGTGGTGTTTGACGAGTGCCCGGTCCCGGAAGGTCGGCCGGCAGGGCGCGGCCCGTCCCGGTGCCGGATGCTGCGGCGCGGTCGGCTTGGGGATCGAATTGCGGCTCAAATGCTGCGCTTTTTGCTGCGCCTACTCGGCGAGAACGCCGTTTTCCCTGGTGTTCTCGGGGGGTGTTCGAATCCCTTCGTCTCCAATCTCCGTGCGTGCAAGATGGGAATCTCGCACGAGCGATATGCTTAGCGCACCTGTTCTGCGTAGGGCAGTGCGGCCTAGAAGCCGGACGCAAACGGTAGTCTACCGTTTCCGGAGGCCGTAGCATGCCGCTGAAAGAACCAGGAACGCCATGCTATCGCCTGCGTCCCATCGGCGAGGATCGGCCCACGGCCCGGAGGGCCGGCGGGCGTTGCCAGGGGCTTTGAGCCCCTGGGGATCGGACCCTTCTCAAACCGCTCCCGCCCGTAGGGCGGACGAGCCGTGCATCGGGTGGTGCGGATCCCTCGAAGAATGTGCGAGTGACCGCTCGTTGGCACTCGCGGTACGGATCGTATACCGCCGCGTTGCGTGCGCTGCCCGCTCCCTCACGGTCGCGGCTCTGTTTCCGCATTCCGAATTCGCCATTCCTCATTGGCGGAACATTCGGCTCTTCCAGCGCGGAAGCGGTGGGCCACCCGGTCGCTCTAACTTCCTCGCATCCATCGCACGCGGTTTGCGCGTCGATTCGACTCCCGCATCGCCGAGGCGGTGCGTCGGCGATCAATTGGCAAACCGTCCATCGATCGTCCTAGTCTCCGGGGATCCTTTCAGAACCTGTTGCCTTCGACTGGATCCCCTGTAGAAAACCGGTAACGACGTGTGTGGAGAAATCTCTCTCATTCTGGTCAGCGCGTTCGTCTGGCTTGCCTGCCGCCCTTGCGTTTTCTGCGGCGGACGCCTTCTTGCGGGCCTCCGCTATCAATTTAGGAACGGGCATTGAGGTTCCACGAGTGGGATGAGTTGCCGACATTGCTTTGTCCATTCCCAGTTTCTCTACTAACTCCTCGATCTTATCGACGAGTTTCTTCTGCTCTTCTGGCGTTAGCGTTCCCTTGAGCTTCTTGATCGCCTTCCCTGCAGCTTCCTTCATCGCCTTCAGTTTGTTTTCCTTCTCTCGTTCCTCCTTGCCTAGTCGCCGGAGGTTTTCTCTGCGGGCCTCCCCAGCCGCGCCGCTAGTCGTTAAGGCCGTCGTTTCCCGTAATGCCTGTCTTGTTCGTTCCAATCTCTCAGCCTGTTCGGCAATTGCACCCAAGGCGTCTTGAAGCGCCGCTGCATTGGCCGGGACGGGCTCATCAGCCACCAGTCCGAAGCGGTCTGTTCGACTCCCCGGATTATTCCCACAATACGTATACCCATTCCCCAGGTTGCTTTCGTCGCCCCAGATGCCGATGGTGTCGCGGGTGATGAAGCGGCCGGCGCGGGGGTCGAGGTAGCGGGTGCGGAAGTTGTACAGGCGGGTCTCGAGGTCGTACTCCCGGCCGGTGAAGTGGTAGGCGTTGCCGATGGCCGAGGCCTGCACGGGCAGAGGACTGCCCGCGGCGTCGAGAAACTGCGGCAGTCCGTAGTCGCCGTACTCATAGCGCTCCACCACCGCGCCGGCGGCGTTGCTGACGGCCATGATGCTCCCCAGGTCGTCGGCGTGATAGTAGTAGTCCGCCCCGCCGCGCTGCATGGTGAGCAGTTCATCCACCGCCCCGCCGTGGACGTAGGTGGCCAGGGTGCTGCCGGCGCCGTCCTGTTCTTCGATGACGTGCCAGCCGTCGTAGAAGTAGCGGGTGGTGAGGTTGGCCCCGCCCACGTCGCGCACTTTCTCGATCCGCCGCCCCAGCGCGTCGTAGCGATACACGTCCGTCTTACCGCTGGGAGGATAGAACACCAACACCAGGCGGTTGCGATAGTCGTAGGTGAACAACGGCCCGGAGGGGATGCCCGCGTCGAGATCGATGAGGTTGCCGTTGGCGTCGTAGGTGCGCGTTTCATAGGGCGTGATGGTGTACTGATTGACCTGACGGTCGGCGGGATTGGGGGTCAGGGCGAGCATGGTGTAGGCGCCGGCACCAGGGCCGCCGGTGACGGTGGTGCGATTTCCCACACCGTCAAGGTCGTAGGTGGTGTCGCGGATCACCACGTTGCTCGCGTCCTTCGCCGTAGCCCGCGTCAGGCGATCGTTCGCGTCGTACTGGTAGTCATGCGTCAACCGCGGCCCGCCGGCGCGGGTGTCCTTGCGCTGCGTCTTGTTCTGCACGCGGTCCCAGACGTACGAGCGGTCATCGACGAGCCCCCCGCCGGCAATGACGGAGTGTTTGGTGCGGATGATCTGCTTGAAGCCGAAGTCGCCGGGGGCGTTGGCGATTCCGTCGTACGTCAGGTCCAGGCGGGTTCCGTTGTCCAGATCGCGGCGCTCTACGCGGCCGGGTCCGACGTGCTTGTATTCGGCGATGGAGTTGCCGCCTTCGTTAATGGAGAGCAGCCGATCCAACCCGTCGTAGTCGTAGCTGAGCAGGCGCCCCCCCGGATATTCGCAGGTGAGCTTGTTGCCCACGCCATCGTACGTGGAAACGGTGGGGATGTTGTTGATCTTCTCCTCGAGCAGGTTGGAAGTGGAGTCGAACGCCCGGTGGACGGTGGCGGCGTCGTTGTGCGCGTAGACGAGCCGATCCAGGCCGTCGTAGTAGTAGGTCTCGAAGGTGGTGTCCTCCGACACGCCCAGGCCGGGGGTGACGAAGCGGGCCCACAGGCGGTTGTTGCGGTCGAAGTAGTTGATCGTGACGCTGCCGTTGGCGTCGGTGGTGCCGACGACGTTGTCGTGCACGTCGTAGGTTCGGGTGTGAACGGTGCCGTCCGCGTAGTGGGTGGCGATGAGGCGGTCCAGGCCGTCGTAATCGTAGCTTGTCACGTTGCCGTTGTCGTCCGACTGCGACACCAGCCGCGACGAGTCGTCCCACGCCTGGCCGGTGAGGATGTCGGCGAGGTCGGTGAGTATCGCGCCGTTGCCGTTCATGTCGCGAACGGTGTAGATCAGGCGATCGAGCCCGTCGTACTCGTAGCGGGTCTGCCGGCCGGCGGCGTCGGTACGTACGGTCCGGTTGCCGCGCGAATCGTAGGCGTAGCTCGTGGTGTTGCCCACGATGTCGGTGTGGGAGATCAGGCGATCCAGCCCGTCGTAGTTGTAGGCCGACACGTAGGTTTGCGTCGCGCCGGTAAGCTGTGAGACCTCGGCGTCGACGAGGGAGATGACGTTGGACCCGGCGTCGTAGCCGTAGGTCCGCGTATTACCCTCGGCGTCGGTGACCACCTTGCGGCGATTCGCGGGGTCATAGCTCACGAGCATCTGCTCGCCGTTGTCATCCAGCACGCGCACCACCTGCGAGTTGTCATTGTAGAACCACGTCGTCTGTGACGTTCCCGATCCGATGGGAGCGCCGGTGCGGGGGTCGAAGTAGTCGAGCGTTTGGGTGATGAGGCGATCCAGGCCGTCGTACGCATAGGTCGCCCGGAAGAGCGGCACGTTCTGGGCCGAGCCGGCGTAGTCGTAAAGCTCGCCCTCTGTGCTTTTCTCCGTGAGATTCCCATTGGCGTCGTAGTGCAGTCCCGTGACGTTGGCACTGGGGTCCTCCCGGCGAATGGGTCGGTTGTAGCCGTCGTAGGCGGTGTAGCTTACGCGCGGCGCATCCTCAATACCTTCGTGAATAACGGTGATGTTGCCGTTGCCGTCGTAGTCGACCTTGGTGGACGCCTGTCCGGCGACGGCGGGTGAGCGGCCCATCCAATAAACGAGGTCGCGTTCGTCGAAGGCATAGAATTCCGTGTTGTTCTGCTGATTGCCGTTGACCGCCTCGCCCTTCCACACTTCCTGGCGGTTGCGGTTGGGGTCGTAGTAGAACTCGGTGATCACGAACTGCGCCGGAGAGAGCCCGGCGCAGGTAAGCTGCGTCGGGGGCAGCGCAGCGCTGCCCACTTCTTCGCACACGCGGGTGCGGAAGTTCAGAATCTCATATTCGTAGATGGTTGAGAGGTGCGTGTTGGGCTGGAGCACGCCGGCCTCGCTCACGTTCTGCACGTCCACGCGGACGACGTTGTCGTTGGCGTCGTAGAAGGTGTCCGTCTGGTAGCGCGGCCCGCTGCCGGGGACGACCGCGCGAGAGATCCTGCGTACCGTCTGGTCCAGCGTGTTGTACACGTACTGCGTGTCGTGGCCGAGCGGGTCGATGCTCCGGGTCACCCGCCCCAGGGAGTCATACTCATACCTCGTGGTCAGGGAGAGGTTCGCCGCGGCGACGACGCTGCGCTCCAGAAACCCGTTTCCCGCGCCGCTGGCGTAGTAGGTGAACTCGTCGCGTCGGCGGCTGCCGCTGCCGTTGTCCGGGTGAATGTGCGCCGTCACTTGGCCGTAGGCGTTGTATTCCCAGTCCTCCACCACGGTGGCGATGCGCCCCTGGGTGTGGGTGCGGTTCCCGCGGGTGTCATAGGTGTGGCGGAAGGTATTGCCCCGGCCGTCAGTTACGGCCGTGACGAGGTTGGTATCGCCGTTGAGCAGAGGGTCGTATTCGTACGATTCGCAGATTTGCAACTGGTCTCCGCCCAGCGGGCCGGGCAGCCGGCAGTATTGCAGCAGGTTTCCCTGAGAACGGCGATTGCCGCTGCCGGTGTCGTACACCAGTCGATCCTCATTGCCGTTGGGGTAAATGGTCGCCACGTTGAGCGAGTCCTTATTCCAACGGTAGCGGGTTTCGAAATAGGGCGGATCGGTGACCCGGACGGGGTTCACCGGCGGGTTGGATGCGGTGTCCAGGTCGGTGGGCAGGAGGTTGTCCGCTCGGCCGGTATACCGCCGGGCGATGACCACGCGATTGCCGGCGTCGAAGAAGTTCTCATCGACGTTGCCGGCACGGTCGCGGACGAAGGTCTTCATCACCGCAAAGCCGTTGGCGGGCGTAGGCGTCTGCGGCTTGTACACGAAGTCCACGGTATCCCAGGGGTACCCCCAGACCTGACGCACCACGCGGTCGAAGTTGATGTTCGCCGGGTCCTGCGTGTAGCGCGAGTCCGTGGGCGCCACGGTGTGGGCGTAGATGTTCTGAAGATACGTCTGCCCGTTAGGATCGGTGATGGTGAGCAGGTTGTGGTTCAGACGCTCGTCGGCGAAGCCTTTGGTGTAGGTGTAAACGGTCGTCTTGCCAGCGGGGAAGTCGTTGCCGTGGGGCGTGCCCACCACGACCGGCGAGCGGACGGACTTCAGGTCCCCGGTGGAGCCGCCCGCGTCGCCGGTCTGGTAGTAGGTGTACACCACCTGCCTGCCGGTGTAGTCGGTGACCGAGGCGATCTTGCCGTCGGCGTTGTAGGCGATGGTGATGTCGCGGTTGTGTGAGGCGAGGTCCAGCGTGTCGTGGATGGTGGTCAGGCGACCCGCGGCGTCGTAGCTGAAGCTGATGGTGTTGCCGTTGCGATCCACGATGCTGCTGGCTTTGCCCGCCGCCGGGCTGCCATCCAGGGCGCGGAAGTTGAGCTTGCCCTTGTTGCTGTAGGTCAGGGTGAAGGTGCCGTCGGCGTTTCGCGTGAGCAGAGCGAGGTACTCGGCCCGGGCCCAGGTGTTTACGCCGTAGGGAGTGAAAAGGTCGTTGCGCGAGTGGCCGTCGTGCACCAGCATGTTGGCGCCGGAGGCTTCGAGGTAGATGTTGTAGGAGAAATCCCAGCCGTTGCCCATGGCGGTGTTGGGGCCGACCTTGGAGCGATGCTTGCGACCCCAGACGACGTCCATCCCCCGGCCGGGGATACGGAGGTCGACAACGTCTTCCAGAAACTCACCGCTGAAAGCGTAGACGGGGTCGGTTTTCTTTTCGTCGTCCTTAGCCTCCTCCTTCTTCTCCTCCTTCCGCTCCTCCTGCTTCTCCTCCCTCTTTTCTTTGTGGATATCTTCACGGGGCGGAGGGCTGGAATCGGGCTTTTCCTGAAGTTCCTCGACAGGCAGCGGTTCGTCGCGGTTGGCGGCTTCGTAATCGCTCATGCCGCAGTTCTGCACGCCGCCGAGCGCGAACATCTCGCCTTGGAACGCCTTCACGAGGATGAAGATGTCACTAAAGTTGACGATGCCGTTGGGGACTTCGGGGTGCACGTCGACCCAGGATACCGGCGGCGCCGTTGCCAGCCCCTGGAAGCGCTGCATGGCGGCGACGAAGTCGCTGACGTTGGCCACGCCGTTGGGCGCCGTCCACCCGCCGCCCACGAGTGTGCCGACGGTGTCACCCCAGTCCTTCGGGGCGGGGTGCGGGGTCGTCGGAATACGCACCGGCCCGGCAAAGCACGACGGGTCTTCCGCGTCAATGACCCAGAGAACGTACACGGACGCCGGGACGATATCCTGGTCGGCAACCTGAATCAGGGCGGGCGCTGTCGAGAAATCTACGGCCACGGGAAGGTCGGAAAGCCGCGCGACCCCGTTGGCGTTGGGTTGCGCCAGCCACTTGGACATGCCGGGGCAGTCGTCGGACCCAACCGAGATCAGAATCGGGCGATCGTAGGGTGGGGGCTCAATGCTGATGTACCGGTTCTTGGGATCGTAGCAGCCGCCTTGGATGCAGGTGGCCACGCCGTCGCAGTCGTCGTCGGAGGTGCAGGGGCCGCTGGACTGCGCGCGGAGGATGGCGAGGTCGCAGATGCCGCATGCGCAGAAACCGGCCTCCTCGTCACATTGCTGATTCGGGCAGTCGTTGTCGGAGACGCACGGAATGGCGGTTACGTCGGACCAGCCGGCAGCGTTGTTGCCGGAGATACACACCTGGCAGGCGTTGGCCGGGTTGGACTGTCCGTCGGTGTAACAAGCTCCGGCGATCACGCAATTACCGGCGGCCGGGACGCTGACGCAACTGGCGCTGCCTTCGTTGCAGGAGTCGTTGGTGCAGGCTAGCCCGTCGTCGCAGTTTCGCGGCGAGCCGGTGCACACTCCGCCCCAGCAGGTTTCGCCGGTGATGCAGAATAACCCATCGTCGCAGGCGGTTCCGTTGGCCAGAGTGTTGGGGAGGCAGGCGCCGGCCCCATTACAAGTGTCGGGATCGTCGCAATCGGTGTCCGAGGGATCGCCGCAGGGCGTGCCGCCGGGAAGCGGCGGGTGGCTGACCTGACCGTTGGCGGTGTTGCAGTTGTCGGCGGTGCACTCATTTCCGTCGGAGAGCGGTGTCGTTGCGCCGCTTGCCGGGTTGCAGCATTGCGTGGCGGGGTCGTAGGCGAAGCCGTACAGGCACGTTCCGGAGACGCACAGGTCGGTGGTGCAGGCGTTGTTGTCGTTGCAATCTTCCGGCCCAGCGCAACCGGTACATATGTCCGACGCTTCGTCGCAGAACGGCGTCGCACCACCGCAGGGCGGGGCTCCCGGCATGCATTGCCCGCCGGAACACACCTCGGCTCCGTTGCAGAAGAGGCCGTCCTGGCAATCGGCGTTGTTGGTGCAGGGGCCGGAATGCTCAATGGTGAAGGGGTTTCCCGTGCCGTCGTAGGCATCAACGATCAGATAATAGGTCGTGCCCGACGTGAGCGATGCCACAATCTTCGCCTCAAACGGCGGGTTGCAGGCCGTGCAGCCGTCGTCATCTTGGGCGACACACGACGTTCCGGGGCATGCTCCGCCGCCGCGCAATTGCAACGAGGAGTCGAACCCGCTGCCGCAGGAACGAAAGGTCCACAATCCGCTGGCAGGTACCGTGAAACGGACGATGCCGTCCGGCGCCGCGCCGCCGTAGAAGCTACAGCCGCCACAGGCGGGTACGCACGCTGGCGCGGCGTCGCAGCCGTAGTCGTTTGCCAGGCCGACAGTGCTGCCGCTGAAGCTGCCCACTCGGGCAAGCGTGCCGAGGTTGAAGCCGCCCGCCGAACAGTTATCGTCGATCTGACCGGACAGGACGATGGGCGTCGAGTCCGCCGGGGTGGCGGCCTGCGCTGGCTCCGTCTCGCGCCCCTTGGCTGGCGCCATCGCTGCGAATCCCAGCACCAAGCATCCTGCGGTTGCATGCCACTTCATGGACCTGCCCTTTCTTGAATGAAACGCGCCTGAACCGTTGACAGCTTCGAGTTCGCCGGCGCCGCGTGCCCGCTGCGGGCGGGGCGCGGTCGCGGCGAACCCTTAAACGCACGCGCCGAGCGGGTGCGCAGGATTCGTCGATCGCGCGGACGGCTCGTCCGGGACGCGGAGGGCGAGGAGCAGGGACACGGCTCCCGAGGCATTTTGCTGCGCACTGCGGGGTGCGATGCGTATCCGTTCACAACCAGGCCCGCGACCGCACGTGGGA
This sequence comes from Planctomycetota bacterium, assembly GCA_016208685.1. Lineage (GTDB taxonomy): Bacteria > Planctomycetota > Phycisphaerae > UBA1845 > UBA1845 > JACQXM01. The sequence continues at coordinate 37,061 of JACQXM010000018.1, read as the reverse complement.
TGGACATGGCCGTCCCCAGCCCGCGATTGAAGTTGTGAAGTCGCCGGCAGGACGGCACACACTTGGCAAGTCACAAGCATGGCAGTACCTTTCCCGATCACCGAGCTTGCGATTCGCGGGGCCGTCCCCGCAAACGTACACGTGCGAGGCGAAGTCGAATGTCCGGCAGTCTCCCGCCGGTATCGCTTACGGACGGTTCCACGCCGTCCGTTGCTCCCGACACCGGCGACCCTGCGCCCGGTCGGCAAGCTGCCGGCCGCGCTGCGTTCGATCGGCTGGTGCAGGAGCATTGGGACCCGGTGATGCGTTACTTCTGGAAGCGCGTTTCGCCTTCGGAGGCGGAGGACCTCACGCAGGATGTCTTCGTTGGCGCCTATCGTGCGGTGGGCACCGGCACGGCGCCGAAGATGAGCGACCCACGCCATTGGCGCCACTACCTGTTGTCGAGCGCCCGGAATCGCCTGACCGACCACTGGCGACGCCGCGCCGTCCGGGCGCCCATTGAGGGCATGATCGAACTGACCGAACATGAACGATCGGGGGCGAGGATGCCTGCGGCCCCCAATGGCCCGATTCCGGCGGAAGCCTGTCTGATGGCGCCGGAGCTGAATCGTGGCATTCAGGATTGCCTGGGTACCTTGGACGCGGTGGCCCGTTTCGCCTGCTGGCTGCTCTATGTGGAATGCACCCCCAAGCGGGAGATCGCACGGTTGCTCGGCAGACCGGAGGCCTCGATCCGGTTGCTGCTGGGCGAGGCGCTCGCCGCGCTGCGACGGTGTCTGGAAGGGAAAGGCCTGGCTCCGGGATGACCCCGCCGCCCGTAGGCCAGACCGTGGAGTGTTTTTGACCATGCCGCGCTCCGGCGAGAACCCTGACGAAGATCGCTTAGCCGCGCTCCTGCGCGAATGGGGCAGCGCGGTTCGCGAAGGGCGGGAGGCGCCCCTCTTCCCATCGCCGCGTGACAGTTCGTCGCTGCACCGTCGACTGGACGCGGTTGACGCCGAGCTGGCGCGCGAGCGCCTTCGAGAGCCGGCTGCGACTCTTCGGCCCCGGCTTGGAAGGAGGTTCGCGCTGGCCGCGATGCTCCTGCTCGCCGCTTCCGCATGGTTGGCGGTACGGGAGTTCCGCGGCGCGCCGGGAACGCCGGTAGACATTGGCGCCGTACTGGCGATCGCCGACCTGGAGGTTCGGCCGACGGGCGGCTTGTATCGCGGTGCGCCGGTTGCTTTTCGCAGCGGAGACGTGCTATCGCTTTCCTTCAACTCCAACGGGCGCGGGGCCGCTGTGGTCGCGCTTATCGATCACGACCTGAAGCTATCGCGGGTCAGCGGCGTCGTACCGATTCAGCCCGGCACGAACCAGCTCGCGGAGCGATTCCAATTGAACGAGCAGGTCGGAACGGAGACCCTCGCGATCATCGCGGTGACCCAGCCGCTCACCGCTGCGGAGTTCGACGAAGCAATCGGCCACGCCGCGGCTGCGGCGGTGCACGGAGCGCACGCCGATCGGCGGGACGCGGCCCTGCGCGCATTGCGCCGCGATCCTCGATTCGCGGTGCAATCCGTCACCTTCGACCACCTTCCCCGCTGAAGCCCACCACCCAGCCCGGCGGAGAGAGCATCCGCCAACCTCGCCGGCGACCCCCTTCGACCCTCATTCCATCACGAGCCGTCGCCTATGAGCACAAAGGGAGCCCAGAAGACCGGATGGCCGTAGGGATATGGTCCGGGATCGCGAGGGTGGGAATCGGCGGGCACGGCGTGGACGCCCCTTGGTGGCCCGCCCGCTTCCGGTGGGATCACGCCTAGCGCCATGGAATCGCGCCGGTAGCTGCGCAGCCAGCGCTTGGCTTCCAGGAGTGCGTCGGCCTTGGACATGGGTTGCCTAGCGGCGCAGGCACGCGAGCCGACCGCCCGCGGGGTATCAAATCGCCCCAGGAGGTTCTCATACAGTCGCGTCATCAACAGCGAGGTAGCGTGGTCTTCCACCTTCCACAGACTGGCAATGACGCTCTCCGCCCCCGCGTAGAGGAAGCCCCAGGTCAGCGCCACCATTCCGTCACCGGCCTCCAGGCGCCCCTCGGCCGTGCGGCAGGCGCTAAGCGTCACCAGTTGGGCGCCGTCGAGCCGGCCGCCCCAGCGCGCCAGCAGGTCGCCCAGCGTAAGCAAGCCATCGTCGTCCGGAGCACGCGAGGGAGCCAGGACCAGCGCGCTGGTGTGCGCGAGGCGTCCGAGGGTGGGCAACCCGTGCGTGGCGAGGTGAACAAGTCGTGGGCGCTGGCAGGCGTCAAAGAGGTTGGCCGCCGTCGCCGCCGTGCCGGTGAGGAGCCGCACTTCCCCTTGTGAGCCCATGCCGCCGCGCACCACGGCGGCGATCGCCTCTACTTCCACCGCCGTTCCCGGCAGCGCCGGCAGAGAACCCGCGGCAGGCGAATGTGCAAAGCGGGGGTCTCCCACCGCGACCAGCGCCACTCCGCCTTCCGCAGGAGGCTGCGCACGTCGCGTCTGCGCGCGCCGCCGTTCCGCTACCGCCACCGTGCCCGAGGGGGCGTAGACAATCGCCGGGCCGACGTCGACCCAGCGGCGATCCTCGGCCTCGTTGAGAACCAGCATCTCGAACGGCAGGCGATGCAAAGGTCCGTCGGGAACCACAATGACGCGCATGGCAGCGAGGACCTCATCGCGGATCTGCCCGGGCAGAAGCGCCTCCGCCAGCGCGGAGGGCGCGTAATCGGGTGCATCCGCACGTGTCTCGTGCCGCGGAACCGGCTCCACCGACAAACCGGTGAGTGACGCATGGAGTGCGCCTGAAAGCGACGCGGCGCCCACGCGCGTCCCGTCGGGCCAATGCAGGGTCAACCCGCGGATTCCCCCTTGGGGATCGATGACCAGCAGGATGCTTTCGGTGGTTCCCAGGCTGTAGGTGAGAAGCAGCTCGCCGGGCTGCAACGCCGCGGCGATGGTCTCCGCACCGAGCGGTTTGAGTCCCGCGGACTTCAGCTCGTCGCGCGCCAGCTCGAAGAGCTCCCGCGTGGCCTGCCGTTCGGCCTCATCGGCAGCGCTCCGATCGCGCTGGTGGTCCTCCTGACGGCGCCGGCGCTCTTCGTCCGACAGGCTGCTGTCGGCGCGGAGGGCCGCCAGGGCCCGGTCCGCCGCAGCTCGCGCCATGCGCGCGCTGCGCTCGCGCTGCCGGATCTCCTCGACCCGCCCGGCGCTGACCGCGTCGCCGCCGGCGTCGGCCCTGCTTGCCAGCTCGTGGATGTCGGTGCCGCTGCGGTCCAGCAGGTCCAGAAGCGCGCGACCACGCCCCTGCTCAAGATAGTCGTACGCGCGGCGGAGGTGGGTGTTGGGGCTCCCCGCTGTCGACGTACCGCCGTCGCTTCGCCCCTCGGCAAGCTGTGCCATCGCCACCTGTGCCCGGACCATCCCCGCGTACGGCCGGCGGCCTGAGAGCACGCTGAAGTAGCGGGAGCGATCGATCTCGTCACCGGCCGCCCGCGCCCGCAGGCGGTCGATGACGTGGATCGCCTCTTCGAAGAGCACGGCGGCCTCCGCGGGTCTTTCGCGGCGATCCGCAAGGAACTCACCGTACACGCTGCATACTTCCGCCAGCCAGCGGTGGTTCATACGGCGGAGAATCGCAGTCGATTCGCGGTAGAGCCCCTCGGCTTCGTCCCACGCATCCGAGCGCGATTCCAACGTCATCGCCAGGTTCTTAAGCACCTTGGCGACGTACGGATGGTCGGGACCCAGCGTGTCGCGCCAGAGCGCGGCGGCCTGGCGCAGAAGCGGCTCTGCCTCGGCGTCGTTCCCCATCAGATCCAGGATGTTGCCCAGGTTGTTCATGCCTCCGGCCACATCCGGGTGACGGTCGCCATGCCAGCGGCGGTACAGGTCCAGCGCCTCTCTCAGGAGCGGCAGGGCCTCGTCGTATCGCCCCAGGTCGGCAAGCACCGAGCCGAGGTTCCCCGGCGTATAGCTGAGGACGTGAGTGCGCTCCGTTCCCGCGAGTCTCCTTCGGATCCGCAGCGCCGCGCGATAGGCCTCGGCGGCCGCCTCGTAGTCGCCCAGGTCCTTTTTCAGAAAACCGAGGTTGTTCAAGAGATTGGCAACCGCCTCGTGTTCCTCGCCGTGGAGTTCTCGACGGAGCGTCAGGGCATCGCGAAGGAGCCGCTCGGCGCTGCGCAGATCGCCTCGCGCCTGAAGCACGCGGCCGTAGTCATTGAGCGTGTCGGCCACCGTAGCCGTTGCCCCGGCATGGAGCAGTTGCCCGCGGAAGTTGTACGCCTTCTCGAACGCCTCCTCCGCCGCCGCATAGTCACCCGCCTCGAGCAGCGACTGGCCAAGCTCGTTCAACGTGCTCGCCCGTTCGACCGCGTCGCATTCGTTGATAGTTTCCTGGATCTGAATGGCCTCTCTGCAGAGGGCAACCGCACGCGTCGGATCTCCGGAGAGGCGGCGCAGCCCGGCGAGCCGCGTGAGCATCCGGGCGGTCAGCGGGTGTCGGTCCCTGCCTCCAACGCGCGCCGTGGCCAACGCCTCGTGGAGATAGTCCTGCGACTCGCGCAGCATACCCATCTGCTGCAGCGCCCGAGCCACATTCTCCAGAGCCATGGTCACCTCGGTATGCGTGTAGGCCGCCGTCCGCAGCCGGACTTCCAACACGTATTCGGCGAGCGATCGGGCGGTGGTGGCGCGCTCGACGTCGTCGATGATCGCTGCAAAGTAGGATTCCGCCGCGTCGGCATCGCACGCTGCAAGTTGCAGCGTGTCCGGCAATTGCCGAAGCTGAGCGGTCGCCTCTGCGAGTTCCGCGGCATCCCCGGTCAGGAAGTGCTTCATGCCAAGCGACTGGGCGCGCAAGGCAAGAAGCTCCTCCGCCATTCGCGCCGCCCCGGCGAGGTCACCCTGTTGCCGCAGCGCGTAGACACACTCCTTCAGGTCATGGTCGGAGGGGACCTCGACACAGATCCGTCGCGGAGCTCCGCGGGTGTCGGCGACGCTACCAGAGGACTCAGATGGCGGAGGACCCGGCAACCCGGCTGACTCCTCGTTCAGCTTGGAGGGAACCGCAGCGGCAGACGGCGCCTCGCCACGAGCGACGGAAAACGGAAGGAGTGCCGACGCAGCAGCGAGCAGGAGGGGTGCCAGGGACCAGCCCCTGCCGAGTGCTCGCCGTACAGGATGAGCGGCGTGACGCCCCCGGCAATCAGTCCGGGGCATTCTGTCGTCGCCGCCGCGCCTGATGGCCATCCGCCGCCACACCCCTGCGACTCGTACCGTAACCGCATTAGTCTGCTTCCGGCCGGACGGTCGGAGAAGGAGAACGTAGCGGGCATGCGAGCCATATCCCGAACGCAACTGAGCCTTACACAGTCGAGACAATGATAGACCTCCTTCCACGACGCTCCTCGCGGGCATGATCTCTCGGCTCGACTGCGGAGTCTGCGGACGGCCGAGTCCGGAATGCGACCCGCCTCGCGGCTCGAATCGAGCCAGAATCGTGGCCAGAAGAAACGTCCGATCGCCGGCTAACCACTACCTGACGCCCGCAAGGAGCGTTGGAGGATGAGCGGCAGTCACGCCGGTCCGCAACACGCACTTACGGTAGAAGAGCGGGGAGACGGCGAAGTCTCCCGACACATCGCGCTACCTAACAGAATGTCGAGCGCGATCCCGTTTCATGGCGGCGGAGCATCGCGCGGTGATGGGTCGCCTCTGGGCTTCGCCACACTCCACCCGGTCCTTCTTCTATCAGAGTTGTGCTTCTGATGCAAACGCACGCACCCCCCGCGCCGGGGTGTGGATGGCCCCGGTGCGGCTCTCTCCGTGCCCCCGAGCCCTATCGGTCGCCTCGTCGTGGAGGTTGCAGGCAGTAGACATCGGGCGAGTCTCCTCGTCCCAGTGCCGCGAACGAAGCCGGTGGGGGATCCGCCGCTTGGGATTCAACGGATTCCGCTTGCGTTCCCGCTGTCCTTGCGTACTCGAGATGCCTGCCTTCGTCTCGGGTTGATCCTCAGCACACTCCGAAGACGTTCGCAGAAGAGGACGTCTCGAGTCCTTCTTCGACAATTCACCGCGAGGATTACGCTTGGGCAGAGGCCCGAGGGCGTGCGTCGACCCGGACCGCGAGGCTGGTCAAGAAGCCGCCACCGCCGCAGGTTCGCTCTTGCGCTCCGGTCAGGATCCGGTGAGCTGCCAACTGAGTGTCGCGGTTTGCGTGGAGCCTGCGGCCGTAGTGCAAGTATACGAGGCGTCGCCTTCCAGTGTGCCGTTGTCGAGCCCGGCGGCGACGAATACCGGCGGGCATCCGCCGCCGCAGAAGAAGCCCGCCGCCACGCCCTCGATGGTCATCCCTACTCCGGGTGGTGGCGGGACGCAGTACTTGGTGATCGTGCTCTCGACGTTCAGTTCGAAGCCGACCTCGCGCGGCGAGTTGAGGATGTACAACCAACCCCACGGGACGCTCCCCTGCAACCCACCGCCGGTCTGGTCGCAGATCACGCCGTTGGCGTAGGTTTGGCGCCAGTCCGCCACCCCGGCTGTCGTGTTCGCCGTCGTCACACTGAAGGCGGTGCCCGCCCCGTATTGCTGATAGAGCTGCGCGATGTCGATGGGGGCCCCAAACTCCAGGACGCCCGACGCTTCCCCGGTTTCGGTGGCCAGTCCGGGAACCTCCAATCGCCAAGTAAGCTGGTAGGTGCCGCGGTAGGTCGTAAAGGGGAAGGGGACACCCGGAGTGTCGTCTCCATCCAAGGACCCGGCCGCCAAGACGGTAAGCGAGACCGTTGCGGTATTGCTGTCCGCCGCCCCGTCTTGGGCCATGAACGTGAAGCTGTCAGTGCCGGTGTAGCCGCTGTCCGGCGTGTAAGTCACCTCGGGCGGCGCGCCGGTTAGTGCCCCATGCTCCGGTGGCGACTCAATCGAGAAAGTCAGCGCCTGCGGGCCGTCGTCGGGGTCGCTGGCGGTCAGCGTGATCGCCTTGGGGGTGTTGAACGACACCGTGACCGCCTGGTCGTCGGCTTCCGGCGCAAGGTTGGTCGCTGCGAGGTCCGTTGGCGAGGAACCCGCAGGGGCACACCCGGAGCAGCAAAGGCACAAGGGCCAAACGACGCGCACGATGTTTGACGCAACAGGGTGCTTGGTCATGATCAGCCGACTCGCAACGGGGCCACCGTGCGCGATTCGCAGGCACCCGCCGGCGGAGCAACCTGCTCCCTTGCGGTCGCGACTTGGTCTCGCGGCGCTGATTCGCGCACGATGATTCAGGAAGATACCAAAGCTTAGGTGTTGCAGGCAAGCCTTGCCGGCCCGCGGTCCGAAGGGCAGCCGGCTCTTGCGCGGCCGCCGACCCCGGGGTTCAGAGCCCGACGCCGGCCGTCCACGCCGGACGGCCGCGCCATGAGGGTCGATGTTTGCCGCGGCAGGGCAGCTTCGACCCAGTCACTTTCGGCCCAAGCACTTCCGGCGTTCGAGAGCCACCGGCAGCGCACTGCGCGGTATTGCAGCTTGCGCACCGCCCGTCCCACGCGTCTACGGGCACGAGAACGGATCGCGGAACGGGTACACCTCACCCTGGAACGCCTTTACGATCAGGAAGATGTCCGTGAAGTTGATGACCGCGTTGGGGACCTCGTCGTGCACGTCGAGCCAGGTAAACGGCGGCCGCCGGCTCGCGCGCCTTGCGCCTCGAGCCCGCGGCCGCCGCGGGTTGGGCCGGCCCCAGGCTAGCCCGGAACCGGCCGTTCCCGCCACCGGGCGCTGCGTCCTCGCCCGTGCCCCGCTTTGAGTCCCTACGGACACGTTGGGCACGCGCCCGGGTTCGTCGTGAACGGGTACGCGTTGCCCTGGAACGCCTTGATGATGTTGAACACGTCGGCGATGTTCCCCGTTTCGTTCAAACACGCCTCAAAGCCCGGCAGTCCCGCGCCCACCACGTCCACCACCGTCATGTGCACGCGGTTGGTGCCGGGGTTCTGGAACTTCTCCATGGCCGCCACGAAGTCGTTGACATTGACCACGCCGTTGGGCGGGTCCCACATACCGGGGTTTTGTACGCCAAACTGGCCCACGGTGTCGCCCCAGAGCTTGGGCACCGGTTGCGGAATGGTGCCCACGGTCAGCGGCGCGGAGAAGGTGACGCCGTCGGCGGTGGCGGCGATGGTATAGGTGGCCACAGGGACGATCTCACAGTCACCCACGTGGATCACGGTCTCCGGCCAGACGCGCATCACCGGCGCCGCCACCACCCGTGAAACACCTGCGGCATCCGGTGCTCCCACCCAGCCGCTCATCCCCACGCCGGTGGTCTTGCTGATGGCGAAGCCCACGGTGTTGGGCCCGTTGTTGGGAGCGAAGGACACGTAGCGGTTCTTCTGGCGGTTGTAGGGGAAGGGCGGATCGATAGGAGGATTCACCGGCGGCGTGGCGGGTGTCGAAGTCAGCACGAAAGCCATGTCCCACGAAAGCCCGGCAGGCGACTCAATGGGCTCGCCGAACATGTACGGCATGCCGGGCGCCGGGGCCGTGGGTTGGATGATGCGCACTGCGTCGTCCATGAAGAAGTGCTCGCGGGTCTTCCACCCCCATGCGTTGGAGCCGGGCTGCCAGCAACACGCCGGGTTCGCGGGTCCGGCGAACTGACACTGGACGGCGTAGACGTCGTGCTGATCGACGTCCCCGTCGCAATCGACGTCGGCCGGCGCGCACGCGCCGACCGGGGGCTGCCCCATGCACTGGATCACCCGCGCGAGGTCCGTGGCATTGACGAACCCGTTGTTATCCAGGTCCGCGTCGCAGACGCACGTGGGCGTCGTGTACCGCGCCGCGATGCTGACCCAGTAGATGTTGCACGCCGGTTCCTGCGTGAACCACTCCTGGTCGGGGAGCAAATAGTCGTAGCGGTAGCAGCCCTCGGGCGCTGCCATGGCCGGCGGGTAGAAGTCGCAGGCCACCGGACGCTCGTTGAGCGACGCCCGCGGCACCACCCACTCCCGCAGCATGACGCCGGGATGGCTGAAGGGCAGTGGCCCCACGGGCACGTCCGTCCACAGTCCGATGTGGAACCAGGCCGGCGCGCCGCTGGGTGGATCGATGGCATCCCAGCCTACGTAGGAGCCCCACCAGTGAATGTCGGTCACCGGCCGCTCGCTGTCGCAGAGCCAATCGTCGGCCACGATCCACTGCGTCGAGCCGTACACGGAATACTCATCCCAACCCCAGAAGCACTCGGGATGAGGCGACTGCGGATTAAACGTCGGCGGCTGGGCCCATTTTAGCGGATGACAGGTAACGCCGGTGCAGTTCGTGCCGGGCCCCTGTGGATCGCCTCCGCGGCCCACGCAGTCCGTGTGCTCCGTGTCCACGCAACTGGCGTCGGGCAGACAGCAGGCCTGATTGACCACCAGCCGCGCGGGAACGTGCACCCGATACCCATAGCCGTCCGGTAGTGTCGTGTGATTCCACGACGCATCCGCCGTCTGATTGTAGGGATCGTCGGTATTGCCGGTCGTGACCGTCCAATCTCCCCACGTCGACGGGTTCGGATGGTCGAAGCTGAAGCGGAAAGGCGCGAACAAAGCGTTCTGGCACCCCGCAGTCGGGTCCCACCAGGAGGCCCACCACTCGCCGTTGGGAAGTTGGTGCACGGACGTCACCCAGGCCGGCGGAGCGACCCAATTGGTGTAGTTGGCGGGATTAGGGTCATACACGCGCACGTGGAAGTCACAGTATCCGACGAACGTAGAGTCATACCAGTACGTCACCGGATGGAAGGGGTTGTTCCCGCCCTGTGGCTCGCACACCACCAGCGACTCGCAGGCGTCATCGGCGCCGTTGTTGTTGCTGTCGCCGCGGCAGACCAGGGAGCCCCAGGGGGAGGGGTTGCCGGCCAGGTCGTCGCAGCAGACGGGGTCGGTCATGACGCACGTCCCGCCCAGACAACACGCCTGGTCGGCGGTGCACTGCGTTCCCGCTCCCTGGAAGGCGCCGCCCTGCTGGAGGCAGTCGTTTTGCGTAAGGTTCAGGCAGGCGTAGGGAGGCCCGTTGAGCATGCAGCACGCGCCGACGCTGGGCGGACCGGTGATCACGAACGCCAGGTCGAGGGACGTGCGAACGCACTCGTGATTGATGGTGCCGTTCAGGATGACGAAGTTAAAGCCGCTGACGTCGATCGACACCCATTCCGGGTTGTAGGGAATCGTGTGTTGTAGTGTAACCTGCTCGCCGGTGGGCGGCAGTATCCCGCCCGGCCATTGCCAGAGCGGCGGGAGTTGGCGCCCGACGTACAGCGCCTCATCGGCGGGGGTTAATGGCGGTACCGGCGGACGGCGCGGCTCGCCCGGCGGATTGCCCTGTTGGGACCACTCCGGCGTGGACCAGTTGACGGTCACGTTCACCAGGGACGGCTGTCCAATGATCATGGGTAGGACACGGAAGTTAATCATGGACTGTTTGAGGTGCTCCATGGTGAATGGGTTATCGTAGAACCAGATATTCCACCAGTTGGTGTTCTCATAGTAGTACCAACCCTGTCCGTAGAAGTTGGTTCCAGTGCCGCTGAACTGGCCTCCCATGTCCATGGATCCGCCGAACTCGTTGTAGCGCGGCGGCTCATAGAGATCGATCCAGTTAAGGTTGCCCCATGTGGCCCACACCGCGTCGTCGTTGAAATGGTCGCGCGATGACTTCCAACCCCACTGGGTGTTGATGGGGTCTGCCAGAATCGCCGAGATGTTCAACCAGTAGATGGTTCCCTGCTGTTGGACGAAGGGGTCCTGCACCAGAGCGGGAATGTTCACGATATTGTACTGGAAGTAGGCGTCGTGGTCATTGGGAATGACCTGCCCGGTCAGGGGGTCGTACCATGCCTCGAGGGTCGGCGGATCGATAGGCACCGGCGTGAACTGGGAGATGTACCACTCGCGCAGCGTCGGCCCCGGCCGGCTGTAGGGGATCCCGGGCCCGACCGGAATGTCGGCATGAATGCTGATCACGAACTGGAGAATCTGCCCGACGTCGCCGATGCCGTCCCCATTCAGGTCGCGCCACGAACCCCAGAAGTGAATATCGGTGATCAGACCGGTTTCGGAACAACGCCAATCATCCGCGAGGATCGCGGGCTGGGTGGCGTTGACGTCCCAGCCTTCCTCGTCCGGCAACTGCGGAAAGTGCATCTTGTGCCCGTCACTGGGTTGCCAGTCGGCCAGCGAGGCGGGGAGCAAAAAGGGGAGCAGCGGCAGCGCCGCGGCGATGACCGCCGCCGCCAACGCCAGGCCCGCCCGCGGAGGCGCCTGCTGATTCTGGTTTGTTCTGTACTTGACCATGAGAAACTCCTTGGGGATGCCCGCTTGTCTCAACCTTCGTGGCACCGGTCGTGGGCGCTCGGCCGGGCGTTGATTACGTACTTGGCGCTTCTGTCACGCGCTTGGCTTGCGCAGAGCGATCCGGTAGCGCCGTTCCAACGAGTCGACTCCGATGAAGACGTGCCCTCCGCGGCCGTAAGTCGAACCTCGGCGGGGACTTCGCGGCGCCGGCCGCCGCGGAACCGGGTCATCACGCCCGCGGCGCTGGGTTGCCGCGCCCGCGCGCCCGGAGCGTACCGAGCTGCGGGACGCCCGCATTGCTCGGCGCCGGCTCCGGACCGAAGTGGGGCGGCGGCTTTTCGCAAACCCCGGCGGCTGCGTTCCCGTCGTCGCCTGCGCCGCCGGGGCCCCTCAGGCTTCCTTCGCCTCCCGGTTCCCGCTGTGCCTGTCGCGCCGCGGGCCGCGATTCGCCGGCCGTTTTCTGCTTGCCGGCGTTGACGCCTGCGGCGGGCCGCGGGGCGCCTGCCTCCATCTAAGTAAGTAAGCGGCTTATAGACGAATTGCTCACGCTTTCTCCGCCCCTAACTTTCCGAATCTGCCGCAAGAATCTTCTCGCCCCGCCCGCCGGCCCCTTGGTCTCGACGTCCTCCACCCGGCCGTACGTCAATAAGTAACACACTTAACTAGAGGCAGTATACCACATCCGCCGCCCCGGTCCACGAAATTCCGCAAGGCGGCGGGGCGGCTATAGTCCGCGGCGCCCGGGCCGCGCACTGCCGGGCCCGGACCGCCCAGCGGGACACCCCGGTGTGCGACTGCGTACTCCCGCGCACACCGGGCCGTGTGTGACCCCCTGCTGCACGCCCGCGGGGCACGCGCGGCAACGCCTCCCGGGGCGTGGGGAGTCGCCCTGAAGGGCTTGCAGTTCCAACGCCGGTGGTCGGTGAGCGTCTGAAGTGTGTCAGTCAGGCCGGCCGGATTGGCTCCGAGCCTGCGTATGTATGATCGGACGCGGCAGGATGGCGGGAAGTGGGAAACGAGGGTCGGGTGCCTCCGGCGGCCGCTGCTGCCGTCGGCGGTGCCGGTCGGAGGTACGCGGCACGGATCGCTGGGGGCGAACCGCAAGCGCAAGATTCGGGGGCGACACGAAGTACGCCTTCCTGCCACCCCCGAACGCGTTGGCACTCACGCCCCCGAGGCTGTGCAGCAAGCCGCCCCGTGGAGCAAGTGCCTGGCGCATGTGCAAACCGAGCCGCCTGCCGGCCCCGCAATGCGCCGACGGTGCCGGGCGCGAACGCGGACGTGCGGGCCCGCTTCCTTGGGGCGCGGGCACCCGGGGAGAGCACGCCCGCGTCGCGTCGGTCGCGGTGCCGGTGCGGCACGATCAACCGGGCGCGGCGGCTTTGGGCCTATGGCGATGCCTGCCGGTCGGCGGTGCTGCCGGCACTCTTGCCGGCCGGCGCCCGCCGCTTCCCACGCCGCGCCTTCCCCTCCCTCCGGCACCGGGTAAACGTGTGTGGAACTTACTTAACAGAAGGTACGGCCCGCCGCTCCGCCTGTCAATAGGCCTGCGGCGCCGGAAGCGGTGGAATCGACACCAAGCCGGTGGCCCGGCCGCCGCTGGGCAGGTCGGGTTACACCGCCAGCTCGCAGAAGACGCTCGATGCGTCCACCTCGTTGAGGGTCGCCGACCGCCCAACGGCCGCAGCCAGGGTCTCAAACTCCTCCGCGCTGATGGTGCGGGCGCGGAACCCGTCCCGGCAGACGATCACGCCGTCCCCCGTCGCCGACTCGTCAATAGCGCCGATGAGCCCCTCGGCCGCCTGCATGCGGAACCACTCCAGCCGGTGCGGCCAGAAGGCCCGGGCATAGCTCGACAGCAGCACCCGCCCTCCGGGACGGGTTACGCGCACCGCCTCGCGCACCAGGGCCCGGCGGTCCACGCCGAAGGCAGACAGGCCGTTCTGGAGGCACAGCACCACGTCGAAAACTCCACCGGAGAACCCCAACGCTGCGGCGTCCATGCACGCCAGGTGCACGTTTGAAACCCCACGCAGCCAGATGCGGCCCACCCTCAGGCTGTCCTCCGATGTGTCGACGCCGGCAAGCGTGACGCGGCGCGGCGCCAGCTCCTTGAGGATGCGACCGTAGCCGCAGCCCAGCTCCAGCACGGCGTCCGCCGGTCGCAGCCGCTCGGCGGCATGGTCGATCTCGGCACGCAGGTAAGCCTGGACCCGCGGCGGAGCCACATCATAACAACGCCGCAGGCGCTCGCCGGAAAGGTGCTTGCTGTAGTATCCCGAACTCATGGCAGTACTCGCCGTTCCGGCGACGGCGCGGTCCGGACGGCCGTCCCGACGGTAACCGCACCAGGGTCCTCCGGGAAGCCATTACAGGAACCGGCTCCCGTGCGTCGGGGCAAGGCGTCGTGCCGCGAGCGCCGGTCCGCCCGGCCCGGCGCTCACACGCACGCCGGGTTCCGCGAAAGCCGGGCTGCCGTCCCCGGTGTCGTTGCGACGCCGCGACTCGACGCTTTGCCTCATGAAGTTCGTAAACTTATGATGGGGCAACAACCGGCTGCGAGCGGGAGACCGGCATTCGAGATGCAAGACATGAATCGAATCGGCATTCGGCGTGAAGACAAAAGCGACTGGGAAGCGCGGGTCCCGCTGGTTCCCGCCGACGTACGGCGGCTGGCGCGGGAACAGGGCGTGCCCTTTCGCGTGGAGCGCTCCCCGCGGCGCGCTTTCCCCGACGATGCCTTCGGCCAGGCCGGCGCCGAAGTGGTCGACGACCTCGGCGACTGCCCCATTGTCCTGGGGGTCAAGGAAATCCCGGTACCCAAGCTCCGCCCGGATCGGACCTACATCTACTTTTCGCACACCATCAAGGGCCAGCCGGCGAACATGCCGGCGCTCAACCGGCTGCGGGAGCTGGGCTGCACACTCATCGACTACGAGCGCATCGTCGACGAGCGCAACGTCCGTCTGGTGGCCTTCGGCCGATTCGCCGGCCTGGCGGGGATGATCGACTCGCTGTGGGCGCTGGGGCGGCGCCTGCTGGAGGAGGGGGTCGACAACCCCTTCACCACGCTCGCGCCGGCACACCGCTACCGAGACCTGGGGCACGTTGCCGCGGAATTCGCCAAACTGAAACGCGCCATCGCGCAGGACGGCCTGCCGCCCGCGCTACGTCCCTTTGTGTGCGGCTTCGCCGGCTACGGGCGTGTCTTCCAGGGCGCCGAGGAGATCTTCAACCAACTGCCCTTCGAGTCCGTCGCCCCCGCAGATTTGCCCGGCCTGCCCCCGCGCGGCGACGTATGCTACAAGGTCGTGTTCAAGGAAGAGGATATGGTCGAACGCCTGGATGCGTCGTCACCGTTCGAGCTCCGCGAATACTACGAACATCCGGACCGCTACCGCGCCTCGTTCTTCCGCCACGTTCCATACCTGACGCTGCTCGTGAACTGCATCTACTGGGAACCGCGGTATCCCGTGCTCATGGACAGGGCCCAGTTCCAGAGCCTGTACGGCGGACCCGGCCGGCCGCGACTCCGCGTCATCGGCGACATCACCTGCGACATCGACGGCTCCCTCGCATGTACCACGCGTGCCACGGAGCCGGACAACCCGGTCTACGTGTACGACCCCCGGACGCACGAAACCCACGACGGTGTGAAAGGCAACGGACCGGTGGTGCTCGCCGTGGACTTCCTGCCCTGCGAGCTGCCGGTGGACGCCTCGAACTTCTTCAGCGAGGCGCTCCGGCCTTTCGTCCCGGCGCTGGCCGCGGCGAACCTCACCGCCGAGCTTTCCGACACCGGCCTGCCGCCGGAATTGCAGCGGGCTACGATTGTGCACCGCGGGCGATTGACGCCTGGCTACGCCTACCTGGAGCGTTTCCTGGGTTGAACCGGGCCTGCCGCCGCGGCGAGGCCGGGAACCGATCTTCGACGACGGCTTCGGGTACGTGGCTTGCAGGGAGAAACCCGCCGTCCGGCCTCGTGGGAGCCGTGCCCGGCCTTGCCGCCCTCCCGGCGGATGTAGGAAGAAGGCGCCCGGAGACCCTCGCATGCATGGGAGACCAGGTTCATGAAGAAGGTACTGCTGCTGGGAGCGGGGCTCGTCGCCCGCCCGCTCGTTCGATATCTGCTGGAGCGCGCCGGCGTCCAAGTCACGATCGCCACGCGCACCGCCGCCAAAGCGGAGGCTCTGGCCGCGGGCCATCCGCACGCCGCCTTTACGACCCTCCTCGCCGACGACCAGGCAACGCTCTCGCGGCTGGTGGCGGAACACGACCTGGCGGTGAGCCTTCTGCCCGCGCCGCTACACCCCGCCGTGGCGCAGGCCTGCATACGCCACCGCAAGCACATGGTCACCACCTCCTATGTCAGCCCGACCATGCGCGCTCTCGATGCGGCGGCAAAGGACGCGGGCGTGCTGTTGCTGAACGAAATCGGGGTGGATCCCGGCATCGACCACATGTCGGCGATGCGGGTGATCGACCAGGTTCGCGGCCGCGGAGGGACGGTAACCCACTTCAAGTCCTATTGCGGCGGATTGCCGGCGCCGGATGCCAACAACAACCCCTGGGGCTACAAGTTCTCCTGGAGCCCGCGGGCCGTCTGCACCGCCGGGAAGAACTCGGCGCATTACCTGCTCGAGGGGCGCAACGTCGAGATCCCCGCCAAGGACCTGTTCACCGACAACCGGCACGGCATGCGCGTCGATGGCGTGGGCGATCTTGAGGCTTATCCCAACCGCGACTCGCTCAGCTACATCGACACCTACAACCTGCGGGGCATCAAGACTATGTTCCGCGGCACCTTCCGCTACCCGGGGTGGTGCGCCACGCTCAAGGCGGTGGTCGACCTCGGCCTGCTCGACGAAACGCCCACTACCTATCCCGCCGGAACCACCTACGCCCAGTTCACGCGTCGGTTCATCGGGGGAAAGCCGGCGGGCAGCCTGCGCCGCGACGTTGCCGCCTTCCTGAAGCTCGACGAGCGCGCCAATCCCCTGCATCGCCTGGAATGGCTGGGGTTGTTCAGTGACGAACCGCTGGCACCGGCGGGGCAGCCCACCACGCCCCTGGACGTCCTGGCGACGCGCATGGAGCGGAAGATGAAATACGCCCCGGGCGAGCGCGACATGATCGTCATGTGCCACTCCTTTGTGGCGGAATACCCCGCGCGCCCCGCGGAGTACATCACCTCCACGCTCGTGGACTTCGGCATTCCGAACGGCGATACCTCGATGGCGCGAACCGTCAGCCTTCCCGCGGCGGTGGCGGTGCGGATGATTCTTGAGGGGCGGTTACCGAAAACCGGCGTGCAGATCCCCGTGACCCCGGATATCTACAAGCCGGTGCTCGATGAGATGGAGTCCATGGGCATCGCCATGAGAGAAGCGACGGCCCCCCACGCCGGGCGCTGACTCTCACGGCGCCGGGCGGCAGCCCGCGCGCGGGGGCGGCATGGCGACCACCTCCACGCGCGGGCCTTGCTTCCTGCCCGCCTTGCCGCGCGGCGCCTCCCGCCGCGGCTTAGAGCCTATCCCGGTAGGACATGGCCGCGCTGCGCCCGGCCATGCCACCCAAGCCTATTGGCATAGGCTGTTACGGGAAGGTCGGCGTCGTCTCGTCAATCGAGCGCAGGAACGCGACCAACTGGGCGCGCTGTGCGGCGTTGGCGACGAAGTGCTGCCGCGTTCCGCCGAAGCCGTCCTGGGAGCCGTCCAGCACCTCGTTCAACGTCTGCGCCAGCCCGCTGTAGAAGTACGGTGCCGTCTCGTGCACGCTGAACAGCGACGGGATGTTGAAGCCGTTGGCGCCCAGCGGGTTGATCGCCTGCGAGATGTCCGCGCCGTTGAAGCGGATTTCGTTCTGCCGCCCGCCCGCCAGCGTGAACGTGCCCACGTTGTTGAGGACGTTGCCGCCCTGGGTGATCGTCTGCCGCAGCTCGGCCCCGATCACCTTCTCGCTGCCCAGGCCTAACCCCACGTCCGGCGAGGGCGGAGCGAAGTAGTCGACCGTCGATCGCGTCCACTTCGGCCCGCCGTGGCAGGTGGCACAACTGACCCCCGGCACCACCAGTCCCGGCGTTCCGAACAACACCCGCCCGGCGGCGGCCGCGGGGTCGGCGGCGGCCACCGGGGCCCGCGCCGCACGCACCTCCCGCGCGATCCAGACGGCGATGGCGTCCTGCGCGCCGTTGCGACCGATGTTCGCCACGGGCAGGAAGTTCGTGACTCCCGGCGGCGTGCTGAGCTGGAGCCCGCGCCGTGCCGCCGAGAGGTTCGCGCGCGTCACCCACGTTCCGCTGGGCGTTCCCACCGGGCCGGCCACCGGCCCGTTGTTGGCGATCGAGTATTCAAACACCGTCGCCTGGTCGGCGCCCGTGTCGTCGACGCCGCCGGCAACATAGATCTGGTTCGTGCTCAGCGAGCTCCCGATGCCGAACGAGGCCCGCGGTGCGGGCAGCGAGGTGTGCACGGTTTGCGCCACCGTAACGCCCTGCGCCACGTACTCCTCGACGAACGAGACCACGGCTCCAGCCGCGTCCATGCCGCCGACGACGAACACCCGCGACGACACCCCGCGCAGCGCCGTAGTCGCGCCGTGGTTGCGCCGTAGCGTCAGCCCGGCCGGGTTGAAGCCCGTCCAGGTACCGGCGCCGAGCGGGTCGGCCTGGAAGCGCTGCACCGGGTTGGCGTTGGCCACCGATGGTGCGTTCTCCGAGGAGGTGTTTCCCGAAACCACGTGTATGAGCTGGTGCGGCTCGGCGCTGTTGATCCCGCCCGCCACCGTGACGCCGAACTGCGCCACGGCCGTGGGCAGCGAACTCACCGTCCGCCAGCTATCGGTCGCGGGATCGTACTCTTCCACCGTGCTGACCGGCTGTTCCGCGCCCGTGGTGCCCGTATAACCACCAATGGCGTAGATGCGCACGCCCTCGGCGGTGCGCACCGCGGCCGCCCCCAGCGAATGACGCCGCGTGAAGCCCGTGGAGTTCCGCAACGAAAGCGTGTTGGTTCGCGGATCGAGCTCCAGCAGCGAGTAGACGGCCGGCACCAGCGTCCCCTGTCCGCCGCCCGTGCGGCCACCGATGATGAACACGCGATCGTCCGACAGCGTGGCCACCGCGAAGTCGCGACGCGCCAGGATGATCGACGGCAGCCCCGCGCCCGCAGCCAGGTCGTTGGTTGTTCCTACAACCCCCGTGGCCTGGTGGAACTGCTCGATGAGCGCGGAATCCGCCGGCGTGGCGCCGGTCGCGCCGCCCATGGCCAGGAACAACCGGTCGTCGTCAATCAACCCGCGGCCGCCGAACACGCCGCGCGTGTTCAACTCGAAGTCGTGGTTCTCGTCACGAACCGCACTCCAGTTCAGGATGCGCTGGTCGAAGGGGTAGTTCTTGTTGAACATGCCGTCGAGCGGGATCGTTTGCCGCGGGCCGGCATCGAAAGCCCACGTCACGTTGTCGGACCGTCCGTTGGGGTGGCAGGCGATGCAACCGCCCCACGACTCGCTGGACATCCGCTCCTGCGGGCCGCGGCCGGTATAGAACAGCGACGCGCCCACCAGGGCGACCAGGTCCACGGGGTCGGTCGGCAAGTCCGCCGAAGGCACCGTGCCCAGAATGGCCGGCGCCGTGGGGTTCGAGATGTCGATCGTCGTGACCGATCGGCTGATGAGGTTCGATACGTAGGCGCGACCGCCGTCGCGGCTGATCACAATGCCGTGGGGAACCTCGGAAGGCGTCTGGAGCGCCGCCTGCGTCCTAAGGTCGGCACGCACGATGTTGCTCGGACCGGCTACCAGCGGGGCGCCGATCGTGGGTGCGCCGCCGGCATCCACCGTCAGCCGCACCACCGCGTCGGAGTTCTGGACCGCGACCCACGCGTCAGACCCGTCCGGGCGCCAGGCCATGGCCACCGGATTCGACAGGAAGAGCCGGGGCGCCGGCGTGGTCGACAGGTTGATGCCCTGGTTGAGGTTCAGAGGCGCGGTTCGACGTACCAGCGGGTCGGCCTGCGCTGCTGTGATCTCCGTGCGCGTAAGGCCGTCGAAAACCGAAACCAGTCCCTGAACCATGGAGTTGAAGCGCAGCGGGCCGTTGGGAGACGCAGCGGTGCTCACCACGTACCCACGCGACGTGGACGGGTGGATCGCAATGGCCGCGAGCTGATTCGGATACGCGCCCGTAGGTGTGGTGAAGGTCTGCGGATTCGTCGAGGGTACCGCGGGCGTGGGACCAACGCCGGCGGGCAGCAGCTTGCCGTTGGCATTGAAGCCGGTCGCGGCCAAGGGACCAAGGACCACCGGGTTCGGCGCGCCCACGGGGACCAGCGTGGTGCCCGATATGGCGACGATGTGGCCTTCGCGCTGGTCGTCCTGCCCTTCCTCCACCGCCGACTTACCGGGGCGGAGCTGACCGAAGAACATGGCCACGAAGATCGTCTCGTCCAGGTCGTCGGTGTCGCCGTCATTGGTGACCGCGACCGCCCGCGGCGAGCTGCCGAAGGAGCTGAGATCGACGGTGATCACCGGAATCCCCAGCTCGACGTTCAGCACCGTCAGGCTGTTGGACGCGGAGTTGGTCACCAGAATCCAGGTGCCGTTGGGCGACGGTGCCACGCCCATCGGCTCGCTCCCCACGGGGATGGTCCCCGTAACGGCATGGCTCACCAGGTCGACGACCGACACCGTGCCGTCGCGGGAATTGGCGACGTAGGCGGTCTTATCCAGCACCGCGACGCTGCGCGGGTCCCGCCCGACGGGAATCTCCGCCTGTCGCACAAGCTGCGATCCCGCGGTGGTGAAAACGCTGATGGAGTCGTTGTCAGGGTTCACGTTCACAAGCAGCGAGCTGTCGCAGTTGACGGCGATGGTGCTGGACTGCGTCGGTCCCGCGCCGGTGGTCAGCGTGTGCACGCAGTCGGCGACGGGGTCGCAACGATCCACGGTGCAGGGGTTGCCGTCGTCGCAGTCGTTGTCCTCGCAGCAGCGCTGGCCGGGGCCGGACAGCCCGCTTTGCAGAAGCGCGTAGTCCTCCAGGTCAGTGTCACAGTCGCGGTCGATGTCGCCCAGCGGGCGACCCTCGGCATCCACCGCCACGTTCGGCGGCGTGCCGCAACACACGTCGGCGGCGTCGTCAACGCCGTCCTGATCGCGGTCGTCCGCCCAAACGGGCGTGGCTGAAGGCAGGAGTAGCAGACACAAGAGTGCTGCGTACGATCTGGGCCTGAACATACGTAATCCGCTCCCTTCTGATTGGGTAGGAACCCTTCGCGCTCGTCCGCGGTGGACGAGCTAACGCCGAACGGCTCGGTAGTGTTGAGCCAACTGGGCCGGAAATGGCCCCTCCGACCGACCGTCGAATGACGACCGGTAATAAGCTGAACATGATAAGAGACCGAAGCTGGGGAAACAAGGCAAATCCGCGACAAACTCCGCAATCGCCCGTTGAATCAAGCTCAGACGGAACGGTTAGCGGCTTTCGGGCTCGTGACGGCGCGGGCGGCCGGACGAGGTGCCCGTCGCCGCGCCAACCGCGAGCCTCCGTTGACGTCTGCCGAAGCAGGGCGACGCCGGTGACAGCCGCGGGCGAGACGCACCTGACGTAGATGGCGCGGACGGAACCTGGCGGGCGTCATGATCCCACATCTTTTTCAGGTACGCCTGGCTTGTGCGCCGTCGAATCGCGCTTGCCGAGCGGACGAGGGCCGCGGCCGCTCGGTTGGACGCCGGGACCACGGGTTCGAACGCGGATCAGGCCGTGACCGGCGGCGTAATCGGCAGTATGATGGCCGCGGATTGGCACGGCGCGTGCAGCCGATTTTCCGGCCGGGAGCGCGACGCTGCGGCTGGTTTGACCGGTGGGAACTAGCATGGACTTCGAGCTTTCTGACGACCTGATAGCGTTGCGGGACGTTGCCCGGCGGTTCGCCGCCGAGCACATCGCGCCCCACGCCCGCAAGTGGGACCGGGAGGCGGATATCCCCCGCGAAGTGGTACGCAAACTTGCGGAGCTGGGCTTCCTCGGCATCTTCATCCCCACCGAGCACGGCGGCTGCGGCTTCGGGGACCGCGAGGCCGCGGTCATCATGGAGGAGATCGCCCGCCATTGCGGCGCCACGGCCCTGCTGCTCGACGCCCACAACGCCCTGTGCAGCGCGCATATCATCCGTGCTGCAAACGAAGAACAGAAAAAGAAGTACCTACCCCCGCTAGCTCGGGGGGACCACGTGGGCGCCTGGGCGCTCTCCGAGCCCGGCTGCGGCAGCGACGCGGCGGCGCTCACCGCCACGGCCGTGCGCGACGGCGACCACTGGGTGCTCAATGGCGCCAAGCATTGGATCACCAACGGCGCCTATGCCGGCGTCTACGTCATCATGGCCCGCACTACCCCCGAAGGCGGGCCCAAGGGCATCAGCGGCTTCATCGTCGAACGCGGCACGCCGGGGCTCATCATCGGCCCCAAGGAGGACAAACTCGGCATGCGCGGCTCGGACACCGTGGGGCTGACCCTGGAGAACCTCCGCGTCCCCGCCGCCAACCTCTGCGGACAGCTCCACCAGGGGTTCATCGACGCAATGAAGGTGCTGGAGCGCGGGCGCATCACCATCGCCGCCATGTCCGTGGGGCTGGCGCGCGGTTCGTTAGAAGAATCGCTGCGCTACGCCAAGCAGCGCGAGAGCATGGGCAAGCCCATTTTTGAACATCAGTCCATCCAGTTCATGCTTGCCGACATGGCCATGCACGTGGACGCGGCGCGGCTGCTGACGCAGAAGGCGGCCATCCTTTCCGACGCCGGCCAGCCGAGCAACATCGAGGCATCCATGGCCAAGCTCTTCGCCAGCGAAATCGCCACGCAGGCGTGTTTGAACGCCATCCAGATTCACGGGGGAAACGGCTACACCAAGGAAGTGCCCGTGGAGCGGTACTTGCGCGATGCCAAGCTTTGCGAGATCGGGGAAGGATCCAGCCAGATTCAACGGATCATCATTGCCCGCAACCTACTGGGATTCTAGTGCCGCGTCGCAGCTTATTCTTCGGGTGGCATGGCCAAGCGCAGCGCCGCCATGCGGAGCGATGCACATGCCGGCGCCCCGCTGCACGGGGCTTGGGCATGGCACCGAACTCGTAGATATGTTTGTGTTGAAGCACTAGGAAGAGAACGGTCATGGATTTCTCCTTCGACGACGACCATCGCATTCTCCAGGAACAGGTGCGTGCCTTCGCCCTCAAGGAAGTCGCCAAGGGGGCCGAGGCGCGCGACCACGCCGCGGCGATGCCCGAAGAGCTCATCCGCCAGCTCGCCGAGCTGGGCCTGTTCGGCATCGCCATTCCCGAGGCCTACGGCGGGGCGGGCATGGGCTGCGTGGCTTCCTCGCTGGTGGTGGAGGAAATCTCCAAGGCCTGCGCCGGCACCGGCGTGTTGCTCAGCGCTCACGGGTCGCTGTGCTACGACCCCATCATCACCTTCGGCACCGAAGCGCAGAAACAAAAGTACCTGCCGCGCATGGCCGCCGGCGAGCTCATCGGCTGCCTGTCGCTCACCGAGCCCGGAAGCGGCAGTGACGCCGGCGCCGCCACCTGCATGGCGGTGCGCAAGGACGACGGCTGGCACATTACGGGCACCAAAATCTTCGTCACCAACGGCAAGGAGGCAGGCGTGATGGTGCTCATCGCCGTCACCGACCCCGACGAGCCCAAGCGCCGGCTCAGCGCCTTCATCGTGGAAAAACCCTGGCCCGGCCTGCGCCTCGGCAAGCTGGAAAAGAAGCTGGGCATCCGCTGCTCCTCCACTGCGGAGTTCGTGTTCGAGGATTGCGTGGTTCCGCACGACGCCCTTCTCGGCGAGCGCGGGCGGGGGCTGCGCGTGGCCCTCACCACGCTTAACGGCGGGCGCATCGGCATCGCCGCCCAGGCACTGGGCATCGCCCAGGCGTGTCTGTATGAAGCGACCAAATACGCCCGCACGCGTGTGCAGTTCAACCAGCCCATCGGCAAGTTCCAGGCGATCCAGAACAAGCTGGCGGACATGGTCGTGGGCATCGAGGCCGCCCGCGCCCTCGTGTATCGCGCTGCGTGGATGAAAGACACTGGCCGCGACTATGCCCAGGCGGGGGCCATGGCCAAACTCTTCGCCAGCGAGACCGCCTCGCGCTGCGCCAACCACGCGGTGCAGGTCTTCGGCGGCTACGGCTACTGCCAGGACTATCCTGTCGAGCGCTTCCTGCGCGATGCGAAGATCACGGAAATCTACGAGGGCACCAGCGAAATCCACCGGCTGGTGATCGCCCGCGGGCTGGAATAGCCGCGGCCGCCGGCCCGACGCGGACCCACCACGAAGGACACGAAAGCCACGAAGAGGGTGTTCATCGCTCGACGGCCACGTCGGCCGATGCGCCTCGCCTCTCGTCTTTCTTCTGTCTCCTTCCTTCTGTCTCCTGTCTCCTGTCGCCTGTACTCGTTTGCCCATTTGCGGCTCGATCCACGCCCGGCTACAATTACCGCCACACTGTCAAGCCACCGGGCGCAGTAGCCTGCAACACCACGCGCCCCTGAGGTAAAAGGGCTGCATGGTGCCGGACCGGCCGCCGAAGGTCTTCATCAGCTACGCGCACGACACGTCGGCGCACAGCCGGCGCGTGCTGGATCTTGCCAACCGTCTCCGCACCGACGGCTTCGACTGCGATCTGGATCAGTTCCACTCCTCCCCGCCCGAAGGCTGGCAGAAGTGGATGGAGCGCGGCATCGCCGATGCTGATTTCGTGCTCGTGGTAGTGACAAAGCGCTGGTACGATCGCTGCATGGGCAAGGTACCGCCGGACACCGGGCTGGGTGTCCGATGGGAATCCACCAACATCTACCAGCACCTCTACGACGCCGGCTCGGAGAACACCAGGTTCATCCCGGTCCTCTTTGACGCTGCCGACAAGCACTGGATTCCTAAGCCCCTCGGCGGTGCGACGCATTACCTGCTCGACGCCCAGTACGCCGACCTGATCCGGCGCCTCGACGGCATCGCCCCCGCCGACAAGGCCCACATCGGAACGCGACCCAAAGGCGCGCCGCCGCTCACCCGCTCGACGCTCCAACAGCGCCCGCGTGACCCCAAGTTCTACCAGCCCGCCGTTACGAACTTCCCCGACCACGACATAGTGCGTAACAACGACTTCGTCGGCCGGGAGGACGAGCTCGCCCGTCTGCACGTCCAGCTCTCCGGCGGCGACGTGGCCATCACCCATGCGCTGAGTGGCGAGGGTGGCGTCGGCAAGACGCAACTTGCCATCGCGTACGCCTACCGTCACCAAGGCGACTACGACGGGTTGTGGTGGGTGGATGCATCCAACAACGCCTTCGAAGCCTCGCTGGCGCGGCTCGCCGTGCGGCTGGACCCTGCGCTTCCGCACTCGGCCACGCCCGAGGACATCCGCAAGCTGATCTCCGGCGCGCTTTCGACGGGTAAGCACTTGCTGATCCTCGACAGCCTTGAGGACGCAGCCCCGATGGAGGGGCTGCACGTAGCCGATCCTTCGCGCATTTTGATCACCACGCGCCTTGCCAACCTGCCCACGGCGCGGGTGCGCGACTTTGCCGTCGAGGTGCTCTCCCGGGCGGACTCACTCCGCCTGCTGGCGCAGCACCGCTCGGACCTGCGCCGCGCGTTGCCGGCTTTACCGCCCGCGGACGGGACGGTACCGACGCAGCAGGACGTCAACGAAGCGACACAGCCGTTGCGCGCCCAACTTAATGCCGTCGCCGAGTACCTCGGCGACCACGCCCTCTCGCTCACCCTGTGTGGCAAGTACCTGCGCGACTACCCCAACGTCTCGCCGGGTGAGCTCCTCGGCAGGCTCCAGGCGGCCGACGTGGGCGACCGCGATGCGCTGCTTACCGAGCTGGACCCGAAGGAGCTGGGTACCAACTACCGCCTCTCGGTGGCCCAGTCGCTCACCCTGCATCTGCCGAAGTTCAGGAAGACCCCGGCAATGAAGCTGCTCGCCGCGGCCGCCTACTGCCACCCGGATGACATCCTCATTGACCTGCTTGCCGACGCCGCGGTACTTAAGCACGCGGAGGCGTGCAAGTGGTTGCGCAAGCTCGCCGATGTGTCCATCCTTGATTACACGGACAAGATCTCGCTGCATCGGCTTACCCAGCAGGCGGTGCGATCGCAGAGGCGCGCCGGGGGCGGCGACCCGATACTGATTGCCTTGCTTCTGGCACTCGCCGAACGCTTCGCTGCGCCGGAGGACTACCGCAACTGGGCGATGCAGGACGCCCACGACGCGCACGCCGCGACGTGCATCGAACACACGCTCAGCCTCGCTGATCCGCGCGGCGCCGCCTCGGCTGCCAAACGGCGCCATCAGGTCGACACCAAAGAGAAAGCCGCCATGCTCGCGGCCGGCGCAATACTTGCCGGCCAGGTGGGCAACTTTCGCTACCGCCGCGCCCGTTTTGTCGAGGCCGAGCCCCTGATGCGCCGCGCCCTGGTGATAGACGAGAACACCTATGGGCCCGATCACGCCAATGTCGCACGGGACGTCAACAACCTAGCCCAGTTGCTCCAGGCCACGAATCGCCTCGCCGAGGCCGAGCCGCTCATGCGCCGCGCCTTGGCGATCTGCGAGAAGTCCTACGGCCCGGATCACCCCAACGTCGCCGAATCTCTCAACAACCTGGCCGTCTTGCTCCACGGCACGAACCGTCTCGCCGAAGCCGAGCCGCTCATGTGCCGCGCGCTCGCGATCGACGAGAAGGCCTACGGGCCCGAACACCCGGCGGTCGCCACGGACCTCAGCAATCTGGCGCAGTCGTTCAAAGCGACGAATCGCCTCGCCGAGGCCGAGCCGCTCATGCGTCGCGCCCTCGCGATCCACGAGAAGTCCTACGGGCCCGAACACCCGGCGGTCGCCACGGACCTCAGCAACCTAGCGCTGTTGCTCCAGGCCACGAATCGCCTCGCGGAGGCCGAGCCGCTCGTGCGCCGCGCCCTCGCGATTGATGAGAAGGCCTACGGGCCCTATCATCCTGAGGTCGCGATAGACCTCAACAACCTGGCCCAGTTGCTCCATGACACGAATCGCCTCGCGGAGGCAGAGGCGCTCATGCGCCGTGCCCTGGCAATCGACGAGAAGTCCTACGGCCCCGACCACCCTAACGTCGCGATCCGCGTCAACAACTTGGCCGTCTTGCTCCAGGGCACGAATCACGTCGCCGAGGCCGAGCCGCTCATGCGCCGCGCCCTGGCGATCGACGAAAGGGCCTACGGTCCAGGTCACCCCAATGTCGCAAGGGACCTCAACAACCTGGCCCTGTTGCTCCAGGGCACGAACCGTCTCGCGGAAGCCGAGCCGCTCATGCGCCGCGCCCTGACGATCGACGAGAAGGCCTACGGCATCGATCACCCCAAAGTTGCCACTCGCCTCAACAACCTGGCCCTGTTGCTCCAGGGCACGAACCGTCTCGCCGAGGCCGAGCCGCTCATGCGCCGCTGCGTCGAGATCCTCCGCGACTTTAGGCGCGCCACCGGGCACCCGCACCCGCACATGCAGGCCGCGCTGGAAAACTACGAATCACTGCTGAAGGCCATGAACCTCCCGCCCGCCGAAACCGCCGCCCGGATGCGCGACCTCATCGCACCCCCGTGAACCAGTTCTGAAACGCGGCGCTGTCCCGCAGGTCGCTGTCGCCGTCGGTGTCGAAGTCAGTCATGAAGTCCGGCGTTCGACCGCCGGGGACCACGAGTCCGCGCCGCATCCGGTTCCAATCCGTCAATGCCACGTCGCCGCTTTCGTCGAAGTCCGCGGGCCCGGCAACTTGCAGCAGCGTGGTGTCCAGCAGCACGGTGTCCGGGCCAACGGTGAAGAACGCATTGGCGGTGCTCACGCCGGGCGGGAGATTGGGCGACAGGGTTTTGATGGCGAAGTAGGAACTCGACGACATGATGACCGTGGCGGCGAAGGTGTCGTACAGGTCCGTCACCCGCAGGTCCTGTTCGAAGGGCAGGGAAAAAGGCGTGACGAACTGTCCGAAACTGCCCATGTCGAAGTGGATCTTGCCTTCGAAGAGCAGTTGCGTATCGGGGAAGATCATCCCCGGCAGGCCGGTGGGATCGGCGGCGGCGGCCACCACATGCACGGGCCGCGCGGTCAGCTCCGCCAGGTAGGCGTGGTGCGTTTCGCCCGGAGGAGGATGCACCGTGTACGCCGCCTGAAGCTGAATCTCAAAGGGCGGCGGATCGGGCAGCCAGAGGAAGTTCAGCGCCCGGCTGGGCAGGCGGAAGCCGAAGCTCCGCGCCTCGCAATTCAGAAACGCCTTGGAGAGCAGTTCAATGCGCTTGGCGTCGTTGGGCGGAGCCGGCGCCGCGATGCGGTAGTTTTGCAGACCGGCGCTGCTGCGCACCAGCACCTCAAAGGCGTAGGGATCGGCGAAAAACCCATCGATGGCCGATTGGCTGCTGGTGGCAGGAAAGCGAATGCCGACCGTCTGTTGGCCCAGATAGTCCGGACCGTGCGGATCGGCCCCCGGCCAGATCAAGCCGTAGATCGGCACCTGGTTCGCGTGGCGGGTCGGCGGATCGTTGAGCACCTGCATGGGGTGGCAGAGCTCTCCGTCGCCCAGAACCTCGAAGGACCCGGAATAGCCCCAGTGCAGGTTGCTGCACCCGCCCTGCACTCCCTCGGCGATCAGCCCATTGCGGACGATGAGCTTCTGGCGCGGCACCTGGGGAAAGGGCGGAAGCGGCGGCGGACCAAACAGCGGCGGTCGCACTTCGCGGTCCAGCGCGCCGCCCAGAACGGCGCCCTGGGTTGTCCCGATCATGTGGGTCAGATGAAACTCGCCGATGGTGGGACCGCCGACATCGAGCGGATCACCGAAGTTCAGTCGATCGGCGCATTCGTACTCGTCGTCATCTAATTGTGTGCAGTGCCTCAGGCAGGACGGCGCCGTGATATCGTCGCAGGAATCATCCAGTCCCACCTGGCTGGCCGAGGGGTCGAAACAGTCGGCGACGATGGGCAGAATGATGAGCGTCAGCACGCTGGAGATCGGCCCGGGCAACGACCCCAGAAAAAAGGCGCATTCCAGCACGTCGTCGTCATCGGGGTCGGGGTCGATGACGATGCGCGACTTCATCCAGCCGGGGTCGGCGGCGTCGATGCGCAGGTCGACGTCGATTTCGACGGGATCCACGTGGATGGCGTTGGGACAGGGGGTCTCGGAGAAACCGCCGGGGATCTCCCCGGCGAGCTCGATGTACAGGTGGCCGCCGCCGTAGGCGCCGCCGCCGGACCAGACGGCACTGGGCCCGGAAGTGCGGTGGAAGGCCGAGGTCTCATCGCAGCGCGCGTCGTCCGTGTCCTGGTCGCATTCCACGCCGTCGTCGTCGAAGTCCTTGTGACACTGCGGCAGGCGGGCGTTTTCCTTGCAGGTAAGCTCCTCGTCGATCTGCGTGCGCACCTTGTTTTCCAGCAGCCGCGGGTCGATGAAGAGCGTCCAGTCCAGCGAGTTGTCGCTGGGGCCGAGATACCCCTGGAAGAAGCGGTCCCAGGAGATGGCGCTGTCCGACGACGGCCCGTCGATTTCAAAGCGCATGCCGATGCGCGCCCCGCTGATCGAGGCGCTGATCCCGGCGCGGGTGATGGTCGAGTTCTTCCCCAGCACGTTGCGTTTCAGCGACTTCAGCGAAAACGACGGACACCCGAAGCCTTCCAGGGCGTCGCGCAACGCCGTGGGCAACACGCCGGGCGGCACATCCAGCCCGCCCTCGATGTCGTGGAGGTTCACCAGCGACAGGCACAAGGTGGCGGTGGGGCTGTTGGGATTCGCCTGCGCATCCGTGGTCAGGTCGAGGGCATAGGTCAGTTCCAGCTCCAGAGGATCGGCGCGGCGCACGCTGTCCCACGTGAAGTAGTTGGTGGCGCCGCAGGGGCGCGAAAGGCATCGCTCGGAACGCAGGAAGACATCCGCGCGAATGACGATGTTCGCGCCGCTGCCGGGATTGACGACTTGCGGTTGCTCGGGGAACGTGACGCGATCCACGACCGCCAACGGATCGCCCGGCCCCGGAAACGGAAAGGGATCGAGGACACAGATCTCCTCCGTGTAGAGCCGATCCCACAGCAGCATGGTGACCGTGTCGGACGGAAGCTGCACTTCGACGATCACCGGCTTGGCGGCCGCCGGCAGCGCACCAGGCAACAACACGCTAACGACCAGCATGATAGCCTCGAGCCGATGCCGTGGCGGCATTTTTTGGGGTTTCATGATGCCGACTTCCTTTCGTGTATTTACGTGTGACGACCCTGGGCGCCGGGACTGGTGGTTCGGGTACCCGCCGTCATTTGATATTCACACAGATGACGTAGGTCCTCAGTGTGATGAAACCTGATTGGTCGCCGACTTCGCAGGGCCACCCGTTGTTGTAGGGAAAACTGGCTCGAACTTCGGCGTCGCCGCCGATCTGGCAACCCCCGGCGATGGGTCTCTTACCGCCCGGGCACAACGCCGAGCCGCCGCCCGTCACGATCTCGTAGCCGATGTCCAGCGGGCCGCCGAGGACGACCTCGCCGCCTCCGGCGTTCAGGTACAGCGGCGCCGCAACCCCGTTGTTGCGGGCCATGATCTCATTGTTGTCGATCGCGAGGTTCAGCCCGTCGACGTCGCCGGCGACAATGTAACCTCCTCGCGATGGCGCGGCGTCGCTACCGCCGTCGACGTGGAGCCTGGCGGACGGTGAAGACGCCCCCACACCCACGTCGCCGCTGAACACCACGTCGCCACCGAATCCGGCGGCGAGGCCACTGCCGTCGTTGGCGATGGTGACCAGCGTGCTGGAAGTCACTCCGTAGAACGTCGCCGCCCGCCCCGACCCGCATACGTCGCCCACGATCAGACCCGTATTGGTGCTTCCGCTACAGCTCGCACTGTTGGTCACGCGCAGCGCGGTCTGCGCTCCGTCGCCGACCACGTGCAGGTCGGCGCCGGGATCGATGGTTCCGATTCCCACGTTGCCGTTGTGGAGGATGCGCATCAGACTGCGATCGCCCGTGCGTTGAATGTCCAAGCCGTTGCTCGCGCCCGCTCCATTGCCGCCGATGCGAATCCGCGCTACGTCGTTGAACCATCCCAACGCCGCGACCGCGTCGCCGTTGCCGGGATTGTGCGCTGCCAGGCCGAGGGTGCCGTCGGACCGAATGTCGCCGGCCACGTGAAGCAGCGCCGTGGGCGTGTCGGTTCCGATCCCCACACGACCGGTGTTGGTGTTGTGGATGTCGCTTCCGTTCGCCGTCCAGACGCTGCTTCCTCCGGGGCCGCCGAGCGCATAGAGCGCCAACGGCGCCGCGGTAAGCGCTTGCCGTGGCGACAAGGGCGTGTAGGCGCTGTCGCCATGCGGACGCACTTCGACCTGGAGCCAGAGCTGCGTACCGTCGAACACTGCGCCAAAGTCGAGGGCGACCTGGAACAACCCCTTAGCGACCGCCACCGGCGCGGCGTTGCCCGCCATTCCGTCGAACACCAGCGGGCCGCCCCGCCGATCGCCGCCACCGGCGGCGTCATAAAGCGAGAAGCTCATGTCGAACGCACCTTCCGCCGGGAGTCCTGCCACCTTGAGCTGCCCTTGATACGTAAACGCCGTTGCGATCTGCCCCGCGGAGAGCGGTTGCGCCGAAGCGCAAAGCCCGCCCATCAGCGCCGCAAGCCTCGTTACGCGAGTGTTCATATGATGTCTCTGTGGCATTTCCGAGCGCGGCAGCCCGGCGCCGTATCCCGTTTCCCGCTACGTCATTGGCCGGTCGGCTTCGGTTGGTACAATGCCCACCGGCTGACCGTGGCCCACCCTGTCACCAGAACCATTCGCCGAACGTCCACGGAGGCTATCAACAAACGGGGAGAAGCAGGCCATGACCGACGCCGGGAACCGGTTGACCGAGATCCTGCAAGCCACGGGGCGGGGGGACCGGCAGGCGGCGGCCGAATTACTGCCTTTGGTGTACGACGAGTTGCGCCGCCTGGCCCGTTCTCGCATGGCCGGCCTCCCGCCGGGCAACACCCTGCAACCCACGGCCCTGGTGCACGAGGCTTTCATGCGACTGGTGGGGGACCGCGACCCGGGCTGGGACAACCGGGCACACTTCTTCGCCGCCGCCGCCGAATCCATGCGCCAGGTGCTGGTCGATCAGGCCCGCAGAAAAAAACGTTTGAAGCGCGGCGGCGACAAAAAGCGAATGACTCTTGAGGATTTCGATGTCCCGCTGGCCAGCCCGGTGGAGGACATCCTGGCTATGGACCAGGCCATCGAGCGCTTGCAGCGCAGCGACCCGCGCAAGGCGCAGATCGTCATGTTGCGCTTCTTCGCCGGGCTTACGCGGGACGAGACCGCCGCCGTGCTCGGCCTGTCCGTACCCACTATCGATCGGGAATGGCGCTACATCGTCGCTCGCCTGCACAAGGACCTGATGAATGCGGAGACGGAGAATGATGGAAGGTGACAGCCGCGAACGGGAAATCGAGGCACTCTATCATCGTGTTCTCGACACTCCACCAGAGCAGCGGCCCGAGTTGCTGATGCGCGCGTGCCCCGGCGACGAGGCCCTGCGCCGGGAGGTTGCGTCGCTCGTGCAGCACTATGAGGCGGCCAGCGGCACCTTCCTGGATCGGCCCGCCCACGACCTCGCCCGCGAGGTCGCCACGGCCCCGCTCCCGGCGCGCATCGGTCGCTACCGCATTCTCGACCGAATGGGCGAAGGCGGCATGGGCATCGTCTACCGGGCGGAGCAGGAGAATCCGCGGCGCGAAGTGGCGCTGAAGGTGATGCGGCAGAACCTCCGCGGCGGCGACGCGCTACGCCGCTTCGAGCTCGAGGCCGCCATCCTCGGCCGCCTCAAACATCCCGGCATCGCGCAAATCCACGAGGCCGGCATGTACGACGACGGCAGTGGCCCGCGCCCCTTCTTCGCCATGGAACTCGTCGACGGTCCGCCGCTGATGAACTTCGTCGTTCGCGAAGGGATCGATGTCCGCAAGCGGCTCGAGCTCTTCGCCCGCGTCTGCGATGCCGTGCACTATGCCCACCAGAAAGGCGTGGTGCACCGTGATCTGAAACCCGCGAACATCCTGGTGGTTCCCGACGGCCTCCACGATTCCCCGGGCGTCCCACCAACCACCGCGCCCCCCTACGCCTCTACCATTCGCGGCCCCTCTTACTCGTCGCTTCCCGCCCTGCCCAAAGTGCTCGACTTCGGCGTGGCTCGCGCCACCGACTCCGATGTGCAGGCGACGACCATGCACACCCAGGCCGGCCAGGTCGTCGGCACGCTGCCCTACATGAGCCCCGAGCAGGTCTCCGGCGACGCCCGTGAGATCGACACCCGCTCCGACGTATATTCGCTCGGCGTCCTGCTCTACGAGCTGCTCGCCGGACGGGTCCCCTTCGACGTCGCCGACAAAGGCATCGCCGCCGCGGCCCGCGCCATCACGGAGGAAGACCCGCCGCCGCTGGGAACCGTCAACCGCGCTTTCCGCGGCGACCTCGACACCATCGTGCGCAAAGCGCTGGAGAAGGAGCCGGGGCGCCGCTTCACCTCCGCCTCCGATCTCGCCGCCGACGTGCGTCGCTTCCTTGCCGACGAGCCAATCTCGGCGCGCCCCAGCAGCGCGGCCTACCAGTTCCGTAAGTTCGCGCGCCGCAACCGCGGCGTGGTCGCGGTCGCCTGCGCCACGCTCGTCATACTCATCGTCGGCGCTGCCACCAGTACGGCGCTCGCCATCTCGCGCACCCGCGCGCTGGCGGAATCCGAGCGGCAACGGATCGTGGCCCAGGCGGTCAACGACTTCCTCAACAAAGACCTGCTGGGCCAGGCGAATCCCGACTCCGGGGCCACCCATGACACCAAGCTGCGCGATGTCCTGGACAAGGCCGCGCAGGCCATCGAGACGCGCTTTCTGCGCGAACCCCTGGTGCACGCCTCCATCCGCGGCACCCTCGGACGCACCTACTTCCAGCTCGGCGCCTACGAGGAGGCGGAGAAGCACCTTCTGCCCGCCGTCCGCGCCTACGCCGATGCCCTCGACCCCGCCGATCCGCTGCTCAACGACCTGCGCCACGCCCGCGTCCAGGTCGCCTTGGCACGCTGGAAGCTCGAGGACGCCGCGGCCCTCCTTGACGAATGGCTGGCGATCCTGGCGCAACACGTCGGTGAGGATCACCTGATCGCTTCCGACGCCTACGGCGACCTGGGCATCCTGCGCAAGCGGCAGGGCCGTTTCGCTGAGGCCGAGGCTGCCTACCACAAGGCCCTCGACATCCGCGCCCAGCATCCCGACGCCGACCCGCGGAGGACTGAGATCACCCGACACAACCTCGCGTTGGTGCTGCACGACCAGCGGCGTCACCGCGAGGCCGAGGAGATCCTCCGCCAAGTCGTCGACACCTACGTCAGGCTCAGCGGTGAGGACAGCGCCGACACCGCCTACGCCCTCAACAACCTCGGAACCGTCCTGCGAAAGAGCCACCCCGGGCCCGAAGGCCTTCAAATGGGGGGGGAGTGCCTGGAGCGATCGCTGGACATCCGCCGCCGGCGTCTGGGTGAAGACCACCCGGAAACCCTGCGTACCAGCGCCAACCTCGCGAACGTCCGTGACGAACAGGGGGATCCCGTCGAGGCCGAGCGCATTCATCGCGACGTCCTCGAGCGCCGGCAGCGCATCATGGAACACGACCATGTGGACGTACTCGACTCCACCTTCTCACTCGCCCGCGCGTTGGAGCACCAGGAGCGCCTGCCGGAGGCCGCCGAGCTCTACCGTTCCGTGCTGCACCGCGGCCAGGTGCGCTACGGCCCCGCGCACTTCCACGTGCAACGCTGGGGCGCGGCGACGCTGGCCGTGCTGCGGCGCATGGGCGATCAGGACGGCCTTCGCGAAGTGCTTGAGGAGTACCTCCGCGCCCTGGAGGCCGGGAGCCAGGCAGAAGATGCCTCGCCGGCGCTACTCTCGGCGTACGCCAACGAGTTGCTGGACTGCGAGATCGAGTCGCTGCGCGATCCAGTGAGGGCGCTCGAAGTCGCCCGCCGCGCCGCCGGCGCCGGCGACGGCGCTCATGTCGGCGCCCTGCAATCCCTCGCCGCCGCGCTGAAGCGCAACGGTGAACCGCAAGAGGCACTGGCCGTCCTCGATCGCGCCCTGGGCCTCATCCCCGCCGACGCCCCCGCCCGCCGCGCCAAGGTGGAGCAGGCCATCGCCGAGTTGCGCGCCGAAGCGCCGGGAACCGCATCCCCTGCGCCTTGAACACCGTCGGCCCCCACGCGGCTATACGTCGCTCCATACCGTTTTCCCAAGCCCCTCAGGGGCTTCTCTCCTTATGTGCGTCACCTTGCTCTTCCTTGCCATTGAGCGTCGTCGCGACTGTTTTTCCTTGACGATCGACCTGGAGAACCATGCCTCCCTTCTCGTTGCCATCCCGCAGGTCCAGAGCGGAGACCCCTTCACGATCAACGGACAGCTGCGCGCGTGCCCTTCCGTTACTGTCGTTCAGCAGCACCTGCGGACTCCCGTCGGCCTCGAGGAACAGCCCACAACGCTGAGTTCTTGAAGTATCGTAGAGTGCTAGGCCAACTGCTCCCGATTTTGTGACCGTCAGCCCAATGCGTCGCTCACCAGTATCACTACGAGCTACCACGACAGGGGTCATGTCGCGGGAAATCCCAAGTTCTAGCAACGACTCGCCGCCGACTTTACCAAGCCCACTTGTCGCCAAGCCAAATCTCGCACACTCCTTGCCACTATCGTCAACGACTACAAAGGATTTCGCATGAAGCTCCCCGCCCCGTTCGCTGTACGGATCACGAGAAGAAACGAATCGCGCCTCGCCCGCCAGATACCCAACTAACGCTGCCGTAGTGCCACATACAAGAAACGCTGTAACCTTCCGCATGGCTTGTCTCCCCCGGCACACACACCAGACACCAACGACATCAGCAACTGCATCCATCAGTTGTACGACTACATTCCCAGCGCTACATCCACTCCTCAAGACGGTTGGTCCAAGGCGATTCAGATACTCTCACCCTGCAGCGCTGGCGAGTGCAGGAGCTCCGCGCGAATACTGGCGGGTCCGCCTACGGGCACGGCGGGCACATCGCCGGGTCCGTGACGAACGGGTACGGGTTACCCTGAAACGCTTTAAGCTCCAGGAAGACGTCGGCGATGTTCACCACGCCGTTCAGGCACGGGTCCGTGGCGCTGGTACCCATGATATCGGAGACCGCGGGGTGCGGGCGCTGGGGCTCGACGCCCACCCAGGTCTGGGCGATGGTGTAAACGTCGTTGATGTTGACCAGCCCGTTGGGCGGCGTCCAACGGGCGCCGTCGTAAATCCCCACCGCGTCGCCCCAGAACTTCGGCGAGGGCCGCGGGTTGGTAGACACGGTCATCGGCGGCCCCACCGGGCCGGAATCGCCGATCGGCTCGATGGCATACTCAGCGTCGGGGATGATCTCGCAGCCCCCTACGTGAACGGCCGCGGCCGCCCATTGCGTGCGCGTTACCGGAGCCGCCACCACCCGCGCTACGTCGTTGGCGTTCGGGTCGCCGACCCACCCGATTCCGCCCGCGGGCGGGAACGTGCGCGAGACCTTGAAGGCCACCGACTGACCGGCGTAGGGCGTAGGATCGAAGGTGATATGGCGGTTCTTCGGCGCCCAATAGGTGCCGCGCCCGACGTTGATTTTCGCGGGGGCGAGCGTCACGCCGGTTATCGGCGCGGCGTGATGATCATTCATGAACGTAACCGTGTCGTCGCTGATGAAGCCGAGGGTATAGACGGTCGCTGCGTTCGCCGCGGTGTCAACAATGAGTGTCCCGAAGTATCCGTACGCAAGTGGGTCCGCGCCCACGCCCGGGTCTACGTCGCCCACATCCGGGATGCAGCTCGCCCCTCCCCAACCGTAGTCAAGCGTTTCTGCCAAGACGCCGAGCAGTGGGTTGCAGCACGAGATCACAAGCCGAGCGTTGTCTACGCAGAAGTTTCCTACACCGGAGCAGATCCCAGGGCTCAAACTGCAGTCCGCACCAGTGAGCAGGCACGTGTCGAAGGTAAAGTAGGCCCCTGCTTCTCTCGCACAAACTCCCGAAGGGCTGCTGGCTAAAGGTTGGGGGCACTCGGTCGTGTTCCCCCGCGGATTCAGGTCTACGCCCGGCTGCGCGGGGTTCGCATTTGCACCCAGGAAACCGGAGCCATCCAGCGTTGCTAGCAGGGCGCCGAGCTGCGGACCGCCCGGCGCTGAGCCCCAGCCGCGGAAGATGATCTCGAGCTCCACGCTCGATCCTGGCTCCACGTTGATGGTGTCGGTGCCCACCAGCGTGTAGGGCGTGTTGCTTTTCCGCGGCCGCAGCTCGATCCGCGGCTCAGCCCGTGTCACACACCAGGTGGCACAAACGACGACCAAGCCAGCGCGCATAATGAGCCTGCACTGACTGGTTCTGGGCATGACAACATACCTCCTCAAGACGGACACAATGGCAGGCACAGCCGATAACCGTTTGCTTGTTCGCGCGATACCGCGCGGTCTCCCCGAGGTCAAGCCTCAATGACATAAACGCCCCGGGGATTCCCGCCGCCCTGTGGAGGCCCCGCGCAGGCGCACCGGGCGAGGCCGCGGCGCCGGGGCGCGGCCCGACCTCTGGCCGGTGTCGCTGCCATCCGCCGCCAGCAAGGATCCTAAGCAGCCGCCCGCCACCG